>JBMYXS010000026.1:0-43903 GCA_049608645.1 Pikeienuella sp. | reverse complement strand
GGCGAGGGACGCTTTTTCAAATTTTGCCGGGCTTTTGGTGTAAAGCTCGGGGTCGGCCATGAACTCTTCTAGCTTGGCGATTTCGATGCCAAGACGGTCGATTTCCGCGGGCAGGGTGTCGAGGCGGCGTTGATCCGCGAAGGTCAGTTTTTTCGCTGGCTTGGGGGCTTTCTCAACCGGCTTTGGTGCCGATTTCCCGCGCTTGCGGCCGATGCTGGCATCGGCGCCCACTTCGCCACGTTGGGCGCGAAAATCTGTCCAGCCCCCGGCATATTCAACCGCACGGCCGTCGCCTTCGAGTGCAATGGTGGAGGTTGCGACCCGGTCGAGGAAATCGCGGTCATGGCTGACAAGCAGCACTGTGCCGTCGTATTCGCTCAGCAATTCCTGCAACAGGTCGAGCGTTTCTATGTCGAGATCGTTCGTTGGCTCATCAAGCACCAGAAGGTTGCTTTCCCGCGCCATGATTCCGGCCAGCAAAAGCCGGGCGCGTTCCCCGCCCGAAAGCGCAGAGACAGGGCCGCGGGCCTGACCTTCGTCAAACAGGAAGCTTTTGAGATAGCCTACAACATGCTGCGGACGACCGCGCACCATGACCTGATCATTGCCACCCTTTGCCCCGGTCAGTTCCCCCCCTGTGAGAGTTTCCCAGAGGGATTTTTCAGGGTCCAGCGCGCTGCGCGTCTGGTCAAACCGTGCAATTTCAAGGTTGGTGCCAAGTTTGACAGTGCCCTCGTCCGGCTCTGCCAATCCTGTGATGATATTCAAAAGTGTTGTTTTGCCCGCGCCATTCGGGCCGACCAGCGCAACACGGTCGCCGCGGGCGATCCGGGTGGAAAACGGCGCAAACAAAGTGCGCCCGCCATACGATTTGGCAACGCCCTTTGCCTCAATGACCATTTTGCCCGATTGGGTGCCAGAGCTGAGCGCCATGGCGGCCCGCCCGGTTTCCGCGATCTGCGCCTTGCGTTCGGAACGCAGGTCAGCAAGGCGGCGCACGCGGCCCATGTTGCGCTTGCGCCGTGCTGATATCCCCTCAACGGCCCAGCGGGCTTCTGCCTTGATCAGACGGTTGAGTTTGTGGCGTTGGGCGCGTTCCTCTTCCAGCGTCTTGTCGCGCCAGTCCTCGAACCCATCAAAGCCTATGGGCGCACGGCGGGCTTCCCCCCGGTCGATCCAGATGGTTGCGCGTGTCAGGCGTGAAAGGAAACGACGGTCATGGCTGATCAGTACATAGGCGGTGCGCGTTTCAGCCAGATGGTTTTCCAACCATTCAATCGCGCCGATATCGAGGTGGTTTGTCGGCTCATCCAACAGCATCAGATCAGGTTCCGCCGCCAGCGTGCGGGCAAGCGCGGCGCGACGTTTTTCACCACCCGAAGCGGTCGCCGGGTCGGCATCAGCCTTAACCTCCAGGCCTTCCATCGCCATTTCGGCCTTGTAATATTCTGCGGCATCAAGGTCGGCACCGGCAAAGGCACCCAATGTTTCGTACCCGGTAAAATCAGGTTCCTGCCGCAGATAGGCAATTCTGGCCCCTGGCTGGGTAAAACGCGTGCCACCATCAGGTTCGATCAGCCCGGCAATCACTTTCAGCAGTGTGGATTTTCCGGCTCCATTGCGCCCCACAAGGCACAGCCTTTCGCCCGCACTGATCCCAAGGCCAAGGCCTTGGAAAAGCGGGTTCGTGCCGAAGCCGAGGGAGATATCATCGAGGGTCAGAATAGGAGGTTGTGCCATAACCTGCGGCGTAGCCGGGGTGTGGGTGCGGGTCAAGCGGGGGAGTGTCGCAAGAAGATCGTTGTGCCGTCGGCCCGGCCCTGTGATGGGGCCTAGATGGGTTGATGCGGGTTACAACTATTCATTCGGCTGGCACTTCAAGGCAAAACGCGCGCCGGTTTCCCGGCGCGCGTTCGTCATTCATATCGCGATCAGTCTCAAGCGGCTTGTTTGCGGCTGGCTTTGCCTTCGATCGCTTTGGCACCGCCAATCGTAATCTTGCGCGGCTTGAGTGCCTCGGGCACCTCGCGGATCAGTTCGATGTGAAGCAGGCCGTTGACGATGTCGGCACCGGTGGCGCGCACGTGGTCGGCAAGCTGGAAGCGGCGCTCAAAAGCGCGCTCTGCAATGCCGCGGTGCAGGTAAGTCGGGCTATCTTCACCCTGTGACTTGTGAGCGCCCTTCACAACAAGCACGCCTTCGCGGGCTTCGATGTCGATGTCATCCTGACCGAATCCGGCAACCGCCAGCGTAATGCGGTACGCATCGTCAGAGACTTTTTCGATGTTGTAGGGCGGATAGCTCGGTTGGGCGGCATCGCCTGTCAGGACATTGTCCAACATGCTGGCGAAACGGTCAAAGCCCACGGTTGAGCGATAGAGCGGGGAAAGGTCATAGGTACGCATAATGCGGTATCCTCCGTTAGAAGCGATATTTATGTGCGGCCCTCCCACCTTGGGACGAACCGACGGATAGTCGCCGGACCCTCTCCGAGGCATCCGGTGAATTTCATGTAGGAACGCTGTTTTGCGCTTCAAGAGGGGACAAGTGCAAAAAAAATCAGGGGGCGGCCAGCACCGCGCCCATGGCCTGATCAAGGGCTACGGCATAGGCGACATTGCGCCCTTTTTCCGTCCCCATCGCTGAAACGACGGCCACAATACGCCATTCTCCACCCATGCGCCGAAAAACGGGGGCACCGGAAACGCCATAGGTGACATCACAATCCATCACCAAAACGCCCCCCACCCGACGGATGACATGGCATGGCGATTGTATGGAGGGAATTTCAGGCCGGTCGCGCCCATAGGACAGGATCACGATAGGGTCGCCCACACGAACGTCCGGTGCCACCGCAAAAGGCGTTGCGGTGATCGGGCCGGAGAGCTTTACCAACGCGAGGTCGGTTGAAACCCCCTTGGCGTTGACGCGTTGTGCGTATTGATACTCCGGGTGAACGGTCAGCCGCTCGGCGCGCGCGTGGCCCGCAAATTTCCGCAGGCGATAACCGGCAACAAAGTGAACACGCTCTGCCTGCAAGCGCACCCCTGTTCGCCGCGCATAAAGGCAGTGTGCCGCCGTCACGACCAGATCGGGTGCGACCAATGTGGCGGTGCAAAAACCAGACCCGGTATTCAGGCGGCCCACCGCGCGCCATTCGTCCTGTTCATGGGCACCCAGCATCACGCGCCCCTCAGCCACAGCAAGAGACGGCAGCATCAACAAGACAAGCAGTAGCCCCCTCATGGTTTCACCGTTTTGAAACCGCCAGAGGCCGGCTTCACACGTTTGAACCCATTGGCAATAGGGGCCGCCCCGCCTGTCGCCAGCCAATCGCGCACGTGATCAAGCGTCAGCCCGAGGGCGGAGCGTTGGTTCTTGCGCGTTCGCGTGCCAGTGTTCAGCGCCACTATGCGGGCATCGCCGTTGGACCGTATTTCGAAAATGGGTGAGCCTGATGCCCCCGGATCGCTTTCGCAGGAGGATCGCAGAAACTCCGTCTTGCGTTCCAGAAGGCGGCACGGGGCCTGCACTGAAACACGCTCCAACCGCTCACCGCTATAACTGACGAGGGCAATGCGGGCGCCTATGTCGGGCGTGTAGGTGATGCGATAGGTTTGCGCGTCTTTGGCGGCGATGGGCCTGTCTAGGCGAACCTGAGCCACATCGGTTCGGATGCGGGCCTCGGAATATCCTCCCTTGGCCGCGAAATAACCGGGGTGAATGGCAATGCGCACTGCCTTGCGTATCGCCGTCGCGCTGCCATCGCGCACCCCTGCATAGAATTTGACCTGCGCCGGGCGGAGAATGGTTTTCGTCTCGTAGTCGGCCACACAATGCGCGGCTGTCAAAACAAGGTCTGGCGCGATTAATGAGCCGGTGCATACGCTTCCATCAAGGCTGAGAACACCAACACCGCGCCACAGCTTTGCGGCCTCATCACTGGCATAGGCACGCTGCCCCGTTTGCGCGGCTGCGGTTTCGCCAAAAAGGGAAAGCAACGGCACCAGTACACAACAAAGAATCAAACATCGCATGACGCGACATTAGCCAGTTCTGATCACCGCGAAACCCGCAATGCGATGAATGGGGGATGCAGCGTGGGGTTGTTTGACCTTTTCACGTGCTCTGCCTTTCATTGTGGGCAGCGGACGGCGTGAGAGCGACGTGAGGGCACGGGACCGGAGTGATGCCGGGCGGTGGCATAGGGCTTCAATTTTTCCGCGACCCCGATAGGATCGAACAATGCTCAGGTTTGATGAAGACACAACCGCGTTGCTCGAAATTGCATATCAGGGGGGCGATGTTAGCCGCCGCCGGCGTATGGCGTTTGATGCGCTTCATCTTTCCGAAGGTGACACGGTTGTCGATGTCGGTTGTGGAAATGGCCTTTTGACCGAAGAGATCGCACGCGCGATCGGGCAGGCGGGAAAGGCCATCGGAATCGAACCGAGCGAAGACATGCGCGCCGCTGCGGCAAGGCGTTGTGCAGGCTTTCCCGCAGTGAAAATTCAGGGCGGGCTGGCTGATGCGATCCCGATGGCGGCGGGCGAGGCCGATAAGGCGGTCGCGGTGCAAGTGCTTGAATATCTTCCTGATATCCCCGCTGCCATAAACGAAGCCTATCGCGTTTTGCGCAGCGGCGGCCGGTTTGTCGCGGTTGATACGGGGTTCAGGACATTAGACTGGTTTTCTGAAGACGATGCGCGCATGAGGCGCGTTCAAGCGGCTTGGGACCATCACTACACAGAGGCTTGTGTGGCCCGGCTTTGGCCAAGGCTGACAAAGGACGCGGGGTTTACGGGCGTCGAGATTGAACCCTTTACGTTTTGTGACACAACACTGAGGCCTGATGGCATCGCCTTTATGCTCATGCACCTGATGTCGCGATATGCTTCCGATAACGGTCACATGCCAGCCAGTGAAACAAAGGCCTGGTTTGATGAGCAAGTTGAACTTGCGCGACAGGGGCGGTTCTTTTTCTCGCTGACATATTACCGGATGAGTGCGATCAAACCGTAATCGGTGCGTAGGCACCTGCGGGCGCGTCTGCTTTTTGTGTGGAACCTGACACGCCCGATCTCACCTGAGCTATGTACCACAGAACGTCTGTTGCACCACTTCGTTCGGCTGGGGTGGCAGGGCGTAAACCTCTCGCCCCGGTTGCTCTGTAAAGGGTGAGGCAAGCAGATCGACCATGTCGTGAAAGGGCGCGAAATCCCCCGCCAGCCCGGCTGCGATAATGGCCTCGACGCGATGATTTCGCGGAATGTAAAGGGGGTTTGCACGTGCCAGGGTTTCGGTGAAACCGCCGCCGCGCGCCTCCCACTTCTTGACCCATTCATCAAACGGGGCTGCGTTCGCAAATTGAGCGGCGGCACGCCCATCGGCAAGCCCGCGGAACGTCAGGGTATAGTCGGCCTCTGCCTCCGCCATGATGGAGAGCAGATCATTGATCAGCGCCGCGTCGCCTTCCTGTTCGCCCTGAATGCCGATCTTGCGACGCATCTCGAAAAGCCAGGCTGCCTGAAACAGGGCGGGAAATTCGTTGATTGCTGCCTGCGCTTCCTGAATCTTCGCGTCGCCCTCTCCGGGCAGAATGTCGAGCAGAGATTGCGCAAATGCCGCCAGATTCCATTGCCCGATGCGGGCTTGATTCACATAGGCATACCGCCCCTGCTGGTCGATGGATGAAAACACGGTTTCAGGGTGGTAAACATCCATGAACGCACAGGGGCCATAGTCGATTGTCTCTCCGCTGATGGTCATATTGTCGGTGTTCATAACACCATGGATAAACCCAAGGGCCATCCACTTTGCGATCAGTTTCGCTTGGGCGCGAACAACTGATTTCAGCAGCGAGAGATAAGGGCTGACATCGTCCGCTGCATCCGGGTAATGCCGCGCGATTACATGATCTGCCAACAGGCGCAGCCCTTCAGCATCATCGCGCGCAGCGAAAAACTGGAACGTGCCAACGCGGATATGGCTGGCGGCCACACGGGTTAATACCGCACCGGGTTGCGGGCGTTCCCGATAAACCGGGTCACCTGTTGCGACGGCTGCCAGCGCGCGTGTGGTGGGTACGCCGAGTGCGGCCATGGCTTCGGAAACGACATATTCGCGCAACACCGCACCCAAGGGCGCGCGCCCGTCGCCGGAGCGGGAATAGGGGGTTGGGCCGGACCCCTTTAGCTGAAGGTCAAACCGCGCCCCGTCCGGGGCAAGCACCTCCCCCAACAGCAACGCACGTCCATCGCCGAGTTGCGGGTTCCATCCACCGAACTGATGCCCTGCGTAGGCCATCGCCAGTGGTTCTGCGCCGTCCGGGGTGCCATTTCCTGCCAGTGCGGCGATCATCTCTGGCGTTTCAAGCGTTGTCGGGTCAATACCCAGCCGCGTTGCCAAACCTGCATTGGCGCGGATCAGCGAAGGCGCAGCCACCGCCGTTGGCCCTTGTTTGCTGTAGAACCGCTCGGGCAGGCGCGCATAGCTGTTGTCAAAGGCGATTGGCGTGGTCATCTGGACCCTCATGTTGCTTGGAGGCAATCTGGGGGCAAAGGCAGGGAAATTCAAATGCTGGATTGCGGTTAGTCTTGTCAGGTTTTGCCCGCGCAGCCGAGGGGCTTGTATTCACTTGGTGAGCCGTCACAGTCTTCAGGCGATGTTTGCGGTTCGAGTTGCGAGCGGTCGCGGTTCAGATCTGTTGGGAGGAACTCATGTCGGATCAGGTGACCGTTTTGCAGCGAGAAATTCGTGCATGCGCTGTTTGTCGTGATCTGCCGTTGGGGCCGCGACCGATTTTTCAATTCAATGCGCGGTCCAAAATCCTGATTGTTGGGCAGGCACCGGGCAGGATCACCCATCATAAGGGAATCCCGTTTGATGATCCCTCAGGCACCCGCCTCAGGTCGTGGTTGGGTGTTGATCGTGACACATTTTATGACCCCGACGCCCTTGCGATTGTCCCGATGGGGTTTTGCTTTCCGGGTACGGGTAATGGCGGTGATCTGCCCCCCCGGCGAGAATGCGCGACAACATGGCGCGCGCGTGTTTTGGAAGAACTCAAGGCCGTTGAGCTGACGATCATCATTGGCCGTTATGCGATCGACTGGCACGCGCCCGAATACGCCAAAGCCACGGTAACCGACGCTGTGAAATCGTGGGAGAAACTGTGGCCACGGAAACTTATCCTGCCGCACCCAAGCCCCCGTAATAATCGGTGGTTAAAGCAAAATTCGTGGTTTGAGCAGGATGTGATCCCCGCTTTGCAGGCGCGGGTGGCGGCGGCATTGGTGCATTAACGAAGCCGCCTCATTACCAGCGTTGACGGGGGCCAAATCTCACTTTTCGGCATCCGCCGGGCAAGATCTTGCGCCGTGATCGCAGCGTATCTCCATTCGTCATGATGCCGCCAGCAGCGTGTCAAAACAGGTTGCAAATCCGACTTGTCGCTTTTAATTCGCATTTTGTATGCAAATTAAGAAAGGCCCTCGTTATGCTCTCTCAGCAAACCAAAGACATCGTGAAATCAACCGCTCCTATTTTGAACGAGCACGGCGAAACGCTGACCAGACATTTCTATGCGAGAATGTTCTCCCATAACCCGGAGGTTGCGCCCTTTTTCAACACCGCAAACCAGACGGGCGGCACGCAACAGCGCGCGTTGGCGGCTGCAATATGTGCCTATGCCTCAAACATTGATAATCTGGAGGTGCTTGGCGGGGCGGTTGAACTGATCGCCCATAAACATGCCTCCCTGCAGATCAAACCGGAGCATTATCCGATTGTTGGTGAAAACCTGCTGGCATCCATTCGTGAGGTGTTGGGTGAAGGTGCAACAGATGAGATCGTTAACGCCTGGGGGGAGGCATATGGCTTCCTGGCCGACATTATGATTGGCCGTGAGCAACAGATTTATAAGGAAAACGCGGAAAAGACAGGCGGCTGGGAAGGGTTCCGAACCTTTAAAATTGATCGTAAGGAGCTTGAGAGTAACAACATCACCTCATTTTATCTCACGCCCGAAGACAATGGTGAATTGCCAGACTATCTGCCGGGCCAATATGTGACCTTGCGCCTGCCGACTGAAGACGGCTCAAGCACCATGCGAAATTACAGTTTGTCCGACGTTGCCGGGCAGGGCTTTTTCCGTATCAGCGTGAAAAGGGAGGTTGGTGCGGATCTGGGCGAGCCTGATGGTTATGTCTCGCACGTGCTGCATGACAAAATGGAACGGGGCGATACGCTGGAGCTTGCAGCGCCATGCGGTTCGTTTTTCCTGGATGTGAATGACAAACATGAACGCCCACTGGTTTTGTTGGCCGCGGGAATTGGTATTACGCCCATTCTGAGCATCCTGAAATCCACGCTTGCTGCGATGCCTGACCGGAAGGTCGTCCTCATCCACGGTTGCCTGAATGAGGATGTTCAGGCGTTCAGGGGCACGATGGATGCACTGGCGGAGAGCCATGAAAACCTGTCAGTTCATTATCGCTATAGCGACCCTGAAACAGATGACCGCAAACGCGACGGGAACCGCTCAACGGGCTTTGTGGATGCCGGGCTGATCGAGTCGCTCGCGCCAGAGCGTGACTCAGATTATTATTTCTGTGGTCCTAAACCGTTTATGACCAAGATCTATCAGGATCTGCTGAAATGGGGCATTCCGGCCTCGCAGGTGCATTTCGAATTTTTCGGACCACGTGAGGAGCTTACCCAAGCAGCCGATTAGGGGGGCTGGGGCCTGCCTGAATGTGGCGGGCAGGCCTTTTGTCATGCACTTTTGTTGGTTTCGTGTGTGATGGATGAGCATAATTTATCAGGTTGAAACAGGGCCTGTGCGGCGCTTTCCCTTGATCACTTCGGGAGCGTGCCGCGCAGGTTTGGTCATCCGGGGTGTCGGCAAGGCGATTTTGTTCGCTTTTTGTTCATGTTAAATGCTTTTGACGCAAATCGACTTGTGGTACCTTTGCGGCAGAGCCAACAGCCACACGCGAAGTGATGCTCAAAGACATAAGCCCCATTTACCCGCTCAAGCCGAATCGCGCCCATGAGGTCTGCGGCCAAGCGGCATATTCATTTGCCTTTGCGCTGGGCGCGCAGGGGAATGGTCCGATCTTGTGGGTGCGTGAAAAATGGCGTGCCGATACGATCAACCCATCGGGGTTTGCCGGGTTTCTCGGGCCAGAGCGGGTGATCCTTGTGTTGACCCAGGACCAGAATGAGGCCCTCGCAGGGGCCGAAGACGCCCTGCGATCAGGGGCAACACCCTTGGTGGTGATGGAACTTAGCAAACCAGTTGGCCTGACAGCGGGGCGGCGGTTGCAACTGGCGGCAGAGGCCGGGCAATCAACTGCGCTCGCGGTCATTCCCATGGATATGGGAAGCAATGCTGCCGAAACGCGTTGGCGTTGTGAGCCTGTTTTTGACGGTGAGGAGTCGACTCTTCAGCGGTGGGAACTTATTAAGAACAAATCGGGAACATTAGGGGCCTGGAATGTTCGATGGGATCAATCGGCGCGTCGTATCTTTGTGGTTTCCAAGGCTGGCCAGTGACCACGCCCTAAGGGTGCGCCCGGTGGATGCGCCTTTTGCTCTGACAAAGATAAGCCACAACACCAATCGTCTTTATTGTGTGAATGCGCTGGCCATGCAGCAGGGCTTGCAGCGGGGGATGTCATATTCTGATGCGCGTGCCTTTTGCCCTGACCTGCACAGCAGGCCGGTGGATGTGCATGAATGTGCGCGCTTTCAGAACGCGCTGCGGCGCTGGGCAACACGGTATTGCCCCTGGGTGGGGCTGGAGGGGGATGACGGGCTGATTCTGGACGTGACCGGGGCCTCGCATCTGTTCGGGGGGGAGGCGGAGATGTTGGCCGACATGCGCCATCACCTTACCCGTGCGGGGCTTGCCGTGAAAATCGGGCTGGCAGATACGCGCGGGGCGGCGTGGGCCTTGGCGCATCACCGCGAAGGGATCGCACCTGCGGGCGATATGCTCGCGGCGCTAGGGGCGCTGCCGGTTGCGGCGTTACGGCTCGATGAGAAGACCGATGTTGCTCTGCAAAGGCTTGGCTTGCGAACGGTCGGGGATCTGACGACCACCGCCCGCGCACCGTTAACGCGCCGGTTTGGCCCTGACCTGATGATCCGGTTGGATCAGGCGCTTGGCCTTCAACCTGAACAGGTTTCACCTGTGTCGGAGCCGCCGCATTATGGTGTGCGAATGTCATTTCCCGAGCCGATTGGTCTGGTTGCGGATGTGATGGCGGCGGCGGCGCGGTTGCTGGACAGGGTATGTGAGACGCTCAAAACCCATGAAACCGGGGCGCGGGTGTTGACGTTGACAGCGCGCCGCGTCGACCAGGAAAACCAGCATGTTGAATTGCGGCTGGCGCAGCCGCTACGTGATGCGCACCGTATTCTGCCGTTGTTTGAGCGGGGCGTGGATCAGATTGATGCGGGGTATGGCATTGATCAAATCCGGCTGGAGGCCGTGCAGGTTGAACCGCTTCCGGCAAAACAGCTTAGCCACGTCAGAACCTCTCGGCAGGATGCCTTGGGTGATCTGATCACACGTCTTGGCACCCGCATCGGTCTGGAGAACATCCAGCGGTTTCTGCCTGCCGAAAGCCACATTCCTGAGCGTGGTTTCCTGATCGCCCCAGCGGCCTATTCCGAACCGTCCGGCGCATGGGCGACTCTGCGCCCCCGGCCTTTGTGCCTGTTCCCGCCAGAGCCGATTGCCGGAACGGGGGCGGATGTCCCGGTGCGGTTCCGTTGGCGGCGGATGACGTTTTCCATAAGGCGGGCAACAGGCCCGGAACGCATTGCGCCGGAATGGTGGCTGGCGGATGAAAACTGGCGGACCGGCGTGCGGGATTATTGGCGGGTGGAAACCGGGCAAGGCCCGCGCCTGTGGCTGTTTTATACGCCGCAAAACCCCGGCTGGTATGTGCAGGGGGAATTTGCGTGAGCTATGCCGAATTATGCGCGGCCAGCAATTTCACATTCCTGACCGGCGCATCACACCCCGAAGAATTGGTCACCCGCGCTGCCGAATTGGGTTTGACGGCTGTTGCCATCACCGATCGCAACTCGCTTGCAGGGGTGGTGCGTGCCTATAGTGCCCTCAAGGAATTAACGCGTGTTGCTGATGAGGCCATTTCCATCCGCTCCCAACGCGAAATCGACAGCAGTTCCCGACAAGACGTTGGCGCCTCGCAGCCGATTGAGCGACCCAAGGCGTGCGGGGCAGAGCGGGCATTGCCAAAGCTGATTATCGGGTGCCGCCTGGTTCTGACGGACAGCCCGGTCGAGTGGGTCGCGCTGCCCTGTACCCGCCCGGCATACGCCCGCCTGACGCGCTTGCTGACATTGGGTAAACGCCGCGCCCCAAAGGGGGAATGCTACCTAAAGCGGCATGATCTGGAAAAGGGGTGCACAGGCAGCATCCTGATTGCCTTGCCACAGGGTAAGAACATAAGCGGTTGTGCGCGGCACATAGAAGACATGCAGCGGTGCTATCCGGGGTTTGTGTACCTTGGCGCGGCACCGCAATACGACGGCAGTGATCAGAGCTATTTCAACACCTGCGCGGCCCTTGCGCGGCGGACGGCGGCACCGATGGTGGCGGTGGGCGATGTGCTCATGCACCGGGCCAGCCGCCGCCAGCTCGCTGATGTGCTGACGTGTATGCGTGAGCATATCACCATAGACGAAATCGGTGCCCGTGCCCTGCCAAATGCGGAACGCAGGCTTAAAGGCCACGACGACATGGCCCGCCTGTTTCGCAACCACCCCAGTGCCATCAAACGTACGGTAGAGATCGCGACGCGTTGTAGTTTCACCCTGGCGGAGCTTTCATACGAATACCCCGATGAGGTCGCGGCGGGGGAGGCACCGCAGCAGCGCCTGACGCGGCTGGCTGAGGAGGGGTTGAAGCGTCGCTATCCGCAGGGGCCGACCGCCAAGGCCACAGCGCAGGTTGCCAAGGAACTGGCGCTGGTCGAAAAGCTGAATTTCCCGGCGTATTTTCTGACTGTCTATGACATCGTGCAGTTCGCGCGCAGTCAGGGCATTCTGTGTCAGGGGCGGGGGTCTGCGGCCAATTCCATTCTTTGTTATCTCTTGGGGATCACCGATGTCAGCCCGGAGGTTATCACCATGGTGGTGGAGCGGTTCGTGTCCGAACACCGGGGGGAGCCGCCTGACATTGATGTGGATTTTGAGCATGAACGCCGCGAAGAGGTGATCCAGCACATTTATGCGCGATACGGGCGGCACCGGGCGGGCTTGTGCGCGACGGTCATTCACTTCCGCTCCCGCGCGGCGATCCGTGAGGTGGGTAAGGTCATGGGCCTTAGCCTTGATGTCACGTCGGGCCTCTCTGGCCAGATCTGGGGCATGTCGGACGGGGGCGCGGACCCGGATCGCATCCGCGAACTTGGCCTTGACCCAACAGACCGCAGGCTGGCCCAGACCATACGTCTGATCGGCGAGATTATCGGTTTTCCACGCCACCTGTCGCAGCATGTTGGTGGCTTTGTGATCACCAAAGGGCGGCTGGATGAGCTGTGCCCGATTGAAAATGCAGCGATGGATGACCGCACGATCATTGAATGGGACAAGGATGATATTGATGCGCTGGGCATCCTGAAGGTCGATATTCTGGGGCTTGGTATGCTCAGCTGCGTGAGAAAGTCTTTTGATTTGTTGCGGGAGCATGAAAAGCAAACCCTGTCGCTGGCAACGGTCCCGCAGGAAGACAAGGCAACCTATGACATGTTGTGTGTCGCGGATGCGGTGGGGGTATTTCAGGTCGAAAGCCGGGCGCAGATGAACTTCCTGCCCCGCATGAAACCCCGCGAATTTTATGATCTGGTGATTGAGGTTGCCATCGTGCGACCGGGGCCAATTCAGGGCGGGATGGTGCAACCCTATGTGAAACGGCGGCAGGGGTTTGAAGCGGTCAGCTTTCCCTCCCGTGAGTTGAAAGAGGTGTTGGGCAAAACGCTTGGCGTGCCGTTGTTTCAGGAACAGGCCATGCAGATTGCGGTGGTTGCCGCCGGGTTCACCCCTGAGGAAGCGGACCAGCTGCGCCGCTCTCTCGCGTCATTTCGGCGGATGGGAACGATTGGCACGTTTCGGGAGAAATTCATTCAGGGCATGCGCCGCAATGGTTATGATCAGGATTTTTCCGAGCGGTGTTTTTCCCAGATCGAAGGCTTCGCGGAATATGGCTTTCCCGAAAGCCACGCGGCGGCCTTTGCCATGCTGGTGTATGTATCCGCATGGCTGAAACGTCATCACCCGGCGATTTTTGCCTGTGCGTTGCTGAACTCGCAACCAATGGGGTTTTATGCGCCCGCACAAATCGTCAGGGACGCGCGGGAACATCAGGTAGAGATCCGGCCGATTTGCGTGAATGCCAGCGCATGGGACAATACGCTGGAACGCCGCCCCGATGGCGCGCTGTCGCTGCGTTTGGGGTTTCGGCAAATCAAGGGGTTTAAACAGGAAGATGCCGATTGGATCGTTGCGGCGCGCGGTAACGGATACCCGGACCTTGAGGCATTATGGCTACGGGCCAGCATCGCCCCCGCGACGTTGGAGCGTCTGGCGGAGGCGGATGCGTTTCTGGATGTGGGCCTGAACCGCCGCAATGCGATCTGGCAGGCCAAGGCAATCCGCAGCCGCTCTCCGCTGCCATTGTTCAATGATCCGATCGATGGCGAAGGTGTGGTTGAACCGGCTGTCATTTTGCCAACCATGCAGTTGGGCGAAGAGGTGGTGGAGGATTACGTCACCACGCGCATGTCCCTGCGCGCGCATCCGATGGAACTTTTGCGCCCGTCAATGGGGGCAATTACGCCCCATGCCAATCTCGCGACAGCCCCGCTCAAACGGACGAGCGTGTGTGGCCTGGTCATAACGCGGCAACGGCCCGGCACGGCCTCTGGCGTTATTTTTCTGACGTTGGAGGATGAAACCGGCGTCAGCAATGTGGTTGTCTGGCCCAAGGTTTACGAACGCTTTCGCCGGGTTGTCATGGGGGGGCGGTTGTTGCGTGTGACAGGGCATTTGCAGCGCGAAGGCATCGTGGTGCACCTGATTGCCAATCAGGTTGAGGACATGTCCCACCATCTTTCCGAATTGGGGCATCCGCTGGATGATGCGCTGGGCGAAACATTACCTCAGGCGGATGATACGCCGCGCCCCCGCAAGCAACCATCCAGCGCGCGGCACCCGCGGGAACAGGCAAAGCGCCTTTTTCCCAGTCGGGATTTTCATTAGATTACACAGCCGAATAGTGGACGTTGATAGAGCGACTGTGCGCGCATCTAACCCTTTGGCGGGGCCGCCCGCGTTTGTTCAGAGGGCTGATAGACCAGATACATATGCTGAATGGCGATCTGGTCCGCGACAAATTTTGCATCATGCCACACGCCCCAGATAAACGATGATCCGCGCCGCGATTGCCAGGGAAGGCCGAGGAAATAAACACCGGGTTCCTCTGAAATACCGCGCTTATGGCGCGGCTTTCCCGCTTCATCGAACGTATCCACATCAAGCCAGTCGTAATCAACGGTGAAGCCTGTCGCCCAGATGATCGTGGTTATTCCCGCCTCTTTCAGGTCCAGCGCCTCAATCGGGGTGGTCAGGCAGGCCGGGTCTGGCCAGCGTTTCCGCTCCTGCGGGTCTTCGGGAAGGTCAAGGCCATTGCGCGCAATATAGGCATCTGCCTCATCCAGCAGCGCCAGATGGTTCGCGTCTCCGTTCCGAATGTTTTCGGCAAGATCACCTGCGAAATGCAGCTTGCCATCCGCGAAACTTTCAGTTCGCCCAACCAGTTGCATGCCCCCCGCAGCAAAGCGGCGGAAATCAACCGTGCGCCCGCCCTTTGCGCCGCTGACGGCGATGGTAACATGTTCAGTGCCGGGGCCGGGGGTTTGCATATCCCATTTGCCCAGCACACCCAGCCACCAGCAAAAATCTCGCCCCCGATAGGTGCGGGGCGGTCGGTCGTGCGGGCCGACGGACAGATACACCTGCCGCCCTGATTCCATCAGTTCTTCGGCAATCTGTGAGCCAGAGGAACCAGAGCCAACCACCAGAATGGCACCTTCGCCAAATTGCTGCGGGTTGCGGTAGTCATAGGAGTGAATTTGTTCAATGCCCTCTTCGGCGGGTACAATCTGCGGGAAGACAGGGTGCTGAAACGCGCCCGTCGCGGCAATGATGCGGTTGGCCTCGAAATCGCCTGCGCTGGTTTTGACCAAAAAGGTGTTGCGGTCTGTTTTTCGGGCGTGCGTGACCTCTACGCCGCAGCGCACGGGCGCTTTGATTTGCTCGACGTAATCGACGAAATAATCCGCGACGTCCTCTTTGGGGATGAAAGCATCATAGTCGGGGTCATCAAAGGGGCGATTGGGAAAGCGATCGTGCCACGCAGGGCCGTTTGCGACCAGCGAATCCCACCGGGCGGTGCGCCACTTCTCTGCGATGCGGTCACGTTCCAGCACCACATGCTCAATCCCGTGGTTGCCAAGGTGCTCGCTCGCGGCGATGCCAGCCTGGCCTGCGCCAACGACAAGCGTATCAATTTTTTCCACGGACATCGCGATAGCTCTCCAACTTGGGTCTGTTGGTGCACCCTAGGGGGAGGTCGGTTCGGGGGAAAACAGAAATTCGTTCAGCACTGCTTAGGCTCGCCCTAAAGGGAAGGATCGAATGGATGTTTGCCAAGGTATTAGGGGCAAGCTAAGCAGGAATGAGGCAGGCCATGCTTTGAGTGCGGGCACAATTTGCTATCCCTGCTGCCTGTTTCCTATCGGCCCGGACCGGTGCTTGCGTAGGAGTGCTGCAATCACGGCGGGTTGGCATGACGCGCATGTCCGAAGGCCTGCCAGATATTTGAAGGAGCCGACATGGCGCACCACCGGATTCGCAAGTTCAACACATCTGACACCTACCCTGAGCAAAACCTCGACAATGATCTGTGTCAGGCTGTGGTCACGCAGGGTGGCAAAACGGTCTGGCTGCGCGGCCAATGCCCACAAAACCTTGACGATGCGGTTAATCTCGACAGCCATGATCCCGTCGCGCAAACCCACAAGGTGATGCAGAACATCAAGCAGTTGATCGAAGAAGCCGGCGGACAGATGGAACATCTGGTCAAGGTTGTGGTCTACATAACCGATGTGCGCCATCGCGAAGCCGTTTACCGAACGATGGGTCTTTACATTAAGGGTGTGCACCCGGTTTCAACCGGTTTGGTGGTGCAGGCGCTTGCGCGGCCTGAATGGCTGGTTGAAATTGACGGTACGGCGGTGATCCCGGAATGACATTTTCACTTGTCGCCCGCTGCGCTGAAACGGGCATGTTCGGCGTTGCCATCTCATCATCATCACCTGCCGTTGCGGCGCGTTGTTCGTACACACGGGCGGGTGTCGGGGCGGTTGCTTCACAAAATATCACCGACCCGACCCTGGGGCCCTTGGCGCTTGACCTGATGGGGCAGGGGTTGTCCGCCGCTGATGCGATTGCGCAGGTGCAGGAACGGGGAAAATTCATTGAATATCGTCAGGTGCTGGCGGTGGATACTGCGGGGCGAACGGCCATTCATTCGGGCCCAAATTCGCTTGGTATCTGGACACAGGCGCAGGCAGAGAATGTCGCCTCTGGCGGTAATCTTTTGGCAAATGAAGACATCCCGCAGGCCATCGTGGATGGCTTCCTGGCAGCATCAGGCCACTTGGGCGACAGGCTAATCGCGGCTATGCGCGCGGGCCTTGCCGCGGGGGGGGAGGCTGGCCCGGTTCACTCCGCAGGCATGCAGATTGCCGATAAGGTCAGTTGGCCTGTAGCGGACCTGCGGTGCGACTGGACCGAAGGGTGCCCCATCGAAAACATCGCAACGGCGTGGAGCATCTATAAACCTCAGCTAGATGCCTATATCCAACGCGCGCTCGACCCGCGTGAAGCGCCTTCATACGGTGTGCCTGGCGACGATTGAGATATCTGGCCCACCGGGCCAAAATGGCTTGGCCCGGTGAGGGTATCACATAAAGCTTTGGGCCGGCATGGTAAGAGCGGCGGGGCACAAGGCCACCGCAAAACCAATGAAAGTCGTCAGACATAATGCTGAGATTCACGCTGCGCCAACTGGAATATTTCGTTGCGGTCGGTGAGATGGGCAGCATCGCCTTGGCGGCTGAAAAGGTAAATGTCTCCTCCCCCTCCATCTCTGCGGCGATTACCCAGTTGGAGAAAGAATACGGCCTGCCGCTGTTTGTGCGCCATCATGCGCAGGGGCTGTCACTGACGGTGGCGGGGCGGCAAATGCTGAAGCAGGCCAAGGTCGTGTTGGAGAGCGCCGATCAGTTGGTTGATCTGGCTGCCGATATATCGGGCAATGTTCAGGGGCCGTTGTCCATTGGCGGGCTGCTGACCTTTGCGCAGGTGGCGGTGCCCTCTCTCCGCGCGAGCTTTGAGCGTCTTTATCCCGATGTTCGGATTAGCCAATATGAGTTGGATCAGGCGCAGATATTTCACAAACTGCGCCGGAGCGAGATTGATGTCGCGCTGACCTATGACCTGGATTTGCCACCTGACCTGAAATTCCAACCCATCGCCTCGCTGCCGCCCTACGCGATTTTCTGCGAGGATCACCCGCTCGCAAGGCGTGAGAGCGTGACAGTCAAAGACCTGTTGCCACACCCCATGGTGCTGCTCGACCTGCCGTTCAGTTCGGAGTACTTCATGTCGTTCTTTGGAAGCGCGGGGGCCAAGCCTGAAATACGGGAACGTACCCGTGATATGGCTGTTATGCGCAGCCTCGTGGCCAATGGCATCGGGTTTTCCATTGCCAACGTGCGCCCGCTCAACGATCGCTCACCCGACGGCAAGCCGCTGCGGTTCATCCCTTTGGAGGGAAATGTGCGGTCGATGCAGGTGGGGTTGCTTACCTCGCCCGAGGCCGAAAGCGTGAACGCCATTAGAACCTTTATCGAGCATTGCAAAGCCGAACATAAAGAGGGCCGCTTGCCGGGGCTGAGCCTGACCTGATCACTGCTTTGGCCAGCGCAGGTGGGCGAAAGAATTGTCTTGACCTAAATTACATGAAAATTCATATTCTTTTAAGTAGGAGGATCCCATGGACAAGATTTCTGGCGTCGTGACCGAGGTCACGCGGTTAACCGACCGTATAAACACCTTTGTTGTCGCCGGAGCGGATGGTGCTGCTCTGCCATCGTGGGAGCCGGGCGCGCATGTGGAGTTTGATATCGCAGGCGATACGCGCGCCTATTCGTTGATCGCTTTTGATCCGGCACCTGACGGCCCGCATTCATACCGTATTGCTGTGCAGCGCGAAGATGATGGGCAGGGCGGGTCAAAGGCCATGCACGCGCTGACTGTAGGTGCGCAGGTTACGTTTGGTGCGCCAAAGAATGATTTTGCCGTCGTGACAGGCGCGCCGGGTGTGTTTCTGGCCGGCGGTATCGGCGTCACACCGCTTATTTCCATGGCCGCAAAACTGCGCGGAGCGGGGCAAGACGTTACCTTTCATTACGCAGGGCGCAGCGCAGATGTGATGGCCTATCGCACCGCGCTTGCCGAAAGCTGGGGGGGCGCGTTTCACCTGCATTGCGATGACGACGCCACTGCGCTTAACTTTGATGATGTGATGGCCTCGGTCGGCGCGGCGCACCTGTATATTTGTGGGCCGCGCGGGTTGCTGGATGCGGCACGCGCCAGGGCAGAGGCTGCGGGCATCCCGGCCGATCAGGTGCACTTTGAACTTTTCGAAGCGGCCAGCCCGCAGGAAGGCGATACCGCCTTTGAAGTTCAGATCAATGATGGTTCTGTGTTCACCATTCCACCGGGGAAAAGCATCATCGATGTGCTGGAAGAAAATGATGTGGATGTGATGTACGATTGCCAGCGCGGCGATTGCGGCATCTGCCAGTGTGATGTGCTCGACGGCACGCCGGACCACCGCGATGTGGTGTTGAGCGAAGCAGAACGTGCCGCAGGCGACGTCATGCAAATCTGCGTAAGCCGCGCAAAATCTGCGCGTCTGGTTTTGGATATCTAGGGGAGATCTGATCATGGAACGCTATGCCGGAAACCCAAATGCAGCGGCCGCATTGGTTCACCCAAATCAGGTGCATCGCGATGTTTACATCAATCAGGATGTTTACAAGCTTGAGATGGAGCACGTCTTTGCCAACTCATGGGTGTTTGTCGGTCACGAAAGCCAGACCCCGGCAAAGGGTGATTATTTTGCCACCCAAATCGGTGACCAGCCGGTTATTCAGGTGCGCCACAAGCCCGATGACATTCATGTTCTTTACAATCGTTGCCCGCACAAGGGCACAAAAATCGTCATCGACAGGCAGGGCAATACGGGCAAGTTTTTCCGCTGTCCGTATCATGCATGGTCGTTCAAGACAGATGGGTGCTTGCTCGCGATACCATTGAAAAAAGGGTACGAAGGCACGGGGCTGGAAGACACCGCCAGCGGTAAGGGCATGAAAGCTGTTGGTGCGGTAAGGAACTATCGTGGTTTCATATTTGCACGCCTTGCCGAGACGGGCATCAGCTTTGAAGACTTCTTTGGTGATAGCCTAAGCTCACTCGACAATATGGTTGATCGCTCCCCTGAAGGGCGGCTTGAAGTGGTGGGGCAGCCGCTGCGCTATCTGCATCATTGCAACTGGAAAATGTTGGTCGAAAATCAGACTGACACTTGCCACCCGATGGTCGCACATGAAAGCAGCGCCGGCACAGCGGTGAAGCTTTACGAAGAACTGAACCTGCCCGCCGACGCGCCAAAACCCCCGGCAATGGAGATCATCGCGCCGTTCATGTCGCCCTATGAGTTTTTTGAGGGCATGGGCATTCGCACGTGGCCAAATGGGCACGGGCACACAGGCGTTAACCATTCGATCCACTCGAACTACTCCGCCATTCCGGGGTATTTTGAATCGATGACCGAAAGCTATGGCGAGGAAAAGGCCAAGGCGATCCTCGATGAAAACCGCCACAACACGGTCTATTTCCCCAATATTATGATCAAGGGGCCGATCCAGCAGCTGCGTGTCTTTATCCCGCTGGCCGCCGATAAGACGATCGTGGAAAGCTACATCTATCGCCTGGTCGGGGCACCGGAGGAGCTTACGGCGCGAACGGCGATGTATAACCGGATGATCAATGCGCCAACCTCAATCGTGGGCCATGATGATCTGGAAATGTATGAACGCGCGCAAGAAGGCCTGCATGCCAACGGCATGGAGTGGGTCAATATTCAACGCCTGTTGGAAGACGACGAAGATTTCACCAAAGAGGCTGTTCATAACGGCACGACCGAACGACAGATGCGGAACCAGTTTGATGCCTGGTTGAAATTTATGACCTATGACGCCGCAGGTCAGGAGGCGGAGCAATGAGTGTTTCCAAAGACCAACTGATCGATTTCATCTATGACGAAGCGCGCATGCTGGATGAAGGGCGTTACGATGAATGGTTGTCGCTTTGGCTGCCTGATGGTGTCTATTGGATGCCGCTTGACTATAAGCAGGAAGATCCGATCAACCACACATCGCTGCTATATGAAGATCTGTTCATGCTGAAACTGCGAGTGGAGCGGTTGAATGGTGCGCGGACGTTCAGCCAGAAACCCAAAAGCCGCTGTCACCACGTTATTCAGCGCCCGTTTGTCGATGAGATGAACGGCGACCGCTTCGTCACCAACACCTCTATGCACTACGTCGAAACGCGCCTTGATGAGCAGCAGTTGTTAGCCCTGACTGCGCGCCACGATCTTGCGCTTGTGGATGGGGCGCTGCGTATCGCGAACAAACGGGTGGATATCCTGAATTGCGATGCTGCCTTTCGTAACATCCAGCTTTTGCCATGAGCGGAGAGCCGACCGTATTCTCGACCTTCGCTGCCAGTGCGGCGCGTTGGCCTGAACGCCCGTTCCTGAATGTGTTGCCTGAAACGGCTGACATTTATGGGATCGACGCAGGTGAAGTGACTTACGCCGATGCGTTGGACACTGTGCAGGGGTACGCGGCGGAGATAGACGCTGCCGGGTACACCCGTGGCCAACGCGTCATGTTGCTGCTGGAAAATCGGCCCAGTTATTTCCTCTGGTGGCTGGCGTTTAACGCGCGTGGCATTTCGGTTGTCCCGGTGAACCCTGACCTGCGCAAGGCAGAGATGGCCTATATGATCGGTCATGCCGAACCCGTGCTGGCGTTGTCGCTGGCCAAACGGGCCGAAGAGTTGCGCGGCGCTGCGCAAGAGGCTGGCGTTCAGATGCAGGTTGTGTGCCTGGGGGAGGCCTTGCCGCATGCCACTACGGTCGAAGCCATCGCTGCGCGCGAAGGCAATGCGGAGGCCGCTTTGCTTTATACCTCGGGCACCACGGGCCAGCCAAAGGGGTGCATCCTGACCAATGAATATTTCACTGAGGCGGGGCGCTGGTATAGCTCGGCCACAGGTGTTTGTGCATTGAACACTGACGGGGAGCGGATGATCACGCCGCTGCCGATCTTCCATATGAACGCCATGGCGTTTTCCTTTATGGCGATGGTGGCCGTGGGAGGGTGCCTGACCGCGCTTGATCGGTTCCACCCGCGCAGTTGGTGGGCCAATGTGCGCGATAGCGGCGCGACCTGCCTGCATTATCTGGGTGTGATGCCTTCGATGTTGATGGGAACCGAACCCAGCGCAGATGACCGGAGCCATTCCGTGCGTTTTGGTTTTGGGGCAGGAATTGACCCTGAATTGCACGCCCCTTTTGAGGCGCGTTTCGGGATCACCCTGACAGAAGCATGGGCGATGACAGAAACAGGCGCGGGCGGTACGATCTGCGCTAACCGCGAACCGCGAAACGTAGGTACATCCTGTATTGGCTGGCCTGATGATACGGTTGAGGCACGCCTGGTCGATGATGCGGGCAATGACTGTGACCACGGCGAATTGCTGGTGCGGCATGCAGGTGACAATCCGCGCAAAGGGTTTTTCGCCGGATACTTCAAAAATCAGGCGGCGACAGACGAAGCCTGGGAAGGTGGGTGGTTTCACACGGGCGATATTGTTCGCCGGGCCGCTGATGGCACCATGTACTTTGTGGACCGGAAAAAGAACGTCATTCGCCGTTCGGGCGAAAATATCGCGGCGGTAGAGGTTGAATCGGCGCTGGCACAACACCCCGCTATCAAAAGCGTCGCGGTGGCGGCGGTGCCCGATGCCATTCGGGGGGATGAAGTGTTTGCGTGTATCGTGCCCGAAGGGGACGCGAGCGCCGGGCTCGCCGAAGAGATTACCAGATGGTGCTTGACCCAGCTGGCCTATTACAAAGCACCGGGGTTTATTGCCTTTGTCGATGGATTGCCCGTGACGGCCACGCAGAAATTGCAACGTGCCACGTTGAAAACACTTGCCGCTGACCTTTTGAATGATCCTGCAACGGTCGATACGCGGCACTTGAAAAAGCGGAGCGCAGCATGATGCGAATGCCCTATGATGGTGTCGTACTGACAGCGCCTGTGTCAGTGCCTTATGTGCGCTATACCAATGAAACCGCCCATTGGTGGATCGCCCGTGCACTGCGTGAGGCATTGAAGATTGTGGATATCAAGCCGCAGGACCTCGACGGGTTGTCGGTGTCCAGCTTCACCCTCGCACCCGACACGCCCGTTGGTTTGACCCAACACCTGGGCATCTCTCCGCGTTGGCTCGACACTGTGCCCATGGGCGGGGCGAGTGGAGTTGCCGCCATGCGCCGTGCCGCACGTGCGGTGCAATGTGGTGATGTGGATGTGGTTGCCTGCGTTTCCGGCGACACCAACCGCATCGACAGTTTTCGGAACCTGTTGTCTGCGTTTTCACGGTTTTCGATGGATGCGACGTTTCCTTATGGGTTCGGTGGGCCAAACGCGAGCTTTGCGTTGCTGCAGGATGCCTATGCGCACCAATACGGTGCCACCCGCGAAGATTTTGGCCGTATCGCGGTGGCGCAACGGGCCAATGCCCTGCGCAACCCCAACGCCATTATGAAAAAGCCGCTGAGCCTTGAACAATATATGGATGGGCGCATGATCTCTGACCCGATCAGCCTGTTCGATTGTGTAATGCCCTGCGCGGGGTCTGAGGCATTTGTGATGATGCGCGAAGATATGGCTGTGGCCAAGGGCCTGCCGTTTGCGCGGATCAGTGCCACGATAGAGCGCACAAATGCCTTCCCTGACGACCCGATACAGCTGCGTGGCGGTTGGGCGGTGGATATTGATGAATTGTGGTCAATGGCCGGCCATGGCCCCGAAGACATCGACGTGCTGGAAACCTATGATGATTACCCCGTGATCTGCATGATGCAGTTTGAGGATCTGGGCTTTTGTGCCAAGGGTGAAGGGCCGGAGTTTGTTCGCCGCCACGACCTGACGATCAGCGGTGATTTTCCGCATAACACATCGGGTGGGCAACTATCCGTCGGGCAAGCGGGTGCCGCCGGGGGGTATCTGGGGCTGGTCGAAGCCATTCGGCAGGTTACCGGAACCGCAGGGCCAACCCAGGTTGACGGCGCAAAACGCGCCGCTGTTTCCGGTTTTGGCGTGATCAATTATGATCGCGGGCTGTGTTCGGCCGCCGCAGTCATTGAAGGGGTAACACCATGACAACACCCCTGACGCGCCCACCCAAGAAAGACCCGCAAAAACGTACGCTCGTACCCGTGCTTCCGCCCATGGCGCGCAGCCGTGCGGCGCTGGGCCTTGGCGTCATGGCTGCGCAAGGGCGATTTGGGTTGCAAGTTTGCGCCGAATGTCAGGCGGTGCAATACCCGCCACGTGATGCGTGCCGCACGTGTATGTCCAGTGACCTGCGTTGGCAGGATATCTCGCCCGATGGCACGGTGATGGCTGAAACCACCATTCGTGTTTCGCCGGAACCCTATTTTCGTGAACGTATGCCGTGGCGCATGGGGGCGGTACAGCTGGCCGCTGGCCCAACGGTGAATTGCCATTTGCATGGTGAGGTTGGGCGCGGCGATGCTGTGCGCATGGCACTGAAACTCGATAAAGCGGGGCAGGGGGTGTTGATCGCCTTGCCACTGAAAGGAAGTGATGTGATGCAGGATGATCCGGTTCTTCGCGCCATGTCCTCCGACCCACGGCACCGGCGCGTGCTGATCAGTGATGCCCGTGCGCCAGCCGCCCTGGCCCTGACGAAAGCGTTGCTGAAGGCGGGCGCAACGCATGTGTTCTTGGGGGAGCCGGAAGCATGGCGCGCCTGGCCCGAACGTGCCGCGTTCGAGGGGCTGGCGGATGTCTCCCTTCTGCCGCTGGATGTGACGGATGTATCTTCGGTTGCCAAACTGGCGGCGGAAATTGGCGGCAAGGTTGATATTCTGATCAACACGGCAAGCTATGTGCGCCCCGGTGGCATCTTGGGCAGCGATACCAATTTCGCGACCAACAGCTTTGAGGTGAATACCATTGGCCTGATGCGTCTTGCGCAGGGGTTCGGGCCGGGTATGGCGGCGCGGGCGCAGGATGGTGTCAATTCAGCGGCGGCGTTTGTGAACATACTGTCGGTCCGCGCGCTCTCGCCTGACCCAGCTTATGGTGCGTTCGGTGCCTCGCAAGCTGCGGCGCGGTCCATTGCGCAGACCCTGCGGGCGGAGTTTCGGGCAAGCGGGATGCGGATGATGAACGTCTACATCGGCCCGATCGAGGGCGACCCGTGGTTTCAGCCGCTGCCACCCCCCAAGGTGACGCCAAGCGCGATTGCGCGCACAGTTGTCGGCGCGCTTGTCGATGGCCTGGAAGAAGCCACCTGCGGCGACATTGCCCGCGATGTCTATGCTCGCTGGCAGGCGGATGCCTTGTTGTTGGAACGTGAAATGACAGGGGGCGGGGCATGAGCGACCTGATCTCAAACGTAGCCGAAGCCCTGACCGGCGGCACCGCCCGCATTGTTGACCTGACACATACGCTCGACCCTGATTTTCCGGTCATCATCCTGCCGCCGGAGTTTGGCCAATGCGCCCGTTTTCGTATGGAAGAGGTCAGCGCCTATGACCATCGCGGCCCGGCCTGGAAGTGGCATAACCTGACGCTGAACGAACACACGGGTACCCATTTTGATGCACCTATTCATTGGGTGTCGGGCAAGGATGTGCCGAACGGTGCGGTCGATGAAATTGACCCAAGCGTCTTTGTCGGCCCCGTCGTTGTCATTGACTGTTCCGAAGGTGCGGCGCTGGATGATGATTTTGAGCTGACCCCGGATCTGATCGAAGCTTGGGAAGCGGTGCATGGCACAATCCCGGCTGATGCGTGGGTGTTGATGCGCACTGACTGGTCAAAACGTAGTGGGGCTGAATATCTGAACATGGCCGAAGATGGCCCCCATTCCCCCGGCCCGACGCCCGATGCGATCAGGTTGTTGCTCAAACGTGATATCCGCGGGTTTGGCACCGAAACTGTGGGCACCGACGCGGGGCAGGGCGCGCATTACGTGCCGCCTTATCCGGCGCATTACCTGCTGCATGGCGCGGGGAAATTTGGGTTACAGTGTCTTTGCAACCTTGACCAACTGCCCGCCACAGGCGCGCTGTTGATCGCGCCACCGCTGAAGATCAAGGGCGGCACCGGCAGCCCGCTGCGCGTTCTGGCAATGGTGACGACATGAGCAAATATACAGCACTGATCACGGGCGGCAGCAAGGGTATTGGTGCGGATCTCGGTCAGCGACTGATCGCCAAAGGCTATGATGTGGTGTCGCTCTCTCGGCGTGCGCCCGAATGGTCCGATGATCACCTGCACCATGTTGAAGTTGATCTGCTGGATGCCACGGCGACAGAAGAAGCGGCGGCGGAAATTGCCGCAAAACACGACATTACCCACCTGGTTCATAACGCCGGGATCATCTGGCCCAATCTGGTGGAGGATGCCAGCGCGGCCGATGTGGTGGGGCTGGCGCAAATGCATCTCGGCGCGCCGCTCATACTGTTGCAAGCGTGCCTGCCCGCGATGAAGGCACGTCAGTTTGGCCGCGTAATGTTCAATGGCTCCCGTGCTGCATTGGGTGTACCGACACGCACAGCCTATTCCGCGACCAAAGCAGGAATTATCGGAATGGCGCGCACCTGGGCGTTGGAACTGGCACCGCACGGCATCACGGTGAACGTGGTTTCACCCGGTCCGGTGCAGACCGATAATTTCTGGGATATCATCCCAAAGGGCAGCGAACGAGAGGCCGAACTTGCCAAACGTATCCCTGTGGGGCGCCTTGGTACCGTACGCGACATATCCAACGCGTTTCTGTATTTTTGCGACCCGGAAAATGGGTTCGTCACGGGGCAAACCCTCTATGTTTGCGGTGGCGGCAGCGTGGGGTCGCTTGCGCTTTGATCACGCCCTGATGCGTGTTGGCATTTAACTTCGGTGGAGGAGATCATCTGATGGGTGCAATTTTGAAAACAAAGATCACGGGGCCAGCCGCATGGGTGGCACGTGATTTTGACAATGATACATCATGGATCTGCCAGCTTACGGCAGAAAATATCGCAGATATCGACGCCGCCGTTGCCCGCGCGGAAAGCAATGGCATTCGGTTCCCAAAGTTGTCCAAGGCGGATTTTCCATTGCCGAGCCTTGCCGCTCGCTTTGCGGAAATCACGGAGGAGTTGGAAAACGGGCGTGGGTTCCTGTTGCTGCGCGGCCTTCCGGTTGAGCGATATTCCGATGCGCAGATTGAGCTGATTTACTATGCGATTGGCCTGCACCTTGGTGAACCGGTGGGGCAGAATCCAAAGGGTGATTTGCTCGGCACCGTGATGAATGTTGCGGACCCGAACGATAAAAACTCCCGCGTTTACCAGACCAATCTATACCTGCCTTACCATACCGACCCATCTGATGTTGTGGGGCTGTTGTGCCTGCGCAAAGCCAAGACAGGCGGGTTAAGCAGCCTTGTAAGTGTCGCCAGTATTTACAACGAAATTCTGGAGCATCACCCCGAACATCTCGGTCTGTTCTACAAGCAGTTTTTCTATGCCCACCTTGGGGCTGACAAACCTGCCTTGTCGTCCCTGTTTAACTATCATGGGGGCAAGCTGAGCTGTCGCTACTTGCGTCAATACATTGAGCTTGGCCACGAGGTTATGGAACACCCGCTTTCGTCGGTGGAGGTTGAGGCGCTCGACCTGTTCGACGAGATCATGCACCGGGAAGAGCTGCGCATCGACATGATGCTGGAGCCGGGTGACCTGCAATTTGCCAACAATTATGCCGTTCTGCATTCCCGCACGGATTTTGAAGATCACACCGAGGAGGAAAAGCGCCGGAAAATGCTGCGCCTTTGGCTGAAAATGCCGAACGCGCGCAAGGCAACGGATGAGTTTCCGGGCAGAAACGGCTTTCCAGTGCCAGCGTCTGTATTTGCCTGATCTGAATTTGGCAGCAGGGTAACGGCTGCGTAGAACGAGTATGCCAAGGTGCGAAGCCTTGGCATTTTCTGGCAACGGCGGATGCCAGGTTGGCTAGGCGAAACTTTTTATGGTTTCCAAGGCACCATCTAGCTGCTCGCCGTTTTCATCGTTAAGCGCGGCGGTCCGCAGGCGGCGCATCCAGTCGGCAGCATCGCTGCGCCCTTCAAGCAGCGACAACGCGCCCATGACCTTCGCGAATTTGGACA
Source organism: Pikeienuella sp. (assembly GCA_049608645.1). Classification (GTDB taxonomy): domain Bacteria; phylum Pseudomonadota; class Alphaproteobacteria; order Rhodobacterales; family Rhodobacteraceae; genus Pikeienuella. The sequence goes on along the minus strand of JBMYXS010000026.1, from coordinate 16,186 downwards.
GGCCGCGCGCGTGCGTGTCTGAATACCCTTTGATCAACCGATAATGGGCGAGCATTTCGCTCGCCAGTGCGCGATCCTTTTCTGCGACCTTCAGCACTGTTGCGAACCATGCCTCGACGTGCGCCATTTCGGTTTCATGCCGCAGCAATGCGCGCCGGCGTGGGCGCAGGGACGAAACGATCCACAGCATGAGAAACCCGCGCAAGCTGTCGGTGCGGATACGGCGACCCTTGTCGAAATGTTTGGTATAGAACGCCTCCAGCCCCTTGCGATTGCGCATCCATTTGCCAAGGCGGCGCGGCATAGTTGTGGTCAGTTCCTCAAACCGTGGATGGAAATATTCGGTGACCATGAGCACCTGATCATCACCTGCCGCCACTTCATCCTTGACCCGTTGCATCCGTGACGAACGCGTCTTGATGTCAGCAACACGCAATAGATCATCGTAACACAACGCGCGCGCGCAATATTTGGCGGCGTTTATGGTCATCTCAAATGGGGCAACGTCGCGGGCGCAGACCGTCTCCACCATATCGAGGTAATCGGCACCATACTCCACGTCCTGATAGTCAACGGTCTTGCGGAGGCCGAGTGTGGCCATCTCTTGCGCCTCTTGGGGGAGTGCGCTGACGCGTGCCTCAAGGGCATCCCACTTGGGTTTGAGGGCCGCTGGCACGCTGAGCTTCGGGGACGGTGCCTCTGTCGGTAATTCAAAGACAGGCGCGGTTTTGGTGCCGCGCGCAATGTCATATGCTTCATTGAACGCGCGAAGGGTGGCATCCACCCCGCGCCCTGTCTTGCGGATCACATCTTCATAGCTTTCGCGCGGGAACGGCAAAGCGCCGGAGCCTGCCAATGCCCCGAGCAGGGAAGAAGATATCATCGTGCCCGCTTGTGCGGCGATGGTTTCCATATCAAAGGCGATCAGGTGATCTGCCGCGATTTTCATGGCGTCCAACACTTCGCCACTGTTGGCGCGGCCATCGCCGGGGGCGACCTTTTCCGCCACGGCGGCGATGCGATGGGTGGATGTGATCATCGTGGTTCGGCCCGGTGTGACGAACCCACGGGTTATGGCACGCCCACCCTCCATCAACTCAGATGCGATCAGGATGTCCACATCCCCGATAGAGGGTGACAGCGCAAAAACAGGCATGCGGCCTGCGTCTTTGCACATTTCTACATAATAGATTGTTGCGCCCGTGCGCTGGGCAACGCCCGCCACGGATGTTGATTGCGCGCGATAGCCATTTGCCTCTGCGACTGCGACGACCCAGTTCGTCAGCACGCCGCCGCCCTGACCGCCAACCGCAAGGGCAGCAAGGGTGATGATGGTTTCGCCATCGGGGCCCGGCGAGCGGCGGGCGATTATCGGTTTGGTTTCAAGGGTCATTGTCTCTGCACCACTCTCAATGCAACGCAATGCGTTTGGCTTCGCGGCGTGATTGCAACCAGGAGATCACGCGCTGTGTGCGGGTGGCGCGGCGGGTTTCGGCCTTGCTGGGGTTGCTGACGATCTGGGCTTCGTAAAACGAAGGGCACAGCACGGCGGCATCCGCGACTTCGCCGCAGTTGCCACAGCCAACGCAGCTTTGGTCGATCGCGGCAACGGGGTCATCGCGCAGGGGGTCGCCCGTGTCCTTGATCGAAAGAGACGGGCAGCCGGATAAACGCATACAGGCGTGGTCGCCGGTGCAAATGTCTTCATCCACACCGAAACGGGGGCGGACAACGCGCTTGCCGTCCTTGACAGCTTTGGCGACCTTGGGCTTTTCGCGGCGTTGTTTGTTCAGCATACATTCGGACGAAGCGATGATGACTTTTGGCCCTTCCACCTCGGTCGTCAGGGCCTCTTTCAGGGTGTCGCGCATTTTGGTGACGTCATATGTGCGATCAATCTCGCGCACCCATTTGACGCCCATGCCTTTGACGGCTCCGGCAATGGAGTTTTGCGTCAGTTTGGATTTGTTTTCCGCCCGTGAAGACAGGATATCCTGCCCACCGGTGGCGGCTGCGTAATAGTTGTCCACGATGACGATGACATTGTCGGATTTGTTGAAAACCGCGTTGCCGATGGATGATGTCAGACCATTGTGCCAAAAACCGCCATCGCCAAGGAACGAGATAGAGCGGCGACCGTTCTTGTCTTCATTGTGGAAAGCCGAAGCCGACGCAGGCCCAAGGCCGTAACCCATTGTTGTTGCCCCGATATCAAACGGCGGCATGATCGAAAACAGATTACACCCGATGTCAGATGTAATGAGGTGGTTGCCAAGTTCTTCTTCCACCAATTTCGTCGCGGCAAAAATGGGGCGCTCCGGGCACCCCGTGCAGAACCCCGGCGGGCGTGGTGGCAAGGTGTTGGAGAGGTCAGGAATTTCAAATTGGTCTTCATTCGTGGCGACCTTGGCGACGGGCAAAAGTTCTGGCGCATGGGCTGACAAAAACGCCCCGATTCCATCAACCACGACCTGCCCGGTGTATTCGCCGCCCATCGGCAGCACGCCTTTGCCTTCGAGTTTGACGGCGCGGCCCGCCTGATAAAGCATGTGCCCGATTTGTTGTTCGATGTAGTTGGGTTGCCCCTCCTCCACGATCAGCACGGCGTCCTTGCCTTCGCAGAATTCCAGAACCTGACTGTCGACCAGCGGATAGACACAGTTGAGCACCAGCATATCAATGTCGGTTTCACCATAGATATCGGCAAGTCCGACGCGGTTCAGCGCACGTATGACAGTGTTATAGGTGCCACCGGTGAGGATGATGCCAATGGTTCCGGCCTTGTTTCCGAACCGTTCGTTGATCTGCTGCTCTAGAATGAAATTCTTGGCGGCGGGGAGGCGTTTGCTGATCTTTTCGGCTTCGTGCACATAACTGGCAGGGGGCAAAACGATGCGGGTAAGGTCGCGCTTGGGGGCTTCAAGCGCATCGGTCACGGTCGTTGTGGGGCGCTTGTTGTCTGACGCTGTAAAGTGCCCATGCACGTGACAGGTGCGGATGCCGACCTGTAGCATGACAGGGGTGTTGGAGGCTTCGGAAAGCTCAAACCCATCGCCCACGGCCTTTACGATTGAAGGCAGGTTAGGGCGCGGATCCAGCATCCAGACCTGAGATTTCATGGCGAATGCGTAAGAGCGCTCCTGCATGATGGAGGATCCTTCGCCGTAATCTTCGCCGACAATGATCAGCGCGCCCCCCGTGACGCCGCCGGATGCAAGGTTCGACAGGGCATCAGACGCCACATTGGCCCCGACGACCGACTTAAAGGTTACGGCACCCCGGATGGGATAGTGCACAGACGCGGCAAGCATCGCGGTCGCTGTTGCTTCAGAGGCGGACGCTTCGAAATGAACGCCAAGATCCCCCAAGATGTCCTGTGCGTCGGACAGCACGTCCATAAGGTGTGAAATGGGGGATCCCTGATACCCCCCAACATAGCCGACCCCATTTTCGAGCAGCGCCTTTGTGATCGCAAGGATGCCTTCGCCGTCGAACGTCTCGCCCGCGCCTTTGTGCAGTTTCAGAACATCTTTAGCGAAAGAGCGTTCAGCCATGGGTATGTCCTTCGATGATGGGTGCCCAAGGGCAAGGCGTGTGTGTGACGGGTTAAGTTATCTTACATATATGCAAATGCATGTAAATCATCCTCTGATCCTGAGTTGCTATAACTTTAAGTATAAAAGGTTTTTGCTTGAAATGTTTATGCATCCAGCTTAGCTTTCCCCCAGTTCAGCGACCTAGGAGGGCGTTCAAATGCGTTATGCATGTCTCGGTGGGGGGCCAGCGGGCCTCTATTTCGCAATCTCAACCAAGCTTCGTTCACCCGATGCAGAGGTTGTCGTTTTTGAGCGTAACAAGCCGGACGATACCTTTGGTTGGGGTGTGGTGCTGTCTGATGAGACGCTTGATAATCTGGAGCGGAACGACCCTGTAAGCGCGGCTGAAATTCGTTCCCATTTCGCCTATTGGGATGATATTGCGCTTCATCATCAGGGTCAGAAACTTGTCTCCAGTGGGCACGGGTTCTGCGGTATTGGCCGAAAAACGCTGTTGTTGATCCTGCAAAAGCGTGCCCGTGAGTTGGGCGTCGAGTTGCGGTTCGAATCCGAAGTGGGCGCAGCATCCGACTATATGGATGATTTTGATGTGGTCGTGGCCAGTGATGGCCTCAATTCCAAAACCCGTCTGGAATTTCAGGATACGTTCCAGCCGAATATCGACACCCGCCTTTGCCAGTTTGTCTGGCTTGGAACGCATCAGAAATTTGAGGATGCGTTCACCTTTATTTTTGAAAAAACAGATAAGGGCTGGATCTGGGTTCACGCTTATCAGTTTGATGATGAAACCGCGACTTTCATCGTTGAATGCAGTCAGGCAACCTTTGATGCGTATGGCTTTGGCGAGATGGATCAGGCAGGGACCATCGCGGTGTGCGAGGAGATTTTCAAAGATCACCTGGACGGCCACGCCCTGATGACAAACGCCAATCATATCCGTGGTTCGGCCTGGATCAGATTCCCGCGCGTTCTCTGCGAAAAATGGAGCCACAAGAATGTGGTTCTGCTCGGTGATGCCTCTGCCACCGCGCATTTCTCCATCGGTTCGGGAACAAAACTTGCGTTGGAAAGTGCCATCGCACTGGCCGATGATATCGCGTCGCAACCCACGCTGGAGGATGCGTTTGCAAACTATCAGGAAAAACGTCGCCTGGAGGTTCTTCGCCTGCAATCAGCGGCGCGAAATTCCGTTGAGTGGTTTGAGGATGTGGAGCGTTACCTGCATCTCGACCCGGTACAGCTGAATTATTCCATGCTGACCCGGTCACAGCGTATCAGCCATGAAAACCTGCGAGAGCGGGATGCAGCCTGGCTGGAATCGGCGGAAAAATGGTTCATGGAGCAGGCTGGTGGCCCGGTCACTGACCCGGTTCGGGCACCAATGTTTGCGCCGTTCCAGTTGCGCGATATGCATCTGAAAAACCGCATCGTTGTCTCGCCCATGGCGCAGTACAAAGCGGTGGATGGTGCGCCGACCGATTGGCACCTCATCCACTATGGAGAGCGGGCCAAAGGTGGCGCGGGTCTTGTATATACAGAAATGACCTGCGTGTCCGCCGATGGCCGGATCACCCCCGGTTGCCCTGGTCTCTACGCGCCGGAGCATCAGGAGGCATGGGCGCGGTTGAACGCATTCGTACATGGTGAAACTGAGGCAAAAACCTGCTGCCAGATTGGCCATGCAGGTCGCAAAGGGTCCACCCGTGTGGGGTGGGAAGGGATGGACCAGCCCTTAACCGCTGGAAACTGGCCGCTGCTTTCCGCATCTGCAATCGCGTGGTCTGATGGCAATGACACGCCAAAGGCGATGGACCGCGCGGATATGGATACCGTAAAGGCCGATTTTGTCGCGTCCACTGAAATGGCGGCGCGCGCTGGTTTTGACATGATCGAGCTGCATGCTGCGCACGGGTACCTGATTTCCTCATTCATCTCGCCGCTATCGAATGTGCGGGATGATGAATATGGCGGCAGCCTTGAAAACCGCATGCGCTATCCCCTCGAAGTTTTTGCAGCGATGCGTGCGGCATGGCCTGCGAACAAGCCGATGTCGGTACGTATATCTGCCAATGACTGGGCCGGCGATGACGGGGTGACCCCTGATGAAGCCGTTCTGATTGCACAGATGTTTGAGGCCGCCGGCGCAGACATCATCGACGTATCAGCGGGGCAGACCTCTACCGACGCGCAGCCTGTTTATGGGCGTATGTTCCAGACGCCGTTCTCGGACCGGATTCGCAACGGGGCAGGTATCAAGACAATGGCGGTCGGCAATATCTTTGAGGCTGATCACGTCAACTCCATCCTGATGGCGGGGCGTGCTGACCTGGTTTGTCTCGCGCGGCCCCATCTGGCCGACCCCTATTGGACATTACATGCGGCAACGGGCCTTGGTGATCGTCAGGAAAACTGGCCCCTGCCCTATGAGGCGGGTCGTGATCAGGCATGGCGCAACGCTGATCGTGATGCGGAAATGGCGGGCAAGGTATGACCGACGCACATGTGGTAATCTCTGGCGGTGGCACGGGGGTTGGCGCGGAAACGGCGCGCCAGTTTGCCGATGCTGGTTACAAGGTCACAATCCTGGGGCGTACCGAAGAAACCCTGAAGGCACAGGACCTGCCTTACCAGGTGTGTGATGTCACTGACGATGTTTCCGTGAAGGCAGCGTTCGAGACGGCGCGGGGCGAGCGGGGGCCGGTGACGGTTGTCATCGCCAATGCCGGCGCAGCCCATTCGGTGCCCTTTGCAAAGATGACCGCAGCAGACCTGACCGCAATGACAGATGTAAACCTGACCGGGGTTTTTAATGTCTGGCAGGCGGCTTTGCCTGACATGAAAGCGGCGAAAACGGGCCGCATGATCGCCATTGCCTCAACCGCGAGCCTAAAAGGGTACCCCTATGTCGCGGGGTATTGCGCGGCAAAGCATGGTGTTCTGGGGCTGACGCGCGCGCTGTCGCTGGAACTCGCATCAGCGGGGATCACGGTAAACGCAATTTGCCCCGGTTTTATCGAAACACCCCTGTTGGAGCGTTCTGTCGACAATATTGTCTCCAAAACGGGGATGAGCGCTGAAGACGCTGTGAAATCACTGACCAAAGGCAACCCACAACGGCGGCTCATTCAGGTGGATGAAGTTGCGGCAACGGCCCTTTGGCTTTGCACGGATGCGGCGCGCTCGGTCAATGGTCATGCGCTTAGCCTCTCGGGGGGAGAGATATGATGCAGGTTGCAGTCCAGCATGAGCCTGATACCCCCTCGAAGGAGCGTCTTCGGCTGTGGTTGCGGTTCTTGAAAACCAGCCACATGATCGAAGCAGCGGTGCGTGAAAACCTGCGCCGTGAATTTGGAACCACGCTACCGCGGTTTGATGTAATGTCAGCATTGTCCCGGTTCGCGGATGGCCTGAAAATGAGCCAGCTGTCAGATGTTTTGCGGGTGTCAAACGGCAATGTGACCGGCATTGTAGACCGACTGTCCGAAGATGGCTTTCTGATCCGGGTGCCGGTGCCCGGTGATCGTCGTGCGACCGTTGTGCGGCTGACCAATCGCGGCCGCGAAGAATTTGAACGACAGGCCAAAGCGCATGAAACATGGATTGATGAAATGTTGCGCGACCTGTCACCCGAAGAAGCCCGCCAAATGGGCATGCGGCTTGACCAGCTTGAAACCAGTATTGTTGAAGAAAGGGCGTAACCCATGCGCACAGATGTAGAGCACTTCAAATGCGAGATCACAGACGGCATTGCCACCATCGCGTTGGACCGCCCGGACCGCAAAAACCCGCTGACCTTCGACAGCTATGCTGAATTGCGCGATTGGTTCCGCGATCTGCATTATGCGGATGATGTGAACGCGGTTGTTTTCGCCTCCAACGGTGGCAATTTTTCCTCAGGCGGTGATGTGCACGATATCATCGGCCCGTTGACCAGAATGTCGATGAAAGAGCTGTTGGCCTTTACCCGCATGACCGGCGATCTGGTCAAGGCGATGGTGAACTGCGGCAAGCCGATCATTGCGGCGATTGATGGGGTCTGTGTGGGTGCCGGGGCGATTATCGCGATGGCCTCTGACCTGCGTGTTGCGACACCAGAGGCGAAGGTGGCCTTTCTGTTCACCCGTGTTGGCCTTGCGGGGTGCGATATGGGGGCCTGTGCAATTCTGCCGCGCATCATCGGGCAGGGCCGGGCGGCTGACCTCCTGTACACCGGGCGGGCGATGACGGCTGACGAAGGGCACGCATGGGGCTTTCACAACAAACTCGTTTCTGGCGATGATCTGCTTGGCGAAGCCACCAAACTGGCAACCCGCATCGCGTCGGGGCCGACCTTTGGCAACATGATCACCAAAACGATGCTGGCGCAGGAATGGTCCATGTCGATTGAACAGGCCATTGAGGCAGAGGCACAGGCGCAGGCAATCTGCATGCAGACCGCTGATTTTGAGCGGGCCTATAATGCCTTTGTTGCGAAGGAAAAACCTGTGTTTGAGGGCAACTGATGTCTGATAAATCTTTCCTTACGTGGCCGTTCTTTGAAGATCGTCACCGCGAACTTGCGGCATCTTTGGATGCGTGGGCGGCGGAGCATCTGGCGAGCATCGACCACAGCGACACCGACGGCGCCTGCCGTGCATTGGTTGGTGCGCTGGGTAACGGGGGATGGCTGCAACATGCGGCGGTTGACCCTGCGGGGGACGGCACCTTGGATGTGCGGTCGCTGTGTCTGATCCGCGAGACACTGGCACGCCATGATGGTCTGGCCGATTTCGCCTTTGCGATGCAGGGCCTTGGCACGGGCGCTATCTCGTTGTTTGGCAACAAGGCGCAGCAGGCTGAATGGCTCCCGAAAATTCGCAGTGGCACCGCCATTTCAGCCTTTGCATTGACTGAACCGCAATCAGGTTCGGATGTTGCGAACTCCACCATGACGGCCACCTTGGATGGCGATAGCTATATCCTGAATGGCGAGAAAACGTGGATCAGCAACGGCGGCATCGCAGATGTCTACACGGTTTTTGCCCGCACGGGTGAAGGCCCGGGTGCGCGTGGCTTGTCAGCGTTTATTGTGCCCGCTGATACGCCCGGTTTTGAAGTGGTTGAGCGGCTTGAAACCATCGCACCGCACCCGTTGGCCACCTTGCGGTTTACCGCCTGCCGCGTACCTGCGTCAGCCTTGTTGGGCGACAGCGGGTCAGGCTTCAAAATCGCCATGGCGGTGCTGGATGTGTTCCGCTCCACCGTCGCGGCGGCGGCCCTCGGGTTTGCGCGCCGGGCGCTGGACGAAGCCCTGACGCGGGTCACCACGCGCCACGTGCAAGGTTCCCCCTTGTTTGATTTGCAGATGGTTCAGGGGCATATCGCTGATATGGCCGTAGACATCGACGCCAGCGCGTTGCTGATTTACCGGGCTGCATGGACCAAAGACAGCGGCGCGCCGCGTGTTACGCGTGAAGCGGCGATGGCCAAGCTGTTCTCCACCGATCAGGCACAAAAGGTCATTGATCGCGCTGTGCAGATGCATGGCGGCGATGGTGTCAAATCGGGGCAAACAGTTGAGAAACTGTACCGCGAAATCCGTGCCCTGCGCATTTACGAAGGCGCATCCGACGTACAGCGTGTGATCATCGCGCGGCAGACATTGGGCCAATAGGGCTTAGCAATAAGGGAGACGACAAATGAGCGATCTTGAAAAAGGCATCACAAAAAACGGTGTCGGATACAAAGAGACAACGTGGAACATTCTTGGGCAGACATATTTTCCCAAGGCGGTTACCGAGTCGACCTTTGCGTTTGAAACCAACTCTAACCCCGGTGATTTCGTTCCCGTTCACATCCACCCGACACAGGATGAGTTCATTCTGGTGCAGGAAGGTGAACTGGACCTGAAACTGGATGGGGTGTGGAGCAAGGCCTATCCCGGTGATGTGGTGCGAATGCCACGCGGTATTCCGCATGGGTATTTCAACAAATCGGATAAACCATGCCGGGCGCTGTTCTGGGTTTCGCCGATGGGCAAGTTGAAAGACCTGTTTGAAGAACTGCATGAAATGACGGATGTGGAACAGGTCGTAAGAGTGTCCGCCGAACACGATGTGGATTTCCTGCCACCAGAAGCGAACGAATAAACGCATTGGCACTGACCCCTGACCGCAATAGTGGGAGCATCAAATGACAAATAAAGTAATTCAGCCCGAAGGGTGGGCACCCGCAAAAGGCTATGCCAACGGTATGCTGACACCTGATGGCACTCTCTATGTGGGCGGTCAGATCGGTTGGACGGCTGCGCAGACATTTGAAACGCATGATTTCATCGGCCAGATGGAACAGGCGCTGCGCAATATCGTTGATGTGGTGAAGGCCGCTGGCGGTGAGATTGAAGACATCACCCGGCTGACCTGGTTTGTTATCGACAAAAAGGAATACCTGGCGCGTCAACGCGAAGTCGGTGAAGTTTATCGCCGGGTTCTGGGGCGCCATTTTCCGGCAATGTCGATGCTTGTGGTCGCGGGCCTTGTCGAAGATGAAGCCCTGCTCGAAATTGAGGCCACGGCCCACATCAGCGCCTGATCCACTCGCTTTTGTCACATTGAGCCAGTGACGCTGGCACTTCAGACTTGCGCACTGGAAAGTTGATCGGTGGAAGCAGGTGATGGAGATGGGCAGTGTGACGGATGAACAGGCCCCATACACAGCTTTGCAAGGCACTGTCTTGCACGACCCTGCCCCACATGAAGGGCAGGGTCTTTCGCGGTTTGCGCCCTATCTGATCAACCGCATCGCACGGCGATATAACCAGACACTTCAGGATGCAGTTACGGGCATGGGCCTGACCATTCCCAAGATGCGTGTTCTGGCGGCGCTTGCGGCGATGGGGCCGCGTACGGTGAATGAATTGACGGTGGTGGCAGTGGCTGAGCAATCCACCATGAGCCGAACGCTGGATCAGATGGAACAGGATGGCTTGATCGCCCGTCATGTCAGCGAAACAGACAGCCGCGTCAGGGTCATACATTTAACGCCTGATGGCCTTGCCGCTTATCGCGAGGTCTGGCCACATATGAGTGACGCGGAGGAGGCCCTTTTTGTGGGGTTGAGCACGGCGCAACGGGATGAGTTTCTGCACACCCTGTCCCATATATTGCTGAACATTCGTCAGAACGACTTTTAGGCGCGCTGGCTGTCAGCCCCGCGTTACGATGTTTCGCCACATGCCCGCGCAATATGGCGAAACGATTGGCCTATCGCCCCTGTTTCGGTTCTTTGTCACGTTCTTGACCAGTGCCGGAGGCAAGGGCAGTCAGTTGATGCTGGTCTTTTCGGGTAAGCGGGCGATGGCTTCGACATCTATCTGACCGCGAAAGCCAAGGCAGACAATGCCCGTATTGTGCTGATCATCAACCGGATGGGCCTCCCACCGTTTTCCAACGGTCTGGATCAACCACAGTGCCCCGTCTGAGCCATGAAGATAGCCTTTGGCGCGGATCACGCCCAAATCACCTGTTGCCAGTTTCTCCGCCAGTGCCGTGGCATCGGTGGGGGCCGTCATGGACAGGACGCAGCTTTCAAACAACTTGTCGGAATGTTGTGCCTTTGCCCCTTTGCCTGGGGCGGCGACGACACCCAGGATCGCCTCCGGCAGAACCTGCCCAAATTGTGACGGGGTTTGAATGGCGTTCGGGGCGACCTCGCCCAGCCATTCGGTCAAAGCGGTGGCGGTGTCCGCGCTGACAAGGTCCAGCTTGTTGACGACGATGAACTCCGCATCGGACAACTGCCGCATGATGGTGTCGCCGATATAGTCATTTTGGGCGTGTTTTCGCACGGTTTCCGCATCGATCACCACGGCGATCCCGTCAGAGCGGAACCCGGACAACAGCGACATGGTCGCGACAATCGCACCGGGAATGGCCACGCCGGAGCTTTCGATGATTATATGGTCTGGCGGTGGCGAAAGCTGGCGCATGTCTTGCAATGCGCCCATCAGGTCATCCCCGAACGAGCAGCAGATGCACCCCCCGGCGATGGAGATAAGCTCATCACTCGTTGCTTCGATCAGGTCTTCGTCAATCGGCAGATCACCAAACTCGTTCACCAGAACAGCCAGCCGCCGCCCATTGGCATTGCGCAGCAGGTGGTTCACCAGCGTGGTTTTGCCTGACCCGAGGTAGCCGCCGATCGTCAGGACCGGCGTTACCGCTTCCGGTGCACTCATAGATCAGCCGCTGCAAACACGCGCCCGCCCTGAACCGTACCCCAGACAGGAATGTCTTTGAGCGCGTCCGGTGCCACGGCTGTTGGATCTTCTTCCAGCACGGCAAAGTCGGCCTTTTTGCCGACTTCGATTGAGCCAACCTCCCCATCCATATGCAGGGTATAAGCAGCGCCAAGCGTAATGGCGCGCAGGGCATCATCGACACCAATCTTTTCGCCTTCGCCCTGCACACGGCCTGATGCCGTAATGCGGTTCACGGCACACCATGCGGTGAACAAGGGGCCGAGTGGCGTGATCGGCGCATCGGAATGAATGGCCATCGGTACGCCTGTGTCCAACGCCGTGCGGCAGGCGTTCATCCGCTCTGCGCGCTCCGGGCCAACTGTCAGGCGATAATGCTCATCACCCCAATAGAAGTGGTGATTGGCAAACAGGTTCACACACATATCCAGCGCCTTCATCTTGCGGAACTGCGCGGCGTCGGCCAGCTGGCAGTGTTGCAATGTGAAGCGGTGATCCGGGCTTGGATGTGCCTTGAGGGCGGTTTCCAAAACCTCCAACGCCATTTGCGTGGCCTGATCGCCATTGGTGTGGGTGTGCACCTGAATGCCCTCGGACAATGCGCGATGGTAAAGGTCGGCCATCTGCTCCGGCGCGGTGTACCAAAGCCCGTTTGGGGCACCGTTGTGATAGCCGGGCCACCGCATGCGTGCCGAGAATCCCTGAATCGAGCCATCGGCAACCGCCTTGATCCGGCCAAGGCGCAATCTTTCGGTCGATTTCTCTCTGATATCGAGCACGAAGGCGATGATGTCTTCTGCCGACAGGCCAAAGAAGACCTTGAGCGGCACAATGCAGGCCGGGAAGTTGGTTTCGCCCGTAACGCGAAGCATCATCGCCACACTGTCATCGGTCAAACGCGCGGCCAGATCGGTACAGGTGGTCACGCCGGAGCGCACGCAGAGTTTGGCGTAATCGCGCAGGCCCTGTTCGTCGCAATCAGTCATCGAGCGATCAAACCCGACAAACGCGCCAACCGGCGTCATGGCGTCCGGGCCGAATAGTTCGCCCTTGGGCAGGCCATCATCGCCGAGGGGAATGCCGGGGTGGTTAACACCGGGGCGCATCAGGCCGGCAAGTTCCAACGCTTTGGTATTCACGTTCATGATATGGCCAGAAGCGTGCAGCACGCCAATCGGCCGTGTGGATGACACCGCATCCAGGTCTTCGCGGGTTAGCCGTTCGTTGTTCATGTAGATCGGGTCGAGTGACCAGCCAGACAAGGGCGCGTCGGGGTCGGTCAGTTTCAATTCGGCTTCGCGCAAACGCTCCTGCACTGCTTCCAGTGACTTCAGACCAGACCAGGTTTTGCCGTCGGGGTCAGAACGGTCAAACCAGCCAACATAGACATTCCGCCACAGAGTGCCCTCCATCGTGTGGGCGTGACCCTCAACAAATCCGGGGGTGAGGATCTTGTCAGCAAAGCGTTCATCCAGATCATATTCCCCCCAGCACGCCAGATCGTTCAGCGACCCGGCCCCCAGAATGCGCCCCTCCCGCACCGCGACGTGTGTCACCTCCGGCTGATTGGGGTTCATCGTCAAAATCTTCTTGGCAGAATAGATGGTTGTCTGGGTCATAGAGGTCGATCTTTCGCGGGTTGATGCGTTCCCAAAACGGTAGGCCCCTTTTTATATTCAGCAAAATAGATTTAGCTGTCTAATAAACTCGGATTTCTGGGGGAATGGAAAATGCTGAACTTTACGATCAAACAACTCCGGTATGTAGAAGCCGCGGGGCGGTTGGGGTCGATTGCCAAGGCGGCTGCCGAAATGAACATCTCCCAATCGTCCATTACGGCTGCCATCGACGCGCTGGAGCAATCGCTCGACTATGACATTTTTGTGCGAACCCCGGCGAAGGGGATCAAGGCCACGCCGGCGGGGTTGGAAACGCTACAGCATATCCGCGGGTTTATGGACCAGTCCCGCCATTTCGAATCGGAAATTCAATCTGTCGGCGGCGCAGCGGCTGGTTTGGTTCGAATCGCCTGTTATGCGACTGCCGCGCCGTCTTTCCTGCCACCGATCCTTAAATCACTGACAGAGAAAATCCCCGGCGTGTCTGTTACGTTTCTTGAAGGCGATATGCTGGAGGTCACAGATTTTCTGGAGAACGGCGAGGCGGACCTTGCCTTTACCTACCTCCCCGACGTCGAAAGCAAATTCCGGTTTGAGCCGCTTTTCGAAGCCCCGCCCTATGCGTTGTTATCAACCGAAGACCCGCTATCGTGGCAGGAAAGCGTGACGTTGGATGAATTGGCGGAGCGGCCGATGATACTGCTCGATCTGCCGATGACGCGTGACTATTTTGGGCGCTTGTTTGCCGAAAAAAGCCTGTACCCCAAAATCGTTCACACCAGTCGTTCGTCCGAGATTTGCCGAAGCCTTGTTGCAAGTGGTGTCGGGTTTACGATTCTCAATATTTGCCCGCCGGAGAATGTCGGAGATGGCGCGCCCTATCATGCGGTGCCGATCAGCAGCGAAGACCGGGCACCGGTGTTCGGGATTGTCACACTGGCGAATGTGCGACAGCCCAAGACAGTACGCGCCACGTGGCAATGTTGTTTGGAGCTGAAACAGAGCGACGCATTTGAAAAGATCGTGGTGCAGAGGCCGGAGTCCTAAAAGGCCCACAAAATGTGTTAATAGGTTTCATTAATTCCATTATTTGTTGAAATGTGCCTGCGCTAGGCTCATGGTCAATGTCGAAGACGCGTTAACAATTCTGGGAGGAAAAAAACGTGAAACACTTCATCAAGGGCCTTGTGGCGGCGACAACGTTCGCATCTGCAATCGCCACCGGCGCGATTGCGGCGGATGAGCCAAAAAAAGGCGGCACGCTGCTGACCGTTTTGGGCTCTAACCCTCGTAACCTTAACCCTGCTGTACAGTCGGGCATTGTTACCGGATTTCCCGGTGCGCAGTTGTTCGCCTCGCCGCTGCGTTATGACGATGACTGGACGCCGCAGCCCTATTTGGCGGAAAGCTGGGAAGTCTCAGAAGATGGCCTGAAGGTCACGCTGAATCTGGTGAAAAACGCCAAATTCCACGACGGACACCCGATCACCTCCAGCGATGTGGCTTTCTCGCTCAAGGTTATTCAGGAAAAACACCCCTTCAAATCCATGTTCGCGCCGGTTGAATCGGTCGACACGCCGGATGATCACACCGCTGTTCTGAACCTCAGCCGCCCACATCCAGCTTTGATGCTGGCAATGTCCGGCCAGCTGATGGCGATTATTCCAGAGCACATCTATGGCGATGGTCAGGATCCAAAAGCCCACCCGCGCAACAACGCTGACGTTGTTGGCTCCGGCCCGTTCAAGCTGACTGAATTTGTCAGTGGTGAGCATGTCATCCTGGAGCGTTTTGACGATTTCTTCATCGATGGTCGCCCATACCTCGACAAGATCGTAATGCGCATCATCACTGACCCTGCTGCGCGTGCGATTGCGCTTGAGAATGGTGAGTTGGATTTTGCAGCATTTGAATCGCTGCCCCGCATCATCAACCGCCTGAAGAAGGTTGATCACCTGACAGTCACGCCAAAAGGTTACGGCGCGATTGGTCCGCTCGACTGGTTGGCAATCAACACGACGAAAGGCCCACTGGCTGACAAGCGTGTGCGTCAAGCGATTGCCTATGCCGTTGACCGCAAGTTCATTATGAATGCGTTGATGCAGGGTACCGCGTCGGAAGCCAATACGGGTATTCACCCTGACAGCCCGTATTATGAGAGCGACGTAAATCCCTATGACGTTGATCTCGACAAGGCCAATGCACTGTTGGACGAGGCTGGCTTTGCCAAGAAAGACGACGGCACGCGCTTTGGGGTGACCATCGACTTTGGCTGGCCCGGTGTGAAACCGCAGGTCGAATACGTTAAAGCTGCTCTGAAAAAAGTTGGTATCGACGTGACTGTTCGCGCGTCCGCCGACTTCCCAACTTGGGCGAAGCGCATGGGTACGATGGATTTCGACCTGAGCTGGGACACTGTGTTCAACTGGGGTGACCCTGTGATCGGTGTTCACCGCACCTATTTGACCGACAATATCGCCAAGGGCGTTTGGTCAAACACGCAAGGCTATTCCAACGCACGTGTTGATGAGCTGTTGGCTGCCGCTGCGGTTGAGCGTGACCCTGCGAAGCGTACGGCGCTTTACTCGGAATTCCAGAAAATCGTGAATGACGAGGTGCCATTGGTGTACACCAATACCCTGCCTTACCACACGGTTTATTCTTCGAAGGTCGGCAATCCACCGCTCGGCATTTGGGGCACATCTACGCCGCTTGATAAGATGTACCTGAAGTAATCCACTTCGCATGAAAACATCTTGCGGCGGCTTACTGCC
>JBMYXS010000025.1:0-45320 GCA_049608645.1 Pikeienuella sp. | reverse complement strand
AGGCTCAGGCTCAGGCTCAGGCTCAGGCTCAGGCTCAGGCTCAGGCTCAGGCTCGCTGACTATCACAGTGGGGGCAACAGATGGCGCAACGGTTTCCTGCTCAAGTTCCAATGTTTCCAAAGGCTCGGCATCCGGTTCGGCGACATTTGTATCGGTCACCTCCGCTTCAGGCGACAATTCCAGTGTCCCTGAAAGCTCACCGTGTTCCGCACCTTCTGCGCTGCTGTCCGGTTCCATGACAGTTTCGGCAGGCTCTGCGGCGGCATCATGTTCCACCACATTTTCAACTGCCGCGGTATCATCCGCGGGGGCATCGGTTTCCGGCGCAGCAGCCTCTTCGACTGCGGGTTCAGGGGCCTCTGCTTCGGCAACGACTTCTTCTACAACAGAAGTTTCGGAAACCGGCTCTGGGGCGGGCGCTTCGTCGGCTACGGGGAAATCACCAGAAACGGGGGCCGCTTCGGGCGCAGGCTGAATTGGCGTCAGCTTTGGCTGCGACCGCTCGCTTGGTGCATTATTTTGATCTTCGCCTCCCGCGCGGCGTAGTGATGAACGGCGAAGCACGAGTGGCTCTGCCTCATTTGGCGCGCGGTCTGCCTCCCCCAATTCGAGCGGCGGCAGTTCATGGATGCCCGCCGAAGGTGGCGGCGGCACGATGCCATCCTGAGCAGTCTCAACGGCGGGGGCGGCGCCAGGATCATAAACGGGCGTCACGCCGAGTGCATCGCTCAACCTTTCGCCGCGCTGCATGTCGGGGGTAAGCGTCAGAACGCTTTCACCCGCGTTTTTTTCGTGAGCCAGACGAGAGCTTTCGGCCTCGCGGCGCGCTTTTTCTTCGTCAGAAACGATCCGCCGAATCGATGCGAGGATCTCTGACATGGAGCGATCTTCGGGACTTTTTCTGTCAGACATGGTTAACCCTCACCCTTACTCGCGGCCCCTCGATACTCTCGAAAGTGATTACAAATTTACGGGGACGTTTGCGTGCGCCACTCGGTCAGCTCGTCGCGCTTGAACCCATAAAATGTCTCTGACACTTCGTTAAAGTGGTTTTCAGGATCATACTGTTCAACCGCAACGTCAAGGTTAGACACATAAAGGCGACCAACCGCGGCCAGCAAAGTGTACCCCGCCACGTATTCATCGCGCAGGGAACTTACCAGATCCGTGCGCGCATCAAGCAATTCCTGCTCCGCGTCGAGCACATCAATCGTGGTTCGTGCGCCCAGTTTGGCTTCCTCGGTTACACCTTCGTATGCCAGTTGTGCGGCCGACACCTGTTGGCGTCCTGCCCGAATAGCGATGCGGGCAACTTCGAGGTCTGACCAGGCGTTCTCAACAGCCTCACGAATTTCACGGGTCGCCTCGTGAATCTGCGACATACGCTGACTGACAACTTCGCGTGTACGACGAACTTCCGCATATTCGCCGCCGCCCTGATAAATCGGAACCGTCGCCTGAAGCTGGATGACGCCTGTAGTGCTGTTGTTCCCCAGCGCCTGATTCTCGTTAACGGTTACTGTGCCCGACAGGGTGATCGTGGGAAGCAACGCACCTTGCGCGAAACGCACATCTGAGCGGGCGGCCTCTTCGATAAACTGCGCGACCTGAATATCGGGGTGATAATCCATCGCTTCCTGAATCGCTTCTTCGAGAGAATCGGGTGCCGGCGGCAACAAAGGTGGCTCCTGCAACGCCCCTGGCGGATTACCCACTACACGCCGATATGCCTGCATCGAGCGCACCAGCGCGCCCTTTTGTTGAGCAAGGGCGCTGCGTGCCTGCGCAAGGCGCGCACTCGCCTGACTGACATCAGTGCGCGTTACCTCCCCCACCGCGAAACGATCTTCCGCGGCGCGCAGTTGTTCGCGAATCAGACGGACATTGTTTTCAGCAAGGGTCACGAACTGCTGATCGCGACGCACATCCATGTAGGAGATCACGACCTGCAAAAGAACATTCTGTTCCGTCGATAAAAGGTTGGCGCGCCCGGCACTTACATCAGAAATGGCGCTGTCGATTGCATTTCGCGTGCGCCCGCCATCGTACAACGTCTGACTGGCGTTCAAGCTGAACGTAAGGGGCAACGAAGTATCCGAGGGGGAATTGGCACGATCCGTTTCATTGAGCTGCCCCGTCGCCGTGGCGGTGATAGACGGTCGCTGACCTGCGCGCGCGGCTGGCACGCCTTCGTCGGTTGCACGCAACCCAGCCCGCGCAGCCGTAAGCGTCGGGTTGGATTGATAAGCCGCTGCAAAGGCATCTGAAAGGGATTCAGCCGACGCAAACCCTGCCGTTGCAGACAGAATCGCCATGACCGCTGTTAGTGTTTTAGGTGAGAAACGCCGCATAACCACATAATCCTCAAGGATTTTCAGCCACAATAACTAACCACCACAACCATAAAGGCAAGTGATTTCCTTACTCTCGCGCACCCATCCCCCACGCAATCGCGCAAAAAACGGGCTATGGACGAGCGGCCGATGCAGATTTTGCGGCACCGCTCCCCGCCGAAATGGGCAGGAAAGCAGCAAAGCGTTCCTAGAACGCGAACGTCGCCTCCGCCTCAAACCAGGGCGCGACGGGTGTTGCCGCATCAAACAGGCGCCGCGTCGCGATACGCTCCCCCGTTTTGACATAAACAACCGCACGTCCCGAACCGCCTGCCATTTCAATAGCCACCATACGGCCACCATCTTTAAGTTGTGCTAACAACGCCTCCGGCGGTGACGACACACCAACATTCACAAAGATCGCATCAAATGGGCCATGCTCCGGGTCGCCAGCCGCCGCGTCTCCGTGTGATACGAGCGCATTGTCAACTTCCAGCGCAGCAAGCGCACCAGACGCCGCCGCCGCCATGGCCTCATCAGGCTCCACCGCGATCACCGCCGCAGCCATACGAGCGATAACGGCCGTCGAATAGCCATAGCCAGGCGCAATATCGAGCACGAGGTCATCAGGGCCAATGCGGGCACCATCCAGCAATTTTGCAAAAGTGCGCGGGTCAAGCATTTCCCTGCCGTTACCGAGGCTCACAGGCAGATCGGCATAGGCAACCGCGCGCTGGGCCACAGGCGTAAACCGCTCTCTCGGAGTCCACAGCATCGATTCAATAATCGGGAAACTTGTAACATCCGAAGGGCGGACCTGCCGGTCAACCATTGCGGTGCGCGCGGTGGAAAGATCGCTCATTTGATCTGAAGCCCCTTGACGATTGAGTTGCTTGCTTTTGCCACAGCCACCGCACCGCTGCAACGGTCCGGGTGCCCCCACTGACGTTTTGCCCCGCAGCATTTTCGAGGAAAAGACAATGCAACGCCCGATAAGTAAAAATTGCTCCCCCGGCATCTGGACGGCAGGAAAACACGTTGTTATACGGTCCGGACTTTGGCACGGCGATGTGGCGGAGTGGTTACGCAGCGGATTGCAAATCCGTGAACACCGGTTCGATTCCGGTCGTCGCCTCCAAAGGTAAGACAACCACTCCCAAAATTACGAAAATCCGGTTTGCTTGAATATCAAGAGCGCGCTCATGCGCCCTTTGGTTTTCGCACGTTCTCTGCGCACAGACCCAGGTACACGGCCTCCAGCTCGGCATCTTCATGTGCCGCCGCGATCCGTTCCCGATGTGTTTCAACGGCAAATTTATGCAAACGGCGCAGGCGACGCTCCGCTTTCAGCACCGACAAGGCGTGCGCGCGCGCCTCTGATGTCAGCGTAATGCTGTCATCCACATGCGTGTTCTTGGACATTCTGCGCCAATAACGAAGGTGCAGCCCATGGCGGTTGTTGGAGCCTCTGCCCCGCGCCATCTTCATCAGGAAACTCTCATTGTCGCGCACGGCGTAGTGATTCACCTGCCCCAGCGACATACCCCCCGAGAAATTTCGCCAACCGCTGCCGATCAGCGCATCATCGACGGGCAAACCGTTCCCCCCTACCCATTCTGCGGACCCTTCCGCGCGTATCTTACCCCAACGCGGGCGATGCGGGCCAACCACGGCGTTCGGGAAGATGTTGCGGAAAAGCGTCTTCACCCCTGCCTGGGCCTGCCTCGGTGATGGCGGCCCGCACCGCGTGAACCGCTCCGCCGTCAGAGCATCACGAAAATGACTTTCCCCACCATGGCCAAACAGTCGCCAGTTGAATGAATAGAGATTCGCAGCGGGGGCCACATCAAAGAACGAATTCAGATCGCCCTTTCCAGTCTTGAGCGCCAGCATCTCGTCGGCATCCAAAACCATGATCCAATCAATCCGGTCCCCTGCATCAATAACTCTCATCGCCCGCCGATAAGCGGATGCCTGAGGGGCTCCGCGCCAACGATCATTGGATATCGCCCGGATCACGCCCATCCGGTCGAGAGCACTCAGTAACCGGGCAGTGCCGTCGGTACAGTCGTTATAGGCCACCAGAATATCCGTGAACCCACATGCGATCTGGTGGGCAACCCATTCCAACACATAGGGGCCTTCATCACGCATCGTGCACACGACCGCCGCGCGACCAAAGCGCGCCACTTCACGGTTGCGCCTTATCAATTCGTGCGGTTCAGACGCTGGCTCTGCCATAGTTCCCCCAAGTACGTGCCGTAAACCTCGCCTGCATCAGGTAACCTTACGACTGGTAATGACGATCAACAGCGATTTGAATTGGAGAACAAGGCAATTTTTCGGTAAGCGTTGTTGACCCTCGGCATGAGGGCCCCCGCCAACCCAAGTCTGTGGAGTTTTTAATGCCCCTCGCAAATGGCCGCCATTTCCTGGCAATCCCTGGCCCATCCGTCATGCCAGACGAGGTTCTACGCGCCATGCACCGTCCCTCTGCCAACATCTACGATGGCGAACTGGTGGATATGACCGTAGCCATGACGCCTGACCTGAAAGCGATCGCCCGCACCGATGGCCATGCAATGACTTATATCGCAAATGGTCATGGCGTGTGGGAGGCCGCCCTCACCAATACATTGAACGACGGAGACAAGGTGCTGGTTCTCGAATCAGGGCGCTTTGCCATCGGCTGGGCGGAAATGGCAGAAAAGCTGGGTATCACATGCGAGATTATGAACGCCCCGGCCCGGCGCGGCGTCGACCCGCAAATGGTAGAAGACCGCCTGCGCGCCGATACGGCGGGCGAAATCAAGGCCATCCTGGTTGTACAGATTGATACATCCTCCGGCGTTTGGAACGACATTCAGGCGATCGGCGCAGCCATTCGTGCAGCCGGGCATGATGCGCTCTACATGGTTGACTGCATGGCATCACTTGGCTGTGTCGAATATGAAATGGACAAATGGGGCGCAGATGTAACCACATGCGGAAGCCAAAAGGGTTTGATGACACCGCCCGGCCTTGGATTTGTCTGGGCAAATGATCGCGCGCTCGACAAGGGGGCGACACTGACACGCGGTCGCTCTTATTGGGATTGGGACCCGCGCGCCAAACCCGAAATGTTCTACCAACGGTTTTGCGGCACTGCGCCGGTGCAACATCTTTACGCCCTCCGCGCTGCGCTCGATATGATCGCTGACGAAGGGATGGAGGCGATCTGGGCACGCCATGCCGCCCTTGCAGAGGGTGTCCGCGCGGCCGTTGAGCATTGGGGGCGCGCCGGGGGCCTTACCCTTAACATTATCGACGAAAACGCCCGGTCCAACAGTGTCACAACAATATTGACCAATGGCTTTGACGCAGAAAAGCTGCGCGGCGTCACAGAGGAAAAGCTGGGGGTTACACTGGGCGTGGGCCTTGGCCTTGATCCACAAAGCGCCTTTAGGATTGGCCACATGGGGCACGTGAACGCCCCGATGATCCTTGGCACGCTTGGCGCAGTGGAACTTGCGCTACAACACATGGACGCGCCGTTTACGCCGGGTGGTGTCGAGGCAGCAATACGCGCCATGAAACAGGGTGTTGCATAAGCGAGCTTGCCCAGTTGGGGGGGCCTGGCAGTTGGACTTGCCTATTCGAGCTATTCGGGCGGCCCCCTTCCGAGGTTGCGAAATAGCCTCGCTCCGCTCGGTTTGCCTCCGGCGGGGATATTTCAGGACTGAGACAAGATTGCCCCACCACCCCTGTTGCCCGAGGGCTGTTCAGCGGTGGTGGTTCCGTCTCAGTCACGGCCATCGGCGTCCCCGCCTGTTCCGTCCGCACATGATTAGCTAAGCGCGTTTACAAAGTATGAACGTCCCCCGTCTCAGTCTCAAAAATATCCCCGCCGGAGGCATCTTGTCCGGTACAACCGACAAACCACTGGTTTTCTGCCGAGCCTACTTCCCGAACGCAGCCTTCATCAGCCTTTGGGTATATTCATGCGCGGGGGCGTCTATCACATCGGCTGCATCACCTTGCTCCACGACATCCCCCTGTCGCATGACAAGCACACGATGACTGACGGCCCGAACGACCTTCAGGTCGTGGCTGATAAAGATATAGGCCAGACCATACTTGCGTTGCAGCCCCCGCAGCAGATCAATGATCTGCGTTTGCACCGTCATATCCAGCGCAGAAGTTGGCTCATCAAGCACGACCAGTTTTGGCTTGAGGATCATCGCGCGGGCAACGGCAATTCGTTGGCGCTGACCGCCCGAAAACTCATGTGGATAGCGATCCATCGCATCTGCGGGCAGGCCAACCTCTTCGAGGACGCTGGCGACCTGCTCGCGCGGGGTGCGCCCGTCGTTGGCGGCAGCGTGAACACCCAGGCCTTCGGCAATGATCTCAAAGCAGGACATGCGCGGTGAAAGTGAACCATAGGGATCTTGAAACACGATCTGGGTATCGGCCCGCAACGGGCGCATTTCCTTGCGGTTCAACCCTTCAATATTGCGCCCCATGAATACGATCCGCCCATCGCAGGGGATCAGCCGCATCATGGCGAGGGCCAGGGTTGTCTTGCCTGAGCCACTTTCGCCAACAACGCCCAGGGTTTCGCCCCGGCGCACGGACACAGTTGCATCGTTCACGGCCTTCACATGGCCGACCGTTCGGCGCAACAGGCCGCGTTTTATCGGAAACCAAACCTTCAGGTTTTGGGTTTGGGCGATCACTTCTGCGTCTTTGGCCACCGGCTCGGGGCGCCCGGTTGGTTCTGAATCGAGCAGTTTACGAGTATATTCATGTGCCGGTTCGTCAAACACAGTGCGGGTTTGACCCGTTTCGACGATTTCGCCGTTTTTCATCACACAAACCCGGTCGGAAATGCGTCTGACGATATTAAGGTCATGCGTGATGAAAAGCATGGAAAGCCCTTCATCACGCTGAAGGTCCTTCAGCAAATCCAGTATTTGCGCCTGAATGGTAACATCCAGCGCCGTCGTCGGTTCATCCGCGATCAACAGATCTGGCTTGTTCGCCAGTGCCATAGCGATCATCACACGCTGACGTTGCCCGCCCGATAACTCATGCGGATAGGCACCAAGCCGCTCGCTGGCATTGCGAATACCGACCTTTTCGAGCAGTTCCAGCACGCGGCCACGCGCCGCATCCCCTCGTACGCCTTGATGAAGCGCAAGGCTTTCCGCGATTTGCTTTTCAATAGAGTGCAGCGGGTTGAGCGACGTCATCGGCTCCTGAAAAATGAAGCTGACGTCGTTGCCACGAACCTCGCGCAGGCGCGCCTCATCCGCGCCAACCATCTCTTCACCCTGATAGATGATGGAGCCGCCAATTTCCGCCGCGCGGGGCAAGAGAGAAACGGACGACAGCGCGGTAACAGACTTCCCTGATCCACTTTCACCAACCAACGCAACCGTTTCCCCCGGCTGGATATCAAAGGAAACACCGCGCACCGCAGGTTTGAGCACCCCATCCGAGCGAAACCCAACCGTCAAATCTCTGACCGACAGCACCGCACTCATTGGAAAGTCTTTCGTGGGTCAAATGCGTCACGCACGGCTTCGAAGATAAAAACCAGCAACGACAACATGATCGCAAAGGTAAAGAACGCCGTCAGCCCCAGCCATGGCGCTTGCAGATTGTTTTTGCCCTGCAAAGCCAGGTCACCGAGCGATGGGTAGCTTGCGGGCAACCCCACCCCAAGAAAATCCAGCGCCGCAAGCGTGGAAACCGACCCGGCAAGCAAGAACGGCAAAATGGTCAGCGTCGCGACCATCGCATTTGGCAAAAGGTGCCTGAACATGATCGTGAAATCGCCCACACCCAATGCCCGCGCCGCACGAACGTATTCAAAGTTCCGGGCGCGCAAAAACTCGGCGCGCACCACACCGACAAGCGCAGTCCAGCTAAAGAGCGTAAGCAATGCCATCAAAAGCCAGAAGTTCACAGGGATCGTCGCCCCGACAATAATCAGCACATAAAGCGTGGGGATCGTGCCCCATATTTCGACTACGCGCTGAAAAAACAAATCAACCCAGCCGCCGAAAAAGCCCTGCGCAGCACCGGCAAACACGCCAATCAGGCTTGAAAGGATGGTAACCGTAAACCCGAACAAGACTGAAATACGAAACCCGTAGATAACCCGCGCGACCACATCACGGCTTTGGTCGTCAGTGCCAAGCCAGTTTTCGGCACTCGGCGGCCCGGGCGCGCGCTCTATGTCTTTGTTGATCGTGTCAAAACTATAGGGGATCAGCGGTTGGATCACCCACCCCTCCGACGCGCCTTCCAGGGTTTCGGCAACACCGTATCCATCTGCCTCATCAAAGCAGGGGTCCAGTGCGCCGCCGGTTCGGATCAGGCATTTCACCACCGGGTCGGTGTAGTCAGCAGCTGTCTGAAATTCGCCACCATAATAGGTTTCAGGATAAAACCCCGTCAGTGGCGAGTGAATGTCACCGTTGAAGGAAACCAAAAGCGGTTTGTCATTGGCAACAACCTCCGCGAACAGGCTGATGACGAACAGCACGCCGAAAATCCAAAGCGACCAATACCCGCGTCGGTTTGCTTTGAAGTTACGCCAGCGCCGCTGGTTGATAGGAGAAAGCGCCATCTATCGGCCCTCGAAATCAATGCGCGGGTCAATCTTCACGTAGACCATATCTGTGATCAGATGCATCACCAGCCCGATCAAACCAAACAGATACAACGTGCCGAACACCACAGGGTAGTCACGCTTGACGATGCTCTCATACCCAAGCAGGCCAAGCCCATCGAGCGAAAATATCGTCTCAATCAACAAGGCACCGGTAAAGAACACACTCACAAAGGCCGCCGGAAACCCTGCAACGACGATCAGCATCGCATTGCGAAAGATGTGACCGTAGAGCACAGAACGCTCACTCAATCCTTTGGCCTTTGCCGTCACCACGTATTGTTTGCCTATCTCGTCGAGAAAGCTGTTTTTTGTCAGCAGAGTCAGTGTGGCAAACCCGGAAATGGCCATCGCCAGCACGGGTAGAATGATGTGCCAGAAGTAATCGAGGATATAGGCACCCCACCCCATTTCCGAAGCGCCAGTCGAATGTAAACCTCGGAGCGGGAACCACTGCCAGTACGATCCGCCCGCAAAAAAGATGATCAGCAGAATGGCGAACAAAAAGCCCGGCACGGCGTAGCCAACAATGATCGCCCCGGACGTCCACACATCAAAGCGCGAGCCATCCTTGACCGCTTTGCGAATGCCAAGCGGAATGGAGATAAGATAGCTTAGCAAAGTCGTCCACAGTCCCAGCGTGATGGACACCGGCATTTTTTCGACGATCAAATCAATAACCGAAACGGACCGGAAAAAACTCTCGCCAAAATCAAACTGGGCGTAGTTCCAGATCATAAGGCCAAAGCGTTCCAACGGTGGTTTGTCAAAACCAAACTGCTTTTCCAGCTCAGCGATAAAGGCCGGGTCGAGCCCCTGCGCCCCTTTATAATCACTGTCTGCGCCTTGTTGGGCAACATCGCTGCCCCCGCCCGTAAACCGTCCGGTGGCATCCGCACCGCCATGGGTCAATTCAGCGATGATCTGCTCCACCGGCCCGCCCGGGGCCAGTTGGATGATCGCAAAGTTGATCGCCATGATACCCAACAGCGTGGGAATTATGAGCAACAGACGGCGGAGGAAATAATTCAGCATCCCTATGGTTTTGGGGCGACACCTGCCCGTGGTCAAGGGGGGACGCCCAACGCATTTGTGAAGACTGCAAAATTCAAGGGGGGATGCACCGGGCGTTTATCACGCGGCACGTTTATGAAACTTGACCACCACGCAAGATGTTCTCAATATGTTCCCACAACAAGGGGAAGTGAAAAATGCCAACAGCAAAGAAACTCAACGGAACCTTAAGAGCCTTCATTGAACGTCAACCGATGTTCTTTGTGGCTACAGCCGCACCTGACGGGCGCGTTAATGTCTCTCCCAAGGGAATGGACAGCCTGCGGGTTATTTCCGATACCCGAATTCGCTGGGTCAATGTTTCAGGCAGCGGCAATGAAACAGCCGCCCATGTCGCTGCAACCCCACGTATGACACTGATGTTCTGCGCGTTCGAGGGGGATGCCCTGATCCTGCGCACCTATGGCACGGCGCGCACAACCCATTGGCATGATCACGATTGGGCAACGGCATCCGCGCCCTTCCCGCAAATGGCTGGCGCACGGCAGGTTTTCGACCTCGAAATCGACCTTGTACAGACATCCTGCGGTACAGGCGTGCCTGTGATGGAGTTTCGCGCCCAGCGCGGGCCAGAAGAACTCCTCCCCTTTTATGCAGATATGGGCGCAGATGGCGTGAAAGACTATTGGCAACGCAAGAACACGCTCAGCATTGACGGTGCCCCGACTGGCGTTTTCCCGGAAAAATAGCAGGCCACCCGCGCAAGATCACGCAGTCCCTTGCTGACCGCTTACCCCTGATCAGTCTCAGTCTTCAAATATCCAAAAAAACTGATGCCTGCGCCACCGCAGTCGAATTTTGACGGCTCAGCCGAACCGTTTGAGCACACCTGCCTCCCGCAACTTCGGCAGATAC
Source organism: Pikeienuella sp. (assembly GCA_049608645.1). Taxonomy (GTDB): domain Bacteria; phylum Pseudomonadota; class Alphaproteobacteria; order Rhodobacterales; family Rhodobacteraceae; genus Pikeienuella. The sequence continues at coordinate 34,397 of JBMYXS010000025.1, read as the reverse complement.
GTTCGGCTGATTGGCAATTCATCACCGCTTTCAAGCACCACAAATGTCTTGCCGTCTGCACGGCGTATATCGGCCATCGCCGCTTCGGCCACCCAATGAGAGCGATGAATACGCCACCCTGGCGTGGGCGCGATTTCTTCCAAGGCATCTGCAAATCGCATCAGCACAAGCTGGCTCCCCTGGTCGGTGAAGACCTCGACATAGTGATCCTGCATGGTCAGGCGCATCAGGCGGGCACCAAGGCCCGGTTTGATCCGCGACAGAATGCGGGGCGCGGCTGGCTCTGCCTCTTTGGCAGCTGGCGCACTCTCGTCGTCACGGCCCTGAAAAAGGTAAACAATCAGGGTGATGCCAAAAGCGATCGGCGCGACATAACCAAGAAACTGCGGATACCCCGGCATCGCGCCGTTATTGGGAAAAAACCATCTGCTGAGCACAATCAATACGCCCGCATAAAGAAGCGAAAACAGCGCCGCGCCGATGAACCCCCGCACCAGTTTGGGCACATTTGGTGCCAGGGGCCCGGCAAAGGCATAGGTGATCAGCACCATGCTCATCACGGTGGCTGTCAGGATTGTTACTGTCCAATATCCTGCCCGCACGAGCAGCGGCGAGGCCATGGTTTGAAACGGTCCTGCGATCACGCAGACCAGAATGGCCCCGCCAATCAACGCCGCAAGCCGCGCCGTCAATAATTCGGCCAGTATTTCGCGAAGCGTCAAATGCATTCTCCCAATTCTGCGCACTCAAACAGCCATTTTACGCAAGCGCGCTTTAGCCTGCTGCTGTTTTGGCGGAAATAGACGTCAGCCGCAACCGACCGGAGTTCCCGAAATGCCGACCGTACTGAAAATCGCAACTGCCCCCGTCATCATGCTGATTATTTTTGTGATTTGCCTCGCCATCGCCCCCAAACGCCCCGCTGCCCTGGCCCATATCGCAGCCGGGTTCGCAGAGGTGGATTGGAGCACCCTTCCCGCTTTGCAAACCACACCCGCGCGAGACGGGGTCGCCCTTGCCTATCGCGCTTATGGTGATGGAGCCGAGGTCATCCTGGCGCTTCACGGCTCGGGCGGTTCGGGTGCGGCACTCCACCCGCTGGCCCACGCATTGACCAACCCGAACCGCACGGTGATCGTACCTGACATTCGCGGTCACGGCTCGACCGGCGTGCGCGGCGACGTGAGTTACATCAACCAAACCAGCGATGACATTGATGATCTGTTGAATATCGTTGCGCCCGGTCAGACGGTTACCATCGTCGGGTTTTCAATGGGTGGCGGTCTTGCGCTCAAATATGCAGCCGCGCGGCCCGAACGAACTGGCGATGTAATCTTGCTGTCACCCTATCTGGCCTATGATGCGCCACCGATGGCCGCCCAAAACCCCTATGCGCCGACAAATGTATGGGCCGCCCCCTCCGTTCCGCGCCTCGCGACCCTTGGCATGCTGAACGGCATCGGCGTTACCACGTTCAATCACCTGCCTGTTGTGGCTTTGGCGACCAGCCAAGAAGACAGCGAAACCGTTGTGGAAGCCTACACCTATCGCGCGCTGGCCTCTGTCAATCCAGACGACTGGCAGGCTGACATCACGAAAATCGGTGATCGGCTTACCGTGATGGTCGGCGATCTCGATGAATTGCATGCGGCACCGGCCTATGCTGAAGCTCTGAAAACCGCGCCCACCGCCAATTTGATCACCCTGCCCGGCGTCGATCATATGGGACTGACATTAAAGCCGGCGGCGATTGAACAGGTCGTCGCCACGCTGGAGGCAACACGATGAACTTCACCCCAATCCTGACTGCCAATGCCGCAGTACAGCTCCATATCGCAGCCGTCTTGATTGCAATCGCTGCCGCGCTGTTCATCTTTGCCACCGGCAAGGGATCGTACACACATAAGATTGTCGGCCGCATCGGGGCCTTGGCCCTTGTCATCGCAGCATTGTCATCCTTTGGGATCAACAGCCTTAGTGACCCCTACTTTGGCCTGAGCGTTATCCACTTGTTTTCGTGCATGGTTCTTGTGTTCATTCCCTACGGTGTCATTCAGATCCGCAAGGGGAACATCTCGGCCCATCGCAAGGCGATGAGCGGTGTTGCGATCGGTGGGTTGGGTATTGCAGGGGCTTTTACCCTTTTGCCGGGGCGGATGATGGCAGAGGTAATTTTCGGATGATCAAATCTCTCACGCCTTTCATCACCGAGCCACCCGTATGGGTTTGGGGCATTCTCCTCGTGCTGATCTTTATCGGCTGGCGCGCCACGCGGGAGCGCGAAGTTTCCGCCCGTCGGTACGCGCTGTTGCCGCTGTTCGGCATCATGTCGTTCGTTACGATTGCACAAAATGAGCCAACGGCCAGCACATGGCTCGCCTTTGCTTTGGCTTACCTGGCGGGCGGCGCAATAGGCTGGCGGGCACAGGGTGGTATCATTCTGAGCACTGAAAGCGGTCGCGCGCGCCTTCGCGGGGAATGGCTGACGTTTGCAACCGTCATGGTCATGTTCTGGCTTCGCTTCGTGCGCGCCGCAACCGAGGCCGTTTCCCCGGATACGGTAAACAGCCCCCTGTTCACCTATGGCTTCACCGTGGTGGCAGGTATCGCAGCTGGCATATTTCTGGGCCGCAGCATTCGCACGTTTCGTGCCGCCTATGCCGCTGTTGCGTCAACCCAGACACGCGCCTCATAAGGCCTGAGGACCGGGCGGGCCGGGGCACCGAACCCGGCTTCTGGCCCGGCGCTGAGTTCGGGGAAAATTTCAAGCACCTCGGCGCGCGTTGCGGCATCCAGCCCGTTCAGCGCCATTGCACCGGGATAGAAGCTTTCGGTCGCGGCACCATTCGCGGTGATGACCTGATGATCCTCAAAGACAAGATGCAGGTATTCGACCGACCCTATGGTCATCCTTTCCCCACGCAGCGCCACCGCAGGGGCAAGCACCTCATCAAACCCGAACAAAAGCCGTGCGGGCGCGCCACCGATCAGCATTCGGTGCTGGGGCGACACAACAAGATCTTCGTGCGGAAGATTATCGCCGAGTGTGCCCTTTCCAATCACGACGGGTAAGAGATGCGGTGCGGCGTCCAGCGCATTGCCATCCAACACGCGCCGCGCCACATACCGCAGCATCTGCGGGCCGCGATCACGCGTCAGAACAAAATCACCAGCCTTTAGCGTTTCGACTTTTCGTTGCCCAAAGGGCGTGTCGATCATGGTTCCGGGCGTAAAACACGGCACCGTAAAAACGCTGATACCGTCCTGCAAGCCGCCTGAAATGGCGACCATTTCATCATTCACATTCAGCAGCGCAACATCGCGGGCATTGCCAAGAAACGTCGTGCCGTTGTCAATTTCCGAGACGTTCAGATCAATCGTGCCATCAGCAGCCACAAAGAACTGCTGTAACGCGTCATCATTGCCAACGATGTAGATAAACGTCTCGCCGCTTGGCCCGACAATCGCCTCGACAGACTGGATCTGGTCGATTTCAAAATCGGCATCGGGTTCGGTGATGTTCTGAACATTGGTCAGCGTGCCCGCGCCATCAAGTTCAAACACGGATATCCCGCCCGTGCCCACGCCAGCCTCATGCCCGGCGGCATAAACGAAGGTGGACCCGCCAACTTGCGCGGTGGCCAGACCCTGAACATTGGTCAGCCGAAAGGCCGCGTCGTCGCTATCGTTCACGATATCGGTGTTCGTCAGCGCGCCCAACGCATCGACCGAAAAGACATTCAGCCCGTCTTCATCACCCGCCGCGACCAGAAAGGTCGTGCCACCAACATTCACCGCCTCAATATCGCGGATATTGTTGAGCAACAAATTGGGGTCACTGTTATCGGCAACCTGGGCCAAGACGGTGATCTGCCCGGCATCGTCGATTGAATAGGTGGTGATACCTTCTTGTGCGGCACCAGCGGCGTTGCCGGTTGCGATGAACGTGTTCCCACCAATTTCGTAGGTGGTCATCGCATTGATATTGTTCATCAGGCGCGTGGCATCATCAGCTTCGGCATCAAGTTCAACCAGTGTGCCATCCTCAGCCACACTGAAACTGGACACTGCATCATCATTGCCGCCCGCAATCAGAATCGGATTGCCGTTTATGGTGACAAATTCCAACTCGCGCAGGTTTTCGAGCTCCAACGCGCCAGCATCGTCAAGATTGAACAAGCTGGTGAGGGTGTTGTCGTCTTCCAGCTGAAAAACGGAAATACCGTCGTCGTTACCGCCCACGAAGACCATTGTGATCGGATCGCCACCGCCATCGATAACAACACCCGTCGTGATCGCACGCAGGTTAAGCAGCTCAAACGCTGCATTGTCGGCATCAGCGACGTTATCGGTGTTAACGACCATTCATTCTTTTCGATTGATACGGATGGTGGGGCCCGGCAATTCTACGCGCAAACTATGACCAAATTGAATCCAACGCACCCCACTACCCTTTGAGGGGAAAACCGCCCCTTCAAAAGGGGCAAAACGGGGGGGCAAAAATGCTGTTGAATGGTGGTTGACGGCTCGCGCGACTGCTTCACAATGCGCTGAACGCAGAAAGGATCGCCATGACGTTTGTCATACTCAGTCACCCCGATTGCCTGTCTCATGTAACACCGGGCGGACACCCAGAACGGGTGGATCGTCTGCACGCGGTCAGCGAGGCACTCAACAGCGAGATATTTGCCAACGCACACCGCGAAGATGCGCCTTTGGTGGAAGATGCCGCAATCTTGCTGGCGCACCCTGCCTCATATCTGGATCAAATCGTATCGTCGGCCCCCAGCGACGGGTTCAAATCTCTTGATCCTGACACGCATATGTCGCCCGGCACGCTGTCTGCGGCGCGACGCGCGGCGGGGGCGAATGTGCGCGCCGTTGACTTGGTGATGACAGGAGAAGCCAGCGGCGCATTCTGCGCCACGCGCCCGCCCGGCCATCATGCAGAAAAGACAACCGCGATGGGGTTCTGTTTCTTTGCCAACGCATCCATAGCTGCACTGCATGCGATTGAAAATCACGGGCTAAGCCGTGTCGCAATTGCTGATTTTGATGTGCACCACGGCAATGGCACGCAGGATGTGTTCTGGGATGACCCCCAGGTCTTGTTTGCCTCTTCCCATCAATCACCGCTCTACCCCGGTTCGGGGATGGAGCATGAAACCGGGGCCGGGAACATCCACAATGCCACCCTGCCCCCCATGTCCGGCGGCGCAGAGTTTCGGGCCGCATGGAGCGAAAAGCTGCTGCCAGCCATCGACGCCTTCGCCCCCGAATTGCTGATCATCAGTGCCGGTTTTGATGCCCATGCCCGCGATCCGCTCGCGAACCTGAACCTGACCGAAGATGATTTTGTGTGGGTGACCCATTCGTTGATGGATATTGCAGACAAACATTGCAGCGGGCGGGTGGTTTCCACCCTTGAAGGGGGCTATGACCTGACGGGATTGGCGGAGGCAACAGCCGCCCACGTTAAAACCCTGATGGAGCGCACGGCATGAGCGGGAAATCTATCGACGAAATGTCGTTTGAAGAAGCGATGGGAGAGCTAGAGGCCGTCGTGGCCCGGCTCGAAAGCGGGGATGCGCCGCTCGATCAATCCATAGACCTTTATGAACGCGGCGCGGCCCTGCGCAAACGCTGCGAAGGCCAGCTGAAGAATGCGGAACTAAGGGTTGAAAAGATCATTCAGGGCACCGACGGCAACGCCGCCGACACCGCCCCATTTGACGCCACCTGAACAACGCACCGCCATAATGTCAGACGATGCTTTCAAAGCTGCATTGACGGCCGCAGCCTCGCGCACCGAGGCCGCGCTCAGAAACCTGTTGCCGCCTGCCGATGACACACCGCAGGGCCAACTGGCCGCGGCCATGCGCCATGCAGTGCTGGCAGGCGGGAAACGCCTGCGCGCGTTTCTGGTGATAGAGGCTACGGCCCTGTTAAGCGGCGCTACGTCAGAAAGCGCACAGTCAGCCGACCGTGCAGCGGCGGCGATTGAATGCTTGCACGCCTATTCATTGGTTCACGATGATCTGCCTTGCATGGACAATGATGATCTGCGCCGCGGCCAGCCAACGGTTCATGTGAAATGGGATTACGCCACCGCTGTGCTGGCGGGTGATGCGCTTCAGACCATTGCGTTTGAGATTCTGACAGCGCCCGCGACCCACGCTGACGGCGCGGCCCGCGCTGATCTTGCGCTGACGCTTGCACGCGCATCCGGCCCGGCCGGGATGGTTGGCGGGCAAGTGATCGACATTGCCGCCGAAACCGCAACCGCGCCGCTGGCCCTGCCGGAAATCGAGCGTCTTCAGGCGCTGAAAACCGGGGCCTTGATTCAGTGTGCGGCGGAACTTGGCGCAATTCTTGGCGGTGCGACACCGACAGAACGCGCGGCGCTGGTCGCTTATGCCTGCGACCTTGGGTCAGCGTTCCAGATACAGGACGACATCCTAGATGTAGAGGGTGACGCAGACGTCGCGGGCAAGGCGCTCCGCAAGGATGCAGATGCAGGCAAGGCGACATTTGTCAGCCTTCTTGGGCTATCGGGCGCGAAAACGCGTGCCTCGGAAACGGCTGAACGTGCGATCGCGCATCTCGCCGGTTTTGGCCCTGCCGCCGATAATCTGCGCGCCGCCGCGCGTTATACGATAAGCCGCAACCGCTGACGCGGGGGCAGCCAAAGAACACAGGAGGCCGAAATGGCCACGGGCTTGCAGACGCCGCTTCTCGATCAGGTGAACACACCTTCGGACATGAAGGGTCTTTCGGACACGCAGTTGCGCCAACTGGCTGACGAAGTGCGCGCTGAAACGGTTTCTGCGGTATCGGTCACAGGCGGACACCTTGGCGCGGGTCTGGGCGTCGTTGAACTGACGGTGGCGATCCACGCCGTTTTTGACACCCCGCGCGATAAGCTGATCTTTGATGTAGGGCATCAGTGTTATCCGCACAAAATCCTTACCGGGCGGCGCGACCGCATCCGCACCCTTCGCCAAGGCGGCGGCCTGAGCGGTTTCACCAAACGTAGCGAGAGCGAATATGACCCGTTCGGTGCGGCGCATTCCTCTACCTCCATTTCGGCGGCGCTCGGTTTTGCAGCGGCCCGCGACCTCGGGGGTGATGTAGGCGATGCGATTGCGGTTATCGGTGATGGCGCGCTGAGCGCGGGCATGGCCTATGAGGCGATGAACAATGCCGGCGGCCTTGGCACCCGCATGATTGTTGTCTTGAACGACAATGAAATGTCTATCGCCCCACCTGTCGGCGCAATGTCGGCCTATCTGTCTCGTATCTATGCGGGGGAGCCGTTTCAGGATTTGAAGCACGCGGCGAAAACGGCAGCCTCCCTCCTTCCCCCACCACTGCGTGAGGGTGCGCGGCGCGCCAAGGAAATGGTCAAATCCATGACCGTGGGCGGCACCTTGTTTGAGGAGCTTGGCTTTTCCTATGTTGGCCCCATTGATGGCCACGATATGGAGCAACTGCTCGCGGTTCTGCGCACGGTCAAAACCCGCGCCGATGGCCCTATCCTGATCCACGCGTTGACCAAAAAGGGCAAAGGGTATGCCCCCGCCGAACTGTCGCCGGACAAAGGGCATGCGCGCGCAAAATTCGACGTGGTGACGGGGGAGCAGAAAAAGGCCCCGTCCAACGCGCCAAGCTATACCAAAGTGTTCGCACAGAGCCTCATTCAGGAGGCGGAAGACGACGACAAGGTCGTCGCGATAACCGCGGCCATGCCCGATGGCACGGGGTTGGACCTGTTTGCCGAACGCTTCCCGAAACGCTGCTTTGATGTGGGTATCGCAGAACAACACGCGGTGACATTCGCGGCGGGGCTGGCGGCGGGGGGCATGAAGCCCTATTGCGCGCTTTATTCCACGTTCCTGCAACGCGGCTATGATCAGGTGGTGCATGACGTGGCAATCCAACGCCTGCCCGTGCGCTTTGCGATTGACCGGGCCGGGTTGGTTGGTGCCGATGGCGCGACCCACGCTGGCACGTTTGATATCGCCTATCTTTCCAATCTGCCCGATTTTGTGGTGATGGCGGCAGCGGATGAGGCGGAGTTGCGCCATATGGTTGCGACCGCCAACGCCCTTGATGATCGCCCGTCAGCGTTCCGCTTTCCACGTGGAGAAGGCGCAGGTGTTGATATGCCCGAACGCGGCCGACCGCTTGAGATCGGCAAGGGGCGCATTTTGCGCGAGGGCAACAATATCGCCCTTCTCAACCTTGGCGCACGCATGACGGAATGCCTGAAGGCCGCTGAACTGCTTGACGCACAGGGCCTGTCAACAACAGTTGCGGATGCCCGTTTTGCCAAACCGCTCGACCGGGATTTGATCCTGCGTCTTGCCCGTGAGCATGAAGCACTTGTCACAATCGAAGAGGGGGCCGTGGGCGGCTTTTCCTCCCACGTACTTCACCTGCTGGCCAGCGAAGGCGCGCTCGATGCGGGCCTGAAAATCCGCCCCATGGTGTTCCCCGATACGTTCCTCGACCACGACAGCCCAGCGGCGATGTATAAGGCCGCAGGCATGCAGGCCGAAGACATCGCGCGGACCGCGGCAGCGGCGTTGGGGCGGCTGGATATTGATGTGGAGGCCGTTTCCTGAGCATTGGTCAAATTTAGACCTCGGGAAAGCCTCGTCGGTTAACCTCATCATCGTTGCACGGGGCGTGACAACACCAGCTTGTGCCATTCGCCAGCCCGTGCAAGTTGTCGGCCCATGAGCAAACGTCTGGATCACGCCTTGGTGGCGGCAAACCTTGCCGACAGCCGCGCCCGCGCCCAAGCTTTGGTGAAGGCCGGGGTGGTGTTGGTGGATGGCACGCCCGCGCGGAAAGCATCGCAAACCATTCCCCCCGGTTCGCAGCTGACATTAACAGAGAACCCCTGCCCGTGGGTCTCCCGCGCGGCACTGAAACTTGAACATGCGCTGGACCTTTGGGGCCTGAAACCAGGGGGAGAGGCGCTGGATGTGGGGGCATCAACGGGCGGGTTCACCGAAGTCTTGCTCGCACGCGGCGCAACGATGGTTCATGCCGTGGACGTGGGGCACGGGCAACTTCATCAGCGTCTTGCCTCTGACCGGCGGGTACAAAACCTTGAAGGGCTGAACGCCAAGGATATTCCCGACGGGCTGATCCCCCCCGTTGACTGGATCGTCTCGGACGTGTCTTTCATTTCACTGCAAAAAGCATTGCCCGTTGCCCTTTCGCTGGCCAAGCCCGGAGCAAAGCTGGTCGCGCTTATCAAGCCACAGTTCGAAGTCGGCCGTGGCAACGTCGGGCGCGGTGGGCTGGTCAAAGACCCCGCGCTCCATGCAGAAGTCCGCACACGCATCGCGGCATGGCTGACGACGGAGGGCTGGCGCATTCTTGGCGAGGCCGACAGCCCGATCATCGGCGGCGACGGTAACAAGGAATTCCTGATCGCCGCCGAACGCATTGCATGACAAAAGCAGGTTGATACTCTGACCCCGATACTTTTCGATGATCGGAGCGCCCCATGCGGTTGGAAAACCTGATTGCCCTTGCGGCTTTGTCTCTTTGCCTTGCCAGCCCTGCTGTCAAAGCCGACGGCGACCATGCGCCGATTGGGAAGGCCGTCAACGACCTGCCCCTGTTTGATGCCCATATCCATTACAAGGAACCCGCATGGGATGCCTACCCCGTCGAAAGCATCATCGAATTGATGGACAGGAACGGCGTGGCGATGGGGTTGGTATCCTCCACCCCGGATGAAGGTACGATCATGCTCTGGAACTACGCGCCCAATCGCATCGTGCCGGAATTGCGCCCCTATCATGGCAATGCAGGTTCATCCAACTGGACCAAAGCCCCGGATATGGATGCCTACCTGGAAGAGCGCCTGAACGCTTATCCCCACGAAGGCATTGGTGAATTTCACATTCATCGTCTGGATCAAACAGACGAGCCATTGTTCCGAGAGGTAATCGCAATGGCAAAGGCGCGCGATATTTTCCTGCATGTGCATTCCGGCCCCGAACCAATCCGCTGGCTTTACAGCCTCGACCCACAGGTCAAAATCATATGGGCGCATGCTGGTTTGGGAGAGCGCGCAGAAACCGTATTTCAACTGATGAGCGATCATCCCGAACTGGTCGCGGACACATCCCTGCGTGAATACGCCATCCTCGGCTCGGGCGATGAGCTGGACCCGGAATGGCACAAGATCATCATGGCTTTTCAGGACCGCCTGATGATCGGCAGTGATACGTGGGTAAATGGGCAGTGGGATGATTATGATGCGATCATGGCCTCCAACCGCGCATGGCTCGCCAAACTGCCCCGCGCCGTGGCCGAAAAAATCGCCTATCGTAATGCCGAGCGGTTGTTTGGGCGGGACATTTCGATGGACCTGATTGGGAAGCGTTAGGAACACAGCTGTTGCCACGCCGCGCGCTGCGATTATCCTGAGGTCGATTTGATGAACACATAGGATAGAAGCGGATGAGCAATTATCGCCTGACCGTACCGGAACCCGAAATCAAACTCTATGAGCAAGGGTTTGAGGGCGTGTGCAAACTCAACCGCGCCAGCGATGGCAAAAAGCTATCCGACCTCGTCGAAAAGATAGCCGAACCAATGGTCATCGCACTCGATGCGCCGTGGGGTGCGGGTAAGTCCGTGTTTTTGAAATGCTGGGTGGGCGCACACACCAAACGAGAGCAAGCGACCACTGTCTATTTCGACGCCTTCAAGCATGACTACATAGACGACCCGCTGGTTTCGATTGTCGGCGCGCTGGATGAACGGGTCGCCGACCTCACGTCCGAGCACCCCGCAAAATCAGCGCTTCGCAGCGGCGTGGACAAAGCCAAACGCTACGCTCCCGCGATTGGACGCGGACTGTTGCGCGTTGGTGCCTCCATCCTAACGGCTGGTGCCATCAATCAGATAGAAGACCCAACGCAAACCATTCTGGACGAAGCTATTACGGCTAGCGGTGATGAGTTGGGGGCGCTGACGCAGGACTTTTGGAAAACCGAAGAAAACCGCAGGATCGCAATGGAGGCCTTCCGCGAAAGCCTGAAATCAATCGCCACAGCAGACCAGAAATTGATCATCGTGGTGGACGAACTGGACCGATGCCGCCCGGATTACGCGCTGAACCTGTTGGAGGTCATCAAACATTTCTTTGACGTACCCAATGTGCACTTCGTCCTGGGTGTGAACTTAAAGGAACTGGCGAACAGTGTGAGAGCGCGGTACGGGGCGGGCGTGAGCGCGGAGAAATACCTACAGAAATTTGTGACGGTAGTGATGCCTATGACCAACATTTACCGCCATCTACCAAATAATGATGCAGCTCTTACACATCTTTCGAACTGTGCTGAGCAATTAGGGCTTGGCTCCCGTGGCAAGCTAGGGACGCTACGAAACTACGTCCGCCTTGTGGAACAACACATTGGCGTCAGCTTACGCGATGTGGAAAGGATCACGACCCTCGCCAAAATAACACCAAAGCCAAATTTTGAGAAACGCGACGGGCCACTTCATCTCTACTACGGTTTACTGGTCTTAAAAGTAGTCTCCCCCGACGCCTTCAACGATATTCGCTCAAAGAGTCTGACAAGAGACCGTTTATTTCGCATCTTCAGCATCGGCGAACGTTCGAAGCATGACCCCTTTGCGAGTTCCGCATATGACATTTGGATGTTGGCGACGAGTAGCAACGCAGATGACGTTCCAACAGAACTACGTGCATCATCCGAACGGCTGTTCGGGAACGCTTCTCCGCCCCAAGTACTCCACTCTCTTATTACAGAAGATATCGACGCATTTGAATTTCTGGGCTGAGTTCCCTCACTATTCTGGAGACTGGTATTGGGCCCTCCCCCAAAGTATTCCCAAACCCCTCTTACCACGCTAAACCCCCGCCCATGGAACAAATCACAATCGAACGTCTCGCCGCGCAGGGCGACGGCATTGGCGCGGGCGTATTCGCCCCCTTCACACTCCCCGGCGATATTGTTGAGGGTGCCGTTGCTGACGGTCGGATGGCCGCGCCGCGTGTCATCACCCCCTCCCCCCATCGCCAGACGCCACCCTGCCCGCATTTTGGCACTTGCGGTGGATGTTCTGTGCAGCATGGGAATGAGGCGTTCATCGCGGGGTGGAAGCGGGATCAGGTGATTGCCGCCCTCGCCCATCGTGGGATTGAAAATGTGGAGGTGCGCGAGACACTCACCTCCCCGGCCCGGTCCCGCCGGCGCGCGACTTTCGCTGCCCGGCGCACCAAAAAGACGGTGCAGGTTGGATTCCACGCCGCGCGCTCCGACACGTTGATCCCGATTGAAGCCTGTGAGGTGCTGCGCCCCGAACTCCTCGCCGCGCGTGAAACCATAAAGGAAGCGGTGCGCATTGGCGGCTCTCGCAAGGGCGTGCTGCGCGCCACTGTGACCCTTACCGAAAATGGGGTCGACATGGGGATAGAGGGCGGCAAGCCGCTGCACGATATCTGGGCCGCTGCCGCCGCTTTGGCTGAAGCGCATGACCTTGCCCGCCTGACGTGGAATGGTGAGCCTGTTGTCACCCGCCGCCCGCCGACATTGCCCATGGGCGCGGCCCATGTTGCCCCGCCGCCCGGTGGTTTCCTGCAAGCCACGGCGGAGGGGGAAGCGGCGCTAATAGCTTGCGCGGCGGAGGCACTCGCCCTTCCCAAGCGCGCGCGCATTCTCGATCTCTTCGCAGGTTGCGGTACCTTCACGCTGCCCTTTGCGGACCGCACCGAAGTGCACGCGGTGGAGGGGGACAAGGCCCTGCTGACCGCACTCACCACCGGCTGGCGCGCGGTTGGTGGGTTGGCACAAGTCACGACGGAGGCACGCGACCTGTTCCGCCGCCCCCTGCTTGCCGCTGATTTCAAAGGCTATGACGCCGCAATCATCGACCCGCCCCGCGCCGGGGCCGCTGCGCAAACCGCTGAGATTGCAAAGTCAGACCTGAAAAAACTCGCCAGCATATCCTGCGATCCCGCCACCTTCGCCCGCGATGCCCGTACGTTGCTGGATGCCGGGTGGAAGCTGAACTGGGTGCAACCGGTGGACCAATTCCGCTGGTCCCCGCATGTGGAATTGGCGGCGGCGTTTAGCCGATAAGACCGTTGATCAGGTTCTTGATGCCATCCCACACGGCGGCGCGTTTCTTGGCGACCTTTTTGTAACGCTCCACCCGCGCAACCGCTTCTGGCAATGACTGGTCGATGCGGGTGAGCAGCTTTTCCAGCGGTTCTTCCAACACGTTCCTGATCTGGCGGAAATAGCCGATAATGCGTTGCAGCGTATCCTTGTTGATCTCCGCCAGTGCGCGGCTTTCGGCCAGGTCGCCGTCGGAAATTTCGATCATCTCGACATCCTCGGCCAGATCATCAGCGAACTCAGCCTCTACCACCTCGCGCACAATCTCCGCCATTTGGTTGAAGGTGTCCTTGTCAGCCTGCGTGGCCTCTGCTGCGCGCAGGCGGCGGGTGCCTTCGTGAACGGTTTGCAGGGCGGGGAACAGCACGCGCAGTTTCAGCGCGCCTTCCTCCACATCCCGCACGCGCGCCTTCGCCAGCCCGGATTTATCCACTTACCGTAACACCGGGCCCGTTCCAGGATCTCGCCCCCACAAGGTACAGTGTTTGGCGGCACAAGGCCCCGGCTCAGGGACGGGACCGGACGGTGGGGGGGGTAGCACGTCTATGGTCTTGCGCGTCTACTCAATCACCAATTCCACGCGCCTGTTCATGGCCTTGCCCTCAACGGTTGCGTTACTGGCGCGGGGGGCCAGATAGCCGAGGCCGTGGGCAGTCAGTTGGCTGCGCTCCACCCCTTGTACTGACGCAAGTGCATCGGCCACCGCTTCGGCGCGCGACTGGCTCAGTTTCAGGTTCAGTTCAAGATCACCCTCATTATCCGTATGCCCCACGACCCGAAACCGCAGGTCGGGGCGGGAAGACAGCAGTTGCGCGGCCTGCGCCAGCGCAGCGTTCGACCCCTTTGTCAGGGTCGCCGCACCGGGGGCGAAATCTATCCCCTCTACGACTGCATGACCGTCTGTCGTCAGGCGACGGGCAAGGGCGTACAGGCGGGCATCATCGGGTTTGCTCAACGGGCGCGGCGCATTGGTGATTGCGGGGGTTGCGGCCTCTTCCTTCACCGTCATCACTTGCAGGTAAAGCGCGCCGCCCTGACGCGAAGCGATCACCGTGGCGTGCAGGCCTTCATCCCGGTTCGTTGCCGCCAGATAGCGAAAATCACCCAGGTCGAGGCGCATGGCAGGCGGCGGCGCGATATAAGCGCCAAAGCGAAAATCAAACCCACCGCAACTGCGCCCACCACATTGATAGCGCACCTCATATCCCGCCGCTTTCAGGGCATCCTGATAATTGCGAATGGCAAACAGGGTCGAGAGCGCCCCCTCAACCCTATAAACATATTCACCGATCCGCCCCTCCACCTGTTCCACCGGGCGCAGGTCACGGCCAAAGGGGCCAATGGGCATATCGTAACCATCAAAGTCACGAAGAGCCTCCCGCTGAATTTGCGCGCCTTCAAGCACGCCGAAATCAGGGGCCGCGCTTACGCTGCCGATCATCAGGAGAAGGGCGACAACCGCTTTCACCGCGCGAGGCCGTAATATTCATCATTGGGGCGCATGGCGACAGCGGAAGACATCCGGTTGGACATATTAAAGAACGCGGTAACCTCTGCCATATCCCAAATCGCGCGTTCGCTCCAACCCGCGTCGCGCAGGATCTGGCGATCAGCCTCTTCGATTTCGGCGCTGGCGCGGGTGATTTTCAGGGCAAAATCGAGCATCACCCGCTGTTTCGGTGTCACATCTGCGTGGCGATAGTTCGCCGCGATGGTATCGGCCAATTTCGGGTCGCCCGTCAGCTGGCGTAGCGTGGCCCCATGCGCAACGAGGCAATAATGGCACCGGTTCTCCGCCGAAACCACCACGGCGACCATCTCCCGCTCCGCTTTGGAGAGGTCGGAGGGGGCCAGCATCAGTTCGTTGTACATCTTGGAAAAGGCATTCAGCCGTTCCGGCGCAAACCCATATGTTTTCAGCACGTTAGGGACCATGCCCAGCTTTTCCTGACAAACCTCATAATACCGTGCAATGTCTTCAGGCAGCGGCTCAACCGCAGGCAGGTCAAGGGCGATGGGTTTATCTGTCATGGGTTTGGTCCTTGGCGATAATGGTATTCGCTGACAACGGTCATTCCCAGCGATTGATAAAGGGCGTTTGCGGCGGTGTTTGCCTTGGTCACCGCCAAGGCGAGTGTCTCTGCGCCTTCGTCACGCGCAAACCGGGCGGCGGCCTGCACGATCATGCGGCCCGCGCCCTTGCGACGTTGCGCGGGGATTGTTTCAATGGCGTGCACCATGGCAATCGCACCTGCGGTCGCAGCAAACCCGACGGCGGCGGGGCGATCGCCAAGCCGGGCCATCATATAGGCCTTTGCGCCCTTTGCCCGCGCCATAACGGCAAGCCGCTCAGCCCCGATGCCGCCATCGCGCCACATATCTTCTGCCAGGGCTATGGGCGACGACAGGCGCAGGATGCGGGCCACTTCGGAGCGTTCATCAACGAGCGGCGCAACGGGGGCTGCATAGATGTTCACAGGATCCACAACCGAATATCCGCGCGCGGCGAGTTCAGCATCAAGCGCCTCATCCCCCGGCCAAAGCTGGAAAAGTGGCACCTGCCCCCATTCAGCCATCGCGGTCACGGCCTTTTCAACATCCCCAGTCCCGGACGCAGCAGATACACGCTTACCGCCCCCTGCCCCGCGACGCAGGTGCCAATCGCCCACCTCACAAATTTCGGCAGCAGGCCAGGTTGCGTCAAGTGCGGAAAGATAGGGGTTGTCTTGTCTCATTAACCGATTGTCGCAAAGAACGCATGGCGGGGCAATCGTGGTCCCGCATCAAAAGGTGACAATCAGCGAGCGCCTTGCCGAAGGGGCGGAAAAGGTCAGCCCTTGTCCCGCAACAATCGGGCCTTGTCCCGCTGCCAATCGCGCTTTTTGTCAGTATCGCGTTTGTCGGCCACGTTCTTACCTTTTGCCAAGCCAATCTGAAGTTTGGCAACGCCTTTTTCGTTGAAATACATGCGCAGGGGCACCAGCGTCATGCCCTGACGACCGATGTTCTGCCACATCTTTGCAACTTCGCGTTTATGAGCCAGCAATTTACGGCGGCGACGTTCTTCATGGCCAAAGGTTTTGGCCTGCGCGTAGGCAGGAATATAGCTGTTGATCAGCCATAACTCCCCATCTTCGACGCTGGCGTAGCTTTCAGCGATCTGCGCACGCCCCTCGCGCAGGGATTTCACCTCGGAGCCTTCGAGCATGATGCCGACTTCGATATCGTCTTCGATATAGTAATTGTGGCGGGCCTTGCGGTTCTCAGCCACGGTTTTGGTTTTCGGCTCTTTTTTCGGGGCCATATCAGATGCCTATCCGCACGCCGTTATGGCGTGTCATCTCTTCTTTTGTGGGAGGCTCCCACAGATTTTCCATAAAGTCGAACATGGCGCGCGTCACTTCAAACCCGGTGCCACCGCCACCGATTGCATTGCGACCTTGCACACGCTGCCACCGGATATCTGGGGTGTAATCCAGCCAGTGCAAGCGACAGGTCAAACCACGTTCATCCGCCCAATCGGTAAAGCCAGCGCGGTCCGCCTTGGTGGTCAGCCCGGCGTCCACGATCGCGGGTACCCCTGTGCGGGCAAGCTCCGCCATCATATTGCGCATCTGGGTGATCGAACGCGCCACGCGTTCCATTGCCCATGCCCCGTCCTGGCCCGCAGGCGCGTCCATCCAGAACAGGGTGTTCATCCATTCATCAATGGAAAACCGAACACCCGGCAGGGTTTCCGCCTGTTTAATGGCATAGGTCGTTTTGCCCGCCCCGGTCGCGCCGCAGATCAAGTGGATATGCGGCGCACTCCCCATCAGGCATCCAAAACCCCGGCATGCACCATCGCATCGCGCATCAGCTGTTTGGTTTCAGGCAGCAACCCTGTCAGCGGAGAGCGAACCTCCTCCGTGCAGCGCCCAAGCAACGAAAGGCCATATTTTGCACCAACCAGACCTGGCTCGGTGAACACAGCCCGGTGCAGCGGCAACAAACGATCCTGCCATTCAAGCGCGGTTTTGAAGTCACCCGCCATCAATGCGTTCTGGAACGCTGCAACCTGACGGGGCGCAACATTTGCCGTAACCGAAATACAGCCGTGACCGCCGTGCGCGGCATGGCCAAGGGCCATCGGGTCTTCGCCGGACATCAAGCAGAAATCGCCGCCGATGGCTTCGCGTGTGTCGGAGACACGTACCGCATCGCCCGTGCTGTCCTTGACGCCAGCAATGTTCGGCAGCTTCGCCAGTTCGGCCATTGTGGCCACACTCATATCCACGACGGAGCGGGATGGAATGTTGTAAATGATGATCGGCAGGTTGGCGCAGTCATTCACCGCCGTGAAATGCTCGATCAAGCCACGTTGGGTTGGTTTGTTGTAGTAAGGCGTTACGACAAGCGCCGCATCTGCTCCCACTTTTTCAGCGAACTGCACAAACCGCACCGCTTCGGCGGTGTTGTTGGACCCTGCGCCCGCAATCACGGGGATGCGTTTGGCGACGGTTTTCACCACCAGTTCGATCACATGCTCATGCTCTTCATGGCTGAGGGTGGGGCTTTCGCCGGTGGTGCCGACCGGAACAAGGCCGTGTGTACCTTCTTCAATATGCCATTCGATAAGGTCGGTGAGTGCCTTATCATCCACCCCTCCGTCCTTGAACGGGGTCACAAGGGCGGGAAAGGAACCTTTAAACATCGAAATCGACCTTTTCTGATGCGCCGCATCGGGGCGCGTTTACTGCGTGACCGAGTGGTCGCGCTGGCGCGGAACCTAAACGGGGTGGGCGCTGTGCGCAAGAACGTGACTGGCGCCGAAATTTGGTCGTGATACGATTGTGCCAATCCATGCCGTCAGGCCCCTAATCGTGATTGGTTTTCCATGCTTCGCGCCGCTTTTCTTGCTTCGTTTCTGGCTGTGTCCGGTGGGCTTGCCCCACCTGTGCTTGCCCCGACAGCCCACGCCTATGATCAAATTGCCGCCGCGCAGGTCCAAAGCATGATGGATTCTGCCGATCGCAAGGATTGGGGGGCGGTTCTCAACAGCATGTCACTGACCGGAGACGCCGCCGCGCGCGATCTGGGCATGTGGCGTATTTTATCAGCCGGGGAAGGCACCTGGCGCGATTATCGTGATTTTGTCGCCCGCAATCCCGATTGGCCCAATCTCGGGCAAATTCGCACAAAAGGTGAGCAAGCGATGCCGAATGGCCTCTCGCTGGCCGATATTGATGCCTTCACTGACGGTGTGATCCGCACAGGCACAGGTGCTCTGCGCCGTGCCGCTGCCTTGGTGCAAGCGGGGCGGCATGCAGAAGCTGACGAGGAGATTGCCAAAGCGTGGCGGACCCTGTCTTTGACAGCCGCCGAGCAGGCCCTGTTCCGGGCAAACCATTCGGGGGCCATTCGCCCCTATCATCAGGAACGCGCCGACAATCTGATGTGGCGCGGTCTGACGGGCGAAGCACAGGCCATGAAACCCCTGCTGTCTCCGGGCTGGGCGGCTTTGATCGAGGCCCGCGTGCGTTTGCGGCGACGAGCCAATGGCGTCGATGCCGCGATCAAGGCGGTACCAGCGTCGCTCGCCAGCCACCCCTCTCTCGCGTATGAGCGTTTCTTGTGGCGGATGCGCAAAAATCGCTACGACGGTGCGCTGGACATCATTCAGGCCAACACAGGCAGTGCAGTCGACCTTGGCCGCCCGGAGGAATGGGGCAACCGACGCCGCTTGCTTGCGCGCCGATTGCTGCGGGAGGGGCGGCACATAGAGGCTTATAACCTCGCCAATCAGAACCAGATGACCGAAGGGTCAGACTACGCTGATCTTGAATGGTTTGCAGGATGGGTCGCACTGCGCCGTATGAACGAACCTGACCGTGCCATTGCGCATTTTTCGCGGTTCCTTGCAGCGGTCGGCACGCCAATCAGCTATGGGCGCGGTTATTATTGGATGGGCCGCGCCCATGAAGCAAAGGGTGATGCCACTGCACGTGATTGGTATGCGCGGGCCGCTGAACATCAGACGAGCTTTTATGGCCAAATCGCCGCTAAAAAAATCGGTGCGCCCGTTTCACCCTATTTCAGCGCACCTCCTGATGGCGATTGGCGCTCGACGCGCTTTGCCGGGCGCACCGTGACGGATGCAGCAAGGTTGCTCAGCGCAGCGGGTGATCGGCGGCGGGGGCATTGGTTCCTGACCCATCTTGCCGATATCGCCCAAGGCTATGACGAATTTGCCGGCGTTGCAGACCTTGCGCTGGAGCTTGGCCGCCCGGACGCTGGCATTCGGATTGCAAAGAAGGCGGCGCGCAAGGGTCATCTTTTGAACGGGCATTATTACCCGGTTTCCGGCCTTGCACAGTTGAACGCAGGCGTGGAGCCTGCCCTGGCCATGGCCATTGCGCGGCAGGAATCGGAACTGAACCCCGATGCGATCAGCCACGCTGGCGCGCGCGGCCTGATGCAACTGATGCCCGGCACGGCACGTAAGGTGACCAAACAGCTTGGCTTGCCCTACTCCAAGGCAAGGTTGACCGATGACTGGCAATATAACGCAACACTGGGGCAAGCCTATCTTGCGGAACAAATGGCTGATTTCACAGGATCGGTCGCCTTGTCAGCGGCGGCTTACAATGCAGGGCCGCATCGTTCCAACACATGGATAGGGCGCTATGGCGACCCGCGCACACCGACGGTCGACTGGATAGACTGGATGGAGATGATCCCCTTTCGCGAGACCCGCAATTACGCCCAGCGCGTGATTGAAGGCCTGCAAATCTATCGCAATCGCATCTCACAATCGCCCGTCCCCTTCCGTAATGAACAAGACGCACGAGGGTACTGACATGACCATAAAGACCTGCATTTTTGATGCTTATGGCACCCTCTTTGATGTTGCTGCGGCGGCGCGTATCGCAGCCGAAGAGCCCGGGCGCGAAGCATTTGCCGCCAAATGGCCAGCCATCGCCGCAACGTGGCGGGCCAAACAGTTGCAATACACTTGGCTGCGCGCTGTGGCCGATGCCCATTGTGATTTCTGGGATGTAACGCAAGACGGGCTTGATTTTGCACTGGAACAGGAAGGGTTTGATGACCCTTACCTGCGTGAACGCCTGCTGGCGCTTTATTGGGAGCTTCGCGCCTATCGGGAGGTTCCCCTGATGCTGCACAAGCTCAAGGCCGCCGGGTACCAAACGGGTATCCTCTCCAACGGGTCGCCCGCGATGCTAAAAGGCGCTGTTGAAAGTGCGGGCATTGAAACCGTGCTGGATGACGTGTTGAGCGTTGAAAGCGTTGGTGTCTTCAAACCCCATAAATCGGTTTACGATTTGGTAAACCAACGCTTTGGGGGCACCCCGGATGAAGTTCTGTTTGTATCATCCAACGGCTGGGACGCAGCAAATGCAGCCAAATACGGCTTTTTCACCGCCTGGGTGAACCGTGCGAACGAACCGATGGACCGGCTGCCGTGGAAACCGCATGTAACCCTTTCTGACCTGACAACCATTCCCGAATTGGCCGCAAGAACATGACCACTTTCACCACAACCGATGGCCTTACCCTCGCCTATACCGACGAAGGAACCGGGCCGGAAACACCATTGCTGTGCCTGGCCGGGTTGACGCGCAACGGTTCCGATTTTGATTTTCTTGTCGAAGCGATCCGACAAGCGCACCCCAATCGCCGTATCATTCGGCTGGATGCGCGCGGGCGCGGTGCATCGGACCATGATCCGAAATACGCTAATTATAACATCATGGTAGAGACAGGCGACGCGATTGCGCTTCTGGATCATCTGGGCATAGCACAAACGGTTGTCGTCGGGTCTTCACGCGGCGGTTTTCAAGCGATGGTCATGGCGGCCACGGCACCCCACCGCCTGAAAGGTGTCGTAATGAACGATGTGGGGCCTGAGTTGGACCCCCGTGGCCTTTCAAAAATCATGGGTTACCTCGGCGTGCCACCGACGGCGAAAACCCTTTCTGAAGCTGCCGCCAACATGAAAGCCGCCTTTGGACATGATTTTGATGTTGACGATAGCCATTGGGACCAGATGGCCGCGCGCAGCTATCGCGTTGTCGATGGTGGCCTTGCGCTGACGTATGACCCGAAATTGCGCGAGGCCGTGATCGAACAGGCCGCGGCGATTGACCCAAATGGCCCCGGCCTTTGGCCCTTGTTCGAAACCATGAAATCTATCCCAACGATCCTGTTGCGTGCCGAAAACTCCGACCTGTTATCGGCGGAAATATCAGCCAAGATGCAGTCAGTTAAACCGGATTTAACTGAAACCGTTGTCAAAGGACGCGGGCATATTCCGCGCCTGGATGAGCCGGAAGTGATCGAAGCGGTTTCAGCGTTTCTGGCAACGCTGGATTAAGGCGCGACGTACAAGACACACCGAGCGGCGTGCGCTGCGCTTCAGGCCGCCTTTCGGACGCTGATCTAACCTCACACCTTGCCAAGCCATCGGGTGAGATTGCGCAGGGGCGCGCCCTCACTCAATGCTGTAACTGCGTTTCGGATGCCCATTGCACGCTCCACACCCAGCGCCGGGTCAGCATAGGCGTGGTATTTGTCATGGATTTCATCCATCGTCAGGGGCGTTTCAGGGTCGCCGCGCGCCTCCCACCGGCCGCTTTCCACCCGTTCACCTGATTTTAGTACAATGACGACATCCGAATATCTGAACGCCGGGAAAGCTGCGTCATATTCGGCGCTTTCGTTAATCACCATGCCAGCAGCAAGGCGATGAATTTCGGGGTCGATGGTTGCTGCGGGCAAAATTTCCTGCGGGCCGACCTGCCCGCGTACCATGGCCGCCGCCACCGGGTGTGGCAGCGAATATTGCGCCTGTTCGGTATCCGCCGGGTGCCGGGTGTGAAGACGCGCGCTTTCATGGAATGTCGTGATGATGATGTGGTCAACCATATCGGAGGTCAGCCCATGCCTGTCGCGCAACATGCGCGTTGCCTCCACAGCCGGTTGCGCCCAGCGGCACACCGGGCTTGGCTTGAAATACTGGTTACAAATTTCCCATTTTTCACCAAGGGTTGCCCAATGCTCGGGCGTATTTTCAACCGTTATTGCAGGCGCTCCGGTGAACCCATCCCGCGCCAGGTAAGCTGCTGAAACGCCCGCCATGGCGCCCCAGCCGGAACCGTCTTTCAGCATGGTCGGGTGATCAATGCAGCGCATCATCTGACTGCGCGGCCCATGGTATTCTGCAATACCCAGCGCGTGACGCGTGCGGGTCGCATCCATGCCCATCACCCGCGCGCCCATCGCCGCCGCCCCGACCGCAACCCATGCACCGGATGTATGATAATCAGGTACGGTCGCATGAAGGGCGACGCCCGCGCGAATGGACATCTCATACCCCAGCACGAGCGTGGTCAGAAATTCGCGCCCATCAATGTCGCGCCCGTCATTGCCCGCTTCTGCCTCAGCAAACGCCAGCAGCGACGGCAACGTGCCGCATCCGGCGTGGCCTTTGGTCGGTTTGTGGCCATCATGGGCATCAATGCTGTCGATCGCCATGCCCCCCGCCAATGCCGCGCCAGCGGGGCTGACGATGCGCCCATCAAATATGATGGAGGCCGCGCGCCCGCCTGCGCCAAACTGTTCAGCAGCATGGTCGCGAATAATCCGCGACAGATCAGTTGAAAGAGAGGCCGCCGCCACACCGATCAGGTCCAACAAACATCGTTGCGCTTCTGTCACCGTAGCTGCGGGCAGATCGTCGAAAGACAAATCATGGATGAAATCGAGTGGGGCGACGGTCATTTACGGCTCCCTTGCCAAATGCGGTACGCTCGTTCTGTTGCGCGCTGTTTGCAACAGGCCAGAATTTCCGCGCCACGCGCGATGCGCCTAACTGGACGGAACTGATTCCCTCCTTCATATGGGGGCTATGAACAATCTCCCTTCCAAAACCGACATTCTGAAATGGGTACGCCAAAACCCCGAAAAAGCCTCCAAGCGCGATATCGCTCGCGCGTTTGGGGTCAAAGGGGCAGCGCGCATTCCCCTCAAACAGTTGTTGAGGGAGATGCACGCCGAAGGCTCACTCAAAAAATCGGGCCGCAAAGCCTTTCGCGGTGATGGTGATTTGCCGCCCGTTGCAATGTTGCGCGTGCTCGGGCCGGATGATGACGGTGATCTGTCTGCCGAACCTGCGCAATGGGATGATGACCGGGCACCACCCCGAATTCTTATCATCGAAAAAGACGGTGACCCTGCTTTGGCCAAAGGCGACCGGATGCTTGCGCGCCTTGGCCTCTCGCAGACGGAGGAAGGCACCTACGAAGCCCGCATGATCAAAAAGATCAGCGGCGGGGTCAAACGTGCCCTCGGTGTGTTCCGCGCAGAAGGGTCGGGCGGGCGCCTGGTGCCAGTTGATCGCAAGACCGACGAAATCCAGATCGGTGCTGGCGATACTATGGATGCCGAAGATGGGGAGTTGATTGAGGTGGAGAGCCTGCCCGGCCCCCGCATGGGCCTCAAACGGGGGCGCGTGGTTGAACGGCTCGGCAACCCCGGCGCGGCGCGATCAGTTTCATTGATTGCCATTCATACCCACGACATTCCCAACGCTTTTCCCGATGCGGTTTTGGCGGAGGCGACTGCGGCGCGGCCTGCGACCATGCAGGGGCGCGAGGATCTGCGCCACCTGCCCCTTGTCACCATCGACCCCGCCGATGCACGCGACCATGATGACGCGATTTGCGCCGCGCCCGATGATGACCCCGCCAACGAAGGCGGGCATATCGTTTGGGTCGCGATTGCCGATGTCGCGCATTACGTCACGCCCGGTTCACGCCTTGACCGCGAAGCGCGCCTGCGGGGGAATTCCACCTATTTCCCCGACCGCGTTGTGCCAATGCTGCCGGAGGAGCTTTCAGGCGACCTTTGCTCGCTTCACGAAGGGGTGGATCGGCCTTGTATGGCGGTTCGTCTGGTGCTGAATGCGGGCGGCGAAAAAATCGCGCATGACTTTCATCGCGGCCTGATGCGCTCCCCCGCTTCACTGACCTATGAGCAGGCGCAAGCGGCCGTTGACGGTGCCCCTGATGAGCAAACCGCACCCCTGCTGGATGATGTGCTGCGCCCCTTGTTCAATGCTTATGAAGCCGCCGCCGCCGCCCGCGACAGGCGCGCGCCCCTGTCACTCGATCTGCCCGAACGACGGATAGAGCTTGATCAGGCAGGTGTTGTGACTGCAATCGCCTATCGTGAACGCATGGACGCGCACCGATTGGTCGAAGAATTTATGATCACCGCCAATGTCGCAGCGGCTGAAACGCTGATTGCGAAAAAGCGCCCCCTCCTGTTCCGGGTCCACGAAGAGCCGAACCCGATGAAGCTCGAAGCCTTGCGCGAACAGATCGAAGATACCGGGCTGACCCTTGCCAAGGGGCAGGTGTTGCAAACACGCCACCTGAATGCCCTGCTGGATGGTGCTGCCGGCACAGCTGATGCGGAACTGATCAACCTTGCGGTGCTGCGCGCACAAACACAGGCGTATTACGCGCCGGAGAATTTTGGCCATTTTGGCCTCGCGCTCCGCTCCTACGCGCATTTCACCTCTCCCATCCGCCGCTACGCTGATCTGATCGTGCACCGCGCGCTGATTTCAGCGCATGGCTGGGGCAAAGATGGTCTGCCCCGTGATGCCGAAGCAGACATGAAAGAAACCGGTGAGCATATTTCCATGACGGAACGCCGCTCTATGGAGGCAGAGCGCGACACAACCGATCGTTACCTCGCCGCCTATCTGGCCGACCGCGAAGGCGCGATTTTCGAGGGCCGCATATCCGGCGTGGCGCGCTTTGGCCTGTTTGTGAAGCTCGATGAAACAGGGGCGGATGGTTTGGTGCCCGTATCCTCGCTCGGCTCCGAGTATTTTAGCTATGATGATGCGCGAAATGTCCTGAAAGGTGACCGTTCAGGCCGCGAAATCGCAATGGGGGCAAAAGCAACGGTACGCCTGCGCGAAGCAACGCCGCTTACCGGGGGGTTACTGTTCGAATTGCTGGAGGCCGAAGGCTTTGGCAAACCACAACCCCAACGCCGCCCATCGCGCGGCGGCAACCCAAAACCGAAGTTGAGCAAAGCACGGAACAAGGCCGCGAAAATCGCGAAAAAGGCGAAGCGAACGCGATGAAAATAGCGCACTGCTTTCCTCTCCGCCCCTGTTCCGTTCAGATTTCTGCTTTACACTTTCGCTGAGCAACCTAAGCTCTCGGCGACAAATTTCTTTTACGCTTTTTCTATTCTAGGATTTTTCCATGGCGACCTTAACATCCAGCAACGGTTTTACGCAGACCAATGAATCCCAAATTCCCAACGGCTTATCGGTTGATAAGATCACAATCGTCGATAACGCGTATGTCAGCTTTACCTATAGCCTTGCCGAAACAAGCGATTTGATCAGAGGCCTGTTAAGCACAGTTTCGTTAAGCGTGGGCGCAGGCACCTTCACGATCGATGGCAACAACATTTCTGGCGACGGGTCGATCACCATTGTCGACCTAGAAAACGAGTTACCAGAAATCACGACTGACGTTTCGAGCCTCACGTTAACGAACACTGTGACAGTGTCCGAGGTCGCCCCCTCTACCGCTGTCAATCTTTCGTCTGGTGGCGTGATCGCCACAGGTGGCGTGACTTTGGCTGGTGGCGGCACAGGGAATGCGCCCGTGACGGCACCAGCGTCTCTTTTTGAGAATGCCTTCCCGCCAATAGCAGTTGAACTCCCGGGCGGAGCTTCCTTCTTTGAGACAAAGGTTGAAGTTTTCGGCACTGATCTGTTTGCAGATGGCATCGATGGGACTGTAACCGAGTTGCGCATTTCCTTCGATTGCCCTGTTGGCTTCAACTTTGATTTCCTCGGCAGTTTCACCACGATATCAGGGTTGAACCTAAATTTCTCAGAGGTTTTCAGTTTCTTGCAAAACTCTGACGATTTTCTTTCTGAAGACTTTCAAGAAACTTTGCTCAACGGTGACGACCAAATTCTTGGTAGCTTTTTTAATGACGATATTGCAGGGCGTTCAGGCGACGACACTTTGGAAGGTGGCCGTGGCGACGACATTTTGTCAGGTGGTGATGGTGCTGACCATCTCGATGGGGGCGAGGGGTTTGACTTTATCACCTATGCCGCGTCAGACAGCCGGGTAATCGTTGATGCAACCGCTGGTCTTGGTGCGCGCGGTGATGCCAGGGGGGACACATTCACCAATGTTGAGGGCATAATCGGCAGCCGATTTGCCGACCACCTTCGCGGGAGTGCCAACGGCGACGAACTGCGCGGCGGCGCGGCAAGCGACCGCCTGGTGGGGCGCGCTGGTGACGATACGCTCGACGGTGGATCGGGCACAGACATGATCTACGGCGGGCGCGGCATTGATGTTATGACTGGCGGCGGCGGCAGGGATCGGTTCATCTTTTTCAACGAACGACACAGCGGCGTTGGCGAAGGCCAACGCGATATCATCACTGATTTTTCCGTGGAGGACGGCGAGCGGATCGAACTTAGCCGCCTTGATGCCGACCTGACTCAAGCCCGCGCGCAAGCGTTTTCCTTTATCGGCGAGGATGAATTTTCTGCTGCCGGACAGCTACGCTTTGACCAATCCTCCGGGACCTCAACCATCGTTCAAGCCGACATTGATGGCGACGGGTTTGCGGATTTTGAGATTGAACTGACCGGGTTGATCGACCTGACCGCAGCGAACTTCCTGCTCTGAGATTGTCGGTGGTCCAAGCTGATACCGCGCACACTTTTCCCTCGCCAGTGATTTCGCTTCGCACCGCGTGGGCGCTTTGATGCATATTTCCGTCACAAGACATCAATAGATTTTGACGCAGTGACTGGCATCTGTCAGCCATAAGCGTATACATCACAGGGAAAGGAGCATTTCATGGCTCGCTCTCCCCTGACATTGACTGAGGGCCGCGCCCTCGCGTTTCATCGCCGCCCGTTTTTCATGCTTGCCCTGATGGGGTTTGGTTCCAGCATGGCGTTTGCAACCTGGATGGCTGTTATCTCCAACTTTGTTGTTGAGGTGGTCGCCTTTGACGGGTCACAGAACGGGTGGATGCATACGGTGCGCGAGATACCGGGGTTTCTCGCTTTCCTCGCCATCTTTATCTTTGCACTGATCAAGGAACAGACCTTTGGGTTGGTGTCGCTGGCGCTGCTGGGAATCGGTACCGCGCTGACCGCGCAGTTGCCGACGTTTCAGGGTGTGTTGCTGATGACCTTCATATCATCGGTCGGCTTTCATTATTACGAAACGGTGGCGCAATCCCTGCAACTGCAATGGTTGCCAAAGGCCGAAGCGCCGCGCCTGCTCGGGTGGATCACCGCCGCCGCGTCTGCCGGGTCGTTGATCGCTTATGGTGCGATTGTACTGACATGGAAGACGTTCGACCTCAGCTATGATTTCGTTCTGATGACGGCAGGCGGCATGTGTTGTGCGATCGCGCTTTATTGTCGCCTCGCCTATCCCGAATTCAAGGCCGACACCCCCCAACGCCATGACATTGTTCTGAAACGCCGCTATTGGCTTTATTATGCGCTGGTCTTCATGGGCGGCGCACGGCGGCAGATTTTCGTCGTGTTTGCAGCCTTTATGATGGTTGAGCTGTTTGGGTTTGAGCTTCACCACGTCACGGGTTTGCTGCTGCTGAACTATATCACGACCATGATCGCAGCGCCGTTCATAGGCCGGATGATCGGCACATTTGGGGAGCGGTTTACCCTTATCATCGAATACGCCGGTTTGATCGTACTCTTTATCTTGTACGCTGGCGTTTACTGGTTTGAATGGCCATGGCAGGTGGCGGCGGCGCTCTATGTGATCGACCATATCCTGTTTTCCATGGCTTTTGCCCAGAAAACCTATTTTCAGAAGATTGCCGACCCGGAAGATCAGGCACCGACAGCGGCGGTTGCATTTACCATCAACCATATCGCAGCGGTGTTTTTGCCTGCGCTGCTCGGCTATCTTTGGTTGGTCAGCCCGGCAACCGTGTATTCGCTGGCTGCTGGTATGGCGGGTGTTTCGCTGGTGCTTGCGACGCTTGTGCCTCGCCACCCCGAAAAGGGGTATGAAACCACCCGTACCGCAATTCCCGCGTTGGAGGGGCGATAATGGCGACACCATCTGCTCCGGGGCGTTTTACAACCGGCTCAACCATGCGCCACGTCGCGGTGATGACCTTCACCGGAATGGCGGGGTTGAGCTTTATGTTCCTCGTGGATTTCGTAACGCTGTTCTACGTCTCCCTATTGGGAAACGATGCCCTGACGGCAGGCGTCGGTTTTGCATGGGCGGTTCAGTTCTTTACCATTTCGGCGGGCATCGGGTTGGCCATCGCCGCCGCTGCGCTTGTCAGCCGGGCAATCGGCGCGCGCG
The DNA here is from genome assembly GCA_049608645.1 of Pikeienuella sp. Taxonomy (GTDB): domain Bacteria; phylum Pseudomonadota; class Alphaproteobacteria; order Rhodobacterales; family Rhodobacteraceae; genus Pikeienuella. Next base: position 5,800 of record JBMYXS010000025.1, on the reverse strand, counting down.
AGCGTGAAAAAGCCCGCGCCTACACCACATCTGCAACCGTCATCACCTTTGCGATCCTATCCATCATCGCCGCCGCTGTGCTGGTGTTTCGTGACCCGATCCTGTCGCTTGTCGGCGCAGAGGGTCAGGCCGCCGACGTGGCGGAGCGGTTCTTGCTGATCTCGGTTCCCTCGCTGCCTTTTGTTGGGCTGGCCATGATCACATCATCGGTGTTGCGGGCTGTTGGCGATGCCAAACGTGCAATGTTTGTGACCATGTCCGGCGGCGCCGCCGCGATGGCGCTCGACCCTTTGTTCATCTTCGGTTTTGACATGGGCGTTGATGGCGCAGCGACAGCCATGGTGCTCAGCCGCATCATTACAGGCCTCGCCGGACTTTATTTCGTGCTCCGCCTGCACAAATTGTTTGCCCGCCCAACCCGCAAAGATGCGGCCGCTTTCATGCGCCCCTATTTCGGCATCGCTGGGCCAGCCATCGCCACACAGATGTCTACGCCCGTGGGGAACCTGATCCTGACTTGGTGGATGTCAGATTATGGTGACAGCGCGGTCGCCGGTTGGGCCGTTGCCTCACGTCTCACTGTGGTGGCCTTTGGTGGCATCTTTGCGCTTTCGGCCGCTATCGGTGGCATCATTGGCCAAAATTATGGGGCGCGGCTGGCTGATCGTGTGGGCGATGCTTATCGCGACAGCCTGATTTTTGCGATCACTTATGTGTGCATCGTTTGGCTCATGCTCATCTTGTTCGCTGATGTGATTGTGACATCATTTGGCTTGTCCGGCGATGGTGCCGCGGTGGTCAAGGCATTTTGCTATATTGGCGCTGGTGGCTTTGCCTTGAACGGGGCCTTGTTCGTGGCCAACGCGGCCTTCAACAACCTGGGTAAGCCGCTTTGGTCAACCGGGTTCAACTGGTCACGCGATGCGGTTGCAATTCCGGTGATGATGTTCCTGATCCCCGCAAGTTTTGGTGCGCCAGCCATCGTCTATGCCCAAGCCGCCGCCGCCGTCTTGGTGGGCGGGGCCGCAACGGTATTGGGCTGGCGTTTGAGCCATGGCGTGACCTTTGATGCCCCAAGCGCGGAATGGCCCCCCGTGCCGGGCGGCCCGACCTCTGCCCGCTCTGCCAATGCGCTGCTGCAAAGTCGGGACCGCGTTGATTGACCACTGGCATCGCGCCGCATCTTGCCTTAACTAACGCTCAGCGACCTGACCACGCCCCGTCCTGCTGGAATTGGGGCCAAGACTAAAGGACAGAATTGATGCCTAAGATCACCTATATTGAACATGGCGGCAAACAACATGTCGTTGATGTGTCCGAGGGCCTGACGGTCATGGAAGGCGCACGCGACAACAACATCCCCGGCATTGACGCAGACTGCGGCGGGGCCTGCGCTTGCTCCACATGCCATGTTTACGTTGACGCCGCCTGGGCTGACAAATTGCCCGCCAAAGACGCGATGGAAGAGGACATGCTCGATTTCGCTTATGAGCCTGACCCCGCGCGCTCTCGCCTGACTTGTCAGGTCAAAGTGACCGCCGATCTCGAAGGCCTCGTCGTTCATATGCCAGAGAAACAGATCTAATGGCGATTGACGAAGACGTTTCGACAACATCCGTCGCCGCCGATCAGCTGCGTTCGATCATCGAGCGGGTTGAACGGCTGGAGGAGGAAAAGAAGGAAGTCGCTGAGCAGATCAAGGAAGTTTTCGCCGAAGCAAAGGCAAACGGCTTTGATACCAAAACACTGCGCAAGGTGATTTCCCTGCGGAAAAAAGCACTGGAAGAACGGCAAGAGGAAGAGGCAATGCTCGACCTCTATCTTCATGCGCTGGGCATGATCCCAGATCCAGGCCAATAAGATATGTCCCTGCGGATCGCCTCGTATAATGTCGAGTGGTTCGCAGGGCTTTTCGGGCCGGGAGATCAGCTGCTGCGCGATGATAGCTGGTCGCGTCGCTACAATGTCACCAAAGCCCGACAGATCGAAGCCATCGCGGATGTCATTCGCGCGGCGGACCCCGACATCCTGCTGATCGTGGAGGGGCCTGACCAAGGCCCGCATAACGCCACCACGCGGGCGCTCGAACATTTTGCCGAAACCTTTGGTTTGCGCCAGTCACGTGCCCTTAACGGCTTTCCGAATGGCACACGTCAGGAATTGGCGTTGATGTATGACCCTACCCGTCTGGCCGTGCACCACATGCCCATCGGCACACCCTATACGCCCCCAGAATCTGGTGATCGCGTGCGTATGACCGACATTGACCCGGCGGTTTTCGCGCCGCGTTTTGATAGCGTTTTGCCGCTCGACATTGATAATGACGGATGGGTTGACCTGCATCGTTTTTCCAAGCCCCCGCTTGAAGCGGAGGTGATGATCGGGGCGCAAACGCTCAGGTTCATCGGTGTGCATGCAAAATCCAAAGCCCCGCACGGCGCAACGTCTGAGGCAGAAGCGGTTCAGATGCAAATTGCGAACCGCCGCAAACAGTTGGCCCAATGCGAATGGATACGCCGCCGCGTTGATTATCACCTCGACCGTGGGGAACCTGTGGTCGTGCTGGGCGACTTTAACGATGGTCCCGGCGTCGATCGCTATGAGCGCCTGTTTGGTCGATCGGGGGTTGAGCTTGTTATGGGGCCAGCCGGAAACCCCACACGCCAACTGCGAAACCCTTTCGTGTCAGAGCGCCTGCGCCCCGGATTTGGGCCACGCCCGGCATCAGCGCGGTTCTATCTACGCGATCAGAATAGATGGCTGAACGCCTTGATTGATTTTATCATGCTGAGCCCGGATTTGGCGGAAGGTGCCACAAATTGGCGAATCTGGCATCCCTTTGATGACAAGGATTGCTATCGCGATGACCGGCTTCGAACCGCATTGCTTGATGCCTCTGATCATTTCCCGGTGTCAGTTGATCTGAAGCTCTGATCAAGCGACATCACCATTCAGCCGTCGATAAAGTGTTGATCTGCCGATCCCCAGCCGCCGGGCAATTTCGGACAAGCGGCCCTGATAACGTGTCATTGCAAATGCCAACACATCGGCCTCAATCTCTGCCAGCGGGCGCACGTGACCTTCCGCATCGACAAAGGGCGATGCATCAATCCCGACTGATGAGCCACGTAGGGCCGCCGAAGTCAGGTGCGGGAAATCCACGACATCCAGTATTTCATTGACCGCCAGAACCAGCGCACGATGGATCATGTTTTCCATTTGCCTGACGTTCCCCGGCCATGCCGCATTCGTCAAAAGCATCTCTGCGGCAGGTGTGAAACCGGCAAAGGGCCGCCCCTCTGCCTTGGCAATTTTGGTAGCCAGTTGCTCAGCCAGCGGCGCGATGTCTTCACGGCGGTCACGAAGCGGCGGCAAGACAAGTGGATAAACGCTGATGCGATAGTAAAGGTCTTCGCGGAAACGCCCCGCTTCGACCTCAAGGCTCAGGGTTCTGTTGGTCGCAGATACAAGGCGGATGTCTATGCGGCGCGCGCCGGCACCGCCAACAGGGTCTACCTCCTTTTCCTGAATGGCACGAAGCAGTTTGACCTGCGCGTCCAAAGGCAATTCGCCGATTTCATCGAGGAACAAAACACCGCCCTGCGCTTCCTCAAACTTGCCAATGCGTTTGGACACCGCCCCTGTGAAAGCGCCCTTTTCGTGGCCAAACAGGATAGATTCCACAAGGTTTTCTGGAATAGCACCACAGTTTACCGGCACAAACGGGCCGTTTCGGCGGTCTGAAGCGGCATGGATCGCCCTTGCAAAAACCTCCTTACCAACCCCGCTTTCACCTTCGATGAGGATGGGAATTGAAGACACCGCCCCCTTTAGCGCAACCTGTATCGCCCTGCTGGTTGCCGGGGCTTCTGCGATCAGATGATCAAAGGCACCGTCGGGGGCATCAGAAGCCTTGTCACCAGTTGCACCACGCCCCGCACCGCCCGAACCAGAACGATCAAGCCTGCCGACAGGCATATCGCGAGAGAGCGCCTTTTTAACCGCCATCGTCAGGCGTGCAGGCGCAACAGGCTTGATCAAGAAATCATCGGCCCCGGCTTGCATCGCACTGACCGCGGCGGAAACCGAACCGCTTCCCGTCAGGACCAGCACAGGCAAGGTCGGGTGTCGTTGGCGCAACGCAGAAAGCGCCTCTGCCCCGGCCATATCAGGCAAAACCGGGTCAATGATCACCAATTCAACCATGGCATCCGGGTCTGCCAGTACCTTCAACCCCGCAGCCCCGTCACCGGCTTGCAAAACCACCAAACCAAGCGTGGCGAGCAGGTCCCGCGTTAGGCCGCGCGCACCATCATCCTGATCTATAAGCAAAATCATCTAATTGGCCTGCTACAGGTTCAAAGGCTGCCCCCTTCCGCAGGTAACAGTCGCTTAGAAATGTTAACAAACCATCAGCGCAGCGCGATTTTTGCCGCCGCGCTGTTCTTTTGTTTCGCGTTGGTTACAGGTTTCAGAAAGCCTTGAAGGTCAGGGTCGTGAGCGAACGGGAAATACCTTCGATCTGAAGCAGCTGATCATTCAGATATTTTCCCACATCTGCGTCATCAGGAATGTAGATTTTCATCATCAAGTCATAATCGCCACTGGTCGAAAACAACTCTGAAACAATCTCAAGATCATAGATTGCGTCAGCCACCTGATAGGTTTTCCCAGGGTGGCATCTAAGTTGGACGAAAACACAAGACATGGGCGACTCCGATTGCTGATTGCATTTGTATCTATCAGAAAACGGTTGGCCGTCGCTATAGCTACGCAGCAGAGATGTTAATTGAACAGCAACTTATGCGGGCAAAACTGAAAGGATATCAAAGCTCTCGCACTTCGGGCGGTGGTGGTGGCGGTGGATTGGGGCGTATGGGCGACAGGCGCGCCATCCACGGGTGAATAGCCCCGACCTGCCCCATCGTGAGCTGTGCAGCTTCCAACTGCCCCAATGTCGCTTCGATGCGGGCACGCCCGGCCAATGCACCAAAGTGGCGAGGTTCAAGCGCCAGCACCTTTTCTATATCGTCCAGCGACCCCTGCAAATCGCCCAACAAGAACCGCGCAAACGCCAGTTGGTTGCGCGCCTCGGCGAACATCGGAAACTCACCCGTCAGATCAACAAGAAGGGCGACCGCCTCTGCCAGTCCACCCTGCTGCATCACCATCGAAGCCTCTGCAAGGCGCTCCGTTTCAGCTTCGGTTTCACCGATAAACCACAGCCGCCATATCTCCTGCTCAGCCATAATCGCATTGGCGCGTTTGTTGGCGGTCAGCAGCCTTTGAAACTGTATCGCCAGTTGTGACGCATGCTCGGCCCGTGCAGGCGTTTCCCCCTCAGCCGCTCGAACATGGACTGGTGCCATCATCGCCACCATCAGCCCGATTGCCATCAGAACTCTGATCATCACACACGCCCCTTGAACCCCAATACATGAAGCAGGCTTGTGTGGGCGGCGTCAAGCAATACCCCTGTAGCGGCGATGAAACACCACCCGCAAACGGCCCCGGCATATTTGCGAGCCGGGGGCCGGCCAGAGCAAATGCGCATAGCGCGTGCCAGCACGCCCCCCCCAATCGAATTGACTGTTCATGCCATGATTTTCGGCCAAATCGCCTTGTGATGGGGGAAAAATGCGCCAAAGTGGCCGATCGTTCCGCCTCCGCCGTCCTGAGGTGAAAGTATCAGGTGCGAAACCTCCGCCGCTTTGTAGAAGTCAGCCAGCGCCGCGACGAACTTGGGCGGAATCATCACATCATCCGTCAATGAGACGAGCTTCAAGCGCGCTTTCATGTT
>JBMYXS010000024.1:0-45901 GCA_049608645.1 Pikeienuella sp. | reverse complement strand
CGCGGGCGCTCCATGAGGATATTACGTTCCGCGCCGATTTCACGGGCTTGAAAGGCGGCAACCGCGTTTTCACCTGCTGCCCGCAACCGTGCTGCGCGTTCTTTGATTGCTGCACCGTGTACCTGCGGCATGCGCGCGGCGGGGGTGCCTTCGCGTTTGGAATAGGGAAATACATGCAACCATGTAAGGCCACATTCCTTGACCAGTTTCAGCGAGTTTTCGAACATCGCCTCAGTTTCTGTCGGGAACCCGGCGATGATGTCAGCACCAAAAACGATATCGGGGCGCACGCGCCGGGCTTCCTCACAGAATTGAATCGCCTGATCGCGCAAATGGCGGCGTTTCATCCGCTTCAGGATCATGTTGTCACCCGCCTGCAAGCTGAGGTGAAGGTGGGGCATCAGGCGCGCTTCGGAGGCAATGGCATCCATCAGGGCGGGATCCACCTCAATCGAATCGATGGAGGAGATGCGCAGGCGCGGCAGGTCAGGGACCAGTTTCAAAATCCGTTGCACAAGATCGCCGAGTGGCGGCGTGCCGGGCAGGTCATCGCCCCATGACGTCATATCCACGCCAGTCAGGACAACTTCGTTATAGCCTTTGTCCACCAAGCGCCTGATCTGATCGACGACAACACCCGCTGGTACCGATCGCGAATTACCCCGGCCATAGGGGATGATGCAGAAGGTACAACGATGGTCACAGCCGTTCTGCACCTGAACATAGGCGCGGGCACGTGTGCCAAAACCATCAATCAGGTGGCCCGCCGTTTCGGTCGCGGCCATGATGTCGTTCACGACGATCTTTTCGGTCGGTGGCATGAATGCGGGGGCGGCCATCTGCTTCCAGCTTTCGCCCTGCATTTTTTCAAGATTGCCGAGCACCAGATCCACCTCTGGCATTTCAGCAAATGTGGCTGGTTCAGTCTGTGCGGCGCATCCTGTTACGATCACACGTGCATCGGGGTTATCGCGGCGCAATTTGCGAATGCGCTGGCGCGCCTGGCGCACGGCCTCTGCGGTCACAGCGCAGGTGTTGACGACAACGGCCCCTTCGAGACCCGCTTCGGTCGCGAGTTCCTTCATGGCCTCTGTTTCATAGGCGTTCAGGCGGCAGCCAAATGTTTCAAATACTGGTGTTTTGCTCATGTCGCATTCGCCAGAAAAGAGGCATCGAACACGCCTTCGAATACCGTCGCCACGGGGCCAGTCATCAGAACGCCGCCGCCCTCTGGCCATTCAATTTCAATGTCACCGCCATCAAGCGTCAACGTCGCGCGCCGGTCCATCAGGCCGCGGCGCACGGCACTCACCAAAACCGCACAGGACGATGAACCGGAGGCGAGCGTTACGCCAACGCCCCGCTCCCACACCCGAACGCGGGCTGTGGTGCGGCTGGTGACTTCAACAAATTGTACGTTGGTACGCTCAGGAAACAGCGCGTCATTCTCAATTTCCGGGCCGAGGGTGGTGAGCGGTGCGTTCATCGCATCGTCTACAAAAAACGTGCAATGGGGGTTGCCCATGGAACATGCGGCCGGAGTGCCCGTCAGGGGCAGGTTTGCGGTGTCACAGGGTTGCGCTAGCGGTATGTCGGCCCATTTGAGCGATGGTGACCCCATGTCGACACGCACGCGCCCCCCGCTCGCCCGCGCCGCGGGCAACAGGCCGCGTTCCGTGCGCAGCGTGATTTGGTCCGCGCCGGTTTCCGCCATCAACAGCGAGGCAACGCAGCGTGTCGCATTTCCGCACGCACCAGCGGTGGAGCCGTCGGCGTTCCAGAACACAAGCTCGGCATCTGCGTCGGAGCCGGGCAAAATAACCGCCAGTTGGTCAAAGCCCACGCCCATATGGCGGTCGCCAATGGCACGCGCGAGGGCAGGGGTCATCATGTCGCCGCGCACGCGCGCGTCAATCACAACGAAATCGTTGCCCAACCCGTGCATCTTACGAAACGGGAGCCTATGCTGATCATCAACCATCGCGGCGTATATAGAGGTGCTGCGCACATGACGCCAGCGGGGAGAGGCGCATCACCACATGACATTGATCAGCCACCGCGCAAAATTCATCTTTCTGAAGACTTTCAAAACCGCGAGCACATCCATCGAAGTGGCGTTGGAGCCGCTGTGCCTGCCCGAAGGCGCGCCCACCGGGGCACACTATCGGGAGGCGTCGGTGACCGGGGCCGGGATTGTCGGCGCACGGGGGCAGGCGGCCCGAACAGCCGAATGGCGCGCCCACATGAGCGCACGCGCCGTAAAGCGGCAGATCGGTGACGATATCTGGCGTCGCTATACAAAGATCACCGTGGTCAGAAACCCGTTTGACCGGATGGTCTCGCAATTTTTCTTTGGCCAAACGGTGGCGCGGCGGGCCGAACTCGCAAAATCGTTCACTGAAACAAAGGCGGCATTTCGGACATGGCTTCGTGATGCAGATGTGACGCGTAATCGCAACAAGCTGTTCATCGGCCTTTCCTATCAACCGGACCATGTTCTGTTCTACGAGAATCTGGAGGCTGATTTTGCGGCGCTGCTCCGGGGGCTTGGTGAAATACCGCGCAATTTGCCGTGCCTGAAAGCTGATTCTCGGGTCCGCCCGGAGCCTTGGGCGGCGTTCTATGATGAAGAATCGCGAAGAATCATCGAAACGGCTTCGGGATTTGAAATGGCCTATTTTGGCTATTCCTTTTCGGGCGGGCCGGCACCGGGGGCGTTTAGTGACCGTTTTGCACGGCTTTTGCGAGCTTCGCCGCAACATATTCTGGCCGCTCGACGCAAGCCCAGAATGGCTCGTTTCACAGAAGTTGAAATTTCCTGATTAAACACCTTGACCTCCCCCCGATCCCCCCATAGAAACCGCCTCGTTAAGCGCCCTTAGCTCAGTTGGTAGAGCGGCTGACTTTTAATCAGTAGGTCACAGGTTCGAACCCTGTAGGGCGTACCACTCCCCCCTTCACATCGTTGAAAAGAATAATCCCCTCACGGGGACAGTGAACAGCGGGCACACCGCGAGTTGTGCGGCTTCTATGGTTTGCCTGGCACCGCAGATTTTCGAGATTGTTTGATATCGTCGGTTTTTTGGCATTCGCAGCGACCCCGCGCCAAAGGGCTTTGGCGCACTGCTGTTTGACTCTCCCGCCCGTCGGCGTATAAGCCGCGCGTTCGCGGCGCTTACACCCCTGGAGGATCGCCGCATAACTTATGGAGAGATATCATGGCTGAACTGCCAACAATCGAGGCCTCTGCGCGGGCCAACTCGGGCAAAGGGGCCGCCCGTCAAGCGCGTCGCGACGGAATGGTTCCTGGTGTTATTTATGGTGGCGGCTCAGAGCCTGAAACCATCAACATCAAACACAACGTCCTGCTCAAAGCCCTCAAGGCCGGCAAATTCATGTCGACCCTTGTTAACCTGAAGGTTGACGGCACAGACAACCGCGTCATTTGCCGCGCTGTTCAGAAAGACGTTGTAAAGGATCTGCCGATCCACGCTGACTTCTTGCGCTTGTCCGCACGTAGCCGCATCAACCTTTACATCCCAGTTGACTTCCAGAACGAAGATGCATCCCCCGGCCTGAAAAAAGGCGGTGTTTTGCAGGTTGTTCGTAACGAGGTTGAGCTGAAAGTTACCGCCGGTGACATTCCAGAAACGCTCGAAGTTGACCTGACGGGTCTGGAAGTTGGCGACACGATCAACATTTCTGACATCACGCTGCCAAAAGGCACGCGCCCGATGATCACCGACCGTGATTTCGTGATCGCGAACATCTCTGCGCCGTCTGGCCTGCGCTCCGCTGAAGACGAAGCAGAAGGTGAAGAAGGTGAAGAAGGCGAAGCCGCCGAAGAATAAGTCCCATCCACCGCTGGGCGGTGGGTCTTGGTGATGAAAAGTTGTGCGCGCCGCCCTTTCACGGGCGGCGCGTTTTTCGTAAGTAGGTGCCCATGAAACTCTTTGTTGGCCTTGGAAATATTGGCGCCAAATATGCGCGAAACCGGCATAACGTCGGTTTTATGGTGGTGGAGCGGATCGCGTCCGATCACGGCTTTTCACCCTGGCGCCGTAAATTTCAGGGCGAAGTCGCCGAAGGGCGTCTGGGAGCCGAGAAAGTGTTGATTCTAAAGCCGCACACGATGATGAACCTGTCCGGGCAGGCGGTGGGCGAAGCCATGCGGTATCATAAACTTTCCGCGGACGAGATTGTCGTCTTTCACGATGAAATTGATCTTGCACCGGGGAAATGCCGTTTCAAGTTTGGCGGCGGGCACGCGGGCAATAATGGGCTGCGGTCAATTCACGCTCATATCGGTGAGGCTTATGGACGGGTCCGCATTGGCGTGGGGCACCCTGGTCACAAGGACAAGGTGCCCGGCTACGTCCTCAAGGATTTTCCAAAGGCTGATGAGGTCTGGCTGGATGATGTTATTCGTGGGTGCTCCGATGGCGCGGCGAAGCTGGCTGATGGTGACGCACCGGGGTTTATGAATGCAGTTGCATTGCGCGCTGCGCCGCAACGGGCCAAACCCGTGGCCCAATCGCCGCAGCCAGCGGGAAAGGCACCAGCCAAAGCGGCGGTAACGCGAAAATCAGTTGAGGTAACGCCAGAACCCGATAAATCTCCGATGCAGGCCTTATTGGAGAAATTCAGCAAACCATGACAGAGGTTGATCTTGATGCGCGCGGTCTGCTGTGCCCGTTGCCTGTTCTCAAAGCGCGCAAGCGGTTGAGTGCTCTGGCAGTGGGGGATGTGCTTGCCATGATCGCTGATGATCCTGCAGCTGTGATTGATGTGCCGCATTTCTGCGCTGAGCAAGGGCATGATCTGGTTTCGGCGGAACGCGAAAAAGACGCCACCATCTATCGCATTCGGAAGGGCGTATGACTCAGGCCTTTCCCAGATCGCGTTGGCTTGGCGGCGCTGTTGCTGTTGCTGCGCTTTGTGCCGGGCCTGCCCCTGCGCAACAGAATACGGAGTTGTCCGAATTTGTGATCGGCAATGCCTATCATATTCTCCTGCATGAAATTGGCCATCTGCTCATCGACCAACTGACCCTTCCGGTATTGGGGCAGGAGGAAGATGCGGCGGACAATTTTGCAACGCTTACCCTGATTGATTGGGATAGCGATGACGCTGATCAGGCGCTGGCAGATACGGCGTTCGGCTGGCTGGTGCGCCATGATGAAAACCGGAGTTTTGTCGAAGGCGATTTCTTCGCGGAGCATGATCTGGATGCCCAGCGGGCCTATCGCATCGTGTGTCATCTGGTGGGGACGGACGCCGACACTTATGCTGATCTCGCGCTTAATCTTGGTGTTGAGGTCGGTGAAGCAGAGCTTGATAAATGTGACTATGCTTTCGCGTTAAGCGCCGAAAGCTGGCGCCGTGTTCTTCAGCCTTATTCCCCTGCACTGGGGGAGAAAAATGTGACCACGGTTCGCTATGAAGAAGGCGATGGGGAACTGGGCTTTTTCGCTGACATGTTGCGGGATGCGCGGGTTTTGGAGGAGCTTGAAGCTTTCCTGAACGAGACAGTGCGGCTGCCGTCCCCTGTTACGCTCGACTCGCGGGCATGTGGTGAGGCGAATGCCTATTACGACCCGGAAACACGTTCAGTCACAATGTGTTATGAGTTGATGGATGAGATCGCCACGATCTATGAGATCGGTACGGGCTTGCAATAGGCCGTTCGTGATCTGATCAGGCTGCATTGGCCGCCGCGACCGCCGCGACGGCTTTGTCGATCATCTCTTCATTATGTTCCGATGTCAGGAAAAACCGTATCCGCGCGGCCTTTTCGGGAACAGCGGGATAGATAATCGGCAAGGCATTGATGCCCGCCTTGAAGACCCGGTCTGACACCGTCGCCGCTTGCAGCGAAGACCCGATGATAATGGGCGCGACCGCGTATCCCTCACACAGCCCGGTGTCGAGGCCAGCCTTTTCCGCCTGATCGCGAAACCGCAAGCCATTGGCGCGAAGCCGGGCGACGCGCTCCGGTTCCTGTCGCATGATTTGAATGGCTTTCAGCGCCGCTGCCGCCAGGGGCGCGGCAAGCCCGACGGAGAACACAAACCCCGCCGCCTTGTATTTCAGGTAATCGGTCAAGGCCTTCGAACCGGCGATATACCCGCCGCAAGATGCACAGGTCTTGGACAGCGTGCCCATCCAGATCTCTACCGCCTTTGGGTCCACACCGGAAAGTTCCGCCAAACCCCGCCCGTTTGCCCCCAAAACCCCCAACGAATGCGCCTCATCAACCATTAGCCACGCACGGTGTCGGGTCTTTACCGCAATCAATGCCGCCAGGTCGGGCATATCGCCGTCCATCGAGTATAACCCTTCAACAACGATCAGCACGTTGTCATAGCGGTCGCGGTGCCGTGTCAGGTGATCATCAATCCAATCAACATCATTATGGGGGAAGACCACGCGTTGCGCTCCGGCAAGGCGGCACCCTTCGGTGATCGAATTGTGGATAAGCGTATCGGTCAGAATCAGGTCACGTGGGCCGAGCAATGCCCCGATGCTGGTCACGTTTGTTGCGTGACCCGAAACCATCGTCAGGGCGCTTTCTACGCCATAAAGGTCAGCGATCTCCGCTTCCAATGCGGCGTGAAAGGGGCGCTCCCCCCCGACCAGGCGACTTGCGGTTGCCGAAACCCCCCAGGTGCCAATGGCAGCTTGCGCGGCGGCGCGGACCTCAGGGTGCGCATTCAGCCCAAGGTAATCGTAGGATGCGAAGTTGAGGCGTTCTGTCCCGGCGATCATGCTGCGCGGGCCGGAAACCTCGGTGTGTTCACGAAAAAACGGTGGCTCAAACCCTGCAAAGTCAGCGGCACTGCGTTGAATGCGCATCTGCTCAAATTCTGGCAGGGTCGCGAAATCAAATGCCCGTGGTGGCACTGGGTTGTTGGTTGTGGCAGTCGTGCCGCTGTCTTCGGCGCTGGACGTGCGCCGTTCCCGCATAGCGCGAAGCTGGGTCAACAGGTCATCTCCACTGTCGGCCATATCGTTGTTCACCCTGTTCTGGCGCTGAGTATCAGTTGGCGCGGTTGACGGTCGAAAATGCCCGCCGAAACTGCCTCATTCGTAAATATCAGTCGAGGGTCGTCAGCCCTTTTGCCATCTTTCTTATCCGCTCGCGCCCCGGATCGTCAGTGGCGAACCGTTTTTCCGTCAGGTGGCGGTCAATCAGGTCGTCAATACCGGCATCGTCGTCAGCGGCGGGGGCGTCGCCGCTTTGGGCCAGCGCAACAACTTTTACCGCAACATCGGCCAGCGTCGTTGCATCAGCCAGTGAAAGCAGTGGCAGCTGAAGGCCCGTGCGTTCCTCGATCGACATACGCAATTCCACGGCCATCAACGAGTCAAAGCCAATTTCCGAGAGCGGGCGTCGCGGGTCAATTTCATTGGCGGGCTGAAACAATACCGCAGAGGTTTCTTCGATCAGCAATGCCGTCACCCGTTTCAGGGCCTCGCGCGGGGACATCACCGCGAGTTCTGCTTTCAACGCTGCGCCATCACCGCTGGTCGCCTCATTCATATCAATGTCGAGCCGTTCATACAGCGGGGAAGACAAAAGCGGCAGGTCACGGGCCATACGCCCCCAGGGCATCGGCGCATAGGTAATGGCGGCATTGCTGCCGCCACGGGTCAACCACCGCTCCAACCCATCAAGGGCCTGTTCCTCTGTCAGGAACGCACCATCAAGCATGGTATCGAGCATCGCCTGCGCCTGAGATTCCCGCGTGAGGTAACCGGCATCACTGATCGCGCCCCAGCCTATCGAAAGCGCAGGCAGGCCAGCGGCGCGCCGATTGGTCGCGATTGATTCCAAAACCTTGTTTGCGGCGACGTATGCCGCCTGGTGTGGGTTGCCGAGCAAGGTCACCGCGGATGAATAAAGAATGAAATGGTCAAGATGAATGCCGCGTGAGGCTTCGTCGAGCGCCTGCGCGCCTGCAACCTTGGGGGCGATGACCGTGGCGATATCGTCCTCTGTCAGGTCGGCAGCAAGTTTGTCGCGCAAAACCATTGCTGAATGCACAATACCGCGTAGGGGAATGGCATCACGCGCGGCTTCGGCAATGAATGTGCTGACCGCGGCGGTATCGGTCACGTCAAGCGCCGCTGTTTCCACGGCGACACCGGTTTCCATCAGGCGGGCAATGCGCGCGCCATCCTCTGCATTTGGGCGGCCGCTTCGGCTCACCAGCCATAATTTCCGTGCGCCTCGGGCAGCAAGCCGTTGGGCGGTGGAAAGGCCAAATCCACTCAGCCCACCAACCACAAGCCACCCATCCCGTGCTGCGAAGGGCGCGGCCTTTGCACGAGCGTGCGCTGGTGCCTCCGGCGGGCGTATGATGATTTTGCCAAGGTGCCCGGATTTCTGCATCAGACGGAAAGCCGTCAGTGCATCTTCTGCATCGAATGATTGGTAGGGCGGCGGCGAATAGGCCCCGCTGTCAAACGCCGCTGTCATATCATCAAAAATACGCCGACCAAGGTCAGGGCGTTCTGCGAGAACCTGATCGAGGTCTACACCAAAATAGGCCAGGTTGCGCCGGAACGGGCGCAGGCCAAGGCGCGTATCTTCGTAGAAATCCCGCTTCCCAAGTTCAACAAAGCGGCCAAATGACCGCAAGCTCTCAACCGAACGCTCCATCGCTTCACCAGCGAGAGAATTCAAAACAACATCGACGCCGCCCCCGGTCACTGCACGGGCCTGATCGGCAAAGGTCAATGCGCGACTATCGAAAGTATGCTCTGCACCAAGCGCAGACAGTAGCCGCCGACGGGCCGGGCTGCCGGCGGTGGCAATGACACGCGCGCCGGCCGCTTTGGCGATTTGCAGCGCCGCAAGGCCCACGCCGCCTGCCGCGCCGTGGATCAGAACCCATTCACCTGCCCGAATGCGTGCAAGATCGATCAACGCATAATGCGCCGTTGCAAAAATGGTGGGCAGGCTTGCCGCCGCCTCAAACGACAGGCCAAGCGGCGCGCGCGTGGCGGTGTCTGCCGTAACGGTAACATGGGTCGAAAGTGCATGAGGCGCAAAGGCGATAACACGCTCCCCTTCCTCAAAACCCGACGCGACGCCGGCCCGTGCAACCACCCCGGAGCATTCCATGCCAAGCGTCGGCCCGGCGAAGCCATCCTCCAGTGCCTCTTCGGGCAACAGCCCTTGTGCCCACATGACATCGCGGAAGTTCAATCCCGTGGCGCGCACGGCAATTTCAATCTCGTCGGGGTCTGGCACGCGCCGTTCAACCGGGGCCCAGCGCATATGGTCCAGTGCACCACGACGCGGCAAGGTCAGCCGCCGTGCATCGCCATCCGCATCCGTGGTCAGCGCAAGGGGTTCAACGCGCGGTACGCTGGTGTGCTCGTCCAACACGGCTTCGGGTTCATCCGTGGGCTTCAGAAGAACACGCGCCAGCGTTTGCGCCTGTTCTGGCCCCGCGATTGTCAGGCGGAAATCTATTTCGGGGCGTTCGTTGGCGAGCACACGACGATACCCTGCCAATGCGGCTGCAAGGTGAGAGCGCCCGTTCGTGGCCTGGCCCAATATGACGAAATGCAGGCGGCGCGGCGCTGGCAGACTACGCAGCAGGTCCTGCACGGCGCTGATAGCGTCGGTTATGCGGCCGGCATTTTCCTGACCATCGCTCCGCAACAGGATCACGCCTTCCCACGGTTCGGGGGGCATTGATAGGGGCGGGTTAAGCCGCGAAAGCGTACCCTCCCGCCCCTGGTGGGACAGTTCGGAAACCAATGCGCGGGCATCTTCTCTGGCGGCATCCTCGTGGAAGATCACAAGGGTATTGGCCTTGCCGCTGTCTGGATGTGGTTGCTCAGCCCCCTGCGCGGCACCAGTTTGCCCAGCACCAGTTTGCCCGGTATCGCGTTGTCCGGTGATCAGCATGATATCCTGCTCAGAGGTGGCAAGATAGGTAGCGCAGGCATCAGCAAAGCCTGCCGTTTGCAGACGCCGGATGCTGTTCTGTTTGCGCCCGCGCCGCCCCTCTGGGGCAACCACGGGGGCATCATCACGCCACCATCCGGTCTCACCGCCCAACATCAAATCGCTATACAGATCAGGTGTAGCCTGTGTGGCAAATGCCAGGGCACCGGGCGACATGGCTTGGGCGATGTCCGTCAAATCCGCTGTGTTCAGCCATGCTAAGCCATCAGCCGTGAGAAGCAGATCATGGCACGCCTGCGCATCTGTAAGGTCACCACGGGTAAGAATGCGCAAGCGCGGGGTTTCGCCACTGCGGCGGGCCAACAGGTCTGCTTGCCCCTTGTCGGATGCGAAAACGGTCAGCCGTGTCAAAGCCGGGAGAGCCAATAATTTGGCCACTATGCCCGGCGGTGGCGCGCCTGCGACCAAGATTTCCAGCCGTGAACCGGTCTGCCACCCTGCGGCGATATCGGCGGCAATATCGGTCAGGGCGCGCCATTCTTCGGGCGTTCCGGCTGCGGGCGGTGCGGCTGTATCGCTTAGCCCACCAGTCAATAAATCAGTGCACCGCAAGGCAAGACCGGGCACCGCAATCAAATCAGCCGCGCGCTCAGGCGTATCCGCCGCAAGCTTGGCAAGGATTGGATCAACCGGCGGATAAGCACAGGGCGATGCCAGAATGCCTGTCAACCCATCGGGTGTTTCACGGGTAAACTGCGCGTCCTCCTCCAGCGCGATCAACATGCGGGCCAGAAATGGCTCCGCGTTCAGGGCCAGTTTTGAAAGCGCAGCATCATCCAAGGCCATGTCGGCACCTGTAAGGGACGCCACCGCTTCCCACGCGATTCTTCGGCACGCCGCATCAAGCAGCAGGCGGGAATCCGATATCGCCGGAGCATCTTCCTGTGTCAGGTCGAGGGCACGGAGCCGCTCAAGCGGGGCAGTCCAGCCTGCGGGCGTTGGCGTTTCGGCACCGGGGAGGGAGGTGGGCACCTGCACTTCCTGCCAAAACGCAGGTTTTGGACCGCGTTGCGCAGAAGATGGGGCCGATGTCAGGCGCAGATCTTCGACATGGGCAATGGTGGTGCCTGAATCGTCGCATAAGATCAGGTCAAGCGACGCGCCGCGCGCGGATTGGCGCATGATGCGTAAATGCCCGGAAGTGGGCGTGGCACGTGGCACAAACAGACGTAATCGTCCGATACGAACCGGCAGCATTGACGGGGCATCGTCACCCAGCAATGGCGCGATGGCATGGAGCGACGCATCGAACAGGCGCGGGTCCAGGGCAAACTCTTGCAGGGGATCGCTCTCCGCAAAGGGGCGCAGCGTAAACGTCGCCTCGTCGCCGGAAACCACAAGACTGTCGAGACGGCTGAATGCCGGGCCATAAGTCAGCCCGCGCGCCGTCAGGTTTTCGTAGAGTTCCTCAACATTTACCGCCGTGCCAGGCGCTGACTCAGCACGCGATCCCGGCGCAGATGGCGCAGCGGCGCCCGGGTCGGGGCGAACGCGGGCGCGGGCGTGCGGCGTCCAGTCACCCTCTTGCGTTGCGGGGCGGCTCTCGATTGTGGCAACCCCGTTCGACCGTTCATAAATCGTGCGAATGTCTACGCGCGCGCTCAGCGCCAAGGGCTGCAAAATGTCGAGGCCAGATACCTCTGTCGGGCCATGATCAAAGAGATCATCACCAAGGGCCGCAAATATTTCCGCAAACCCTGTTGCTGGGAAAACCGGCGCGCCCCCGATGGCGTGGTCTTCAAGCCAGGGAGAGGCAGCAGTGTCAAAGTGGCCGTGCCACACCGGGGCGCCGGGGCGTTCCTGCCATCCCAAAAGTGGCCGGGAGCCATGATGACCGCCGCTGTCGTAACCGCTTGGTGTCAGGTTCGCGCGGAATGTCGCATTCCGCCACGGCGTCGGCGGCAAGTTGCCGTGCCAGGGCTGCTTGGGGCCAAAGTATCGCGTTTCATCCAGCGTTGCGCCGATCACCACCACACGGGCAGCGATATCGCCCATATCGGCTGACTTGCGCCGCCCGTTTTCCATCGTCGCGGCAAACTGCGCGGTCACGCCTGCGGCAGTCGCGCTTTCCATCACATAGTTCTTCAGAACCGGGCGCGGCCCAATTTCGACGAAACAGGCGCACCCTTCTGCGGTGAGCGCAGCGACCCCTTCGCGGAAGCGCACCTGACCACGTGTGTTGGCCCACCAGTATTCTGCGTCCAACGTCTCACCGGGGCGGGCTTCGCCAAAGGCGGCGGAGATAAACGGCACGCGCGTTGGTCGTGGTGCCAGACCAGCCAGTTCGGTGATCATGCGGTCACGCAAGGGTTCGATCGCTGCCGAGTGATAGGGATAGGCAATATCGAGCATCTTGACGGCAAGGCGCTGCGTTTTCGCGTAGGCTACAAAGGCCTCCAACACGGTGACTGCGCCGCTGATTGTCGAAGATCGCGGGTTGTTATCGGCGGCGATGGAAATGGCGCCGACATTGGCAGGGTCAAGCGCCTCAAACCCCGAAATGACCTGCGTCAGGTCTTCAACCCCGCTCAGAACCGCAGCCATCCCGCCTTGATTGTGCAACTCTTCAAGTGCGAGCGAGCGCGTGCGTATCAAATGTACCGCATCCGTAAGCGTCAGCGCCCCGGCGGCCCACGCGGCGGCGACCTCTCCGATTGAATGGCCAAGAACCGCATCTGGCGTAATGCCACGCGCGGCGAGAGCCTCGGTCAGAGCAACTTGCAGTGCAAAAATCAGTGGCTGGACCGTCGCGGCGCGCTTCAGGTCATCTTCGCTGGCGGGTTTGGCAATCAGGGTCGCGATGTCCGGTCCGCCCTCGGCGGTGAATAACTGGGCGACCTTGTCGAAAGCGGAAAGGAAGGCTGGGTCGGATTCCAGCAAGACCTGCCCCATCCCAACCCATTGGGAGCCATTGCCGGAATAGACAAACGCAGTTTTTCTTCCCGCCGCGATCCGCGTGCCCGTAACCACCTTTGGCGCGGTGCGGCCTTCGGCAAATGCGCGCAGACCGCTTGGGGTGGGGTGTTGCATGATCAGCGCATGAGGCTGACGAGCGCGTCGCCATGCGGCATGGTTCACCATGTTTGCCGCGCGATCTGCACTTGCGGTTTCGAGCGCATTTGCCCAGCCACCGGCAAGGTCACGCAAGGCATCTTCGCTGGCGGCTGTCAGGATGAGCGGCGCATTTGGCGCGGGGCTGACGACAGAGGGTGGCGCAGCTTGCTGAATGACCGCATGGGCATTTGCCCCGCCAAAACCAAAGGAATTGATCGCGGCGGACCAGGGGGCATCCCGTGCAGGTATCTTGCCCCCCGTCTGGGCCGGAGCAAGGTTCAGCGCATCAAAGTCAACGCGATGGTTCAGCGTTTCGATGTGCAGGGTCGGCGGGATGATCTCCGCCTCCAAAGACAACTGCGCCTTCAGAAGACCAACAAGGCCTGATGCCGGTTCGAGGTGCCCCACATTGGTTTTTGCCGATCCGATGGCAAGGGGCGAAGTGCGCTCGATGCCATAGACCTGACCAATGGCAGTCGCTTCGACATAGTCGCCGACCTGGGTGCCTGTGCCATGGGCCTCAATGAATGCGAGATCGTCTGGGGCGATGCCAACCTGATCGCGGATGCTTGAAAGCAGGCGCGCTTGGCCGTCGATCGAAGGCATCGCAACACCGGTCGTGCGCCCATCGGTGTTCACGCCCGTCCCAAGCAAACGACCGCGGATGTGGTCACCCTCTGCCATCGCCAGCTCTTCGCGCCGCAACACGAAAGCAACGGCGCCCTCTGAACGAACGTAGCCGTTTGCACTGTCATCGAAGGCTTTGCAGAGCCCATCGGGGGAGAGCATCCCCGCGCGCGAAAACCCAATAAAGGAATAGGGCGACAAAAGAACAGAAACGCCACCGACGATTGCGGTGTCGATCTCTCCGGCTTCAAGCGCGCGACGCGCCTGATCAAGGGCAAATAGCGATGAGGAGCACGCCGTATCAACCGTGTAACAAGGCCCTTGCAGGTCAAACAGATACGAAATGCGGTTTGAAATGATCGACAAAGTGTTGCCGAGCATGAAAGGCGCATCAATGCGGGAGGGGTCGCCAACGAAAGTCTGTGAATAGTCGGAAGAAGACGCGCCGATATAGATTCCAGTGCGCGTCTTGTTCAGGCGATCAACCGCAAGCCCGGCATGCTCAAACGCTTCCCAAACAACCTGCAACAGGACGCGCTGTTGCGGGTCCATTTGATGGGCCTCTCTTGGGGATACGCCAAAAAATGCCGGGTCAAACCCCCACACATCGTCCAGCATACCGGCAGCAAAGCTGTAGGATTTGCCGACAGCTGTAAGGTTGGGGCTGTAAAAGCGGCTTGCATCGAAGCGATCAGGCGTCACGGAGGTAACAGCGCAGCGCCCCGCAGTCAGCAAATCCCAAAACGCTTCGACGTTTGGCGCGCCGGGAAGCCGACATGCGTATCCCGATATCGCAATGCGATGTTTTTCGCCCATTTCGGGCATTGATGTCTGCGATTCTGTCACGATTTCAGGCCGCGTCAGCCGCAATGGGCGCAACACCGGCGTGGGCGTGGATCAGGCGGTCAACCACCTCGCCGATGGCCGCCGCTTGCCCGGCTGCGTGATAGAATGATCCCTTGATCTGGATGTGTTTTGCCAAGGCACGCACAAGCGCATCACATAATTCAGGATCGACTGGTTCCGGGGCCGTCCAGATCGTATCGAGAGAACCCTGATGGGTCAGGCCCGGTACGTCGAAAATTGCAGACCCAAGTGTTTTGATCGGCACGCTTGCTTGCAAGGCATGCAGGCCAACCGTTGAATTTGCGAGCACGACACTGCGGGCAAACTTCAGCAAAGTGGCCAGGTCGCCGCCCTTGAGAATGTCTATCCGGCCTTTCAGACCGTATTTGTCTTCCAGCCGCTTGATGCGGCGCGGCCAGTTTTCCCCACCATTATCAAGCGGATGTATCTTGATGATCAGCCTATGGTCAGCTGGCGCATTGGCAGCGAAAGATGCGCAGATCTCATCGAGCATATCGCCAAGGTGTTCGTAGCTGGTGGAGGCACGCACCTGATAGTCTGACTGCAACTGCATCGCGACCAGATGAAAGGGAGGGCCACCGGGCGCGGACGCACGCTGCATAATGCGCCGCATCTTGCGACGTTTGAAAAGCGTGCGCAGCCCTTCGAGGTCCCAAAGCAAATAGTCAACAAGCGGATGCTGATATTTGTCGCTGACGTAATGAGGGTACAGCAAGCGGCCAAAAACCATCGAAAGGTTGAAAAGCACCTCTCCGGTCGCTTCTTCGGCAAAGCCCATCGTATAGCGCGTTACCAGGTCCGCGGGGGGGGCGTCAGCCGCCAGTTCACGTATCTTGGCGGGGTCGCGCGGCCAGCTTGAAGCCGCGCCCATTCCGCCGGGTTCAAGTGTTAACCAATCGGGCCGCAAATAGCCGAACTCCATAACCCAGGGGCGCACATTTGCGGCCTCTGCCATCTTGCGGGCTTCGCGATGATAGGGGAGTTGGTCGGCGTAATACAGAATATCGGTCACGCCGCGGGTCTTGATCAGCGCGCGCAGCCATTTTGGCCAGTCTTCCAGCGTTCCGCGATAGTTGATAGCGCCCTTGCGCCGCCAAAACAGGGCGTCAGCGGCGCAGAGGTTCACGCGAATAACCTCGCACCCTCGCGCGGCGAACGCATCGGCAAGCCGGTGCCAGAATCCTGTCGGTGGTCCCTGAAGGAACAAGATCACAGGTTTTTCCTGTGTGACTATGGCGCGCGTGAGGTTCATATGTTTCCTCGCCACAATTCAGATGAATTACGGCACAGCCTCCAGTTGATCGGCCAAAGCCGGATGCGCCCCCATCAATAAGGCTACCTTAACTGCGGCAACCTCTACGCAACTGATTCAATCAATAAAATGCGGCGATATTGCGCTGCAATATCACTTTGCGTCGCATGATTGCCGATTTCGCACCAAAATGACGTTGTTCTAAGGCAAAGTCCGTGCGGAATATCACGCTACTGTAGCAATTCGTGGGGTGCCCAGAGGCCCGCAGCCTAAGCGGCTGCCTGATTCGGCTGGTCCACCAGGGCGACGATGTCGAACATGATCTGGTTCAAATCGAAGTCCTTTGGCGTGTAGACCTTGGCCACGCCAAACTCCACCAGACGCGCGGCATCGGCATCGGGAATGATCCCGCCTACAACCACCGGTATGTTCAGCTCTTCGGCTTTGATGCGTGCCATTACGTCTTCGATGAGCGGGATGTGGGACCCTGACAGGATGGAAAGGCCGATCACATGCGCATCTTCTTCCACTGCGCGGGCGATGATCTCTTCGGGTGTCATGCGGATGCCTTCATAAGTGACATCCATGCCACTGTCGCGCGCGCGCACCGCGATCTGCTCAGCGCCATTGGAATGGCCATCAAGGCCGGGTTTGCCAACGACGAATTTCATCCGCCGACCAAGGCGCGATGATGCCTCATTAACAGCTTCGCGAATTTCATCGAGACCCGTTGCCGCGTTGGAAACTGCTTTGCCCACGCCTGTCGGGGCGCGGTATTCGCCAAATTCAGCACGGATGGCAAAGCCCCATTCGCCTGTCGTGACACCAGCTTTGGCGCAGGCGATAGAGGCAGGCATGATGTTTGCGCCCGATTGCGCCGCGGCGCGCAGATCCGCCAATGCCGCTTTGACCGCATCCGCATCTCGTGCGGCGCGCCATTCTTCAAGGCGGGCGATCTGTTCGGCCTCCACCGCAGGGTCGACGGTCATAATGTCATTGTCGCCGCCCGTCAGGGGGCTTTGTTCGCCGTTCTGGAACTTGTTGACGCCGACAACCGTGGTTTCGCCCGATTCAATGCGGCCTAGGCGGGCGGAGTTTGCCTCCACCAACTGACCTTTCATATATTCGATACACGCAACGGCACCGCCCATGCCGTCGATTGTTTGCAGTTCTGCGCGGGCACCTTCCTTCAATGCCTCAACCTTGCGGTCGATTGCCGGGTTGCCATCGAAAAGGTCGTCATATTCAAGCAGGTCAGTTTCATAGGCCAAGATCTGCTGCATGCGGAGTGACCATTGCTGATCCCACGGGCGGGGCAGGCCCAGCGCCTCGTTCCATGCGGGTAATTGTACCGCACGGGCACGCGCGTTTTTGGAAAGGGTGACAGCCAGCATTTCCAGCAAGATGCGATAGACGTTGTTTTCTGGCTGCTGCTCCGTCAGGCCGAGGGAGTTTACCTGAACGCCATAACGGAACCGGCGCATTTTCTCTTCGGTGACGCCGTAACGCTCCAGGCAGATTTCATCCCAAAGGTCGCAGAACGCGCGCATCTTGCACATCTCTGTCACGAAACGGATGCCTGCGTTCACAAAGAACGAGATGCGCCCGACGACACGTGGGAAATCTTCGTCAGACACCGCGCCCTGCGCTTTCACCGTATCCAGAACGGCTATCGCGGTGGCCAAGGCAAAGGCCAACTCCTGTTCCGGCGTCGCCCCTGCCTCCTGCAGGTGGTAGGAGCACACGTTCATCGGGTTCCATTTGGGCGCGTTGGTGTAGGTCCACGCAGCAATATCGCCAATCAGGCGCAGCGATGGCTCAGGCGGGAACACATATGTGCCGCGAGAAAGATACTCCTTGATGATGTCGTTCTGTACCGTGCCTTGCAGCTTGGAAACATCCGCACCCTGCTCCTCTGCCGCCGCAACATAGAGCGCCAGCAACCAGGCTGCCGTCGCGTTGATCGTCATTGACGTGTTCATCTGTTCAAGCGGGATCTGATCAAACAGCGCGCGCATGTCCCCAAGGTGGGAGATAGGCACGCCAACTTTGCCGACTTCGCCGCGCGCAAGAATGTGATCGCTGTCGTAACCTGTCTGCGTTGGCAGATCGAAGGCGACCGAAAGGCCGGTTTGCCCTTTGGACAGGTTGGAGCGGTACAACTCGTTAGAGGCCGCAGCCGTCGAATGGCCAGCGTAAGTGCGGAAGAGCCAGGGGCGATCAGTCATTGGCAGCCTTTCAAGTGTCGTCCTCGAATGCAAACGACATCAGGAATCAAGATATGTTGCAGTGCGGCGAAGATAGCTAAGTAATAAAACTGCGCAAGGGGGCATCAAATGTTTCCGAAAAAATCTCAACCCGCTAGCCTGATATGACCTCCAGCGACTCGCGGATTGCGGCTCCATCCAGTTGCAGGAGCATGGTTGGCGGCTTCTTGTTCACAGCATCGCGGCGCCTGTGCTCAAGAATGTCAGCCATCACATAGTCGATCTTGTGCCCCCGCATTTGCGAGATTGCCGCGTGATAGACATTTTTCTTAGCGCCTATGACCGACATGCGCATGCCTTTGGGTGCAAAAATGGAATTATGCAGGCCGGAACCGTCCATCCCGACGATGGATTCCGCGCGTGACATGATGGAAACCTGCTGTGCGGGCGTGAATTTTTCGGGCGCAACCGCCCGATAGCCAGCATCACGCACGGCCGCCTCCAGAACTTCGGCATTGGCAAGGTTTCGACGCTCCCGCTTGAACTCCGCGCGGGAGATGTAAATGCGCGGGCCGAAATCGGGGTGGTTCCGGGCACCGGGGGCGGCCAGAAGCGTTTCCTTGGTGAGATCCCAGGCTGCGTTTGTTCGTTCAGTATCAAACCGTCTGTGACGGCGAAGGAATGTGGGCACGCGCAATTCTTCGTGTCGTGAAATCTTGTACCCGGATACGCCGCCTGCCCCGAACAAGCCGCTGTGCCAGCCCAGTGTTTTTGAGATCGACTTTTGCCAGGGCTGGAAAGACTTGTGATAGACGTTCACATCCTCTGCACCCGGAAGGTCTGAGATCGCCAATCGCCGTGCGATGTAATCAATTAGCCAATGGCCATAGATCTGAAACCCCGGGCCTGACCAAAGGGTCGTTTCAGCCTCGCGCCGGGCCTTGTCGATGGCCTTTGTGTCGATAGAGACAATTTCACCACGCTCCCGCGGATAGATTGGCTGGCGACCAAAACGCAGGTGAAGGAACAATGCCGGTGACCAGTTGATGCAGTCACCGCGCCAAAGAACCCTGTTTTCCAGATCAAAAATCATGCCGAGCGGGCCGACCAGCAACGCATTTTTAAACGTAAGCCAGCCGGTCGGCGTGCCAACCGCCTTGTTGGCCTGGGCTGTGGTTTGCGTGTCATAGATCAGATCATTGGGGGCGCTGGACCGCAGGAAAATATCCCGAGAAGGCTCAAAATCGATTGTCCCTCTGGATTCAAAAAAGACGCCCGGTGCGATCCGGGTTTTTGGGCCGTGAGCTAGCAGGTCATCAAGCGACCGCACTTCAAAATCCATGTTCGCCATATCAGCAGCATCCCTGAAACACTGGCCCCGTGAATGTCACAGAATATTGTCAGAGGCCATAGCTTTGGCAGTGGCTTGGCGATTGGGAAATGGTCATATGTTGATTACGCGCGCGCACTTTACCTTTGAGGGCAGAGCGTCCATCGTCCCGCCATGTGGGGTGTAATCGAAATTCCGGTGTGGCTGTTTGCAGTAGGGGGCGTTTTCGCCGCCATTGCTGTGCTGGATCGTGTTCTCGGCCCATCGGTGAAATGGCTGTTCAGGCGCCGGTTTCATCGTGCGGTCGACCGGCTCAACGAAACGCTCTCGCTGCGCATTCAACCCTTTAAACTGATGCGGCGCCGGGCGCTGATTGATCGTTTGACATATGACCCGGAGGTCACGCTCGCTGCTGAAGAGCATATTCGCGAGACAGGCATGCCCCGTGATCTCGTGATCAAACAGGTCGAAGCTTACGCCCGCGAAATTGTGCCAAGCTTTTCGGCAATGATGTATTTTGGTGTTGGCGCGCGCGTCAGTCGCTGGATCAGCCGATTCTTGTATCGGGTGCGGTTGGGGGCTTTTGATCAGGATGCGCTGTCCAGGATCGACCCCGAAGCATCGGTCGTTTTTGTGATGAACCACCGCTCCAACGTGGATTATCTGCTGGTGACCTATCTTGCGGCGCAGTCATCTGCGTTGAGCTATGCAGTTGGTGAATGGGCGCAGGTGTGGCCACTAAGCCGTTTGATTCGTGCAATGGGGGCCTATTTCATCCGCAGGCGGTCACGTGATGGCCTGTATCGGACGGTGTTGCGCCGCTACGTGCAGATGGCGACCGAAGGCGGCGTGGCGCAGGCGATTTTTCCGGAAGGTGGCCTCAGCCGTGATGGTCGCCTTGGGCCGCCCAAGCTGGGCCTGTTGAATTATATCGTTTCCGGCTTTGATCCAACGCATGAGCGTGATGTGGTATTCGTGCCAGTCGGTCTGAATTACGACCGCGTGCTGGAGGACCGCATTCTGATCGGCGCTGAACAAGCCAAGGATGGTGGTGCCCGGTTCAAGGTCAGCATCTTGCGCTCTGCGGGGTTCGTGGCGCGGTTCATCTTCGGCCGGCTCACCGGGCGCTATTACAAGTTCGGCTATGCCTGCGTCAGTTTTGGCACCCCGGTTTCACTGCGCGCGTTCATGGAGGGGCGGGCAGGCGATATCACCGAACATCTGGGGGCCGCCCTGTCGGAGCGTATTGCGAAAGTTGTGCCCGTGCTGCCCACGCCGCTGGTGGCCACGGTTTTACTGAAAGCTGGCAAGGAAGGTGTTCCTGAAACGGATATCACCACCAGGGTTGGTCAGTTGATTGAACAACTGAAAGGCCAACAAGCGCATATTCACATGCCCCGCTCTGACATCGACTATGGCGTTGAAACCGGCATTCGCATGCTGAAACTGCGCCGGATTATCGAGACCCGCAATGGCGCGCTTGTGGTGGCAGAGGGGCAAGATGCTCTCCTGGCGTATTATGCCAATTCCATTCTACCCGCAGCGAACAGCTGAAAAAGCCTGCGCTGGCCAAAGGTGCGCCGCCTTCTACGTGATTCGGGCGGCCTTGGCGGTTTGCTGGTAGCGTTCACGCATAAGGCGACCATATTCAGCGGAAAATTGTTCAAGAGTCGAAGGTTTTACGCCCTTGCCGTGTGCAGAAACCACGTTCCTGAAATTTTTTCATATTGCACTGCACAAGTTCGCTTGCGCCGCCTGCTGGATAATGTAATTAGCAAATCGGACACTAAAACGAACGAATCTTGCGCGAATAGAATTCGCCAAACGAACCGGGAGATCAGCAATGGCGCTCGATAACGTCGAACCGAAAGACCTCTACGAAATCGGCGAGATACCGCCGCTTGGCCATGTGCCGTCACAGATGTATGCGTGGACCATCCGCCGCGAACGTCATGGCGAGCCAGACAAGTCGTTTGCCGTCGAAGTGGTCGACACACCGAAACTGGACAGTCACGAAGTATTGGTTTTCGTCATGGCTGCTGGCGTTAACTACAACGGCGTTTGGGCAGGCCTCGGCGTTCCCTTGTCGCCGTTCGATGTGCATGGCGCGCCCTTCCACATCGCGGGTTCCGACGCATCGGGCATCGTATGGGCGGTTGGCGACAAGGTTAAACGCTGGAAAATCGGTGATGAAGTCGTCATTCACTGCAATCAGGATGATGGCGATGATGAGGAATGCAACGGCGGCGACCCGATGTTCTCTCCCTCGCAGCGCATCTGGGGCTATGAAACCCCTGATGGGTCATTTGCGCAGTTTACCAATGTTCAGGCCCAGCAGCTCATGGAACGCCCACGTCATCTGACATGGGAAGAAAGTGCTTGTTACACGCTGACGCTGGCAACCGCTTACCGGATGCTGTTCGGTCATCGCCCTCACATCGTGAAGCCGGGCGATAACGTATTGGTTTGGGGCGCGTCCGGCGGCCTCGGTTCCTATGCGATTCAGCTGTGTAACACGGCTGGTGCCAACGCGATTGCGGTGATTTCAGACGAGTCGAAGCGTGAATTTGTGACCCAGATGGGTGCCAAGGGCGTCATCAACCGTAAGGATTTCAACTGTTGGGGTCAGATGCCCACGGTGAACTCACCCGAATACAAGGAATGGTTCGGCGAGGTCCGCAAATTCGGCAAGGCGATCTGGGACATCACCGGAAAGGGCAATAACGTCGACATGGTGTTTGAGCACCCCGGCGAAGCGACGATCCCGGTGTCTGTCTTTGTTGTTAAGCGCGGCGGCATGGTTGTGATCTGCGCAGGCACGACTGGCTATAACCTCACCATGGATGCCCGTTACCTCTGGATGCACCAAAAGCGTGTTCAGGGCTCCCATTTCGCCAACCTCAAACAGGCCAGCGCAGCGAACAAGCTGATGATCGAACGGCGTCTCGATCCGTGCATGTCCGAAGTGCTGACGTGGAACGAGATCCCCGAGGCGCATATGAAAATGATGCGCAACGAGCACAAGCCAGGCAATATGGCGGTGTTGATTTCTGCCCCGACAACGGGTCTGCGCACCATCGAAGACGCTCGTGAGGCGTCAGGGTCCTAAGCCGCAAGCGTTTGATTTGCGAACAAAAACACGTAAGGCTCCCTTTGAGTGAAATCAGGGGGAGCCTTCATGGTACTTATAGGCCCGCAGCCGGGCGCTGCGCTTCAAACCATCGCAATGCCTGCGGACACGAATGTTAACGGCGACATTTTTGGTGGCTGGCTGATGGCGCAGATGGATCTGGGTGCCTCGGTACTTGCCCGCTCCATCGCGGACGGGCGCGTTGCAACGGTGGCTGTGAATGACATCCTGTTTCAAAGCCCGGTGCATGTTGGCGATGTTGTTTCGATTTTCCCGACGGTCCTGAAAATCGGCACAACGTCGATGACGCTCGACGTAAAGGTCAGGCGTTTCAACGCCGAAACCCGCGATGAACGACAGGTGGCCGAAGCGCGAATTGTTTTTGTGGCGATCGACAAGGAAGGTCGTCCGAGGCCGGTGCCAAGCGCGGAGTAAGACTTCCTTAAGCCGGTTTCACTAGGGTTTCCCGACCTGGCGCATCTGTTGTGCCGAAGTTGGGGGCTTGCCGCATGCCAAACTGCGATAACCTTGCCGCGCGTATGGCGCGAATGGCGTGGGGGCAAATATGAACGCCCGGCGCGAAACCATGGGGTTCCGCTGGTATCTGGCGATTTCCTTTCTGCTTTCGGTCGGTTTCGGTATTTTGCTGGCCCATCTCGCGATCAATGCAGCGATAGAGCAAGCGCATTTTGTCGTTTTGCGAAAGTTGGAGGATGAAGCGGCTCTGCGTGCGGCGCAGGCGGTGCTGGCGGAACAACACAAAACGATTCGTGTCTTTATCGCGACCTCGGTGATCGTTGGGCTGATTGCCGCATTTGCGCTGATCTATGTTCTGGGTCGTCGGATGATCCTGAAACCTCTGACTGCGTTGCGACGCTCAGAGGCGCGCCTGCGCGACAGCGAACGCAAGGCGCGTCGTCTGGCAATGGTGGCAGAACAAACAACCGATCTTGTCGTGATCTACGACGCTGATTGCCTGATCATTTGGGTGAACAGCGCCTTTGAGCGCGCAACCGGGTACACCCTGAAAGAAGTGCGCGGTCGTCGCCCTGCGGATTTCCTGAATGGCCCGCATTCCGATGCGAGCGTTAGTCGCCGGATTGCTGATGCGATGGCGCGGGGAGAGGCCATTTCCGAGCAAATCGTAAACTACAGCAAGACAGGTCGCGAATACCTCGTGGAACTCAATATTGCGCCAGTGATTGATGAGGACGGTCAGGTTGCCAACTTTATCGCGGTTGAACGGGATATTTCTGATCGTGACCGTGCGCAGCGGCGTCTTCAGGAAGCTCTCGAAGCGATCGAAAGCCCGATCTGTGTTTTCGATGACAACGAATTGCTGGTTGTGTTTAACGAAGCCTATCGGAAATTTGCACGTCGGTATGGTGTGCGCGTGCGCCCCGGTACTTCGCTCACAACGCTTGTTCAGCAAGCGGCGAACGGGGGGATGTTCTCAGACAGCGATGAACCGGAAGAGGTCGCGATTGCAGCGCGCTTGCTGGAATGGCGCACCGCGGAAAACCAGGAAAAGGTGATTGAATACGGAGACGGTGCCGCCGTTCTGCTGCGGGAAGTGCGCACGATTTCCGGTGATACTGTCTCAGTCAGAACTGATGTCACGGAGTTGACCGAGGCGCGCCGAAAGGCCGAAGCCGCAACAGTTGCGAAATCGCGCTTTTTGGCTGCCATCAGCCACGAAGTGCGCACCCCGATGAACGGCGTGATCACGATGGCAGAACTGCTGCTTGAAAGTGATCTCAGCCAAGATCAGCGAGCGGGTTTGGAACTGATATCCCAATCTGGTCAATCGCTTGTCACGATCATCAACGACATCCTCGATTTTTCGAAACTTGAGGCGGGCAAGATGATGATCCGGCCCGAGCCTTTCGATCTTGTCGAGGGGGTGGAAGAGGTTGGCGCCTTGCTGGCCCCAACTGCGGTAGAGCGTGGGCTGCGTTGTTTCTTTGACTTTGATCCGCATGCGCCACGATTCTTTATCGGTGACATGGGGCGCATCAGGCAGATCGTTACCAATCTGGTTGGGAATGCGATCAAATTCACCGAAGAAGGATCGGTGACGATCCGTGTCGGCGCTGTGCCTGATGGGGCGAACGCAAAAATTACGATTGATGTGATTGATACCGGGGTAGGCATTTCAGAGGATGCCTTGGGTGCTGTTTTTTCCGCTTTCGAGCAGGCTGAAAACGTCACGGCGCAACGGCTGCAGGAGGGCACTGGCCTCGGTTTGTCCATTTCCCGTCAGTTGGCGTCGATTATGGGAGGGGAAGTCAGCGCATCTTCGACGTTGGGTGTAGGTTCTGTCTTTTCGCTGTCGCTTGAACTGAAGATTGATAACGAACGAGTGGCTGTGCGGCCATTGCTGGGAAAACGGATCAGGGTGATTGGTGCGGAGGCAAGACAATCACCGCGCGCGGCGCAGATCGTCGCCTTGGGCGGCCAAATTATTGATGATGTTGAGGCACTGGATACGGATCAGAAGCCGGATTTGGTCATTGCGGCCTTGTCAGACGATGGCCAGGTGCCCGAAGCGACCAGGAAATATAATGATGTGCCGCTGATCCTCATCGCTTCTGTGCTTGGTGAGGCGGCTGAAAATGTGGCGGGGCGGGGCAAAACGCGTTTGCTTCGCCGCCCGGTACGGCAAACGATGCTCGCCCGCGCTTCGCAAGACCTGCTGGCGGCGGCACCGTCACCGACTATCAACGCTGACGACCGGCGGAAAACCCAACTGATCGCGCAAGCCAAGGCGCACATCATTGTGGTGGAGGATAACCCAACCAACGCCACGATCATCCGCGCAATACTCAGTGAAACAGCTGAAAAGATTGACGTCTTTGAAACAGGTGCCGAGGGGGTTGCGGCGGTTGTGGGATCATGGCCCGATCTGGTCATCATGGATTTGAACCTGCCGGATATGTCCGGGCTGGAGGCAGTGTCACGCATCCGGGCAAGTGAAAGTGATGCCGGGCGAGCGCGGGTGCCCATTATTGCAGCGACGGCCAGCGCATCGGAGGATGATCGCAAAGCATGCTTTACAGCCGGCGCGGATGATTTCGTTCTGAAGCCGTTAGACCCAAAACACCTTCGCGACGTGGTTCAGGGGTGGCTATCACGCGGTGAGCCGAAGCCCGCTGCGGCCGAAGCGGAAACGCCGGATGATAACGATGGTGTACCAACAAGGGTCGCGAGTTAGCGGCAGCCAACGCAAAGTGGTCGCGGGGGTTTTGCGCCCCTGCCAATGCAGACAAACTATCAACAGGTTAGGCATCCACCGCGGGCGGCGAACCGGTATGCGCGACGAGTGGGGGGATACCATGTTATTTTCCCGACAAAGAACTGTCGCGAACCGTGGCAATTCGTCGTGGCGCAGCGTTGATGCCTGCCCTAAAAGGGCACATGGATTTTTCCCCTGATCAAATCGCGGCATATGATGCCGTCGCCGCCCGGCTGCTGACGGTTGGTGTAGATATCGTGAATAAGACATCCACGCCGCAGGATGTCGCGGCGGATGTGACGATTGCGTCCATTACCGGTAAGGCAGGGTCGGGTAAAACCGTACTCCTGACGCAGATTGCCGAGGCTCTGGAGGCGTCGGGCCTTGACCCGATTGGCGGCGATTATGAGCCGGGGCGAAAACGTACGCGGCGCAGCTTTGCGGTTCTGGCCCCGACCAACAAGGCGGCCTCGGTTCTGCGCGCACGGGGAGTGCAGGCGACGACCCTGCATCGGATCATGTATATTCCGGTTTATGATCCGGAATATGAACGAATTGCGCAGTGGTTGAGCGAGGATGGTCCCCGGCCAGAGGTTGAGGGCGTCACCGATGAGATGCTCGACCGGGCGCATGCATTCTATGCCCTGCAAAAGTCTATACCTGCGGCATTGGCGGCAGCCGGGCTGCGTGGGTCTGATTTTATTCAGGGGTGGAAGCGGCGCGAAGATCAGTTGGACGTAGCACTAATTGATGAAGCTTCGATGCTTGATGACAAACAGCTGGATGACCTGAAAGAAATTTTTGGTGCGCTCTTCCTGTTTGGCGATCCGGCGCAGCTGGCCCCTGTCGGTCAGTCGGGCGAGATGGTGTTTGAAAAGCTCCCCGCACCTGCGCGCCACCATCTAGATCGAATCCACCGGCAGAGCGCAGACAGCCCAATCCTTGATCTTGCCCATGCGTTGCGGGATGGCGTCAGCTTTGAGGATTTTGAAGCTGAAATTGAACGCTTGGCAAAGATCGACGAGCGGATCGTCGTTGCCCCGCGCGCCAATCCTGATCTGATGGCAAGGGCACCCATGCTGGTGTGGCGCAATGCAACGCGCATTCGTCTGATTCATGCGTTCCGCACCGCATTTTCTGCCCCCGATGACAGTCTCGCGCCGGGGGAGCCTTTGATTTGTGATGGTATTGAACTGCCCGCAAAGCACCGCAAGAAGCGCATCGATCTGGAGGCGCGTGGCCTGATCAAAGGCGCACAGGTGATCTATCTCGGCGGGGGGCGGAAACCGGGGTTCGCGCGTTTGCATGTTGTCGGGGCGGAGACCCCAGCGATCAGTGCCGCTGCGATCATCAAGATCGAGGCGCCGGGCCTTGATGAACCGTTCATACCGGCCGCGGCACGCATGGGGGCTGCGTTTGTGCATGGTGCTGCGACCACGATGCACAAGGCGCAAGGTAGTCAATGGCCCGATGTTCAGATCTTCGCGCCGGATATTTTCGCAGCGGCGCAATCTGGTCGTTCCGAAGCCGGGGCACCCTTATGGCGACGTCTTGCATATGTTGGCGTGACCCGCGCGCAGGAGCGTTTGCATTGGGTTACGCGATGGCGAATGGCCAAACCGGCATCGGGCCTTGGCATTACGAATTTGAACTAAGCGCGCCCCGTTCCTGCGGACACTGAAATTTGATTTGCAACAGATGCGGTCAGTCAGCCGCATTGACGGTACCGTCGCCGCCGGAAAAGGTGCGCGCAAGCAATGGGAGTTTCGAGATGAAACCATTACCACTTTTCGCGGCTTTGGTCGTTGGTGGCGCGACGCTTTGGTCGGCCGGTTGGTTTGTAGGCAAGACGGTTTTTGTCGAACCTGAAGCCGACCGCGCGGTTGAGGATATACGCGCCGGGCGGATGTTCTTTTCCTTCAAGGAACGCAGCATCGGCGGCTTTCCGTTTGGATATAATGTAGCCTATCACGGCGTTTCTGTATCGGACAGTTCAACCACATGGCGTTGGACGGTTCCTGAGATTGAGGTGGCATCGGGGGTCGCAGACTCTGGCGCACTGACGCTGACGACATCCCCGTCGAGCGTGTTGGAGATTTCCTCTGGCGGCGGCGGCGATGCATCGCCAACCGTCTTTGATATTGAGACGAAAGATTTCCTGGTGCATCTGCAGCAAGGCGGGAAAGGTGGCTCTATCATTGATGCGGAAGCCACGGAAATCGCAGCGGTTCAAAGGGGCGCAGGTGGCTTGATTTCCGGCGGGCGGTTTGTCGTGAGTGATCTGGTTTATGCCCTGCGCCCTGAAAGTGCTGTCGCCGGCGAGGTCGGGCTGACAGCCAGCCGGGTGGAGGCAGCTTATCGCATGTCAGCCGACGGCGTTTCTGAAACCTGGAGTGAGAGCACATCACATGGTGTGGTTCTTGCGGTCGATTATGACGCGACAGGGTACGATGCCGCGAACCCGTTCATGTTCGTTACCGAAGGCGGCTCGGTTGCGGCGACACTTAACATTGCCTCAGGCGAAGGGCGCAGCGGCTCTACCGGGGGGCCATCTGCCGTGCCTTTCACGGGGACTTTTACAACTGGTGAAAGCACCGCTCGGATTGCGGTGGGCCAGGGTCGATTGAGTTATGGCGGTGAAGGTGCCGCAGCGCGCTTTGATGTAACCTATGAAGAAGGCGGCCCGATCCCCGGTTTTGGCTTTGAGATGGGCCGAGCAGCCGTTGATTTCTCGATGCCCACAGAAGTCAGCGCCGAAACCCAGCCCTATTCACTGATGATCAGCGGGTCGGACATTACATTAGATGATGGCTTGTGGGGGCAATTCGACCCGGGTGCCGCATTGCGGCGTGATCCGATGTTGATGACCTTTGATGTGGCCGGGAATGCGCGGATATTCCGTGATCTGATGTCGTTTGAGGTGTCGGAACGTCATGGGCCACCTATTGAACTTGAAACCCTCACCCTGCGTGATGTGCGTTTTGCCGGGCTGGGTGCGGGCCTGAGCGCGACGGGTGAGTTGGATGTACGCGGTGTTGCTGCCCAGCCTGATGGCGAAATATCCATCGTGATTGATGGCGCCCTGGCGGTGATTGACCAGCTTACGGCTGCTGGTTTGATCGAGCTTGACGCCGCCAACCTTTACAAGGCGATGGGCCAGCAGATCTTGCGGCCCGGTGAGGGGGAAGACCAGTTCATCGCTGACGTGGTGTCCAAGGGCGGGAATGTCAGCATCAATGGCGTGTCCCTGGGGCAGTAATTCACGGTCGTTGACCAAAAAAAAGGGCGCGCCATGGTTAGCGCGCCCTTTCGCATTCCGGTTGCTGAAAAATCAGCCTTCGTAACCTTGCCGCGCTGCATTTGCTTCGCAGTCAGATTTTTTGTTGTAGCCTTCGGAGGCTGCGCCAATGATGTTTCCGTTAACAGCCTTGCGGCGCCAGCGCCACTCGCCGCGCTTGTCTTCGTAAAATTCCCATTTGTCTTTTGGGTTAGGGCCGCGGTTCATGTTGGCTTCGCAATCGGATCGTTTGTTGTAACCTTCCGATGCCGCGCCAACGATACGGCCGTTTGAGGCCTTGCGGCGCCAGCGCCATTCGCCGCGTTTGTCCTGATAAACCTCGAACTTATCGTTCTCTCCAGCCATGGTAACTCCCTGTTGTTGTCGCGCCCCCACCTGCGCAGATATCCTCGCCCCCTCGCTGAGCGACACAGGCAAAATGCGCGCAAAGAGGGGATTCTTGCAAGTCCGATGATAAACCGTGGCGTTGCGTCAATAATGTGGCGCACGCCTTGGTTGATTTGCCGGGATATACTGTTGCTACATTCAGCCTGTGCTTGTGGTGCCGTTAATAATTGCGCTCAACTGCGCCAAGTCTTTTTGCACATGTGTTGCATAGGCGCGCAAAAACACTTTTACGCCATTGCGAATATGCCGGGAAATTTCGGCACTGTTTGGGATGTGATCTGGGTGGTGGAGGGCGGCATTGCGGGGCGCGGACAAGATCAGGCCCCAGAAATCCTGCGCTGCCAGTTCCGCGTCATCGAACGTCAGGTGGCCTGCCTTTCGTTGTTCCACCATAAACTGCATCAGGCGCGCCAGCACCACATCTGGTCCGTTTTGTTGATAAGTTTGCGCGACCTCTGGAAAACGATGCGCCTCTCCGATGATCAGACGGGCAAGCGACAGAAGGTCGGGGCGCATGACCGTCGCCGCATAGCTTTCGGCAAATGAAAAGAGTTGTGCAACATGGTTGGCACCGGCCTCTGCCACAAAGACATCGAGCATCGCGTCACGCGGGGCGGCGAGCATGGCGCTGAACAAGTCGTCTTTACTTGCAAAATACTGATAGAGCGTGGGTTTGGAGAGGCCCGCTGCCGCCGCGATCGCGTCCATTGTTGTGGCGCTGAACCCATTTGCCGCAAATACGGCTGTCGCGGCTTTCAGGATGCGTGCCTCTTTTTCCTGTCGGTTCTGGGCGCGTCGTGACGGTGTGCTCATGGCCACGGCGTTATTATCCCACGACCCGGCGAATGAAGGCGATAAGGTGCTCTTCATACCGCGCGGGGCGTTCCAGATTACAAACGTGCCCGGCGTCGGCGATTATTTCGAATCTTACATCGGGGTGGGGCGCGGCATCAAAAATGCGCTCGGCAACATGTTTGATTTCCTGCGGTGGTGCCAGTTTGTCGTGCTCACCGGTCATCAGTAAAACGGGCGTTGTGATGCGAGAAAAGTCAAACCGCTCCAACGGGTTGGTAAAGCACCGCAAAGCGTCTCTGTATGTTTCTGCCGGGATCGCTGACATGGATTTTTTCAAGGCACCGCGCACATTGTCCTGCGCGTTTGGCCCTGCGATCACGTTGACAACCGCTGGCGCAAAATCAGCGGGCGTTTGCCCTTCGTTCAATGGGATTTCGCGGCTGATGCGAAAGGCCTCCCGCTCGTCAGGGCCAGCTTCGGACATGCCGGTGCACCCGCCTGAAAGGATCAGGCCTGCCAACCTGTCAGGGTGGCGCATTGCAAAAGATGTGGCGATCCACGCGCCATAGGACAATCCGCAAAGCACAAGGCGCCGGGCACCCAATACCTCAGTAACCCTGAGAATATCAGCGCAATAGTCATCTATGGTCGTTTGCGCAGCCCCCAGGGTGCTGTCACCATAGCCCCGCAGGTCGAGCGCGGCAGCTCGTGCATGGGGGGCGACCGCTTGCAGTTGCCTTTCCCAATTTTCCCGCGCGCCACCGATGCCATGCAGAAACAGGACAAGCGTTTCGGACCCGGCTGGTGTCACGGAAACAGCAAGTTGCGGCAGGCCGTCGATGAACTGCGTTTCAACAGGAACGTGTTCGGTCATGTCCTTTGGGTTGGCGCCAGCAGGCGCGCTGTTCAATGCCGAGTTGGCGATGGTGGCTACGCCGGTATCAAAAATGGCCTGTGTGCCCGCGGCAATATCATCGGCGCGCGCGGCGGGTGCAGACAGGGTTGCGGTCATCGAAATGATGCTGCCACCGGCAGCAGTCTCCGTGATGACAAGGCGGGCGTCATAGCGATCAACACCCGCGATACCTGCGACATGGGTATAGGCCATCGTGCGTTCGGTATGGCTGAGATAGGTCAACCGCTCGCGATAGGTGGTGGTTTCGCCTTGCACGGTAAAGGCGCGGATGATGCTGCCACGCTCATCCTGTTCCGCACGCATGGTCGCAATGGCCGGGTGCCACGGGTTGCAAAAATCACTGACCTTTGCCCAGACCTGATCCGGCGCAACAGGGCAGGGTGCGGTGCTGCTGACGGTGCGGCGCGCCATGGTGATTATGCCGTTGACGGAAGGTCGGTGCCCGCCCCGCGCCACAGCGATGTGCGCGCGCCGAATTCATCGCCCGGCGCATCATCAAGCTCATCGAGGTCATAGAGACTGAGGACAGACATGTAATCCTCCATGATTTCAGCGGTATAAGGCAGCATAAGCGCGCCGCAGCGGCTGTCGCGATAGATCCGCTCCAGCGGGAGCGACTTCAGCATTGCTTGCCCACCACAGGTACGGATGGCCAGCGCGGCAATTTCCTGCGCGGCCTCCATCACGTTGTACTGGGCCGCATACATCCGCATCACCTGCGCTTGGGTTGGAAAACCATCAGCCTCCATAAACACTTGCCACCAGAGCGCGCGCACAGGGGCAAGGCGGGCGTACATCTTGGCGACGGCAAGCCGTTTTGTGGTGAACATGCGCCGATCTGCGGGCGGTTGGCCGGGCACTTCGCCGCGCAAATAGGCGACGGTAAAATCATAGGCGCTTTGCGCAACACCCATATACGTCGGTGACAGGGTCGCCATCACATGGGGGTAATGGGGCAGTGTCTTGATGAAAATGCCACGCGGCATCATCAAGTCATCCTCGCTGACGAACACGTCCTTCAGGATCAGATCACGGCTGTTGGTGCCGCGCATGCCAAGTGGATCCCATTCCCCTTGTACGCTCAGGCCGGGGGCATCCTTGTGGACAACGAAAATCATCGTGTCTTCGTGGCGCGGCTCTATCCCTTCGAAGATTTCCGTGCAGACGATGGAGTAATAATCGCAATACCCGGCAAGAGACGCGAATTTCTTGAACCCGTTGATGAGCCAGCCGCCCTCGACCTTGCGGCACTGTGTTTGCGCGGGCTTTGAGGTCCAGTTTTGGCCCGCTTCGGAAATGGGTTGCGAATAGATACCCTGTTCCTCCACAGCGCGGCGAAACTGGCGTTCGCGCAGGGGCGCGAATGCGGCGCGGTCTTCCTCCGTCAGGTGCGGCAGCTCATACATAAAGCGTGACCACATCATCGAGGAATTGTGCATGTTGAAAGTCAGCGCCGTGGCACCGCAATATTTCGCAATTTCGGCCCCCACCATGGCGTATTCTCCAAGGCTGAACCCCTTGCCGCCAAACTCGGTCGGCACTGTCAGGGTCATATAACCCTCAGCGGCCAGGTCCTTGTAGTTTTCCACCGGAAAGCTGGCATCAATGTCGATGCCAAAGGCCCGTTCCGCAAAGGTTGGACCCATTTCGTTGATACGGTTCAGAACCACTTCCACCTCCGGGCGGATGCGGGACATGTCGTAATAATCTGCAATCGTGCTCATGTAATTTCCCCCGGCGTCAAAGCGCCAACTCTCCCTGCAAGACGCCTTCATCCACGACCACAACACCATCGAGCGCGATGGTGCAGCGGCGCATGGGGAGATCGAAATGCCCTTCGGTAAAACGGCCTGCGTATTGATTTGCACCCGTGGACCAGAGGAAGTTCCCCGCCCAGGCCCGAAACTCCACGCCCTGCATATCGCGCTTGTCGTATAGCGCGCCGGAAACCCATCGCGCGGCGGGGTTCATGCCCCAGCCAACATGGCTGAACCCATAGGCCTGTGGGTCTTCCCATGCTTCCATGTAGTCGCGAATCAATTCGGCATCCAAACCATCGCCCTTGATGGCGGTCACAAAGTCATTCTCGACGGTGAAGTCGATTTGGCTGGCAAGATAAGTTTTGAATGTCAGGTTCATATCCCCGACATCCATGACAATCCGCCCGTTAACCGTGCCGGGGCCGGGGAAGGCAAGGCACAGGCCGCCGGGCCAATGGGCAACGTGGCCGGGGTTTGTGCCAAAACCGGGGGTGCCGCCGCAGGGTGCATCACGCAAATCGACGGTCAGGTCAGTTCCCGCACGAGAGGTAACGCGCATTTCCCGCGCTTCGCGTAACATCTGCACGCCAAGGTCAACCTTGGGGCCAAGTTCGGCCTTTGGTTCAGTGCGTTCCAGAATTTCAGGGTGTTCGTTGGTGACGACCAGAATACGGGCGCCTGTTGCTTCGACCTCTGGCCATTCTGGGGCGTGGATCATGCCTTCTACGGTGCAATCGACGATGATTTCGCAGTGTTTCATCGCCTCAATCGCCGCGCGGTTGCCTTGTATGGCCAGTGATGTGCCAGTGCCTTTGACCGGAACCGGGGCCGTTTGAGGCGGTGTTGGCATCTTTATCATGCAAACATCGGCACCAAGGTCGAACAGGGCCAATTCGGAAAGATGCGGCAAGACCGGGCGCGATTGCGTTTCATAGACAAGCGCCACAGTGGTTCCTGTGCCGATGCCGTTGAGCGCGAAAACCCGGCGAAAACACGCAAGCCATTTGCCCTCGATACGTTCCTGTAACACGCGCCCTCCAGAAATCTTTACTGATGAGTTAAGTTTTTTGTCGGCTGCCTTGCAAAGTCAACAAATGTTTTTGAATGCGGGTGGTCTTGGCAAGGCTGACCTCTTTCGCGCCATTAGTCGGGGTCGATTTGGGGGCGCGTAGGGCAGGGCCTGCGGGCGCCGCGACCGATAACCGCGTGCAAAACAGAACATCCTCTGTCTCAAGCGGCGTACGGCGCTTGGCGATTGCACCGCGGGCGGTTAGGGTGCAAACAGCCGCACTCAGATAGCGCCCCGCAAATGGGGTCAGGTTCTTGG
The DNA here is from genome assembly GCA_049608645.1 of Pikeienuella sp. Lineage (GTDB taxonomy): Bacteria > Pseudomonadota > Alphaproteobacteria > Rhodobacterales > Rhodobacteraceae > Pikeienuella. Next base: position 11,731 of record JBMYXS010000024.1, on the reverse strand, counting down.
GGGAGCCAATATGGCAGACACAACCAATTCCAAGCGTCCGCTTTCACCGCATTTGTCGGTGTATCGCCCGCAGATCACTTCGGTACTTTCGATTTTTCACCGCGCGTCAGGCGTGGCAATGGCCGGGTCAATGGCCCTCATCGTATGGTGGCTGCTCGCCGCTGCGACGGGAGAGGCGTATTTCGATTTCGTAAACGGCCTTCTGACCAGTTGGATCGGGTATCTTGTCCTGATCGCGTCGGCTTTTGCGTTCTTTTACCACTTCTGCAACGGCATCCGGCACATGTGGTGGGATATCGGCAATGGCTTTGAATTGGATCAGGTCACCAAGTCCGGCTATGCCGTCGTGATCGGCTCTGTCGTGTTGACCGCCATTCTGATTTTCGCAGCATAAGGGAGAGATAAAATGAAATTTCAAACAGACCGCTCCCGCGCTGATGGCCTTGGTTCCGCCAAGGAGGGCACCGACCACTGGTGGCAGCAACGCGTAACCGCTGTTGCGCTCGTCCCACTGGGCCTGTTGTTTATCTTCCCTTTCGCCATGGTGATCGGGGACGGGTATGAAGCTGCGCTGGCGCTTTATCAGCACCCGCTTCATGCGATTGTCGCTTGTTTGTTCATTCTCGTGGCATTCAACCATTTGCGGCTTGGTTTGCAGGTGGTGCTGGAGGATTACATCCACGGTGCTATGTTTACGGTGTTGATGTTGGCCAACACCCTGCTGTGCTTTGCGCTCGCTTTTGCGGGTGTTTTTGCTGTCGCTAAGATCGCCTTTAACGGCTGATCCCTGTTCCGGGGCTGCCCCGGGATTGCGCAGTCAGGGGGGCTGACCGCGCCAAAAGAACAAAAGGAAGAAAATCCATGTCGGCATATGAATACATCGACCATGAATATGATGTCGTGGTTGTCGGCGCAGGCGGCGCAGGGTTGCGCGCCACGCTTGGCATGGCGGAACAGGGTTTGCGCACGGCGTGCGTGACCAAAGTGTTCCCCACCCGCTCCCACACTGTTGCAGCGCAGGGCGGCATTGCCGCGTCGCTCTCCAACATGGGGCCGGATCATTGGCAATGGCACCTCTATGATACGGTAAAGGGGTCCGATTGGCTGGGCGACACCGACGCGATGGAATACCTCGCGCGCGAAGCTCCCAAAGCGGTTTATGAGCTGGAGCACTACGGCGTGCCGTTTTCCCGCACCGAAGACGGCAAGATCTATCAGCGCCCGTTTGGTGGCCATATGACCGAATTTGGTGACGGCCCGCCCGTGCAGCGCACTTGCGCCGCCGCTGACCGCACCGGCCACGCCATTCTGCACACGCTTTATGGCCAGAGCCTGAAGAACAACGCCGAATTCTACATCGAATATTTCGCAACTGACCTGATCCGCACCGAAGACGGGCAGATTCAAGGCGTGATGGCGTGGAAACTGGACGACGGCACGATCCATCGTTTCAACGCCAAGATGGTTGTGTTGGCGACGGGCGGCTATGGCCGCGCGTATTTCTCCGCCACATCCGCGCACACCTGCACAGGCGACGGCGGCGGCATGGTCGCCCGGCAGGGCCTGCCCTTGCAGGACATGGAATTTGTGCAGTTCCACCCGACCGGCATCTACGGCTCCGGCTGTCTGATCACCGAAGGGGCGCGCGGTGAAGGTGGTTATCTCGTCAACTCCGAAGGGGAGCGGTTCATGGAGCGTTACGCGCCATCGGCCAAAGACCTCGCATCACGTGACGTGGTTTCCCGCTGCATGACCATGGAAATCCGCGAAGGGCGGGGCGTGGGCGCTGATGGCGACCATATCCACCTTCACCTGAACCACTTGCCGCCTGAGGTTCTTGCCGAACGTCTGCCCGGCATTTCGGAAAGCGCCAAGATCTTCGCAGGCGTCGATCTGAACAAAGAGCCGATCCCGGTCATCCCGACCGTTCATTACAACATGGGCGGTATTCCGACGAACTATTGGGGGGAGGCGCTTAACCCAACCGCTGACAACCCAGATGCATTGCAGCCCGGCCTGATGGCCGTTGGTGAAGCTGGTTGCGCATCGGTTCACGGCGCGAACCGCCTTGGTTCCAACTCGTTGATTGACCTCGTGGTATTTGGCCGCGCCGCGGCGATCCGGGCGGGGCAGGTCGTTGACCCGAACGAACCGAACCGCCCCCTCAACGAGGCATCATGTGAAGAAGCGATGGCCCGCTTTGATGCGGCGCGCCATGCAAACGGGTCTATCCCCACGGCTGATCTGCGTCTCGAAATGCAGCGTGAAATGCAGAAGAACGCCGCCGTGTTCCGCACCCAGGAGACGTTGGAGGAAGGCTGCGCGAACATGCATGCCATCTACAATAAAATGTCCGATCTCAAGGTTTCGGACAAAACACTGATCTGGAACACCGACCTGATGGAAACGCTTGAGCTTGGCAACCTTATGCCAAACGCGCTGGCCACCGTTGTGGGTGCCGAGGCACGCAAGGAAAGCCGCGGCGCCCATGCACGGATGGATTATGAAGATGGTCCGCTTGGTGGTCGGAACGATGACGAATGGCGCAAGCATACGCTGGCCGTGGTTGATGAAGCGTCTGGCGACACCACACTCAGCTATCGCCCTGTACACCTTGACCCGCTGACCACGCAGGACGAAGGCGGCATCGACCTCAAGAAAATCGCGCCAAAAGCGCGCGTTTACTGAGGCAGGTGTGAGCGCAAGCCCCGCATCAGACCAGTCTTTCAACGGCTGGCGCACAGCGGAGGAAATCCAGCACAATCTGGATTTCCGCAAGCGGCGTGCGCTTGCGCATTTTGAAAAGGTGGTCGGTGGCGTTGCGGATCGTGACTGCCCTATTTGTGGCTATCATGGCCCATTCAGCGCGGTGCGCCACAAGGTTGACGTGTGGTGCCCATCCTGTGACAGCCGCTCTCGGCATCGTTTGATTGCGCTGTGGCTGGCTGGGCAAAAACCCATCGCAAAGGGCGCGCGGGTTTTGCATTTCGCCGCAGAAGAAAGCTTGCAACCGGCCTTCCGCGCGGTGGCAGGTGAATATGTAACGGCCGATCTGAATGATCTGTTCGACATTCAGCTGAACATCGAAGCGATGGATATTCCTGATGCGAGCTTTGATGTGCTGATTGCCAATCACGTGTTGGAGCATGTGGACGATGAAAAGGCGCTGGCCGATATCGCCCGTGTGCTGAAACCTGGTGGCTTTGCCCTGATCACTGTTCCCATGATCGAAGGTTGGGACATAGGCCATGAAGACCTGACCATCACCGACCCGGCTGAACGAACGCTGGTGATGTCTGACCCGGACCATCGCCGGTGGTATGGCCGGGATATCAAGGACAAGATTGAACGTGCGGGGTTGGTGTTCGACTATTTCACCGCCGTTGAACCTGAAGTAACCCGCTGCGGCCTTGCCCGCGGTGAGAAGATTTTCCTGGGCCGCAAGCCCGGACCAGAACCCGTCGAAGGAGCAAACAATGGCTGAATTCGCACTCCCGAAGAATTCCAAGATCACCAAGGGCAAGACTTGGCCCAAGCCGGAGGGCGCAACCAATGTGCGTACCTTCAAGATCTATCGCTGGAACGAAGAATCGGGCGAGCTGCCCCACATCGACACCTATTTCGTCGATATGGATAAATGCGGCCCCATGGTTCTGGACGCGTTGATCAAGATCAAGAACGAGATTGACCCAACGCTGTCTTTCCGTCGGTCCTGCCGCGAAGGCATTTGCGGCTCCTGCGCGATGAACATTGACGGGATCAACACGCTCGCCTGTATCTATGGGCTGGATGAGGTGAAGGGCGATGTCAAAATCTATCCCTTGCCGCATATGTCCGTGGTGCGCGACCTGATTCCGGACCTGACGCATTTCTACGCCCAGCACGCGAGCATCATGCCGTGGCTGGAAACGGCAACGAACAAGCCGCAAAAAGAATGGCGCCAGTCGATCGAAGACCGCAAGAAACTCGACGGGTTGTATGAATGCGTGATGTGCGCGTCTTGCTCCACGTCCTGCCCGTCATACTGGTGGAACGGCGATCGTTACCTCGGGCCAGCCGCTTTGCTGCACGCGTATCGGTGGTTGATCGACAGCCGTGACGAAGCCACGGGAGAGCGTCTTGATCACCTTGAAGACCCGTTCCGTCTATACCGCTGCCACACGATTATGAACTGCGCGAAGACATGCCCCAAGGGTTTGAACCCGGCCAAAGCCATCGCAGAAATCAAGAAAATGATGGTTGAGCGGAAGATGTAATCTTCGCAACACTGTCAACAACTGCAAAGGCCCTGAGCGTTCGCCCAGGGCCTTTCTCGTGAAAGCCACCCTTAGATTCCGGCGTTGCGGGGGGTGGGACCGGCCCCTAAAAATCAGCTGACACGAACTGGGGTGGGCCGTATACGCAGGCCCGGTTGTACGCAACTCTTTCGGCGGCTCAGTTCGCAGCGGTCACGCTGGCCAGGGCCAACAAGGCCATGGGGGCGGCGATCAACATCAGGCGCATTTCAATTCCTCCGCTGTTCAAGGCTCCGCTGGGAAGCTCTTGAGTGATATACGGCGGGTGTCGCGTGAAAGTTTCAGGCGGTTTGATTTTTTTCTGAATCGAGTTTTGCGCGAACGCGTTCCCGCCAAAAGGCAAACAGGCCCGCGCAAATTACGATCGCTGCGCCAAGAGCGGTTTGCCAGGCGAGGCTTTCCGCGAACATCATCACACCGATCAGCGATGCAAACACCGTTTGCAGATAGGCAAAGGGTTGAAGCGTGGCCGCCTCTGCCGCGTCATAGGCTTTGATAAACAGAAAGTGCCCGGTCATGCCGGAGATGCACAACGTCAGCAGCAACAGCGCCTGCGAAAACGTAACCGGAGAGGCAAACCAAGGCCCGACCAAGGTCATGGCAATCGCACCAACAAGCCCGGTGTAATAGAAACTGGTCATTGCGCTATCAGTACGTGCAGCACGGCGCGTCGCGATTGCGTAAATGGCGAACATGACCATGGCCAGCACCGCAACGCCAAAGCCCGCTGTGAGCGTGACCATGCCGGGCCTGATGATCAGCATCATCCCAATCAGGCCGACCCCAACCGCCGACCAACGGCGCCAGCCGATCTTTTCCCCCAAAAAGGGGCCGGAAAGCGCGACAACCAAAAGCGGTGTAAAGGCAAAAATCGCGTGCGTGTGTGACAGGCCAAGCAAATGGAACGACAGCAGGGCCACCCCGATCTCCGCTGCCAGCAAGATACCCCGAAAGATCTGAAGCTTGGGTTGGCCACTGGCAAGACCGGCTCGAAACCCCTTACGACATAGTATGGCAACTACCACGAGGCCAAAGAACCAGTACCGGATCATGGTGATGAACACCGGTGAGAATGATTGCGCGAGGTACTTTGAAAGCCCATCCTGCGCCGAGAAAATGATCATCGCCGCGAGCATGAACAGTATGCCCCGCACGGGGTTGTTGTGGGGGTCGATCATCGCAGGCGCTTTCCATTCAGGATACGAACGCCGCCGTCGGCTTCGAAAACAGTGCAGGTGATCGGGTTGCCATAGCCCGCGCCGGTGTCGATGGCGATGCGGTTGCCATGGTCTTCAACGGCGTCAACTGGCGTGTGGCCATGCACGATGATGGCGCCGTGGTCTGCGCTGCTTTCATGGAAAGGGCCACGTATCCAGATCAGGTCATCCTCAACCTGATCTGCAAGCGGAATGCCCGGTTTCACACCTGCATGGACAAAAAAGAAATCGCGCCAGTGATAGGAAAGGCGCAAACCGCGTAAGAACGCGACATGGCTTTGGGGAATGGCTTTGCGCGCGGCATCAAACATCCGGGCGCCGTGGTCACTGTCCAAATCATCTGGCACATCAACGCCATAGCTGCGCAGGGTCGTATCACCACCCAGGCGGGGATGCAGCCAATACAGGTCTTTGCGCAGTATGGGGTCGGCCCCGCCGCGTTCCTCAAGAAAACGCAGGATCATGCGGTCATGGTTGCCGTAAAGGTTGATCCACGGCGCGCGCCGGGTGTCGCCGTTGATCAGATATTCAATCACGCCCCGGCTGTCCGGGCCTCTGTCAGTGTAATCTCCAATATGGAGGATCGCGTGGCTGGCAGCGGGGTGCGCTGCCAGATCAACGGCGATGTTGTCGTGGACCGCTTTTAACTTGGCAAGATGGCCATGTATGTCGCCGACGGCGTAAATGCGATCCGGGGTGCTCATTTCAAAGCGGCGTAGGATTGCAGCGTTTCAACTTCAATCTCACCTTCCATCTGGTTGGTGATGGCTTTGGCCGCGGCCAAGGCACCCGCGCCGGTCGTATAATACGGCGTCTTCATGGACAGGGCGGTTGCGCGCAGCTCATAGCTGTCCTTGATCGACTGGGGCACATCGGTCGTGTTGAAGACGAGGGCGATTTCGCCGTCTTTCATGGCATCAACGATGTTCGGGCGCCCTTCGTAGAGCTTTTTGGTCATCTCGGCGGGAACGCCATTACGCTCCAGATATTGTGCGGTGCCAACGGTGGCCACCAGCGTAAAGCCCATGGCGTGCAAACGGCGTGCCGCGTCAAGGATCATTGCCTTGTCTGCATCCTTGACAGAAATAAACACCTTGCCCTCCGTGGGCAGGGTAACGCCTGCGCCAAGCTGGCTTTTCAGGAACGCGCGGGCAAAACCCTTGTCGATGCCCATTACCTCACCAGTTGAGCGCATTTCTGGCCCAAGCAACGTATCAACGCCGGGGAAACGGTCGAAAGGCATGACAGCTTCTTTCACCGCAACATGGCCGGGGTCAGTTGGAGCCAACGTGAAGTTAGACAGTTTCTCGCCCGCCATCACCCGCGCCGCAATGGATGCGATGGGGGAGCCGACGGCCTTTGCCACGAACGGTACGGTGCGTGATGCGCGGGGGTTCACCTCCAGCACAAAAATGTCGTCGCCTTTGATTGCGAACTGAACATTCATCAGACCGACCACGCCGAGGCCACGCGCCATTTCGGCGGTCTGGCGTTTCAGCTCTTCAATGGTTTCCGCTGAAAGGGAATGAGGCGGGAGCGAACAGGCACTGTCGCCCGAATGCACGCCCGCTTCTTCGATGTGCTCCATCACGCCCGCGACATGCACATCGGTGCCGTCGCATAATGCGTCCACGTCGATTTCAACGGCACCGGCCAGATAACCGTCGATCAGCACCGGGCTGTCGCCAGATACCACCACAGCTTCGCGGATGTACCGCTCCAGCTGTTCATCGGAGCGAACAATCTCCATCGCCCGTCCGCCCAGCACGTAGGAAGGACGGATAACAACCGGGTAACCAACCTTTTTCGCCACGGCGAAGGCTTCGTCGCGGCTGTGCGCGAGGCCATTGTGCGGCTGTTTGAGGCCCAGTTTCATCAACAACTGCTGGAACCGCTCCCGATCTTCGGCCAGATCAATCGCATCAGGCGATGTGCCGAGAATTGGGATGCCGGCGGCTTCCAGCTCATTGGCAAGTTTCAGCGGTGTCTGGCCGCCAAACTGCACGATCACGCCCTTGAGCGTCCCGTTTTCCTGTTCCTTGCGGATGATTTCCAGAACCGTTTCAATCGTCAGCGGCTCAAAATACAGGCGGTCGGAGGTGTCGTAGTCGGTGGAAACCGTTTCAGGGTTACAGTTGACCATGATGGTCTCGTAACCGGCATCGGTCAGCGCGTAGCAGGCATGGCAGCAGCAATAGTCAAACTCGATACCTTGGCCAATACGGTTCGGGCCGCCGCCAAGTATAATGACCTTTTCACGATCTGACGGGCGGGCTTCGCATTCGACCGTGCCCATCGCATCCGATTCATAGGTCGAATACATATAAGGCGTTTGGGCCTCGAACTCTGCCGCGCAGGTGTCGATGCGTTTGAACACCGCTTTTACCCCGAGGGACAGGCGTTGCGCGCGCACTTCCGCTTCGGTGGTTTTTGTCAGCGTTGCGATGCGCGCATCGGAAAAGCCCATCATCTTGATCTGGCGCATACGCCATTCTGTGGCGGGCACGCCTTCGGCTTTCAGCTGTGTTTCCTCTGAAACGATTTCTTCAAAGCGGTCGAGGAACCACGGGTCGAACGATGTGGCAGCTTGAATTTCGTCTTTGGTCAGCCCTTCGCGCATGGCTTGCACGATGACGCGGATGCGGTCTGGGGTTTGCTGCGTAAGCTGGGAGATGATCGCAGCGCGCCGTTCCTCATCGCCAATCGCTTCGCGCAGCCCCGCGATTTCAATATCGTCGATCCCGGTCAGCCCGGTTTCCATCGAGGATAATGCCTTTTGGAAACTTTCGTTAAACGAGCGGCCAATGGCCATCGCCTCACCAACAGATTTCATGGCGGTGGTCAGGTCGTTTTTGGAGCCGGGGAATTTTTCAAAGGCAAAGCGCGGGATCTTGGTGACGACATAATCAATCGTCGGTTCAAACGATGCGGGAGTGACACCGGTAATGTCGTTGTCCAACTCATCAAGCGTATACCCAATCGCCAATTTCGCGGCGACTTTCGCGATCGGGAAACCCGTCGCTTTGGATGCCAGGGCCGATGACCGTGAAACGCGCGGGTTCATCTCAATCACTACCACACGCCCATCGGCAGGGTTGATCGCGAATTGTACGTTGGAGCCGCCCGTTTCCACGCCGATTTCGCGCAGAACCGCAAGCGATGCATTGCGCAGCACCTGATATTCACGATCGGTAAGGGTAAGCGCCGGGGCAACCGTGATGCTGTCACCTGTGTGCACACCCATCGGGTCCACGTTTTCAATGGAGCAGATGATGATGGCGTTGTCGGCCTTGTCGCGGACAACCTCCATCTCAAACTCTTTCCAGCCGATCAGGCTCTCGTCGATCAGGATCTGATTAACGGGAGAGGCATCAAGGCCTGTGCCGCAGATGTGCATGTAATCTTCGCGGTTATAGGCCACGCCGCCCCCGGTGCCGCCCATGGTGAAGGCCGGGCGAATGATGGCGGGCAGCCCGACATTTTCGAGCGCCGCCATGCAGTCGTCCATATTCTCAGCGATGGTAGCGCGCGGATTTTCGAGGCCGATCCGGTCCATCGCTTCGCGGAACAGCTTCCGGTCCTCGGCCATTTCGATTGCGGCCTTGTTTGCGCCGATCAATTCGATCCCAAGACGGTCGAGCGTGCCATCCTCTGCCAATGCCATCGCGGTGTTCAGGCCTGTTTGCCCGCCCATCGTTGGCAACAGCACCAGCTTTTCATCGGGGCGTTCGGCCTGTTCTTTCTCGATGATCTTGGCGACAACCTTTGGCGTGATCGGCTCCACATAGGTTGCATCTGCCATGCCGGGGTCGGTCATGATCGTTGCAGGGTTGGAGTTCACGAGAATGACGCGATAACCCTCTTCGCGGAGAGCTTTACAGGCTTGCGCACCTGAATAGTCAAACTCACAGGCCTGCCCGATCACAATGGGCCCCGCGCCGATAATCAGGACGCTGTCGATATCGTCGCGTTTGGGCATGGGAATCTCCGTCTGTGGGTCACGAACTGGCAATTTGATGCGACCCCTTACGGGATCAGGCCGCTTATAAGGATCAAAGTGAGTCGCGCAAGCGCATCGAAGGCCTGGTGCGTCGGTTGGCCCTATCTTTTCCGGTGGTGGACCATAGAATGCGCGGTGAAGGAGACCATCTATGGCCGGCGCGGCAGGAACAGACCCCCTATTGGTGAATGCGGCGATCTATCTCGGCGCGACGGTCGTGGCTGTACCGCTGTTCAAACGCCTCGGTTTGGGATCAGTGCTGGGCTATATTGCGGCGGGGGCGGCTGTGGGGCCATTTGGCCTTGCCTTGCTCGGGAATGTCGAGGAGGTGCGGCACGTTTCCGAATTTGGCGTTGTGCTTTTGCTTTTTGTCATCGGGTTGGAATTGCAACCAAGTCGCCTCTGGCGATTGCGGACTGAGATTTTCGGGGTTGGTGCAACGCAGGTTTTGTTGTGCGGGTTTGGCTTGGCGCTGGGCGCGATGATCATGGGCCTCAGCTTTGCGTCGGCTGCTGTTGTCGGTTTGGCGCTGGCGCTGTCTTCGACCGCCTTTGGTGTTCAGATTTTGCGCGACAAAGGTGCTTTATCCACACCCTATGGCGACCGGGCGTTTTCCATTCTCTTGTTTCAGGACATCGCCGTCGTACCGCTTCTGGCGTTAACGGCATTTCTGGGCGGAAAAAGCGGGGGCATGACCACTGCTGACGCGGGGTTAGCTGTCGCGGCCCTCGCGGGCTTGATCATCGTCGGGCACTTTTGTCTGAGCCATATGTTCCGCTTGATTGCCTCAATCGGGGCGTTTGAAATTTTCAACGCAGCAGCCTTGCTTGTGGTGCTTGGCGCGGCGCTGATGATGCAATGGGTGGGCCTGTCGATGGCGCTTGGTGCGTTTATCGCGGGCGTTTTGTTGGCAGAGACGGAGTTCCGCCACCAGTTGGAAAGTGACATCGAACCCTTCCGTTCCCTGTTCCTCGGCCTGTTTTTTGTCGGCGTCGGCATGAGCGTTGATCTGCCGTTGGCCTTTTCATCGTGGTATCTGGTGATCGGTGGCGCGTTGGCGCTGTTTGCGGTGAAAATGGCGGCGCTTTTGGTTCTGGCTCGGGCGGCTGGCTCTGACATCAAAGACGCACTGCGTATCGCTGCTACGCTCGGGCAGGCGGGTGAATTTGGCTTTGTTGTGTTTGCGCTCGCGGCAACTGATGGCCTGATCACCAACCACCAGGAATCGCTTCTGACGATTTCCGTTGCGCTGTCCATGGCGCTGACCCCGCTGGTTGTCATGGCCGTGGAATGGTGGATTGATCGGCAGGAAGGCGAAGACGATGATGGCGAATACCCCGATGTGTCCGATGCCTCACCCGCCTCTATCATTGTGGCTGGCTTTGGTCGCACAGGGCAGGTGATTGCGCGTATCATGCGGTTGCGTGGCTATTCAGTAACCTTGATCGACAACTCGCCCCGCCGGATCAGGCTGGGCCGTAGTTTCGGGTCAGAAGTGTTCTTTGGCGATGCGACCAAGCTGGATGTGATGATTTCCGCGGGGGCGCATCAGGCTGACGCGATTTTCTACTGTATCAACGACCGTGATGGCGTCAAAAAAGCAGCCGAACGGATGAAAGAGCGTTTCCCCGACGCCTTTATTCTATTCTCAACCTATGACCGTTTTTCGGAATTGGAACTGCGCGAAGCCGGTGCTGATGTTGTGATGCGTGAAACATTGGAAAGCGCCATTGCGCTCGCGCGGTTGGGCCTGGAGGAAATGGACGATGGCGAGGCGGCTGACGAAGTGATCGAACAGTTCCGCCGCCGTGACGACGAGATGCTGCGCCTGCAACGTAAATTCGGGATGGAACAGGGTGCCCAGAAAATGCGTGAGCGGTACTCGATGGATTAAGTGGGCCGCTGGTTCATTGTTTTCTGTCGGATCAGGGTGCCGTTCGTTACCTGTCGCTTGACTCTCCTCCCCCCCCTCCCTAAACACCGCCATCGCCTTTCGTTAGGGAGGCGTTCTTTGGCGTTTGTGGCTGTCGCAAGACAGATCCTGTCGTTCGGGGATGTGCCCCGGAAAAGGAAGACGCCTTTATGTGACCAATGGGCTATTTCGGCCCGCTAATTGATGGAGACGCGCGCGATGACGAAACGTACCGCCGCCAAATACAAAATTGACCGCCGCATGGGCGAAAACATCTGGGGCCGTCCAAAATCCCCAGTGAACCGCC
>JBMYXS010000023.1:0-47922 GCA_049608645.1 Pikeienuella sp. | reverse complement strand
AACCCTCGCTGTTTCAACAGCGCATCCACCGTCGGCAGTCGCCCGCGGAACGCCTCATACGCCGCCTCAGGCGCCTGTGACCCTCCCGCTGCGTAAATCGACGTCGCCAGCCGTTCCGCCGTTTCCGCATCAAACGGGTCGCCCGCTTCTTCGAAGGCTTCATAGGCGTCGGCGTCCATCACTTCGGACCACATGTAGCTGTAGTAGCCCGCCGAATAGCCGTCGCCGGAGAAGACGTGGGCGAAGTGGGGGGTGCGGTGGCGCATGACGATCTCGGTGGGCATGTCGATTTTGGCGAGGGTTTCCGCCTCGAACGCCGCCGGGGCGAAGCCATCTGTGTCTTCCAGCAGGTGCATTTCCAGATCGACCAACGCGGAGGCGGTGTATTCGACGGAGCCGAAGCCCTGCCCGAAATTCTCCGCCGCCTTCACCCGGTCCATCAGATCGCTGGGCATCGGCTCGCCAGTTTTGTAGTGGCGCGCGAAGCGTTGCAGCACGTCCCGCTCCCCCAGCCAGTGCTCGTAAAGCTGGCTTGGCAGTTCCACAAAATCGCGGGCGACCGACGTGCCGGAGATGCTGGGGTAGGTCACGTCTGACAGCATCCCGTGCAGGGCGTGGCCGAACTCATGGAACAGGGTGCGCGCATCATCAAACGTGAGCAGGTTCGCCCCCTCCCCCTTCGCGAAATTCATGTTGTTGGAGATGATCGGGCGCACCCGCTCGCCCAAATTGCGCTGCGAGCGATAGGCCGACATCCACGCGCCGGAGCGTTTGGAGGCGCGGGCGAAATAGTCGCCGATGAAGACCGCGACATGCTCGCCGCCTTTCGTCACTTCCCACACACGCGCGTCCGGGTGGGGGCGCGGGGCGTCAGCCAGTTCGGTGAACGAGAGGCCGAACAAACGGCTGGCGCAGTCGAACGACGCATCAATGATGGATTGCAATTCAAGGTATGGTTTCAGCTCTGCCTCATCCAGATCGTGTTCGGCTTTGCGCTGCTTTTCGGCATAGAAACGCCAGTCCCACGGCTCAATCTGGATGTTTGCGCCTTCATCGGCGGCGAGCGCCTGCATGGCATCACGCTCCTCCAACGCACGTTTGCGGGCAGGTTCCCACACCGCCATCAGCAACTCACGCACACGGTCAGGCGATTTGGCCATCTGGTTGTCGAGCTTATAGGCAGCGAAATTCGGAAAGCCGAGCATCTGGGCCCGTTCAGCGCGCAGCGCGACTGTCTCGGTGATCAGTGCGTGATTGTTGGTTTCATCCCGCATTTCGCCCCGTGCCGTCCAAGCGCGCCATGCCTTTTCGCGCAGGTCGCGGTTGGTGGAGAACTGAAGGAAAGGCGCGATAAGGGAGCGTGACAGCGTGATGACATGGCTCGCGTCACTGCCCCGTTCCTCTGCTGCGCTGGCCGCTGCTGCGATCAGGAAATCGGGCAACCCCGCGAGGGCGTCTGCGCCTTCCAGCGGCATTTCCCAGTCGGCTTCGTCTTTGAGAATATTCTGGCTGAACGTCGCGCCCAGCGTGGCGAGACGTTGCATCACCTCTGACATGCGCGCGCGTTCATCACCGGTCAGATTGGCACCCGCACGAACAAATCCTTCGTGGCAAAGCTCCAACACCCGCAGGGCTTCGTCATCAAGGCCGAGACGATCGCGGCGCGTATAAAGCTCATCAACCCGTGCGAACAGATTTTCGTTCATCGTGGTTTCAGATGAATGGCGCGAAAGCAGCGGCGCTATCCACCGCTCCACTTCCTGTAGCTCGTCATTGGTGTTCGAACCGGCAAGATTAAAGAACACAGCCGCAACACGGCTCAGGCGCTGGCCCGATAGTTCCAGTGCTTCAATCGTGTTCGCAAAGCTGGGCGCTTCGGCGTTGTTCGCGATGGCACCCACTTCGGCCCGGTCCTCGGCCAATGCCGTTTCAAACGCCGGGCGGAAATCCGCCGCTGCAATATCCGCGAATGGGGGCAAACCAAAAGGTGTGGTCCAGTCAGTCAGGAGAGGGTTCATCGCGTAAGCTCCAGAAAAATCTTTAGTCAGATGTATGATGGGCAACGGGGCGGCGCCAGCGCCCAGCGCAATATTTCAGCATCGGACCCATCGCGTGGGGCGCTGTGCTGCGCGGCCTCACAACCGAACGCGATGCCCTTCAGCGGCCGAAAGATAGGCCGCCTCGGTTATGCGGATATTTTGCAGATATTCGCGCGCCACATTTTCCGGCGTTACGCCGGCCCGCAAGGCACCCGCAACATGGGCGATCAGGTGGTGAACACAGCCGCCGCCAAAGCTGTCTTCGTCAATCGGCAGATCAGGGGCAATTTCCTGCGCCCTTTGTTGACCAAATGCGCGCAACCACAAACGACCAGCACCATCAAGCCTCAAACAGCCGCCTTCTCCCTCAATCTCCATCTCACCCATGGTGCGACGGGGGTTCGTCGCCACGTGATCAGACAACCGGTTGCCATCAAAAACTGACCGCGCGCCAGAAGTATGCTCCATGATCAGCAGGCCAGCATCCTCACCCTGAATGGCCGGGTTCAGGCGGCGGATGTCCGCATAAACGCTTACCGGATCACCCAAAAGCCACCGAAACAGATCTATGAAGTGAACGCCCGTTTCATGGATCAGCAGACGAGGCATCGACTGAAAAGCTGGCTGGCGCGCCAAATAGGCATCCGCACCGCGCCCATCACCGGGGCGCAGGGAAAACCGCGCCTGAAATATCTCGCCAAGCGTGCCACGGTCCAAAACTGATCTGATCTTGCGATGCCAAGGTTGAAACCGGAAATTTTCATGGATCACGATTGTGGTGCCTGCGGCCTCTGCCTCGGCTGTAACTTGCTCAGCCTGTTGCAGTGATGTGCAGAACGGTTTCTGGCAAATGATGGTTCGCCCCGCGCGAAGTGCCTGCCGGATCAACGCCGCATGGGCAGACGGGGGCGCAACAATGTCGATGACATCCGGGTCGACCGCCAACAGGTCTTGCGCCGTCGCATATCCCGGTGCCTCATATGCATTCGCAGCGGCCGCGACGGCCTCCCCATCGAGGTCGGTCACGCCGACAAGCCGAACGCCCGATAGCTTTGCCCATGCCTTCAGGTGAAATTGTGCGAAATAGCCAAGCCCGATAACGCCCACGCGCAGGTCAGACATTACGCGGGAACCGCTCTGCCAGGGTTGCAACCTGTTCCGCCGTCAACGGTCGCGTTTCATGGCCTTGCAGCATGAGGTAAAGTTTCGCGGTTTCTTCCAACTCTTCCACAGCATAGACCGCGTCCGTCAGCGATTTCCCCGCCACCACGGGGCCGTGATTGGCCAACAGAACCGCGTGGTGGTCAGAGGCCAGCTCGCGCACCGCCCTGGCCAGGTCCAGATCACCGGGTGGGTAATAAGGGGCCATGGGTAACACACCCACACGCATGGCGTAATAGGCGGTAAGCGGTGGCAATACGTTCGAATGGTCCACGCCGCAAAGGCAACTGACCGCCACGGAATGCGTGGAATGCAAATGCACAACCGCCCCGGCCTTTGGACGGCAATCATACATCGCGGTGTGTAGGAACGCCTCCTTGGTCGGCTTGTCACCGCCAATATGGGCACCCGATTCATCCAGCTTGGAAATGCGCGCCGGATCGAGGTCACCGAATGACGACCCTGTCGGCGTCATAAGCCAGCCACCATCGACCTTCACCGAAATATTGCCCGTTGAGCCAGAGGTAAGCCCCCTGTCGAAAATCGACCGCGCAAGGCGGGCAATCTGATCGCGGGTTTTCATTTCGCTCATGGCAACAATCCAAACGCCTTTGAAAAGAAGTCTTCACCACCGAAGTTGCCCGATTTCAGCGCCATCGCAACAGGCTGTTCGGAAACAGTTTCGCACCACGGCACACCGGGGTCGATTTCCGGCCCGATGCGCAGCGCCGTAACACCCAGGGCAAGCACCACTGCCCCGGATGTTTCGCCGCCCGCGACAACGATGCGGCCAAACCCCTGCGCCACAAGCGTGCAGGCAACCTGCCCCATCACACGCTCAACAGCCTCGCCCGTTTCAGCCCGCCCATATTTTGCCTGCAACGCGCCAACCACAGCAGGGTCAGCAGAAGAATAGATCAAAACAGGGTTGTCTTCGGGTTGCGAAAGCGCCCAATCGACCAAAGAAGCTGACACATCTTCGCCAGCCATCACCGCATCAACATCAATCTCATGCACCGGCATATGCTTGCGTGCGGCAGTGATTTGCGCACGGGTGGCAACCGAGCATGACCCGGCAAGCACAAGCGAGCGCCCGGCAATCTGGGGCGGTGCGGGCGCCCCGTCAGGATGGATGCCAAAGTTCGCAGGCAACCCCAAAGCCACGCCAGAGCCACCCGTGATCAACGCATGCCCCTTCGCAGCGGTACCGATCCGGTAAAGGTCAGAGTCTTCGACTGCATCACTCACACCATAGCGGACGCCATCACGCCGCAGATCCTCGATGCGGCCAGCAACATTACCACGCACATCGCTCAGTGCGATCAAGCCCACGTCATGCGCTGACTGCCCCGCCATGACCCGCACCAGCGACGCATCCGTCATCGGCGTCAGCGGGTGATCTTTCATGGAACTGTCGGACAAAAGCAGATCACCAACAAACAGATACCCGTTAAAGATGGTCCGCCCGTTTTCGGGAAACGCCGGGCAAACAAGCGCAAAATCGGTTTCGAGCGCCGCCATCAAGGCATCCGCCACCGGGCCAATGTTTCCCTCAGCGGTAGAATCGAAAGTGGAGCAATATTTGAAAAAAATCTGCTGTGCGCCCCCTGCCCGCAGCCATTCTAGGGCATCAAGCGACTCTGAAACCGCCTCTGCCGCTGGCGCGGTGCGTGATTTCAGTGCGACCACAACCGCATCCGCATCACCCACGTCCATCGCCGGGTCGGGCACACCGATGACCTGCACCACCCGCATCCCGCCTTTTACCAACGTATTGGCAAGGTCCGTCGCGCCGGTAAAATCATCTGCAATACAACCTAGTTTCATTCTGCCTCTCCGACATGAGCGATGACGGCGTTTGTCACGGCAATCGTACCCATATCACCACCGAATTCCATTGGTCGCAGGTTATTTGCAACAAAGCCTGCCATCACCGCTTCGTCGATAATGGTCGCAGCGTCGGTCAACCGCGCATCGCCGGTCTGGCCGCCGAGGTAGTCGAGCATCAGCCCCCCCGACAGGATCGCGGCCAAAGGGTTGGCCTTGTCCTGCCCCATGATATCGGGGGCCGAGCCATGTGCAGGCTGGAACAGCGCCACATCGTCGCCAATTTCAGCGCAGGCCGCCATGCCCATCCCCCCGACAAGCCCCCCCGCAAGGTCCGACAGGATATCGCCGAACATGTTTTCCATCACCATCACATCAAATTCCCATGGCTGGCGCACAAGGTCGAGCGCCTGTGCATCAACGTAATTGTAGCTGGTATCAACCTGGGGAAAGCCCGCTTTCACCTCATCAAAAATCTTCCGAAAAAACGCCTGAGAAGCAAAAACATTCGCCTTGTCCACACAGGTCAGCCGCCCCGACTTGCCACGCGCTTTGCGGCGCTCTGCCAACTTAAAGGCAAAGCGGTGCAGCTTTTCCGTTGTGGCGCGGGTGATCCGCATCGTATCGCGCACTTCGTCATCACCACGAATATCGGCGCGCCCATGTGCAGCAGCGGAATAAAAAAGCCCCTCCGTGCTTTCACGCAGGATGACCATATCTATCCCGGCAGCGCGCGGGTCGGCCAAACGCTGGGGCGCGTTGGGGTACGCGCGCACCGGGCGCACACCTGCATATAACTGAAACCGATCACGCAGGCGCAAGTGTGGGGAAATTTCCGTACCATCCTCATGCCGAATGCTGGGAAGGCCAATCGCCCCGAGGAATATCGCATCTGCCTTACCTGCTGCCGTCTCGCCCCCTGCTTCGATATCGGAACCGGTTTCCGCAAAATATCCGGCGCCGGCACGAATTTCGCGAATATGCGGCATGGGCAAACCCACCCTCGACAACGCTGCCGCAACCACAGCCATGGCGGCCTCACTGACATCGACGCCAATACCATCACCCTTGATGAGCGCAATTTCGGTCATTCAATCCCCCCGGTTTGCAGGCATTCCTGTACCCAATAGCCTGATCTCGCATTGCATGCACATCTTTGGGCAATTCTGCCGCCCAGCCCCGTTCACTTCGCTTGGCGTGACGGCACGGGCCTTGCGTTCCAATTTGTAGCAATCATTCTCATCCGCGCCTAAGCTCCCCAACATGGCATTGTGCGAAAGAGGGCGAACATGAGTAACCTGTGGGAAATTCACGCCATCAAATACGCGGATCGCAACACGCGAACGCGCGCTGACAGCTTCATTGACGATGACCACCCCGCGGCCCCACACGGCATGGATTATTTCATCTGGTTACTGGTGTGCGGCGATCGAAAAATCGTCGTCGACACCGGTTACGACGCGGAGGAAGGGGCCCGCCGCCAACGCCCGATTCTGCGCGACCCCGCCGCAGCATTGTTGAGTGCTGGCGCGCTGGCCGAACAAATCGACACCGTGATCATCACCCACCTGCACTACGACCATGCCGGCGGCTTGGACAGGTTCCCCAACGCCCGTTTTCATCTGCAAGAGGCCGAGATGGCCTTTGCCACGGGGCCGTGCATGTGTGGCGGCGATACGCCCGCACCCTATACAGTTGATCATGTTTGCCAGATGGTTAAGCGCGTGTTTTCCGGGCGGGTCGTATTCCATGATGGTGATGGGCAAGTCGCGCCCGGCATTACGGTGCATCGCACGGGCGGGCATTCACGCGGGCTGCAGGTGGTGCGCGTTGAAACCGCGCGCGGGCCGGTCTGCCTCGCGTCGGATGCCGCGCATTATTACGAGAACTTTCAAACCCGTACGCCCTTTCCCATCGTCGTTGATATGGCGGACATGTTGCAGGGGTTTCAAACCATTCAAGACCTCGCAGGCGGCGACCCCACGCGGGTGATTCCCGGCCATGACCCGCTTGTCACAGATTATTACCCACCTGGCGGACCATCGGGTTTCGTTTGGCGCCTGGATCAGGCACCAAAATCAGGCTGAGCGGGTGGTGCCATTTGCAGTGCGCCCTCACCCTACTTTGGCCGCAACCTTTTCCATAAAGCGATCTTTCAAAATCACCGCGCGCTTGTGAACACCCTCACCAATCGGCCCTGCATCATCAAAGGCTTTGACGTTAAAGGTCAGGATGCGCCCGTCCACCTCAGACAGCGTAACCTCCGCGCGCACGCCCATGCTAACCGGTGTCGCTGCGCTGTGGGTCAGGTTCACATCAATACCCACGGAATGCTCACCATCATCAAGGTGCGGTGCCATCAATTCAATGCAGGTTGCCTCAACAAAGCCGACCATCATAGCTGTCGCAAAAACCGGCGGCATATCAGCAAAGGCCGCGAGGTGGGGCGAAACCCTGGGCACGGTGAGGCTTTCATCAACCGTTAATGCCGCCCAATGGGCCAAACCCGGTAAGAGACTGTCTTTCATCGCGCGCTTCTCCCCCCCCCTGCAATCACGCCCCATCATTCAGGCCACGATAGACAGTTGGCAAGTGTTTGCCGCGCTCCCGGGGGTATTCTCAAACAAGGCGCGGGAATACCGATTGACAGCGGCCAGTTTGAAACCTTTAATTCAAAAAAATGAATATGATGGGAGGTTTCCATGTCGTCTATTAGCCGCAGAGCCCTTTTTGCCGGGTTGGCCTCTCCCTTTGTGGTTGGGGCGTTGAGGCCCGTTCATGCCGCCATCGGCGGGCCGGAAGGCCAGCAAGTTTCAGGGTTCACACGCTTTAGCCTCGGCGCGTTTGAAATCACAGTCGTTTCTGACGGAAACCTGACCACACCCGCCAATCTGTTGGGCGTAAATGCTGACGGGGCAGAGGTGGTTTCCTTTCTTGAAAAACGCTTTCTCGACCCCGTGACCAACTATGCCCACACAAACCATGTCATCGTGAATACCGGCGAAGCGATGGTGCTGGTCGACGTTGGCTCCGGCGACAAGTTCCAAACATCTGCGGGCCGTTTGATCGAAAACCTGGAAGCCGCAGAAATCGACCCATCTGACATTACCCATGTTGCCCTGACCCATGCGCACCCTGACCATATCTGGGGCATGATGGACGATTTTGGGGATGAGCCGCGCTTTCCAGAGGCAACATATGCCATGGGCGCTGCTGAATATGACTGGTGGATGAAAGACGGGCGCGTTGACGATGTTGCTGATGGCCTGAAACCCTTTGTCGTTGGGGCGCAGAATGCGTTGTCACCCGTTGCTACGGCGACAGCCATGCTTTCCGACAATGATGAGATTGTGCCCGGTGTGCGGATGATTGCCTCCCCCGGTCACACGCTTGGCCATATGTCGGTGGTTATCGAAAGCGAAGGTGAACAGCTGCTTGTCGTGGGTGATGCGATCAACCATGCCTATGTCAGCTTTGAGCGTCCCAACTGGCAATTCGGCTTTGATATGGACAAGGAACTGGCCGTAAAAACCCGGAACCGCTTGCTGGACATGGCCGCAACCGACCGCATCGCGGTTTCGGGCTATCACTTACCCTTCCCCGGCGTTGGGCATGTGGTTCGGGAGGGAGACGCTTATCGCTTCATCCCGGCACTCGTGCGCTGGAACGGCTAAGCGGGCAGTGGGTCTTTCATGGGGCGGAGAGGGGTCAAAACCCCTCCACCGCCTCACGCGCGATTTCATCAAGCAACGCTTCAACATCCTGCATGACACCTTCGGGGTAGCGCCGATAGCCAATCATCACGCCAGCGTCGGTTTCAGCAACAAACACACCATAGGGGCAATGGCCAACATTCAGCGGGTCTGCCTCCATCACTTTTCTGCTCAATACCGCCGAGCAGAAAAGGAAGACATTGGCGTCCTTGAACAATACCACATCTGAGCCGACATCTCCGCGTGTGCGTTCCAGCATTTCGCCAACGTGACTGACATAATCAATCGTCAGCCCCTGTCCGATGATCGCATTCTCCACACCAAATACGGCATCTTCGAATTCTCCCTCAAAGGGATAGATCTTTACGCTTTCATTGGCTGTCGCACACAGGGGCAACAGCAAGACCAGCAAGGCAATTCTGATTAGTGACATCGAAACAATCTCCCAACTGGTCCCAGAAACGAATGCGGCCCCCGACAGGGGGCCACACTATAACACGATTGTGCGCTCGATCAGCCAAACATGTCTGAGGTAATGCCCGCGTACCAGCCGACGCTTTCCTCATAGGTCTGCTGACGCAACGCAGCGTCTTCGCCAACCTTGGAGATAAAGCCCTCGGTCTTGGCAATCTTCTCAGGCGTCGCTTCGTAATTTGCGCCAACCTTCACGCCATCATTGGTGTCGATCAATGACCAGCACGTGTTGGAGAATTTGGCCGGGAACACTTTGGAGCCCGTCAGCGCGCCCCGGATTGCCATTGCAGCAACCTTGGCCTGACTATTGGCGGAGAAGCCTGACTTCGGCATATCGCCCTGCTGTGATGCGTCCCCAAGGATATGGATGTTTTCATCCATTTTCGAAGACATATCCGCTGCGTTTACAGGGGCCCAGCCCTTGTCGTTGGTCACGCCGGCAAGCTCGGCAATGCGGCCTGCTTTCATCGCGGGGATGACATTGCAAACATCCGCCTTGATCACTTCCCCGTCTACGACCACTTCCATGCTGCCCGGGCGCACTTCTTCAACGGCACCAAAATCACCGCCGACCCATTCGATCATACCCTCGTAATGGGTCTGCCACCCCTCCTGGAACAGTGCCATTTTGGAGAATTTCGGTTTCGGGTCAAAAATCTGAATTTTGGCTGTTGGGTTCTTTTGCTTGAGAACATGCGCAACCATTGAAACACGCTCATATGGTCCAGGGGGGCACCGGAACGGGTTTGGTGGTGCGACCATGACATAGGTACCACCCTGCGGCATCGCATCAATCTGCGCTTTCAAAAGCTGCGTCTGGGAGCCGGCCTTATAGGCATGGGGCATCGCGTTCTGAGCGGAAATATCCCACCCTTCAACCGCGCCTTCGACAAAGTCGATGCCGGGGCTGAGCACAAGGCGATCATAGGGAACCTTCTCCCCCCCAGCCAGCGAAACAGTCTTGGCATCACGATCAACACCAACAGCCCAGTCATGCACGACATTGATGCCATAATCAGACGCCAGCTTGCCATAGGAATGGCCGATGGATGAGAAATCGCGGAACCCGCCGATGTAAAGGTTTGAGAAGAAGCAGGTGTAATACGTCCGCGTTGGTTCGATCAGCGTAACGTCAATTTCACCCTTGCTGTCTTTGGCCAGATACCGCGCAACGGTTGCCCCCCCTGCGCCGCCGCCAACAACCACCACCCGTGGTTTGCCGTGGCCCGCGCCGATCGCCATGGGCGCAGAAGCTAAGGCAGCACCGGCCACGCTAGCTCCGACGAAAGCGCGTCTGTTGAGATTGTAAGTCATAGTTTCCTCCTCTGTTTTATTATTCGGTCGATGCCGCGAAATAGGCGGCAAGGCTTGCGATTTCCTCGTCCGACAAACGCGCTGCTACGAGCTGCATCGCCGGATTGTCGCGGTGTTTGGAACGGTAGGCGTGCAGGGCGGTGACAAAGTCCTCAATCATCCAGCCTGTGATTGACGGAATGCCCTGATCACCCCCATCTGCGCGGTGACAGGTCACGCATTCCGACGACAGATATTCCCCGTATTCAGGGTCGCCTTGCAACGCGAGCAGCGATGCATCCAGCGACGGATCGGATGGCGCCTCTGTTCGCGCGCTTTCGGGTATGTTCGAAGGATCATCGGAATAGGCGCGCAAAAACGCGATGACGTCCGCGCGATCATCAGCGTCCTTAATCCCGCGGAACTTCATGTTGGTGCCAGACACCAGCGTTTTTGGGTTTTCGATAAACAGGTCCAGCTTTTCGTGATCCCAGACCAGGCCGTCTGCGCCCATGCGTTTCATCGCCTTGGAGTATTTGAACCCCTCTGTCACGCCTGCGGTACGCCCGAACAAACCATTGAGATGCGGGCCGGTTCGATGCTTCGCGTCTTCTCCAACCTTATGGCATGCCTTGCATTTCTTGAAAACGTCAGCACCGCGCGCGATGGCAGCCTGATCAGCTTTCGCAAAGGTAACGCTGAGCAGCAGGAGTGAAAGTGAGAGCAGTAACTTGGTCATGGGCCTATTCTATCCATCCAATTCACACATAAAAACAGTTTTTTGAATATGTGAATTTTTTAGTTTTCCCCGTATGTGCCGCGATTGAAAATCATCCACCCGCGCGCTCCGCCAGAACACATTCAACACATTTCAGGTGTTGAAACAGAACCAAGAAAAGGCCGCCAACGCGGGCGGCCTTTTCAATCAGTTAGAGAATGTTTTCAGGTACTCGATCACCGCCAGGCGATCCTGTTCCTTTTTCAGACCGCCAAAGCTCATCTTTGTGCCCTTGGCCCATTTTTTGGGCTTCGTGAGGAACCCTTGCAGCGCCTCCATATCCCAAACCGCACCTTCGGCACGCAGGGCCTTGAACGCCTTGGAGTATTTGTAGCCATCAACAGCACCGATGGGGGCACCGATGATCGCGTTCAACTGTGGCCCGGTCTTGTTTTTCGCGCCTTCGCCAACCTTGTGACAGGCCTTGCATTTCTTGAAGACCTTTTCGCCTTTGGCTGCAAGCGCCTCGTCGATCACCGGTGCGGCGACCGCAACGACAACGGGCTCCTCCGGCGCTGCCGAATGGGCAGGCATCGCCGCGGCCGCTTCGCCTTCGCCTTCGGTTTCGGGCGTTACGTCAAGAACAGCCGCACGTTTGGTGATTTTGACCTCTGATTTACAGTTTTCCATGCACACTTCACGCGGGCCCCAAAGTGGGCTTTCAGTGCGGTCATCGGGGAAAAAGCCATCCGCGTTCGGCATCTCAACCTCAAGAAAGCTCTCGCGGCTCAGTACAAAATCATCTTCCACCAGATCATTGGAGTAGAGGATATATGCTACGATCGCGTATACTTCGTCATTGGTCAGTGACTGCGCCTCACCGAAGGGCATCGCGCGGTTCACATAGTCCCACGCCGTGGAAAGATAAGGCCAATAGGAACCAACGGTCTTTACCGGATCTTCGGAGGCAAGCGTGCCCTCCCCCCCCGCCAGTACAGGCCAACGGCCAACGCCCTCGGCAAAATCACCGTGGCAAACGGCGCATTTTTCGATGAACACCTCTTCACCCGTGATCGCATCGCCTGACCCTTCGGGCAGGCCCAGGCCATCTGGGCGCACATCAATGTCCCACGCCGCAACCTCTTCGGGTGTGGCTGCGCGGCCAAGGCCAAGCCTATCGGCCTGTGCCGCTGTTACCGTCGCACTCGCGAGAAAGCCAGCGAGGATAACCTTAGGAAATTTCAACATTTTCCGCCTCCCCATTGGCGTTTACGGCCCAGGTCTGAATGCCGTTGTTATGATAGATGGAGTTTTCACCCCGAACGGCGCGCAGCTCATCCTTGGTGGGCTGAACGTATCCGGTGCTGTCATGGGCGCGTGATTGCAGCAAAAGCGGCGAACCATCCCAATCAAACTCGTAATAGAAACGATGCATGGATTTATCGAGGCTCGGCCCGCTGATACGCGATTTGTGCCACGTCACCCCGCCATCAATGGTCACATCAACCCGTGGAATCGTGCCCCGGCCCGACCATGCCACACCCGTCAAAACCGTTGGCCCCTTGCCGTGCAGGATCGGCGCCTGTGGCGATGGGTTGGTGATGACGGATTTTGCGTCCATTTCCCATGTGAAGAACCGGGCTTTGCCGTCTTCCATCAGATCAGTGTATTTGGATGTTTCCTCGCGGTGGTGCCAGGGCTGGTCGCCGACCTCAATGCGGCGGATCCATTTGACCCACATGTTGCCTTCCCAACCGGGAACGACCAAGCGGGCCGGGTATCCCTGTTCGGGGCGCAAGGCTTCACCATTCATTTTGAAAGCGATCATGCAATCGTCCATCGCTTTTTCAAGCGGCACAGACCGTGTCATGCCAGCCGCATCAGCACCTTCGGGCAGCAACCATTTGGCGGATGGCTTGACGCCCGCTTCGGCCAGAATGTCTTTCAGCAAAACACCCGTATACATCACGTTATGGATCATGCCGTGGGTAAACTGACAGCCGTTGAGCTGTGCCCCGCGCCATTCCATGCCGGTGTTTGCCGCGCACTCAAGGAAGTGCACCCGGTTGTGGCGCGGGAAACGCATCAGGTCTTCCATCGTAAAGACCAATTCGCGATCAACCAGACCGTTGATCATCAATCGGTATTTCGCCGGGTCAACCGCGGCAACGCCGGAATGATGACGTTCAAAACACAGACCATTCGGCGTGATGATGCCATCAAGCTCATGCAAAGGCGTAAAGTTGATGGAGGACACAGGGTCCGCCGTCAGCCATGGTACGTTCTTACGCACCACATGCGCTTCATGTGGTGATGGTTTGCCGTAGGGCGCGACGTCTACGCCGTCGCCAAGTTCCTGCGCCCAGGGCTGAACCTCTGTGATCGCGGGGTCAGAAGCTGCCTGCGCAGCGCCTGCCGACAGCAAGGCACCGCCTGCTGCGGCGCCGCTCAGAAAACCGCGGCGTGTGGTTTTGATGTCTTCGCTCATCGTCATCCTCCGATGTGCCGGTTAGTTTATATTCAACTATACGAATGTGATTATGCCGAGAACCGTGCGGATCGCCGCAGGCCCTATGCGCCGGTCACTTTCACAGATTTATTCGGGTCAACTGTCACGGTGCCCTGCTTGCGGATATGGCTTTCAACCACATCCCAGATGGCGGGGCCCTCGGTGCCTTCATTCACGGACGCCCAACCAGCCACGATATAGGTCTTGTTCGGGTCCACCGCCTGCCCCGTTTTCAGGATCGTCATGTCGGTGATGCGTTTGCCAATGGGTTTGGACACATCGATCGAATAGCCCATGCCCCCAACGCGAACCATGTCGCCCCCCTGCTGATAGTAAGGGTCAGGGTTAAACAGGTTATCCGCCACATCTTCCAAAATCGTGTGGATCAATTCACCCGACATTTCGCTGCGATAGGCTTCGGGGTAGGACATGCCCGTCGCATTAAAGATATCTTCGCGCGTGATATCATCGCCCGGCAACAGGCTAGGCCCCCACCGGAAACCGGGAGAAAATGCGATATCTGCTTCACGTTCATCTATCAGCGCATTGCAGATCAGATCATCCCACGATCCGTTAAAGTTGCCACGGCGATAAAGCAGGCTATCGGTCTTGCCGATCACTTCTGACAGCTGGCTTTCAAACGGCGCGCGCTGTTCATCAATCAAGGCAGCAACATCCGCATCAGGCGTAATAACGTCTGAGAATATCGGGATCAGCTTGTGGCGGAAGCCCTTAACCTCCCCCTCACGCACATCAAGATCGAGGCGGGTGACAAATTTACCGTTGGAGCCGGATGCAATCAGCATGGTTTTACCCACGCGAACCGGTTCCGGCAGGGCATCATGGGTATGGCCTGTCAGGATCACGTCGATGCCGGGCACACGGGCCGCCATCTTGCGGTCAACGTCAAACCCGTTGTGCGACAGAACCACGACACAATCTGCGCCCTCTGCCCGCACCTCCTCCACAACTTCGGCCATACGCTCTTCACGAACGCCGAACGACAAGCCAGGGAACATCCAGCCAGGGTTGGCGATTGGCATATAGGGGAATGCCTGACCGATAACAGCGATCTTGGCGCCGCCCCGTTCAAACATCTTGTAAGGCTCATAGGCAGGCTCATCCCATTCGGCATCGAAGATATTCGCGCCAAGGAAAGGGAAGTTCAGCGTGTCGACAATCTCGTTCACGCGATCAATGCCCAACGTGAATTCCCAATGAGACGTCATGGCGTCCGGCTTCAGGGCATTCATCACATTGACCATGTCCTGCCCGTTGGTCATCTGCGCAGTATAGCTCCCCTGCCACGTGTCACCGCCGTCGAGCAAAATGGCATCGGGGCGATCAGCCCGGATGGCGTTGATCACCGTTGCGCAACGATCCAGGCCACCCATGCGGCCATAGGCGCGCGACAGATCGACAAAGTTATCATACGTCAGCGCATAGGCTTCAGGCGTTCCCGGCGTCAGGTTGAAAAGCTTGAGGAAATCAGCCCCCGTCACATGCGGCGGCAGGCCGGAATTATCGCCCATGCCAATATTGATCTCGGGTTCACGGAAATAAACCGGCTTAAGCTGTGCATGAATATCCGTGATGTGAATGAGAGTGACGTTGCCCGTCGTTTCAAAGCCAAGCAACTGATCCTGCGTCAGTGCTTGCTGCGCCATCAGTCGGGAAAAGTTGCCAGACACGCCGATCAGCGCAGAAGCAGCAACACTGGCCTGAAGGAAATCGCGGCGGGAGATCATGGGCAGAGCCTCTTTTGTCGGTTGGGGCGACATGCGCCAATTCACATATCTTTTATGTAGATACGTCTAAGAAAATGGCCCTCGTGCCGACCGACACGAGGGCCATCAAATTTGACTAGTTACGTACAGACGGCGTTTCGATGCCGAGGCCTGCACCGCGCGTTGCGAGGTACAATTCAAGGGCCACGAATTCATCAGAGCCGCGCTTGTATGGCTCCGCCCGGATGTTCTTCATGCAGCCAGAAAAACGGCGGTGCATGGAGCCAAGTCCCTGCCACTTGAAGCGATAGGTCGGGAAACCGTTTACCTGACCTTGGCTGAGGTGATCCGCGCGGATCATCTGGCCGGGGTTGTCTTCGTGACAGTTGGAGCACGCCATATCGAGCTGGCCAACGCGGGTGTAATAAAGGTCTTTACCCTTGTCGTGCCATTCCTGCATACGGCCACCGGTTTCAGGTGCCATTGCCATACCACGCGATTGCAGACCGATGAGGGCGGTCATGGCGAGCATTTCTTCGCTCTCCCACTTCCAGCCATCTGCGCCCTGATGCTCCTTGATGGACCAGTTGATCCACTGCTCAAGCGCCCAAGGCTGGCCAGCATTGTCAGACCATTTCGGCATGACAGCGCGAAGGCCTGCCATTTCAGACACATCGCCGTGGCAATCAGCGCAGCTTTCGTTGGATTCGCCCGCGGGCGTTTCCCATAGTTCCTGACCGTATTCCACCGCGACCATCGCAGGGTTTTCGAAGTCATCTGCCTGAAGGGACTGCGTTTCATCAGACCGATAACGCCAGCCTGAATACAGGTGATCGAGCGGATGACCTTCGGGCGCAGCAACATCCGTGGTGATCATCACACCTTCGACGTTGAGCGTATCTTCATCTGGGCCTGGTCCGGCCTGCACAGCAAATGCGCAGAGGCTGGCCGCGAGAAGCCCGGAAATCGCCGTTGCGGTTCTTTTCATTTTATCCTCCCCTAAGGCCCGCCGCCCTGTTATCGGGCGGCCGGGCGCGCGCTATCAGCTAACCTTGATCTTCTTTTCGAGATCGTAAACGGTGCCGTCATCATCGGTCCATTCGAAGCGCACAGTGCCGCTTTCGGGAACCTTCATATCGAACTGAAAATACGGATTTGCGCTCACCGCGGGTTCGACCGTCACCGCAATCACCTGCTCGCCATTAAAGGCCGCTGTGAATTTGTTGATGATCTTGCGGGGGATCAGTTCGCCCGTTTTCTTGTCTTTGCGCTGGCCGCTTTCCATCGGGTGCGAGATCAGCGATTTAATCGTCACAACGTCGCCAGCAGAAGCTTTTTTCGGCACTTTGACGCGAGGTTTAACTTTAGCCATTTCGGTATCCTTTCTGGGTGGTCGGGCGCTTGATCAGCCGCCGCAACCGCCGATTGTCACTTTCACGTTGCGTGTTGCTTTGGCGAAGCTGCCGTCTGCCATCTTGGCAATTGCAACCAGGTCCTGCGTGCCGGCGAGGCGGATACGCGTAGATGCCGCCGAAGCCGCCGCGAGCGGGCCAAAGTCAAACTGCGCGATGCCGGGGTTCGGGTTACCAGCCGCGAAGATCACGATGGACACAGCACCCTCTGCGGAAACTTCCACAGGTACCGTGTTGCCGTTTTCGGCAATCTCAGGTGCGGTCAGGCTTACGCCACCCTCTGCGATGTCCGCGCCGCCGGTGAATGCCGCAATCGCTTCGTCCGTGCCGTTACCGGCCGCCCATACACGCATTGGCAGCATCGTAGCTGCGCCCGCGCCGAGCGCGACAGCAAGTGCGCCTCGTCTTGTCAGGTTCATAGCTTTCTCCATTCTATTCGGTGCCGTTTGGCCATCAGCCAACGGGTGTTATTCTTCCTTGAGCGTCATCAGGTAGGCGACAACATCCTCAACCTGCTGCGCAGACAGGATCGACTTACCCTCGAACTTTCCCAGTGGGCGGGTGTAGCCGCTGTCGCGGTAAAACGCCGGCATGATCGTGTCTTCGAACATCATCTTGGCATTAGCGACGATGCCGCGAAGCTCTGCCTCGCTCCAACGATCTGCCACGCCGTTCAACTCCGGGCCAACTTCGCCATGAAACGATTGATCGTCACGATCGGCATTCACATGGCACGCCAGACAGTTGCCCAGCTTACGCCCCGCAAAAACCTCACGACCATTTGCGGCATCACCCGCAACCCCGGTCAGCGATTTTTCGATCGTGCCTTCGTTAAAAGTCACATCTGAGGGCGCAATGGTTCCGGCAATCGCCGGAACAGCGAGGGCAGCCACAGCAACTGCGGTCAGCAAAATTCTCATGTTTTCCTCCCTTTGCAGATCGCGCCTTCTTGGTGGGGCGACTCTGTATACATGTGCACATTCTCACGAACGCGTGAGTCTGACAACAACAAATTCAGATTACTTAATATGTATGTGGAATAGGCCGCCTCGCATTACCCCTTTTCAGCGAGCTTGCGGGCCAGGTATTTCTGAAAATGTTCATCGCCTTCATACCCTTTCTCACGTACCCACTGGAACATGCTGAGGGTTGTACCTTTGCCAAAGGCACCGGGGATCTTGCTTACCGCCGCTTCGCCTGCGGTGCCTTCCGGTGTTTCATCGGGCATGAACATGATTGTGGGCGTGAACACGACGCCCCATCGCTGCGCCATTTCCTTTTCTGGCAATGCCTCGCCGTCAAAGTCTGTAACCTCCTCGTCGCCAAAAAGGTTCATCTGCACAACGATGTAGTTTTCCTGAATGTAGGCCGCGATTTCAGGGTCCGAGAACACCTCCTCATGCATCTTCTTGCAATAGATGCAGCCGCGCTGCTCAAAGAAGATGACAAGGCGCTTGCCTTCATCCTGCGCGGTTTCCAGGTCTTCGGTCATGTCCTTGAAGGTGACGGAGAACCAGGGCTGTTTATGCAAACCGTCTTCACCCACCTCTGCGGCATATCCAACGAGCGGCACAACTGCCATCATTGCGGCGATGATCCATTTCAGCATGAGGTGTTTCTCCTTATTGAAGGGTTCCGATATCCGGCGCGATGCTAAGCATCCAATCAGCGATGATGTTCATGGAACTGGTGGCGATCAGGATGGCGAAGATGATCAGAGCCCCCCCCATGACCTTTTCGATCTTGCCAAGGTGGCGGCGAAACGACTTTGCCCACTGCATGAATGGCCCGACAAACAAAGCCGCGACGATGAAGGGCGCAGTCATGCCGATTGCATAAGCCAACAAAAGCAGCCCGCCCTGCGTTGCCGTTTCCTGCGCGCCCGCCGTGAACAGGATCGCGGCCAGCACCGGACCAACGCAGGGTGTCCATCCAAAGGCAAAGGCAAGGCCGATGACATAGGCCCCAAACAACCCGCCTTTGTGTGCCCCGGCATCAATCCGTGCTTCGCGGTACAAAAAACCGATTCGGAAAATACCAAGGAAGTGCAGGCCCAGAACAAAGATCACAGCCGCCGCGACCCAGCGCAGCTCGGCAAACCACTCCCGCATCTGCTGGCCAAAGAATGTCGCTGTCGCGCCGAGCATGACAAAAACAGTGATCACACCCAGCGCAAAGAACACCGAAGACATGACAACGCGCCGTTTGGCCGCCTTATCCAACCCTTCATCGGTCAGACTCTCAAACGTCATACCCGCGAGATAACAGAGATAGAACGGCACAATCGGCAGGATACAGGGCGACAAAAATGACAACAAACCGGCCAGTGCCGCAGCGCCATATCCAACATCAAAGCCCATGAGCCATCACCGCCTATTGGAAAAACATATTAGATTATGTATATGTGTTGTATGAAAACGTCAACGAAACATCGCCGCACACTCGCCACCCTTCTGGCCATCCCTTTGATTTGGTTAGCACAAATCGCTGCGGCGGCCGAGCTGGTTATGGTGGAGGAAGCAGGCTGTACCTGGTGCGAACGCTGGAATGAAGAGATTGGCGTCGTCTATCACAAGACTGACGAAGGACAGCGCGCACCCTTGCGCCGTGTCGATATCGACGAATTGCCCGTGGAGGTGACGTTCAAAACACGCCCCCGTTATACCCCAACCTTTGTTTTGGTAGAGGGAGGCACGGAAGTCGGCCGGATAGAGGGGCACCCCGGCGAAGATTTCTTTTGGCCAATGCTGAACCGACTGATGGACAAACTGCCCCCGGCAGCCACCTCATCAGACACCGCGACAAACTAGGCCACTGTAAAACACTCGGAAATAGCACAATATGGAACAGCAAGCAGCACTCAAGACCAACGCGGTAGGATCTTTCACCTTGGGCATTCCAGTTTTCGACGACGGGCTATCCGACGCGGAGATCGACGGCATGGTCGAGAATGCCCGCCAGGCCACCAATTTCATGAAGGCGCTGGCCCATGAAGGCCGCCTGATGCTGCTCTGCCATCTCGCCTCTGGAGAAAAATCAGTGACGGAGCTGGAGGACCTTTTGTCCGCCCGGCAGGCCGCTGTTTCCCAGCAGTTGGCGCGTCTCCGCCTTGAAGGCCTTGTAGAATTTCGACGTGATGGAAAGGCGATGTATTATCGTCTGAAAGATCCGCGCGCGAAACGTATGATCGAAACGGTCTACGACATGTTCTGCAACACGGACGAAGCTGCCTCTTAAGGCTGCACACAACGCGACATTTTTGGGGGAGTGGATGTCATGGATGAAATCCCTGATGGCGTTCTATTGGCGCTCGTCGGTTTCGGCGGCGGCCTTGTTTTGGGCCTTGCAGCACGGTTGGGCCGTTTCTGTACGCTCGGCGCGATTGAAGAGGCGCTCTATGGGTCAGGCACTGTACGTATACGGATGTGGGGGGTGGCGCTTGGCCTTGCCATTTTCCTCTGCGCGGGTGCTGAGGCGATGGGGTGGCTGTCGTTCGAAAGCTCAATCTATCGCGCGCTGACGTGGAACCCGGCGGCAAGCATCGCGGGTGGTCTGCTCTTCGGGTATGGCA
The DNA here is from genome assembly GCA_049608645.1 of Pikeienuella sp. GTDB lineage: Bacteria > Pseudomonadota > Alphaproteobacteria > Rhodobacterales > Rhodobacteraceae > Pikeienuella. The sequence continues at coordinate 27,478 of JBMYXS010000023.1, read as the reverse complement.
TGGCGCTGGCCGGGAACTGTGGGTATGGCGCGCTGGCGCGGCTTGGCGGTGGTGATCTTCGGTCATTTGTTATCGTTTTGGTCATGGGTGTTTCCGCCTATATGACCATCGGTGGGCCTTTCGCCGCGATGCGCGCGCGCCTTTTCCCTGCCAATCCGGCTGATGATCCAGCGGCAAGAGGCATCGCAGTAGACATTAGTGAGGTGATCGGCATTCCACCACTTGCCATCGCCACGCTGATCGCCGTCGGCTTCATCGCTTGGGCGGTTTCGAATGAAGCGTTTCGCGCAAGCAAGACCGCGATCGTTACAGGTGTTTTTGTCGCCCTGGCGGTTACCTCTGGCTGGGTCGGCACATCGATGATTGTCGAAGAGTCGTTTGAAGACATTCGCGCCACATCGCACACATTCACAGCCCCGGTTGGTGAGAGCATCTTTTACCTTATGACCTCCAGTGCGGGGGGGCTGAGTTTTAGCATCGGGTCGGTTGCGGGCGTCTTGCTGGGCGCTTTGCTCGGTTCATTCCGCAAAGGGCATTTTCAGTGGGAAGCCTGTGACGACCCGCGTGAGTTACGGCGACAAATCCTTGGCGCCACGCTCATGGGCATTGGCGGCGTTGTCGCGCTCGGCTGCTCAATCGGTCAGGGCATGACCGCATTCGCCGCCCTTTCGTGGAGCGCGCCTGTAACACTGGCCGCCATCGTGGCAGGCGCAGCATTGGGGTTGCGCCAACTCATTCACGGCTTTCCCGCATTTCGCCGTAGCTGATCAAAAAGGTAGACCAAATGTATCGTATCTGCGCCATTCTTTTCACTCTGGCATGTGCACCATTTGCGCACGCCGATCAGGATATTGCCGATCAGTATCCCGGCTCGCCGCTCTATCAAAAACCGGTGGAGGTGATCCCCCATGTCTGGAGCGCCATTGGCGCAACCGCCCCGCCCACTTATGAAAATGCGGGCCATAACAATAACCTCAGCTTTGTCATCACCGACGAAGGTGTCGTCGTGGTGAACGGCGGTGCGGCCTATGTTCTTGCAAAAGCCCTTCATGCCGAGATCAAGGCCATCACCGATCAGCCGGTTGTTCTCGTGGTCAATGAAAACGGTCAGGGTCATGCCATGCTTGGCAACACCTATTGGGCAGAACAGGGTGTGAAAATTCTTGCCCATGAAGATGCCGCCGCGGAGTTTGAAGAACGCGGCTATGACATCCTCGACCGGATGAAAGGCTACAACAAAGACCTCGCGGCAGGTACGGAAGTGACACTGCCAACAGAAACCTTTTCTGACCGTTATGACGTCACCCTCGGCGGGGTGAAGATCGAAGTCCTGCACCTTGGCCCTGCGCACTCACCCGGTGACATTTCAGTGTGGCTGCCGGAACAACGTCTGGTCATTGCGGGGGACATAGCCTTTCACGAGCGCATGCTGCCCATTTTTGATGACACCATGACCGCCGACTGGATCGAAACATGGGACGAAGCCTTTGAGCCGCTTGAGGCGCTTTATGTCATTCCAGGCCACGGCCACCCGACAAATATGGCACAGGTTCGCCGTTATACCCGCGATTACCTGATCTATTTGCGTGAACAAGTCGGTGCCCACCTTGATGCCGGCGGCGATCTTGCCGGGGCTTATTATGTTGATCAAACGCCCTACAAACATCTCGACACATATGAAGAACTCGCAACCCGCAATGCCGGGCGGGTTTATGAGCAGATGGAGTTTGAATGACCGCCGCGCCCGCCTTGTACGCGGGCGCTAGTGACGTTCAACGCGGCTGGCGCGGAGCCAGAAAACCATCGTGACGGCGAAGGCAACTGCAACGACAGCATGCAGCACCTCCGCCGTCAAAAACGTCAGCAGAAACCCGGCCATCAGCGGGCCACAAGCCGCTCCAAAGTCCCGCCACGCCTGCATCCGGGCCAGCGGGGCGACGGCTTGTTCATCAGGGTGCAGCGACTGTGCCACCAAGGCAGGCCCGAGTGAGGCCAAAGCCCCCCGGAAGACCAGCATCACCAGCGCCCCGAACACAGTCAGCCCCAGTGCAACACACACAAACCCCAACATCGTCAGTACCACAGCAGCTGTGAACACCTTATGGGCGCCAAAAGTATCAGCCACCCAACCGAACAACGGGGCTGCGATGGCTTCTGCAAAATGGCGGACCGCAAGCAAGGCCCCGCCCCCCATTACGGCAACAGACAACGACGCGTCCCGCGCGAGTATCAAGGTAATTGAAACGGCAAAGATACCATCAACGCCGTACCCCTGAAGAAAGAACAACAGATCAAGCGGTTTCGGTTTCACCAACGAAGGCGGGCTGCGATGGTGCGCCGATGGTTTGTCGAGCTTCGGCAGGCTGAAAGCGATGATGATGGCAAAGGCCGTGGGAACCGCCAGTATCGCAAAGGCCGTTGTTGGCCCAATGACACTGATCACCCATGTACCGCCCAGCAGTGCCAGTATCGGCCCAACACGCTGTATGGCCTGCCCCACGCCAATGCGCGTTCCCACCTGCGCGCGAAACTCAACAGCATAGCTCAGCGTGGCAAGCACCAACACCGCATATGTAAGCCCCCAGAGCACCCGCGCAAAAAGCATGACAGCCGGGCCTTGGCCAAACCCATAAAGCGCGGTTGAAACCGTAGCCCCCACCGCAGCGGCAATGCACATGCGGCGCGCGCCAAACCGCTGCGTGAGGCGGGCAATAAGGCCATAGGCAAAAACGCGGACAAACCGGTTCGCCGACAGCATCACACCAACCCAAGGCAGGGTCAGCCCAAAATGCGCGGCATATACGGGCAGAACCGCATACAACAAGGCATCGCCAATCAACGCGAGTGACATGACAGAGGATGAGGCAATCACCACCCGCCATCCGCTATCACCCGCCGGTTTCACCATATCAGGCACGTTAACGGCGTTCTGTGCTGAAGGCAGACCAAAGACAAGACATTGGCAAATTGCACCCCTCCGCATCAGGCCTTCTGGCAACTTAGGCGCTCGCACGGCAACGGCGCAACCGTCTCGCAGCGGCGAAGGGGCCCGCAGGCCGTTGCACATCCCAAACACTACCCAGAAACAACAAAGGGCCGCGCATTTGATGCGCGACCCCTTTTTAATCACTGACGCTTTCGCATCGGTTGACCGATAGGTTCGTCAGCCAAAGAACCCTTTGACCTTTGAAAAGAAATCTTCGGTTTCAGGGCTGTTTTCCTTGCTGGCCGCTTCGAACATTTCCAACAGCTCTTTTTGATGACTGGTCAGGTTCACAGGCGTTTCAACCTGCAATTCCAGGTAAAGGTCGCCAAACTTACCGCCACGCAACTGGGGCATACCCTTGGCGCGCAGGCGAAGCTGACGGCCAGATTGTGACCCTGCGGGAACTTTCACACGCGTGCGGCCACCATCGATCGTCGGGGCCTCGATCTCGCCGCCCAGTGCGGCTGTCGTCATTGGAACCGGAATGCGGCAGTACAGGTCCATTCCATCCCGCTCGAACAATTCATGTTCTGCAAGATCAAGGAAAATATAGAGATCACCGGGCGGGCCGCCCCGGCTTCCGGCTTCGCCTTCACCGGCAAGGCGGATACGGGTGCCGTTCTCCACCCCTTCAGGAATGCGGACCGACAGGGTGCGGTTTTTGGCAACGCGCCCCTGCCCCGAACAGGTGCGGCATGGGTTCTTGATCGTCTGCCCACGACCCGCACAGGTCGGGCATGTCCGCTCAATGGTAAAGAACCCCTGCTGCGCACGCACCTTGCCCATGCCAGAGCAAGTTGGACAAGACACAGGTTCCGCGCCACCTTCAGCGCCCGTGCCTTCGCATCCGTCACAGGTGACGGACCCCGGTACGGTGATGGAGGTTTCCTTGCCGATAAAGGCATCTTCCAGCGAGATTTTCAGGTTATAGCGCAGGTCAGAGCCGCGCGTGCGCCCGCGCGCACCAGCCCCGCCGCGGCCCCGGCCACCCTGCCCGCCCATGAAGTCGCCGAACAGATCGTCGAAGACATCGGAAAAGGCAGAGCCGAAATCCTGATTGCCAGCAGCACCACGACCAGCACCCGCGCCCATGCCACCTTCAAAGGCAGCATGACCGAACTGGTCATAGGCGGCACGTTTTTCAGCGTCCTTCAGGACGTCATGTGCCTCATTAACCGCTTTGAATTTTTCACCCGCCTTGGGGTCATCTGCATTTTTGTCAGGGTGCGTATCCCGTGCAAGACGGCGATAAGCCTTCTTGATTTCAGCGTCAGAGGCGCCGCGCTGGACGCCCAGCGTCTCGTAATAATCGCGTTTCGCCATGATTTTTCACCGATTAGCCAGACAGATCGTTTCGCCCGTTTAAGCGGCATGGGCCGCAATGCCAAGGCACGATCACAAAAGGGAAGAACGGCCCGACCATTCAGGTCAGGCCGTTCATCACGTCAGATCAGGACTTTTTGTCGTCCTTCACCTCTTCGAAGTCGGCGTCGACGACATCATCATCGGCTTTCCGAGCGGCGGCATCAGCTGCTGCATCATCACCACCTTCGGGCGCTTCTGCTGCGGCGGCCTCAGCTTCTTCCATCGTCTGTTTATAGATGGCTTCACCAAGTTTCATTGCCGTTTCGGTCAGGGCCTGCGTTTTGGCTTTGATCGCTTCTGCGTCGTCACCTTCAAGCGCCTCTTTCAGCTCGGCAATGCCGGTTTCGATGGCGGATTTCGTCTCGTCATCGACTTTGTCGCCATGCTCAGCCAAGGATTTTTCGGTTGAGTGCACGAGGCTTTCGGCGTGGTTTTTCGCCTCAACGCTTTCCTTGCGGTTCTTATCCGCTTCTGCGTTCTCTTCCGCTTCCTTGACCATCTTGTCGATATCATCCTCGGACAAGCCGCCAGAGGCCTGAATGGTGATCGTGTGCTCTTTGTTGGTGCCTTTGTCTTTGGCAGATACGGACACGATACCGTTCACGTCGATGTCGAACTTAACCTCGATCTGTGGCATGCCGCGCGGTGCTGGCGGAATGTCTTCAAGGTTGAACTGACCAAGCATCTTGTTGTCAGCGGCCATTTCACGCTCGCCCTGGAAGACGCGAATGGTCACAGCAGACTGATTGTCTTCCGCGGTAGAGAAGATCTGCGATTTCTCCGTTGGGATTGCTGTGTTGCGGTCGATCAGGCGGGTAAAGACACCACCAAGCGTTTCAATGCCAAGCGACAATGGCGTCACATCCAGCAGCGTCACGTCGGTAACGTCGCCTTTCAGAACACCGGCCTGAATGGCGGCGCCCATGGCAACAACTTCGTCCGGGTTCACGCCTTTGTGGGGCTCTTTGCCGAAGAAGTTTTTCACCGTTTCGATGACTTTGGGCATACGCGTCATGCCGCCGACGAGAACAACCTCGTCAATGTCAGCGGGGGAGATGCCCGCGTCTTTCAGCGCCTTTTTGCAAGGCTCCAGCGTGCGCTTGACCAGATCGTCAACGATGCTTTCCAGCTTCGCGCGGGTCAGTTTCAGCGTAAGGTGTTTCGGGCCAGACGCATCTGCCGTGATATAGGGCAGGTTGATTTCGGTCTGAGCAGACGAAGACAGCTCGATCTTGGCTTTTTCGGCAGCCTCTTTCAGACGCTGAAGCGCAAGCTTGTCTTTGCGCAGGTCCATTGAGTTCTCTTTCTGGAACTCATCAGCGAGGTAATCAACGAGGCGAAGGTCAAAGTCTTCACCACCGAGGAACGTGTCACCATTGGTAGACTGCACCTGGAACAGGCCATCGCCGATTTCGAGGATGGAGACGTCGAAGGTACCGCCGCCGAGGTCATAGACCACGATCGTTTTGTCATCATCCTTGTCAAGACCATAGGCAAGCGCAGCTGCCGTTGGCTCGTTGATGATGCGCAGCACTTCGAGGCCAGCAATCTTGCCAGCGTCTTTCGTGGCCTGACGCTGAGCGTCGTTGAAATACGCCGGCACGGTGATAACGGCCTGCGATACTTTTTCGCCGAGATAGCTTTCGGCAGTTTCCTTCATTTTCTGAAGGATGAATGCGCTGATCTGGGAGGGGGAGTATTTCTCGCCCTTGGCTTCGACCCATGCATCGCCGTTATCACCTTTGACGATGCTGTAGGGAACCATACCCTTGTCTTTTTCCACAGCCTTGTCTTCGTACCGGCGGCCAATCAGGCGCTTTACGGCAAAAAGGGTGTCTGATGGGTTGGTAACGGCCTGACGTTTCGCAGGCTGACCAACCAGCCGCTCGCCGTCGTCTGTGAAGGCAACCATTGAGGGCGTCGTACGCGCGCCTTCAGCGTTTTCAACAACGCGAGGCGTGGCGCCGTCCATGATGGATACGCAAGAGTTCGTTGTTCCGAGGTCGATTCCGATAACTTTAGACATATCAGTCCTTTTCTTCTGGCGATTGAAGCGCCCAGTCCATTGTGGCCCCGGGCGCATATCCCAAGGGGTGATCGCCGCCCTTAACCTCTGCTTCATTCAGCAATCAGTTTGAGCGGTCGAGCGGTATATAGGGTGCGGGAAAAGGGGCCGCAACCGCATGGAATGGAGTCTTTTCAGGGAAAAACCACGTGAAAGCGAAATTTTTACGAGAAACAGCCGCCTCGTTGGAAAATCAGGGCATCGCGAACGTGCAATCACGGTCGCCCGTCGCCATAACTTACTCCATGACAGATGCAACGGGCCACACGCTGACGCCGGGTTTTACGCTTTTTGATGGGTTTCTCGACCACGCGGCGCAGCAGGCGATGGTGGAGGACGTGCGCGCCATCGTGCGTGCTGCGCCGCTCGTGCGTCCCATAACGCCCTGGGGCAAGCCGATGTCTGTCGCCATGACCTCTGCCGGGCGCGTGGGATGGGTAACGGGAAAGGGGGGCTATCGATACGAACCACGCCATCAAAGCGGCTTGCCGTGGCCACCAATACCCGAAAGCGTTCTGAATGTCTGGCGTGCCGTTAGTGGCTGGCGAAAGCCGCCCGATTGCTGCCTTGTGAATTTCTATCGCGAGGGCGCAAAAATGGGCCTTCACCGCGATGCTGACGAAGGCACGTTTGATGCGCCTGTTGTTTCTATTTCTTTAGGTGATCAGGCGCGTTTTCGCATGGGCGGGGCTGTGCGCAAGGATCCGACAAAGGCGGTCACACTTACCTCAGGTGATGTGCTGGTGATGGGCGGGCCTTCACGACTTGCCTATCACGGGATCGACCGAATCGAATTTGGATCATCGACCTTGCTGAAGGATGGCGGGCGCATAAATATCACCCTTCGTGTCGTTGAGGGTTGCTAAGCTGTCACAAACCGGCGCGACCCATCACGGTTTTGTGGGATTATGGCCATTCCGGTTGGACGTCTCCGTCAGTCGCACAATATATACTAACGCAAGGCGATGATCGCCGCGGGAGTGCAATGCAATGAATAAGTTCAGCGCCACAGATATGGTCGCCGCCGTTCCTTCGCGTGCCGAAGCGCGTGATGCCCTGGAAACATTGCGCCAATTCGCCGCCGCTGCACCAGCCGAAGCCACCGCGCTTGGCTTTGGGGCCGGTGCGGTAGGCGCATTGAACCGTACATACCCGGCAGACTTCGTGCCCGATGCGGCCTATAAAGCCAGTATGCCTGACCTGCAGAACGGGCCGGAAAGCCTGATCAAAGGTGAAAAAACCGGAATTCAGCACGTTGGGATATCCAACTTTCGCTTGCCGCTGGCCTATCTCACCCGCGACGGCGCGCCATTGACGCTTGAAACGTCAGTAACCGGGTCCGTCTCGCTGGAGGCGTCCAAGAAGGGCATTAACATGAGCCGCATCATGCGCTCATTCTATCGCCACGCAGACACACCCTTTCATTTCGAGCGCATTTCAGAGGTGCTCGACAGCTATCTGAGTGATCTCGACAGCTTTGATGCGCGCATACAGCTGCGGTTTCGCTATCCCATGCTGAAACGCTCCCTTCGCTCGGGGCTGGACGGCTATCAATATTACGATGTTGCCTTTGAGATGTTGCGCAGTGGCGAGGAAACGACCCGCGTCATTCATCTTGATTATGTCTATTCCTCTACTTGCCCGTGCTCTCTGGAGCTTTCCGAGCACGCACGAAATGAACGCGGGCAAATCGCAACGCCGCACTCCCAACGCTCCGTCGCGCGGGTGTCAGTCGCTTTGACAGGTCAGGATTGCCTCTGGATCGAAGATCTTGTTGATCTGTGTATTGCGGCCATCCCGACCGAAACGCAGGTGATGGTCAAACGAGAGGATGAGCAGGCTTTTGCCGAATTGAACGGCGCGAACCCCATTTTTGTCGAAGATGCAGTGCGCCTGTTGTGCGAAGCGATGGAAGGGGATGGCCGCATCGGTGATTTCCGCGTCGCGGCCAGCCATCAGGAATCGCTCCACAGCCATGATGCTGTTTCAATCTTGACCAAAGGTGACACGTTCAGTCAGGCGAGCCTGGACCCCCGATTTTTTGAAACCCTGTTCCACACCGGGTGACAACCGCCTTTCATTGAGGCGATGGCGATGGTCGGCTCTGACGAGCCGTCTTTTGGATATTTGAAGAACAAAGACCATGAACAGGCGGTGGCAAGGCGCCACCACGCTTGACAGTTCAACCAGACGCGGCCAAGGCTCCGCCATGCTCGACCCGCGCCCCGTTGGATATGTAATCGGTCTTTTGGTGCTGGCCCTTGGCGTTGTCATGGGTGTGCCTGCACTGGTGGATATTGCCGATGGGTCGGCAAATTGGCGCGCGTTTGTTCTCTCAAGCGGGGTTTCAATCTTCTTTGGCGCGCTGGTCGCGCTGTCTTGCTACGATCAGCGGCGCCTTGGTCTTTCTATTCAACAGACCTTTCTGCTGACCACATTTGCCTGGGTGGCCCTTCCCGCATTTGGATGCCTGCCGTTTATTTTTGGCGCGCCTCAAGCCAGCCTGGCGGATGCGGTTTTCGAAGCGGTCAGCGGGTTCACGACCACCGGCTCAACCGCTTTTGTAAAGCTGGAAACCCTACCGCGCGGCGTGCTGCTGTGGCGGGGCATGATGCAGTGGTTCGGCGGCGTCGGGATCATCATTTTCGCCATGGCCTTCCTTCCCATGCTGAAGGTCGGGGGCATGCAGTTGTTCAAGTCCGAAGCCTTTGACACCTTTGGCAAGATTTTGCCCCGCGCGGCGGAGATTTCGCAGTCAATCGGCCTGATATATCTGGGGCTGACGGCGGCCTGTGTGGTGGCTTATTCCGCAGCCGGCAAGACCATGTTCGACAGCGTTGTGCACGCGATGACCACCATTTCCACGGGCGGCTTTGCGTCAACCGATGCATCCTTTGGCATCTATGGCGCGGGGGCCGAATATGTTGCCGTGGTTTTCATGGTGCTTGCGGCCCTGCCCTTTGTGCGCTTTGTGCAACTGGCGACCGGTACAGCACGGCCCCTGATGCGCGATACGCAAATTCACACATTCCTGGCCCTGACGTTCGGCGCGGTTCTTGCGCTGGCGCTGTTCCGGTGGGTTCGCGAAGGGTCGCTGACCGAAGAGATGTTTCGCGACATCCTTTTCAACCTTGTCTCCATCACCACCGGCACAGGGTATTCCAGTGCCGACTATGGGCTTTGGGGGCCTTTTGCCGTCACGCTGTTCTTTTTGATGGGTTTGCTCGGGGGCTGCGCTGGCTCGACGTCCTGTTCGATCAAAGTGTTCCGTTATCAGGTGCTGTTCGCAGCCATTTCGGTGCAAATTCAACGCCTGCATTCCCCTAACGGGGTATTTACCCCACGATACGCCGGGCGGCAGATTGAAGAGGATGTGATCTCGTCGGTGATGAGCTTTCTGTTCTTTTTCTTTGTCACTTTCGGCCTATCGGCCGTTACCCTGTCGATGATCGGATTGTCACCCATCACGGCCATTTCCGGGGCCGCGACCGCGGTTGCGAACATCGGGCCGGGCCTTGGCCCTGAAATCGGCCCGACTGGCAATTTCGCGGGCCTGCCTGATGCCGCGAAATGGGTACTGACGGTTACGATGCTATTGGGACGGCTTGAATTGCTTGCTGTGTTTGTTCTTTTCACACCCAATTTCTGGCGGCGGTAAAGAATGCAAAAATACACGGCCCTTTCAGCATTGTGTAAACGTACAATTGAGATTCGACCGGTAAAAGATGACCCTCAAGTCAATCAAACGGAGGGTCATCTCATGTTCAAGATCATGTCTGGCGTCAGTCTTATCCTATTCGCCGTCGCTGTTTATCCGATTTAAGTGCTCAGCGTTTCATAAGTGTTTTCAGGTCGGTTGCGGGGTCAGCGACAAGGTCGCGGGCAGGATTGATGCCCCCCTCCAGCAAGCGTTTACCAACCATGTAGGCTCGTGGGTCATTCATCGCATCAATCGCGAGCAGACGGTCACCCTGATAATACCAAACAGACTGCGCACCTTCTTTATCGCCAGGTCGCGTAATCACGTGATCAAACCCTTGGTTCAGACCAGCAATCTGTAATTTCACATCGAACTGATCAGACCAGAACCAGGGCACAGGCGCATAATTTACGTCATGGCCCAACATTGCGGCGGCGGCGGCTTCTGCCTGATCAATCGCATTCTGAACCGATTCCAACCGGATGCGCCGCCCTTCGTAGGGAAGCGAGGCCACGTCACCGGCCGCATAGATATCCGGGTCAGACGTGCAAGCCGTTTCATCAACAGCAATACCGTTTTCGATCTGCAAACCCGCGTCAGCGGCAAGTTCCTCATTCGGCAGGATGCCAACGCCAACCAGTGCAAAGTCAATCTCCAGCGTCGAACCATCGCTGAGTGTTGCCCCCGTGACGCGGCCCTCACCCGTCAGCTCACCAAGGCCTACGCCCTCACGAATATCGACGCCATTGGCCCGGTGCAGGTCGCGGAAATAGTCAGAGGTCGCTTCGCAGGCCACGCGTTGCAGAATACGGTCTGCCATTTCGATCAGTGTAACTTTGAGGCCCATACGCGATGCAACCGCAGCCGCCTCCAACCCGATATAGCCGCCACCGACGATAAGAACACGCGCGCCTGCTTTGAATTCGGCCGCCATGGCATCAACATCAGTCAGCGATCGTACAGGATAGACACCGCCCAATGCGCCACCGATTGCAGCGGGCAGCAATCGCGGGCGTGACCCTGTGGTCAGGCCGAGCTTATCATAAGGCAATCGCGAGCCATCGGACAGCACGACAGCCTTGGCCGCGCGGTCAATCGCGTTCGCCGTTACATTCGTGCGCAGGTCAATCTGGTTCTCTGCGTAATAGTCGGCCGGGCGCAGGTACAGGCGCGCCTCTTCCATCTCACCGAGCAGATATTTCTTTGACAAGGGCGGGCGCTGATAAGGGGGGGCCGCTTCTTCGCCTAACATTGTGATCGGCCCTTCGTGGCCCAACGTCCGCAATTTAGCAGCCATTGCGGCGCCGGCCTGTCCTGCACCGATAATCACAATATTTGTCATTTCTTCACCCGTTTTCTGAATCAGCCCCGTAAAGCAAGGCAATCGTCGACAGTAATAGGCCAATTTCGGCCCGCTGTTCATCTGTGAACCCCACATCAGGCGTCGTTGGCGCAGCGTCAAGGTCTGTCATGTCGAACAGGTCGGTCTGACTGGCAAAATACCGCCGTCGCAACACCTCATTCCCGTCAGCATATTCTGCCAGGACTGCAAGGCGGTCAGCCTTTCCAAACATCCGCGCCTTCGACCCCGGCGCGGGCGGATGATCTGAGGCAAGACGGCGCTGAATGCGCTTTGTATCCAACCCCTCTACCCGGCCTAGAATCTGCATCATCTCAAGCCGGATAGCAGAAGGGGACGCGTTCTCATGCGCGGCTGCGACAGCCGCTGCATCAGGTGCGGGCAGGCCCGCAAGCCCGAGCATATCCGACACGGTTGATCCACCATGCAGGCGGCCCGGCTCACATATCCTCGGCACCAGTGTGACATCCTGTGCCTCCCACGGGGCCAGTTCAGCAGCAAAATTTGCACCAGAACCATTGAATTTACGGAGATACTTCCAGATATCGCCCTTGAATCGGCCATTCTTCGATTTCTGAATATACTTTGATTCCAGGTACTTGTCTTGCCGCCGAAGATAAACCAGCACTTGCACATCACGTCCGCGAAGCGCCGGTAGTGCTTCCAGAATCACCGATGGCTCGATGCCGTAGAACATCTCCGAAGACAATATCGCCTGATCGGTCGGGCAAGTTTCTATCTGGTGACAAAGATCATCGGAAAGCTTGCGCAGGCTGTCGCGCCCGCGATTAAGGGCAATGGCCAGATCATTACCGCTTTTCTTTCGCTTTGGCGCTAAATAGGTAAGGCCCTGCGCCCGCAAGGCATCAGCATGATCCCCAAGATAACGCTGAAGCGCGCTCGTCCCGCTTTTGGGAACACCAATGTGAAGCCAAACCCGTTTTGCACCGGTCATGATCGGGCTTTGATCTCGTCGAGGAATTCAATGAACTCGGGCATTTCACGTAACTCCGCAACACGGTTGATGTGCCAGTTTTCTGCGCTTTCCTGCAGCGCCGCCAAAGTGGGGTCTTGCAGCCATTTTTCCACCTGCCGACGTGCAGCGGGCAAAAAGCGTTGTACGGTCAGGTCTTCAAACTCGTTCTGATTGCGCACAGCCCAATAGCGCACCGAAACCTTGCGATTTTTGACAACCACATCGCCACGGTCGCGTTTCAGCAGGAAACTATCCAGCGAACGGAGTGGATAGTGGTTGAGCCAGGCCAGTTCAAACCGCCCCCGGCAATCCATGCCGTTCTGAAGTTCATGCACAAAACTCACAGGAGCACGATTGCCGGAGCCATCGAGCCACAGAACATCATCAAATGACACATCCTCACCCGGATGCGGGCGATGGTTTTTCAATGTCAGTCCACAATCACGGCGCAGAATGGATTTCACACCACGGCGCGCCTTGCGATTGCCGGGCGTCATGCTGCCGCAGCGTGTGAATTGTTCGGTCACAAAACCCGGCTCGTAGCGTTCATGCCCGTCAGAGCCGAACAGTTGTTCACACAAGCTAATGACATCAAAATCACCAACATGGTTCAGCAAGGCTGAAATGGTGCCATCACCCACCTGAATATTCAGGTATTCATCCACATCCATCGAAATGACGTAATCAGCCTCTGCATATTGGCGCGACATTTGCGTGTATTTCAGTGCAGAGGGCTGAAAATTCGGGCTTTCAAAAACCGGCGCAGGATTGGGCAAATGCGTTAGCAGGCCCAAATCTTCCATGTGGTTCAAAATCTCGACCGTACCGTCGTCACAGTCATTGGTGAAAATCAGAAAATCCGTCACCCCCATCGCACGATGATAGGCAAGCCACTCCAGAATATACGGCCCTTCGTTCTTCATGCAGGTGGGCACCAGAACTTTGGGTGCGCCGACCTTGGGCTTTTTGGTTTTCTTTGGCTTTGGGGCCGCTTTGGAAGGGGCAGAAAATTCAGTGGCAGGGTACGATCGTTTGCGCCCCGCGCTTTCAAATGTAACGACCGCACCGCCACTTGAAAACCGTGGCGAATAGCCAAAGCCCATGTCGGACATCGCATCAAAAAGTCGTTTGACCCCCGCTGCGCCATAGGTCGAATTATCGATCTCCACGGTGACGAATTTGGCCGACGACAGATCCGCCCCGACAAGCAGGTCCAACTCCCGCCCCTGCAGGCGCGCCCTGATGACCGTCGGCTTCATCTGCTCCAGGATCACATCAAGATCGAATGTGGGAACTTCAACCGTCTCGGTCCATGTTGCAGGGTCCGGCGAAAGCGAGGATGTCCATAAATCAGGACGCTGATAGAAGGGTACAGTCTTGGTCGGCGCACCGCGCGTGACGGCACCATTGAAAACCTCAATCGCGTCTTCCACACCGTTTTGCTGCAAAATGTCGGATATCGCGGGAAGCAACGCCGGGTTGGCCTCAAAAGTTGCGACCTGCGCAGCCCCCGCCAACGCCGCCTTTGCCGTTACAACGCCAAGACCGGTGCCAAGTTCGAGGAACCGATCCCGTTTGCCGACAACATTTGCGATGATCCGGCACTCACCGCCCGCATATCTGCCCCGGCGCAATGGCCGTTCAATGTTGGGCGGTATGACGTCCGCGTGAAAAGGAACCCTGACGCCATGACACTCAATGATTTCGACCATCAGGCCTGCTCCGACGCTTCAGCCTCTGCAAGAGAGGCTGCCTTTTCTGCCCGCCATTTGGAGATAAGCTGGCGATACATACGCCGATACACCTGATCTTTGCCGGGATCACTTGAGAGCGGCGTTTTCGAATTCACATAACCCAGCAGCTTGCGAACGCGCTTGCCCTCAACGATCTGAAACAACTCCTCCGGCAACAACCCGGCTGAGGCCCCGGCCTTCACCCATGCCTCCGACAGGGATGGGCGCTCCTCCTCGGTTTCAACGCACCAGGTGTGCTCAAACAGCGTCATAATATAGTCGAGCACAGGCCCCTTTGGATGCCGGCGATCCGGTTTGTAAGGCAGTTTGAAAACATCCGTGACCAACTCATAAGACGGCCAGTAATTCAGATACCCTTCATCCATTTTCTCGCGAACAACCTCATCAATCGCCACGCGCAGCACGGCTTTGGACACGCTGTTCGACGTAAGGCATGAATTGTCGCGGAATGTCGCGATCAACGGAATGGGTGACAGGGTGAACAAGATCTTTGCATCCGGCCGATGCTTGCGGATCAAATCGTAAATTGCCCGGAGGTTATCCTTGTTTTCCTCAACCGTGGACACGCGAAACTTGTGGCGGGCCGGGTCATAGACATCTTTCGGGATCGTCCGCCAAAAGACGTTGTCAGTTGGTTCATCATACCACACCTCAGACAGGCCAAAGGTCAGGATGAAAAAGTCAGTCTCATCGAAAATGCGCTTGGTTTCAGCCTGAATAGCAGGGTCATAACCGTATTCCTCTGCCTTGTATCCATGCCAGAGCGCGTCATCGAAGGTCTTGTTTTCCCACGCCCATTCAAACTGTTGCCGAATGACAAAGCTGTTCACCATGCCTTCGCCGCAGGTCACGACATAGGCGTTCTTGGCCTCTTCGTCCTTGTTCAGGACGCGGAAGTTGCGCTTTGAAAGCCAGTTGGAAATATTTGCTGCGAAACACGACCCAAATGCCGTGATCTGCGTATCCGGCGTGATCTGCGGCGCTTCGGGGGCCCAGCCGTGCAGCACCCATTTCGATGCGGCCTCTGGCGGGATCATCCGGGCTTCGGTGGGGTTATAATTGGTGTGCTCCCCCCGAAACCACGTGCGAAACTCACGCGTGTTCTTGGTGGTCGTCTGGAAATTGAAATTCTTTGCGCGGGTGCCAGCCATGTTCGGACCCTCCGTTCAGAGCTTGTGGATGACCGCGACCTGGTCGCGACGATGTTTGGTGAAATGCGCCTGAAATACAAAGCAGCCTGATATCATCGGGCGTAGCGCATTGAATTCTGCCGCGACTGCCGGGTCGCTGTGGGTAAATTCGCGGTTCTTTACGAAAGACTGCAACAGATCCGCCGTTTTGGTGATGCCAGGTGTCTTGGCCTCATATTCCTCCGGCTGCCACCGCAAGTCCTCAAATATGAACATCCCCCCAGATTTCAGCTTGGGAAAAAGTTCGAGGAAACCATCCTGCTGATGTTTGGAGGCATGGCTCGCATCATCAAGAATGATATCGAGCGCAGGCATATCGGCCGCTGCCTTTGCGATATTCGCGCGGTCATCCATATCGCAGCGGTGAAAGGTGAACCGATCCGTCTCGAACGCAGAAAAATCAGACACATCAAGGCCGATGATGTTGGCCTTCGGGAAATAGTTCAACCACATCTGAATCGACGGCACGGCAGAGGTTTTCCTGTCCGCGTCGATCCCGTGCTCAGGCCCGCCTGACATCAGGCCCATTTCCAGAAACGTGATCTTGCGCCCACGAAACGGGTTGAAAAGCATGTGGTAGAGCTCTGTATAGCGATGTTTGACAGAGCCTTTGTCCGATCCGCTTTCGTCAGCAAGTACCGTCAGCGTATTCATGCCCGGTTTACCCACGGGCGCAGCATCCTTCGCCTTTGCTGTCGGGTCTGCGGCCGGTGCCTTGGCCGCCTTGCTGGCGGGCGTTGGCGTGACCGGCGCAGGGCCAGCGGGAATGGGCGCAGCGGCCGGGTCGATATCGTGCTTCTTCAACAGTTTTCCCATCAGGCTCGCCGGGTCGGGCGCGCCCCCTTCGGCCTCAACAATACGTTTCCGCATACGCCGCCCATAGAAATGGATCGAGTATGTCTCATCCGTTACCTTTCTTGCGGCGTCATAATCAGGCCGCAGCATCAGGCGCCGTTCCTTGAAGGTGAACGGATACAGCCCAGCCTGTGGAAACGCGTATTTGATCTCACCCGTTTCCGCGAGGAAATGTGAAACCGCGTGCGGGCCCCACACCCCCCACTTCATCTCACCTGCGTGAACAGGGGCACCCCGCTCGGCAGCGGCACGATAATCGGCCTGCACCTCTTCGGGCAGCCAAGGGGGAATCGCAAATTCATCAGACGTAAACTCAAGCAGACGGCCGAGTGCTTCGCTGTCTTTTGGAAGGCCCAGCACGCCCCCATTCACGTGGCGCTTGGACTCCCACCCAAAGAAATGACCGGTTTTGGTTTTGAACGGTTTAACGCAATAGGCATCCGTATCGGCCCAGATGATCCGATCACCCTTTTCCAGCATCTTGTAGCGAAACAGGTCGGAATGGAGCGCGGGCGACCCCGTGCGTTCATGTGTCAGAAACCCTGTTTGCGGCAAAACCTCATTGGCGTCGCGCATCTCAACACCATCAGGAACGCCCGTCACCTCCCCATAGTGGTACAGGATCGTATGATGCCCCGCGTCCACATAGGATTTCAGGCAAAGCTGCTCCAGAAACGAAAGCCGCCCTTCAATCCACAGCGCGCCGATTTGATAGGATTTAGCCATAGATCTCTTTCAACCTTCGTCGCTTTTGACGGCGTCTTTTTGATAATAGACCGCATCCATCTGGTCAGGCGCGGTGATACGTTCATACAGCGCAAGATATTCGGGATTACCCTTGAGCAAGGCAATACGATCCTTGTGCCATTTCACAGCATTGCGGTGCAGCGCGCCAAGTGTTTCATCGGCCATGAGGTCGTTGAACATCTCCCGCGCCGGTGCCAGGCGGCTCACGATGCGGTCATCCACCTCTGTCGCATAGTTGCGGCGCGCCCAGTATTCTACACCCTGATCTTCATCAACATGGTTGATACGGCCACGCTCCCGCTTGATCAGAAAGCTTTCTGCAGACCGCAGCACATAGTGGTTCAACGTCGCAACATCATATCCGATCGACCGTTTGGTCGAACGCCAAGTGTTCCCATCCAACGCAAAATCAGGCATCCGTCGGCCGCTTCCGTTGACCCAGCGCACCTCGTCAGCCCGCGCTTCATCATATGCCAGCGGTCGGTGCACACCAAACTTTCCGAAGGGGGCCGATGAATGCATCATCGTCTTGAACCCCCAGCCAAGACGCGGTTTGGGAATGAACTGGGGAGCCGCGCGCAGGAATTGTTCGGTTATGAACTTGTCTTCAAACTCATGGATACCGCCGTTACCAAAGAATTTCCAAGTCAGTGAAATGACATTAGGGCCGTTGCAGGTCTTGATCATATCGCTCATGCGGCCATCACCGACATGGATATTCACAAATTCATCCACGTCAGAGATCAGAACCCAGTCAGCCGTTTTGGCGATCGGCTGTTCCCACGCATCATTCAACGCGCCACGCTGGGGTTTTTGCCCTTTGTCACGTTTGAAGGGGTTATCGAGGCGCTGCACAATGCCCATTTCTCCGAGACGATCCAGAATTTCGTTCGTCCCGTCACTGCAATCATTGGTATAGACGAGGAATGATTTCACCCCGATGGATTGGTGATAAGCGATCCACTCAAGGATGTAGGGCCCCTCATTTTTCATCGAACTGATGATCACGACGTTGTCGTTAGACAACTGAACCGTCGGGGCCGACAGCATCGGGAACTTTTCGGCGTTGCGTGTGACCAGTTCCTGATAACCCGCTTCCGCTGCGGCCCCGACAAGAATCGGGTGCTGTTCAGCGGTGACGGGGTTGTCAGGCGCGGTTGTCGGCCCGGTCAGTGCCGCAGCAGATTTTGACGCCTTTTCAGCCTTTGCGCGCTTGCGGTTTTCAGCGGTCTTATCGGGTGCCGCCTTTGGCGCGGGCGCTGTTTTCAGAACACTTTCCGGTGGCTTGTCGAACTTTACCGTCTCACCATCAGGTGTTTGCAGATCAAACACATGGGTCAGCGGGTCGACCGACAGTTCTTCATAAAGCGCAAGAAACTCCGGCCGTTCCTTTAGCTCATCAATCTTGTCCCGGTGCCAGGCGACCGCCTGATCATGCAACTTGCCCAGCGCCTTGTCGCCGCGCAATGCATCGACAAAGGGTTGTGCCCGCTCCACCGCGGGAAGGATCGTGCGGTCAAACATGTCGTTTCGGTTAAAAACCGACCAATATTCCAAGCCCTGATCACGGTTGACGTGGTTAACCCGGCCCCGGTCACGTTTGACCAGAAAACTGTCAATGGAGCGGGTGGCGTAATGGTTCAGCGTGACCATCTCATAGCCCCAACTGGACATGGATGACCGCCAGCCATTCTCACGATAGCGTTCGGGCATTTCCTCGCCCGAACCATTCACCCAGCGCACCGGCTGGTCAGGGAATTGCAACGGGCGATGCACGCCAAGCTTCCCGTATTTTACGCGGTTCGACATGATCGTCTTGAAGCCCCAGTTATGATGGGGTTTTCGCGTAAATTCAGGTGCCGCACGCACGAATTGTTCAGCAACGGGCTTGTCTTGATACTCCACGACGCCGCCGCAGCCAAAGAACCGCCATGTCATTGCCAGCAGATCAGGGTTGTCAGTCGCCGCCAGCAGGCCACGCAAGGTCCCATCACCGACGTGGATGTTGATGTATTCATCAACATCAATCGGGATAATCCAGTCGGCATTCTGCAACACAGGCTGCTTCGCCGCGTCGGCAAGCGCCGCGCGCTGTGGCCGCTCCTGCGCCTCACGATCAAAGGGGTTTTCAACGCGCGTGACGATGCCCATTTCGCCAAGCCGTTCCAGAATTTCGACCGTCGTGTCATCACAGTCGTTTGTGTAGACGAGGAAGTGATCAACACCGATTGATTGGCAATACCCGATCCAATCGAGGATGAACGGCCCCTCATTCTTCATTGTTGAAAGCACAAGGATCTTGTCGTCAGCCAGCTTCGAGATGTCAGCTTCTTTCACAACTTTCGGGGCTGGTGGCGGGTTCGCGGCAACTTCAGCTTCGAGCGGAGAGCCGGGAATGATCCCATCCTCTGCCACAATGCCGTGTTTCTTCATCAGCCGCCCGATTGGCGACCAACGACGGGGCCGCCCGCCTTCGGCTTCCGCGATCCGTTTGCGCATGCGGCGACCATAAAAATGGATCGAATACGTATCATCGAAAACGTAATCCTCCATCTTGGTTTCGCGTTTGAGCATCTTGCGACGCTCTTTGAACGTGAACGGGTAAAGCGCATGGCGCGGCAATGCGTATTTGATTTCGCCCGTTTTTTGCAGGAAATGCGTAACCGCGTGCGGGCCCCACACCCCCCAGGTCATTTCGCCAGCGTGAACAGGTTCACCGCGCGCGGCGGCGGCTTCGTACTCTGCCTTCCGCTCATCATCGTACCAGGGCGGGATGGCAAATTCGTCTGACGTAAATTCCAGCAATTCGCGCAGTGTTTCACTGTCCGGCGGCAATCCAAGCACACCGCCATTCACATGACGCTTTGATTCCCATGCATAAAAATGCCCATTGGGGGTTTCGAATGCCTTGACGCAATAGGCATCCGTGTCGGCCCAGATGATCCGATCACCCTTTTCCAGCATCTTGTAGCGGAACAGGTCGGAGTGCAGCGCGGGCGACCCCGTCCGCTCATGCGTCAGAAACCCTGTTTGCGGCAAAACCTCATTTGCGTCGCGCACCTCTATCCCGTCGGGAATGTTGGTCACATCACCGTATTTGTAGAGGATGGTATGATGCCCTGCATCGACAAACGATTTCAGGCAAAGCTGTTCGAGAAAGCTCAACGGGCCTTCGACCCACAAAGCCCCAATTTGGTATTCTGGCGACATCAAAACTCCGATCAGCCCCCGCTTCGGCGTCATCGCGCATCATTAGCGCAACAGCTGTGTAGGGTCCATCTACACGAACCTTATCGCTAACGCAGCTTTATGGCATAACTGAGAAGTGATAGTGGCCAGTTAACGCAAAATATGGAATGGCTGAAAGGTATTTGCGCCTGCCAAGCAAGGGCTTGCGCCGCTGTTTCTGACGTAGACGCCACCTACCGCCCAAAGGGCCATTGCCGGAGCCACCCCCATGCGCCTGATCGTAACCGCAATGAAAAACGAAGGGGCCTTCATTCTGGAGTGGGTCGCCCATCATCTTTCCATCGGCGTTGATCAGTTCCTTGTCTACACCAACGATTGTGACGATGGCACAGATGCCATCTGGCGACGATTGGCAGAAATGGGCCTCGGCGCCCATGTAGTGAACGACAAGATCAAAGCGCGCGGCGTGCAGAAAACCGCCTTGATGCGGGCTGATGAACACCCCCTTGTGGCACAGGCCGAATGGCTCGGCTGTCTGGATGTGGATGAGTTTATCAACATTCAGCACGGCAAGGGCCAGTTGGACGACCTGTTGTCGAGCACACCGGATGCGGATGTGTTTATGCTGGCTTGGCGCAGATTTGGCGCAAACCGCATCCCCCAATATCGCGATGCGCCGGTGATGGAACAATTCACCCGCGCCGCGCCCGAGGTTTGCCCCTATCCGTTTCATAATTACGGCGCAAAAAGCCTGTGGCGCCGCGATGCAGGTTACAGCCGCATCGGCGTTCACCGCCCGCTTGACCTACAACCCGGCAAAGATCCGAAAATCGTCAATGCAAGTGGTGCGCCCCTGGCCGCGTATCGAGAAAAGGGCATATGGTTAAACCATGCCAATGCGGGATATGCGGGCGCACAGATCAATCATTACAGTCTGCGCAGCGCCGAAAGCTACCTGGTGAAATGTGCCCGCGGGCTGCCCAATTCAAAGATCACGCAACTTGACCTGTCCTATTGGGCAGAGCGGAATTTCAACACCGTTGAAGACACGACCATTCACCGACAGTTACCTGGAATGCAGGCCAAACTGGCTGAATTGAAGACAGACAGCACCTTACGCGAATTACATGAAAAGGCGGTCGAATGGCACCATCAGGAAATCAAACGCGCGCTGGCGAACCCCGCGCTTTTGAAACTCTACCTCACTGCGATCATCACTGAAACGATCACGGCCTCCCCCCGGTTTGCGGCAAGGCTTAACCCCTTGATTGCCAAAAGCTGGGAAGCAGAGCGCGCCGACCGCAAACGTCGGCGCGACCGCTAGCGTCTTAACCCGCCGCGAACTGATAGGTGGCCGGAATAAACTCAAAACCTGGCCCCTTCGGTGCCAGCCAGCCCATCGCCGGGAACGGCATGTGATACCCGGTAAAGGGAATATCGTCAGCCGCGATCATGCCCAGAATGGACTTACGCGTCGCGACGGCCTTTTCCTTGTCCATGTCAAACCTGACGTGCCAATCGGGCCGCTGCAAAGCCACAACAAAATGGTTTGCGACATCAGCGATCAACACGAGACGCTTTCCTTCGCTTTCGATGTGAAACGCCAGCTGCCCCGGCGTGTGGCCAGAGGCATCAAGCGCCTCAATACCACTGGCGACGCTGTCGCCCGGTTTGATGAAGCGGATTTTCTCAACCATCGGCACCAAAGAGCCGCGCACCAATTTGGTGACACGCTCCGTGCCGCCGCTCAATTTGTCTTCCGGTGACCAGAAATCATATTCTGCGGCACTGGTTACATATGTTGCATTTGGAAAGGCTGGGGTGCCGCCTTCCATAATCCCGCCGATGTGATCAGGGTGCATATGGGTGATAACGACGATATCCACATCTTCGGGCTTGTAACCTGCTGCTGCCAGACCTGCCGCCAGGTTTCCGCGCCCGGGCCGTGCCGCCGCGCCATTTCCGGTGTCAAACAGGATCAGTTCTTTCCCGGTGTTAACCACCACAGGCGTAAACCCGATCTCAAGCTTCTTGGGCGGCAATTTGTTTTCTGCGGCCAGCGCCTGCACCTCCGCCTCAGAGGCATTGCCGCCAAAAATGGGAAAGGGACCATCAAGCACCACCGCGCCGTCCAGAATGGTAGTAACTTCAAAGCCGCCCAATTTCACGCGGTTCACATTTGGGCGCAACGCGCCGAGCATATCCGCCGCTGAATAGGCAGGGCTTGCCGCCAAAGCAGCGCCCGCCGATCCCATACCGAGCAGCGTACTGCGGCGTGTCAAAGAGTTGCTGCGGCTCAAACCCGTTGAGGTGGACAATGGCATCGGTAATCTCCCTTTTATGGTCTCTTGAGACTAACATAGCGCACAACCGGGCCATGACACGTTCACAACCACGCGAAGGGCAGGAAAGATTCACCTCCAGGCAATCTGATTTGCTGGTTTCCGTGGCCGCGGGTTGAGATATCGCCTACCAGCCGCGCCGGCCCCGCTCAAGCCGCATGTGGCGTTAGTCAAACACGCCCATCACGCGGGCGATTACCATAAAGGCGCGCCCTGTGCGGCTGTCCGCCACTTCAAGGATCATCGGATCATCGCCCAGTTCAGCCAGCATGCGTTCTGACAATTTGTCAAATCGGCGAAGGAAATGCAGCGCGGTATCCCGAAACACAGGATCATTCCGCACCCGCCCTCTGGCAATGGCCAGGGCGACCTCATCGCGCACACCGCCGATGTCTGCGACATCCTTGCCGCGCGTACCAGCAGCGTACCGTTGCCAAAGCGACAGGGGTGCGATTTGTGGCTGCACATCTTCCATGTACAGCCCATCTTCAGACAGCAGGCTGAGAACATCTTCGGCTGCCTGCAACAAAGC
Organism: Pikeienuella sp.; assembly: GCA_049608645.1. Lineage (GTDB taxonomy): Bacteria > Pseudomonadota > Alphaproteobacteria > Rhodobacterales > Rhodobacteraceae > Pikeienuella. The sequence goes on along the minus strand of JBMYXS010000023.1, from coordinate 4,417 downwards.
CGCGAGATCATGGTCACCCACCACTTCGCGAATTGCGGCAAAACCGGCATCGTCATTTTCGTCTTTGGGAAACTGTAAAGCGCGCACAACACTGTCCCAGGAGATACTTGCCGTTTGCGGTGGTTCAGCCTCAGCAACGAAGGGCAGTGCAGGCTGCGCTTCGTCCGGTTCATCTGCGCTAACAGCCACCGTTTTGGCGGCGCGGCGTGCCTGGCTGTCACGTTGGCTAAGGTCGCTGACCATCGCCTGGGTTTCGGACAGGGCTGCATCGATGCGCGCCATGATCTCGTTCATCGCGTCGCGCTCCGCCGCCATGCTGGCGCGCGTGGCGTTTGACAAGGCTTCGGCGAGGTCTTCGGCATTTGCGCCACCACGCGGTGCAGTCGTCAACCGCAGGGCATCAATGGCGGAGGTCAAGCGCGCTGCCGCAAGGCGCATTTCCTCGGCCTTTCGCGCCAGCAAGGCCCCATAAAAGAACAACGCGACCGGCACGATCGCAGCCAAAAGAAACAGTGCGATTTCAAGGGCCGCCGCGGGACGTGGCTCAAACAGTTTTGCACCGAACACACCAAAGAACCCGATGCCATATGCAGAAAGACCAACCACCCACACAAGCGATACAACGGCGGCAACCTTAAACGCTGAAAGTCGGCGCCAGAACCCGCCCGTGCGCGCCAGAAAGGCGACGCGCGCGCGCATCTCTCCGGTCACTTTTGCGGTGCGGGAGGGGTCGGCATCCGTCATGGGTTTTGCCATTTGCATCGCCCTTTCAGGCTCCGTCGCACCACAAGGCGCATGCCGCTGGTTGCAGTGCGGGCACCCCCAGGGGCACCGCGCACCTTTGTGAGATCACTTATAGACCACCGAAAGCACTTCATAGGCCTTCGAGCCACCGGGCGTAACAACCTCGATGCTGTCACCCTCTTCCTTACCGATCAAAGTCCGCGCAAGGGGGGAGCGAATGTTCAGCTTGCCGCTATCAATATCGGCCTCTGGTTCGCCGACAATCTGATAGGTTTTTTCTTCGTCGGTGTCTTCGTCAACCAACAGAACGGTCGCGCCAAACTTGATTGTCGTGCCAGACATTTTCGCCGGGTCAATGACATCTGCGCGGCTGATCAGACCTTCCAGTTCCTTGACGCGCCCTTCGATGAATGACTGTTTTTCGCGTGCGGCATGATATTCCGCATTCTCGCTCAAATCACCATGTTCGCGTGCCTCAGCGATGGCGCGAATAACTTCGGGCCGCTGGACCGATTTCAGATCCTTCAACTCATCGTTCAGCGCGCCGTAGCCCACTTTTGTTATCGGCACTTTATCAACCATTGTCCGGTCCTATTCTTGATAACGCGCGCAGGGCGCGCCTTGTCGACGCGCCCTGCTTCCGTAGCCTGAACATATGGGCCGATCTGGGGGAGCGCAAGCCAAGCCAGACCGCATACATACAACCTTCGCGCTTATGTTTCGGTCAACCGTGTCGGATACCCCGTTGCATCCAGCTTTTCACGGGCCAGTGCCATGGCCTGCCCAACTTCGCCACTTTTGCGCGGGTAAATACGCAAGGCCCCCGCCACCCCGGAAGGTGCCACAAAGGGAACAAGGCCTGCATCATCAGGCGATCGCATGGCGCCGCCCTGCTCTATAATGGCCTCGGCCGCTTTCAGCCGCCGAAAATGCCCACCGCTGGTGACGAACTCTGTATCCTCCCGCGTTGCGTGCGCAAGGAACGCCTCTAGGTGACGAACCCGGCCGGCAGGGGAAAGTGAAACCTGCGCGGCCAAAGCAATCTCAGAGGCGATCAATGACCGGCGGCCCAGGTCCGCGCGCTTGTTGGTGCTGTCGACGACTTCAAAAACACCTCTGGCCACAAAAAGCCCAATGTCGACATGGCACCCAAAGGCTTGCGACAGGTCGGTCATCAGGGGCGACAATGCCTCTGCCTCTTCGTGGGTATAGCGCGCGTTGGCCACCGCATCATCAAAACGACTGGAAACCGCATAAGCATGATCGGAAAGGCGCGCGCTGATCCAACCGCGCGCCTGCAACACCTGCGCGCCCCGGTGTACGGCACTTCGCGGCAAGCCTGTTGCCTCTGTCAGTGCCACCAGTGACAGTGGGCCTTGCTGCGCGATTGTCTCAAAGATCACCAACAACCGCTCTGTCGCTTTGTCCGGGGCTGGCATGAGTGAGTTTCTCCCGCAACATGCAGGAGCTACTCAATATCCCACATTACGGGACAGGCATACATCACTCTGGCCTGGCATGATAGGGCGAAGGGGCGCATCCCTCTTTTCGCACCGCAAGATTTCCGCTACACCCCGCCCGACCTGATATATACGCGCGGAGCGGCCCGATGAAATTCACGATGAGCTGGTTGAAAGAGCATCTGGAAACAGATGCCTCACTAGATGATATCCTTTACGCCCTTACCGACCTCGGGCTGGAGGTCGAAGGCGTGGAGAACCCTGCAGATACACTTGGGGCCTTTACCATCTGCCGCGTCATCGAAGCCAAACAGCACCCCGACGCTGACCGGTTGCGCCTTTGCCGTGTTGAAGCCTGGCCAAATGGCCCCGATGCCCCGTCGGAAGAGGTTCAGGTGGTTTGTGGCGCACCAAACGCGCGCACCGGACTTGTCGGCGTCTTCGCGGCACCCGGCACCCATGTCCCCGGCACGGGCGTCGATTTGAAACCCGGCGTCATTCGCGGCGTCGAATCAAATGGCATGCTGTGTTCCGAGCGCGAATTGATGATCTCCGAAGATCACGACGGCATCATCGACCTGCCCGAAGATGCGCCCATGGGTGTGCGTTACATCGACTACAAAGACCTAAACGACCCGATGATCGAAATTGCGATCACCCCAAACCGGCCCGATGCCCTGGGCATTGCCGGGGTGGCGCGCGATCTGGCGGCGCGTGGTCTTGGCAAGGTGATTACCAAACCGATCACAGCAACGCCCGGTACGTTCCCCTGCCCGATCAACGTGACGATTGACGCAGATGTGCAGGAACGCGGGTGCCCGGTGTTTGTTGGCCGCGTCATTCGGGGCGTGAAAAACGTGCCCTCCCCCGATTGGCTGCAACAACGCCTCCGTGCGATTGGCTTGCGCCCTATTTCCGCGCTGGTCGATATCACCAACTATTTCACCTTTGACCGCAACCGCCCGCTGCACGTCTTTGACGCTGACAAAGTGGCGGGTGATCTGCGCGTGCATTTTGCTGAAGATGGCCAGACCATCACCGCGCTGGACGACAAGGAATATACCCTTGGCGCTGGCATGATGGCGATTTCCGATGACAACGGCCCCGAAAGCATCGCAGGGGTGATGGGCGGGCTGGAAACCGGCTGCACCGAAGACACCGTCAACGTATTCGTTGAAAGCGCCTATTGGGATCCGGTTATGACCGCGATGACAGGGCGGAAACTCAAAATCAATTCTGACGCGCGCTATCGGTTTGAACGGGGCGTTGACCCGGCATTCACACCCGCAGGTGTGGACGCGGCAACCGCCATGATCCTTGACCTATGTGGTGGTGAAGCCTCCGAGGTGGTCACCGCTGGTGCCGTGCCGGACACATCACGCAGCTATCACCTTGACCCGGCCCGTGTTGAAAGCCTTGTCGGCATGACAATCGCCGCTGACACGCAGGAAGAAACACTGACCGCGCTTGGCTTTGGTGTAACGCGCACCGGTGCCACCTTTGAGGTGAGCGTCCCCCCCTGGCGGCCTGATGTTCGTGGGTCTGCCGATCTGGTGGAAGAGGTGGCGCGCGTTGCCTCGCTTATGAAGCTGGAAGCGGTTCCCATGCCGCGCCCGTCAGAAGGGGTATTGCCCCCCGTCCTGACGCCAATGCAGCGCCGCACAGCCAAGGTTCGTCGCACCATGGCAGCCATGGGGCTGAATGAGTGCATCACTTATTCATTTGTATCCTCCAAGGAGGCCGCTCTGTTCGGCGGTGGCAACCCGCTGTTGAAGCTGGAAAACCCGATCTCATCCGAGATGTCGGACATGCGCCCCTCACTCCTGCCCGGTCTGTTGGCCGCCGCTGCGCGCAATCAGGCGCAAGGTGCTGCTGATCTCGCCTTGTTTGAGGTCGGTGCCGAATATGCAGGCGGTGAGCCGGGCGAGCAGCGCGATGTGGCAACCGCCATTCGTGTCGGCGCGACCGCCCCCCGCGACTGGACCGGCACGCGCCGCCCGGTGGACCTCTATGACGCCAAGGCCGATGCCGAAGCGGCCCTGTCAGCCATCGGTGCGCCTGTTGACCGTCTGATGACATTCCGTGATGCGCCTGAGTGGTTCCACCCCGGCCGTTCCGCCATGCTGAAACTCGGCCCCAAGAACCCACTGGCGGCATTTGGTGAATTGCACCCCAAAGTCCTCGAAGCGATGGACGTGAAGGGGCCGGTCGTC
>JBMYXS010000022.1:0-47972 GCA_049608645.1 Pikeienuella sp. | reverse complement strand
AAAGACTACGCATTCATACTGTGCATTCGTCGAGTTGACTCGCCCCCCCGCGCGTCAGATTGTCGTTCGCCTTTGTAAATGTGCCCGATCCTGAACGCGCCGGAGTGCCCCATGACGATCACCAATAGTGGCGATGCGACCATAAACGCAGATGAAATTATCATCCGCACGGGTGAGACGCTGATCAATGGCGCGGGCGGCGGGCATGTTCTGGCCGTTGATAGCCTGTCGATCTATGGCACCTATCCCAATCAGGTTTACGTACCAGACCCCGGCGGGGACTCTGGCTCCTACGTTGACGACCCGGACAGCGGCACCCGCCTGACGTTACAGGGCGGGCCAGCAGCGGTTGAAATCACGGTTGGTGATCAGGCCACGGCGGGCGACACCGGCTCAATCATCATCGGGCGGGAACAACAGGGCAGCAACAACGGGGGCCTGCTTTCGACCCTCAACATCACTGACGGCGCGCGCCTGATTTCGCGCAACAATGCCTATTACGACAATGGCGGAAACACTGTTGTGGGCGGGTATGAAAATATCATCATCGCGCCCGCCGGCACCGGGTCTGTCAATGTGGCGGGCACGGGGTCTGCGGTGCTGGCCTATGGGCTTGGTGCGCGCATCAGCCTTGGCCTCGACAATGGTGTGGACCCGGCGGAAGGCAATCTGACGGTTTCAGCGGGCGGCACCGCCGGGGCGCTGAGCGTTTTTGCAGGGTTAGGCAACCCGGGTAATATCACTGTCACCGGCACGGGATCTGCGCTCAATATCAATGACGGTTACGGCCAATATGGCGGGGCCCTTGCCACGGTCGCTGGCGGCCTGACCCTCGGGCGGAGCGGATATCGCCAGGGCTCCACCCTGACCATCGCGGATGGTGGCCTTGTCGATATCAGCAACACCGACGGTGTTACCGATGCCCCCTTTGCCAACCTTGGCTTTTACGGCGGGGCCAGCGGCACCGCGACCATAACCGGCGCGGGGTCTGCGCTGAACATCACCCAGAACGGCAACGCCGCGTCCGGCGGCGCGTTTCTGGGCATTGGCCGCGATGGCACGGGTGCGATTACCGTCAGCAATGACGCCGCCATCAACGTCACCGGTGACAATGCGGCCATTTCGCTGGGCCAGTTGGTCAGCGCCAATGCCACCAACTATTACGCAACAGGCGCGCTGACGATCAATTCGGGCGCCGATGTCACCGTCGATAGCGGTGATCTTGATGGCGGTGGCCTAGAAATAGGCTTTTCCAACATTCTGCGGGGCAGCGCCGGGCCGCAATCGGTTGTCACGGTGGATGGCGAAGGGTCAACCCTGTCCGTGCTCAGCGATGCTGGCGCGGTGCAATCCTTTGGGGCCTTTCTGAATGTGGCGCGCGAAGGCGATGGCGCGCTGAACATCACCAATGGCGGCGACGTTGTGGTCGATGCAAACGGCGACATTCTGCCCGTGGTTCAGATCGGGATTGGGGCCGCTGATGGCAGCTCGCTCTCCAACTTTGCATTTGATCGCGCAACCGGGTCCGTCACCGTTGACGGGGCCGGTTCGACGTTCACGCTGGCGGGCGATGATACCAGCCATATCGCCAGTGCCGGCCTGATGATCATTGGCCGCAATGCGGGCGGCGAAGGGGCGCTGACCATCTCTGACGGCGGCGCCGTAGCCCTTTCGGAAACCAACTCGCTGATCGCGGTCGCGAACGAGGTAAATTCCACCGGGGCCATTACGATCAGCGGCGCTGGCTCTGACCTGACGGCGGGGCTGATCACGGTTTCCGTGGACAATGATTTCAATTTCAACAACCCCGGCGCATCGGTTGCCAATGGCGGTATTGGCCGGATCGACGTGCGCGATGGCGGCACGCTGACCGCCGAACGCCTGACCATCGGTGATCGGGGGGCCGCCGACCTGACAGGCGCGATCACCACCAGCATCGACCTTCATGGCGACCTTGCCTTTGCCGGGGCGGCGGATGGTGTACTGACCCTGACGGGGGATCTGTCCATCGAAACCCTTGGCGGGTTGAGCATCACCATTTCCGACTTTTCCGGCGGGGTGGGTGATCAGCTGACCGTGAACGGCAACGCCGCCTTTGGCGACCTGCTGGATGATGTTGACCTGTCCGTATCCACCGACAGCAACATCGCGGTTGGCGACCAGTTCATCTTTGCCACCGCAACCGGCGACCTGACCGCCATTACCCGCGTGATCACCGATGCCGCAACGGGCCTGACCTTTACCCTGTCGGCAGAGGACGAAGGCCTGGTGCTGACCGCCAATCAGGCCCAGATCGGCATTGACGGCCTGTTCAACGGCGATGACCAGGACAACCTGCTGGAGGGCGGCAATGGTGATGACACCATGTTCGGCTTTGGCGGCAATGACACGCTGATCGGTGGCGAGGACAATGATGTCCTCTCGGGCGGCGATGGCGATGACCTGCTTCAGGGTGGTGATGGTGATGATACCCTCGAAGGGGGGGCGGGCGCTGATCATTTCTCTGGCGGGGATGGGTTTGACTTTGTTGACTATTCCAATTCAGACCGCCGCATTCAGGCCGATATGACCACCCGCACGACAGGCGTGGGTGATGCGCTTGGCGACACGTTTGAAGGCATCGAACAGGTGATTGGCACCCGCCGCAATGATAACCTGCGCGGTGACAATGACGCCAATATCCTGTTTGGCGGCAGCGCCACCGACCGCATTTTCGGGCGCGCGGGCGATGATACGATCAACGGCGAAAGCGGCACCGATATCATGTATGGCAACGCCGGGGCCGATGTGATGACGGGCGGGCTGGGGCGTGACCGCTATATCTATTTCCGCGACACAGACAGCCGCCCCGGCGAAGGCCGCCGCGATGTGATCACCGATTTTGACAGCGGCAATGACCGCATGGAAATCAGCCGCATCGACGCTGACCTGACCCAACGCCGCAAACAGCGGTGGGATTTTGTCGAGGAAGACGCCTTTACCGGCACAGCGGGCGAATTGCGTTTCGAATTTGATGCCGCCCTTGGCCTGACCATCGTGCAGGGTGACCAGACGGGCGCGGGGCAAGCCACCTTTGAAATCGCGCTGGAGGGTGACATCACCCTTGTTGAGCGTGATTTCTTCCTCGGGTTCTAGACCATCCATCATGCGGGGCTGCCCGCCGCCGCTTCCAAACCGGAATGATCAACCCGGCGCTTGCCGGTGGCGGAAATCTGTCCAATGATCTGGTGATCCGGCGGCACCGCACCTGAAAAGGCGCGCGCGCGGCCCTATGGCAACCGCAAAGGGCAAGCACAGATGAACATGGAGACATATCAGGATTGGGGCTTTCCCGTTCCGATCGCCTATGGCCCCGGTCGGTTGCGCGAAATTGCGACGCTTTGTTCCGCCAATGGCATGGCCAACCCGCTGATCGTGACAGACCGGGGCAGTGCGGGCCTGCCGTTTCTGGCCCAGATGCAGGACTATCTGGCGGCAGCTGGCCTGAAGTCAGGACTATACGCAAATATTTCCCCCAACCCGCGCGACGATGAGATTACGGGCGGCAAGGCCAGTTACATCGACGGCGGGCATGATGGCATCATCGCCATCGGCGGCGGCAGTGGCATGGATGGCGGCAAGGCGATTGCGCTGGTTGCCCGTAACGACATTGACCTCTGGGCCTTTGAATATGAGCAAGCCCCGCCCGATATGGCCGGGCACCCGGCCTTTCCCCCGCTGATCACCGTGCCAACAACCGCCGGCACCGGGGCCGAAACAGACAGCACCGCCATGATCACCGATACGGTCCGCATGATGAAATGGTGCATCTGGCACCCAGAGCTAAAGCCCACCGTGGCGCTGCTTGATCCGCAAATCACCGCGGGCCTGCCCGCAAATCTGACCGCGTGGACAGGCATTGACGCGATGGTGCACGCGATAGAGGCCTATTGCGTGCCCGGCTTCAACCCGCTCTGCGATGGTTTGGCGTTGGAGGGGTTGCGCCTTGTGGCAACATGGTTGCCCGTTGCGGTGGCTGAACCTGCCAACATAGAGGCGCGCGGCGCGATGCTGGCCGGGTCTTGCCTTGCGGGGATATCATTCATCAAGGGCCTCGGCGTGGTTCATGCCATTTCCCATATGGTCGGCGCGGAATATGACACCCAGCACGGGCTGACCAACGCCGTGATCTTGCCCGCCGCCCTGCGCCACAACGCGCCCGCCATCGCCCGCAAGGTGCCGCCCATGGCACAGGCCATGGGCCTGTCGGACACCAGTTTTGATGCCTTTTACAGGCGGGTGTGTGAGGTTTTGGATCAGGTTGGCATTCCCCGAACGCTGGCCGATATCGGCGTGCCGGCTGATTGCGCCGCACGCATTGCCGAAAAGGCATTGCAAGATTCCGCCGCCGCCACCAACCCCCGCCCTTTGACCGCCGAAGACATCGAGCAGATCATCGCAAGCGCGCTGAAACACGGGCGCTGACCAAATGCGCAGACTTGCCGGAACCACCGATGTTGAGCTGGCGACGAGGTTAGCGGCGACGTTGGCGGGGAGGCTGGCGGCAAGGCTGGCGGGGCGCGGCATCTTCCGCTAGCGTTCCCGCGCGGGCTGCAAACCCTTGTTCATTCACCCGCCAGGGGTGCACCGCACGCCGTTGCCGCCCTGTACTGTTTTACCCATTGGATATTCGCCTTGTCAGACATTCAACGCCGCCCCGCCGAAGACCTTTATGCGCAGGAACTGGCCCGCCTGGCAGACCATGACGCCCTCGCCCCGCAAACCCGGACCCGGCCAAAGGGCTGGCACCTTTCGCCCCGCGCGGTGCGGCGGTTCATTCTGGGTGATCCCACGCTGGAGGTCAGCCAGAAGTTCTTTGGCGATGACGCGCTGGTGGACCGGTGCATTGTCTCGCTTATGGGGCAACAGGGCCTGATGCTGGTGGGAGAGCCGGGCACGGCGAAATCATTATTGTCGGAGTTGTTGGCCGCCGCCATATCGGGCGATTCACGGCTGGTCATTCAGGGGTCTGCCGGGGTTCTGGAAGATCACCTGCGGTACGGCTGGAACTATGCGTTGTTGCTGGCCGAAGGGCCGAGCGAGCGCGCGCTTGTCCCCTCCCCCGTGATGACCGCCATGCGGCACGGTAAAATCGCACGGATAGAGGAACTGACCCGCTGTGCGCCAGAGGTGCAGGATGCGATGATCTCATTGTTGTCGGAGCGCACAATCGCCATGCCTGAACTCGGGGCCGGGGCAGAAAGCCGGGCCATCCCCGGTTTTAATGTCATTGGCACAGCCAATCTGCGCGACCTTGGCGTCAATGAAATGTCGAGCGCGCTGAAACGGCGCTTTAACTTTGAAACCGTCAAACCCATTGCCGACCCCGCCTTTGAAAAGGCGCTTGTCGCCAAACAGGTGCGGGAGCGGATGGCAGACCATGACACCGCCGCCACCATGGATGATGATGTGTTGCAACTGCTGGTCGATGTGTTCCGCGACCTGCGCACCGGGCGCACCGCTGATGGGGCGACGGTTGCGCAGCCCAAAAGCGTCATGTCAACGGCAGAGGCCGTGAACGTCGCCCATGCCGCGATGCTGACCGCGACCTATCTTGGCAGCGATGGTGGCCGGGTATCTGCCGAGCATGTTGCGCGGCAACTGCCCGGTGTGGTGTTCAAGGATGATCCTGAAGACGCGCGCAAGCTGCGGGCCTATGCCAATACCATCGGGCGGGCGCGGGGGCGGTCATCGCGGGTGTGGGACACCTTCGACAAGACAGTCAAAACCATTCTCGACAACTGACCGGGATGGCCGACCGAACCTCAGACCCGGAAACGGGCGGGCGCGCAGCCGGTGGCAAGGGGGGCGACAGCGTGGGTACCAGTGATTTCGGGCCGCTGACGGGGGTGATACAGCCCGAAGCGGGCCTGTATTTTGCCCCCATTCGCCACCATTCCCCGGCCTGCGCCTGGGCCGTCAGCGCGCTGATCGCAGAGGTAAAGCCCAGCCATGTGCTGATTGAGGCACCGCAGGATTTTGAACGTCACATCCCCGCCCTGCTGGATGCCGAAACCCGGCCCCCCGTTGCCATTGCCGCGCTGGTTGACCTCAACACCGGGCCGCGGGTTGCGGCCTATACGCCGTTTTGCGCCCATTCCCCCGAACTTGTCGCCCTTCAGGCGGGGCAACGCGTGGGCGCGCAGCTTGGCATGATCGACCTGCCCTCTGCCCGTATGTCGAACCTCGGGCAGGCCGCAACCGATCACCCGGTTCCGCTGTCGCGCGAAGATCAATTCGACAGCGGCACGTATATTCGCGCGCTGACCCGCCGGGCCGGGTGCCGGGATGGGTATGAATTGTGGGATCATCTGTTCGAAACCCGCCTCGGCACCGCCGACTGGCGCGGTTTTTTTGGGGCTGTTGGCACCTATTGCGCGGGCATTCGCGCGGCGGCGGGGCATGATGGCATTCCCGAACTTGATCACCTGCGAGAGGCCCATATGGCCGCCGCAGTCAGCAGCGCCCTCAGCCGCGCGCGTCAAAGCGGCGACGCGGTTGTGGTGGTCGCGGGCGGGTTTCACATCCCCGCGCTGATTGACGCACTACAGGTGCGGGCAGGAGTGCGGGTGGGGGTGCGGGTGGGGGGAACAGGCACATCCGCGCCAAACGCCCCTGCTGCCCCGCCTGCCTCTGCAACTGGGCCTTCAACTGGGCCTGCGCCTGTTGGCAAGGTTAACTCATACCTCGTGCGCTATGGGTTTGAGGCCCTTGATGCGTTCTCCGGCTATGCGGCGGGTCTGCCGCAACCGGGGTATTACGATGATCTTTGGCGTCAGGCTGTGGCCACGGATGGCGCGCCGCCGTGGCGTGAGGCGGCGCTTGATATCGTCACCCGCTTTGCCACTGAAATGCGCCAGCGAGATAACCCCATACCCGTGCCTGCGCAGGTTGAAATGCTGCGCATGGCCGATGGGTTGGCGCAGATGCGCGGGCACCCCGGCGCGCTCCGCCATGATCTGATTGATGCAGCGCGCGGCGCGCTGATCAAGGGAGAGGCCGACCGGAACAACATTTGGGGCGCGCGGTTTCTGGCCTTTATGCGCGGCGATGCCCTTGGCCACACGCCTGCCTCTGCCGGGCCGCCGCCCCTGTTGGCCGATGCGCGCCGCCGGGCGCAGGCGCTTCGGTTTGATATTCACGACAGCGCGCCCAGACAACGCCGCCTCGACATAAGGCGCAAGCCTGCCCACCTTGCCGCATCACGCTTTCTGCACGGCATGGCCCTGCTTGCGACGGGGTTCGCCACGCGGGAGGCGGGGCCAGATTTCATCACCCAGACCCGCACCGACCTGTTGTTTGAGGAGTGGCGGTGCGCCTGGTCCCCGCTGGTCGAAGGGCGACTGATAGAGGCGGCGATCTGGGGCGATGATGTGCCCTCTGCCTGTTTGGGGCGGCTGGAGCACGCCCGCAGGCAATTAAGTGAAGAGGCCGCTAACCAAACCGCAAACCAAACGGCTAACCAAACGGCGCGCGGTGACACGCTTTCCCCGCTGTTCGAGATGCTGTCGCAGGGCATCATGGCGGGGCTGGGCGGCAAGCTGTCACCCTTTGTGACCAGCCTGGGCGATGCCATCAGCACCCATGGTGATTTCGCCGTGATCGCTGGCGCATTGCGCCGCATCCACCGTTTGGCCCTGTCGCGGGGGCCGCTTTCACTGCCCGATGATCTGGATATCACAGGCCTGCGCGGGGTCATTTATCAGCGGTTGATCTATCTTTGTGATGACCTGCCCAAAACCCCGCCCGAACGGGTGGAAGGGTGCCTTGCTGGCCTGCGCATTATCCTTGATGTGCTGGGGGGGCCGGGCGGCGGTGATCTTGATCATCGGCTGTTTGATGCCGCCATTGACCGCGTTGCCGCCGCCGCGCCACCACCGGAAATTCTGGGTGCGGTTCTGGCAATCAGCGTGCAAGCCGGGCGCACCGATGCCGCCGTGCTGGCGCGGGCCATGACCGGGGCTTTTGGCGGATCGGACAACGCAGCAGAGGCACAAATCGGCGTGGTGCGCGGTGTGGTGCTGGCGGCGCCGGCGTTGCTCTGGACCGAAAGCAGCGTGCTTGATGCGCTTGACCGGTTCCTCAACGGGCTGAGCGAGGATGATTTTCTGACCACCCTGCCCCATCTGCGGCTTGCCATGACCGCGCTGTCCCCGCGCGATGCGGATAAGATTGCCCGGCAGATTGCCGCCCGCTACGGCGCGCAGGCCGCGTCCCTCACCGCAGAGGCAGGCATCACCGAAGGCGACCTTGCCCGCGCGCTCACCGCGGAAACCGCCCTGCGCGCCACGGTTGAGGCAGATGGCCTTGGCGCGTGGTTATCGGGGGCCGAGGCATGAGCGGGCACGAAATGAACGAGGGCGCGCGCCGCTGGCGCCTTGTGCTTGGGCGCTATGCCAAAGACCGCCTTGGCAACGTCACAGGCAAAGATACGGAAATGGATCAGGCGCTCGATTTTCTCTATGCACGGGAATATCAGCGCCGCGGCCTCAAGGTTGGCAACCAAGACGGCAACGGGGGCGGCTCGCTCGACCCGACCCAGATGAAAGCGGTGGATTGGCTGGGCGCGGTGCGCAGGCTTTTCCCAGCGTCTGTTTGCGAAACGCTTCAGGATCACGCGTTGGACCGTTATGGGCTGACCGACCTGTTGAGCGACGCAGAAACCCTCGAACAAATTGAACCAAGCCGTGACCTGCTGAAGGTATTGCTCAACTTTCATGGCCGCGCCGACCCCGCGATCAAGGAAAAATTACGGGCGATTTGCCAGCAGGTTATCCGCGAGATCATGGAGCGGCTGCGCGCCGATATGCAACGCGCCTTTTCAGGTCGCCGCAATCGGTTTCAACGCTCCCGCGTCGCGTCGGCAGCAAATTTTGACCACCGCGCCACCATTCGCGACAACCTCAAGACATGGGACAGCGAAGGCCAGCGCATCATCGCAGAGCGGGTGCATTTCACCGCACGGCAACGGCGTACCCTGCCCTGGCGGGTGATCCTGTGTGTTGACCAATCCGGCTCCATGACAGACAGCGTGATCCACAGCGCGGTGATGGCCGCCATATTGTCGGGCCTGCCCGGTGTTCAGGTGAAACTGGTGCTGTTTGATACCGCTGTCATTGATATGTCAGACACCCTCGGCGACCCGCTGGAAACCCTGCTGACCATGCAAATGGGCGGCGGCACTCAGATTGGCAAAGCCACCACCTATTGCGAGGGGCTGATCGAGGTGCCGGAGCGGACGGTGTTTGCCCTGATCAGCGACTTTGCGGAGGGCGGATCACCACAGGCCCTTTATGGGTCACTGACGCGGATGGCCGAACAACGGGTGCGGATGATCGGGCTGACCGCCCTCGACGAAACAGGCGGGCGCGCCTTTGTCGATGGGCATGTCGCGGGGCGCGCGGCCAGTATCGGCATGAAGGTCGGCACAATGACGCCTGATCGTTTCGCGCACTGGCTGGCGGATGTCATAAAATGAACCAGCCCAACACCACCCCGGCCCCGCTTGCCAATATGCTGGCCAGATATGACGACGCCGCGCTGATCGGGTTGGCCTCCAAAGGGTTGCTGCGCCGGGCAGAGCGGGATCTGGCGAGCGGTGGTGCAGCCATTATCGAACAAACCGACAGCACCGCGACCGTGCAAGCCGCCGGTCAGACGGTGGAGATTGACAGCAACGGCCCAAAACACGCCCGCTGCCCCTGCCCCGCGCCCGGCGTCTGCCGCCATATTCTGCTAACGGTGCTGGCCCTGCAAAGCGCAGCCGCCCCAGATGCAGCGCCCCCAAATGCAGCCCCCGGCGATGCATCCCCCCCAAATGCACCCCCGTCAGATGCGGCATCAGCAGGCCACGTGCCGCGCGAAACGATTCCGCAAATGGGCGGGGTGACAGATACCGCCACCGCCTGTGACGAGATCACCGCGATGGCCGAAGAAAAGCTGCGCCGCTTTGCAGGGGCTGATTGGGCCGCCGCCCTGACGCTGGCCACTGAAACGGTAACGATCGACGACAGTGGCCGCAGTTGCACCGTTACCCGTGCCAGCCCTACACATGCCTTCAGCGCCACAAATTCGACCACCCCCGGCAGCACCCCGGCCATTACAGTCACATTCATTGCCGGGCTGACGATGCAGGAGGCGGCCTATAAGGGGCCGCAGAACCGCGCCCGGCTGTTTGTCACGGCGGCAGCCCTTGCAATACGGCTGCGCGCGGGTGTGCCCGTTTCTGCCGCGGCACTGCCAGAGGGCACAGGCACGCCCCGGTCAAAGGCCAGCGCCCCTATCACCCCGGCGTTCTGCCAGGATGTCGGCGACAGTCTGGAAACCGCGCTGCAAGGCGTTGTCACCGGGTCAGCGGACATTGCCGCAGATGGCCTGTTCGATATTGCCATTTCAGCCCGTGCCGGGGCCGCGCCCCGCCTTGCCGCGCAGCTGCGCGCCCTTTCGGTTCAGGCCGGGCAATGCGCGGCGGGCGAGGCCACGTTCAACCCCAGGACATATCTGGAAGCCTGCGCACGCTGCTATGCATTGGCCCATGCCCTGCGCCAGCGGCCCGATGACCCGGTGCTTAGCGGCGTGATCGCGCGCACCTATAACGATGCTGCGCCCCTGACGCTTTGGATACTTGGCGCGCAGGCATGGCAGACGGAGGCCGGCGCACGGGGGCTGACCGTTCATGCCTGCGACCGGGACACCGGGAAATGGTACGCCGCCGTGACTGCCCGCGCCGCCGGGCAGGATTTGGCGTTCAATCCGCGCGCGGCCTATGAACAGCCGCTGTGGAACGGGGCCAGCCCCCGGCAGATGACCGGCAAGGGCCTGTACCTGCCGCACCCGCGCGTTGCATCGGATGCGCGCATTTCAGGTACGCTCCCCGCCGCTGCGCAACCCATTGAGGCCCCCCTCACGCCTGAGGGTCTGGCCGCGATCGGTTTTGCTGATTGGGCTAGCTTTGCCAGCGATATGACCCGCCGCCGTGGTCAGGGGCTGAAACGCGCCGCCACACCAACGCCCGCCCTGTTGTTGCCAACGGCATGGGCCGCCCCCGCCTTTGATGAATTCGCGCAGGTTTCGCGCCTGCCCATTGCCGACCGGAACGGCGCGTGGCTTGACCTGCATTTCCCGGCCCGCCACGCGGCCCGCGCAGAGGCGCTGTTTCAGGCCCGCGCCAATGTGCACGCCGTTCTTATCACCGCCAGGCCCAACACGGCTTTCCCCAACTCCGCCCCCCACAATGCCGCCCGCCCCACTTCCGCAGCAGGCCAGCAAGGCACAGCGCATGAGGTTGTGGCGGTTGTTTTGAACGATCAGGATGGGCTGCAGGTGGTTAACCTCGACTTTCACGCCCTGCCCCGAAACGCTGAAAAAACCGGGGTGCTCAGCCGCTTGCGGGCGCGGTTTGCGCCGCCACCGCCCACCCCGGACCCCGTGGTTCACGACCCGCTGGTGCAACTGGGTGACGAGGTTACGGAAGCCTTGCTCGACACCTTGCGCGCACCGACCGCCGCGCAGGGCCTCATCACCCGCCTGCAAACTGCCGGGCTGTCAACAATGGCAACCGTCGCCGCACGCGCCTTTGACAGCCGGAAACCTGCCGACATTCTCGTCGCTGCCTATCTCGTGGCGGAATTTCAGGCGACGCTTTCCCCATGAATAACCCCGCCGCTCCATCCAGATACCAGATTGAAAAGATTGAACAAAATGGCAAATCACACCAATGACCCATTGCTCGACGATGAAAAGTTCAACCTTGAACTCGTCCACCACTCCCAAACAACGGGCCGCCCTTTGTTCGGTCAGGCCACGCTGACCCACTGCACGCTTGCCGCCCAAAAGATGCAGCAGGGCAAAAAGGTGGGGTTCCTGCAACGGATTATGGGCGGCGGACAGGTGAAACTGCCCGAACAGGATGCGCTGATCAAATGGGTTGAAACCGGCCAAGGCACCCCGCCCACAATATCGGCGGACAGCCTGCAAGCCCTGTCCAGCGCGCGTTATTCAACGCAATTCAATCGCGCAACCCTTTCAGCTTTTCACCCGCATGCGGCACAAGACGCCGATGCCGCGCGCCGTTTTGGACAGTTTCTGACAATGATCATAACGCGCCCCGCCCCGGCCGGTCTGGCCAATGTGTCGGCGGTGGATGCGATGTTGGCGCTTCGCCCCACGTGGGAGCGGATCGGGGCCATATCTTTCACCCAAAAACAATACACCCAGGCGCACCGCCGTTCGCTCGGCATACCCCTGCCCTATCTGGCCGCTATTGCCGAGCAATCGGAATATGAAACCCTTGTCAGCCTGATTGACCTGATTGCCCAACCCAGGAGCGGCGGTTATGGCTTGCCGCTCAACGCGCCGGGGTTCAGAGACGCATTCATCACCAATGCGGAGGCATTGGCCCGCTTTGCCCAGACCAACGCAGAACGCCAAACCCTTGTTTTGAATGCCGCGCTCCGCCTTGGCTGCCTTGCGGAACTTGAGATTTTCGCGCTGACCGTTCTTCGGCTTGCCGCGTCCAGCAAGGTAAAAGAGCGGAAAAAGGCAGAACCGTATATCGCCGAATTACCCCGCGCCAACCTTCGCGCAGCGGCCGAAACCGTGGCCGCCGAGGTTTCCCCCACCGGGCGCATCGCGCTTTGTGAAATGCTGGAAACCAAACGCACCGAAGACGCGCGCAGCCTGTTTCCGATCTGGGCAAAGACCGAGCCAAACGCCCGCGTGCGCACCGCGCTTGAGGACGCCATCGCGCGCCTGAATCTCAGCTCCCCCACCGCGCAGGACCATGATGCGGAAAGCTATACCGCCATTGATGGCACCATTGTCACCCTGCCCGACCTGCCGCCCGAAGCCCCGACGCCCCCCGTGGACCCCGCTGTCATCACCCCCCTGCGGGAGGCTGTGGCCAGCTATAACGAAGCGATCATCGCCGTGAACGAGCAAAAACGCATCAACGCACGGGATTACAGCGCCCGTGTCGGCAAACCGATCGAACCCAAACTGATCCCCGCGATTGACGAAGAGGCGATTGCCGAAACCATGCGCATTATTCGCGGCGAAGGGCGCAGCAAAACCGCCGATGGCAAGCACTTCAAACGGGCCGCACATGACACCCTGACGAATGCACATCGCTATTCTTGGGACACGGTGAAATATGCCTCACACCTGCTGACCGCATTTTTTGACCAACCGGCATTGCATTGGCAGCATTTGACGCGAATTTGCGCAGCATCACACAGCCATAGCCTGCCATATTCATCAGCCGAAGACAGATTTACCCCTACAGGTGCCCTTTGGCGGCGCATTTTAGGGGGTATTCACCTACGAGAGGTCTTGCGCGCGCTCCCCGGCAATATGGCGGCTGAAAGCCGTTGGCGGGCGGATTTATCTCAATACGGCTATGATGACCTGTGGATGGTTTTTGTGCCGCGCCTGCCCGGCATTATCGAAAATTTAAGCAGCAGCGTGCGAAAAGATGGTCACAAGGGCCGACAGGTGGCCGACGCCATGACGATGCTCGCCCATTTTCCCGCCCTGCCCCGACAGGCCGCGCCCGATTTGTTGCGCATCGCGCTTGGCCCGGAACGGTCGTGGCGGTTGATGGCGCAAAACCTGTTGGGCGCGACCGCTGAAATCACGCCGCAGATCATCGCAAAGTTATCGGACGGCAAGGCCGACATGCGCGTCGAAGCGGCCCTCTGGCTTGGTCGACGCGGCGATGCGACAGTCATGCCTGCGCTTGAAAAGCAGTTGAAAAAGGAAAAAACCGAATCTGCGCGCGCTGCGTTAATGACCGCGATACAGGCACTGGGTGGTGACCTTTCATCATGGCTGAATGCCAAGGCCCTGCAGGCAGAGGCGGAAAAGGCGTTAACCAAACTGAAGCTCGACAAGATCGAATGGCTGCTGCCCTTGCTTCCGGCGGATCTGAAATGGGCCAACGGCAAGCCCGTCTCGCCAGAGATCTTGCGATATTGGGTGGCCTTGGCCGTAAAGCTGAAGCAACCGGGCGGTAATGGCCTGTTTGCCTTGTGGCTTGATCAGATGGACCCTGACAGCGCCGGGCGTTTGGGGCAGTTGGTTATCACCACCTGGATCCTGCGCGACACCACGCCGATGGATGAGGCATCTGCCCGCGCAAAGGCACAGGCAGATCTGCCGAACACGCCGCGCTACTATCTGCCCGAGGCGGTTCAGAACGGCAGTCCGGAAATGGCCCTTGAATACCTCACCCGCCAGAACATGAAAATCATGGGCGGCGCAACCGATTGCAAAGGCATACTCGGCCTTGGCATGCGGGCACATGGCGCAGAAACCGCGACCGCCGCCCGTGCCTTTCTCAAAAAACATGGTGAACGGGTCAGTCAGGCCAAGGCCGTGGTTGAAGCGATGGCCGCCAACCCCGCGCCCGCCGCCATTCAGGTCGTGATCGGCGTCGCCGAACGGTTCCGCCAGAAATCGGTTATGAAGCGGGCACGGGAACTGGTCGATGGAATCGCGGAAACAAATGGCTGGACCGCAGATGAACTTGCCGACCGGACCATCCCCAGAGCAGGCTTTGACGACCGTGGCAGCATGCAGATCGACGCGGGTCGCGGCCGGGTTTTCACCGCGCAGTTGACAGCCGTCAGCCAGATCACCCTTACCAACCCGGATGGCAAAACCGTAAAAGCCCTGCCCGCCCCTGCCGGAACCGATGGGGAAAAGGCGATTGGCGCTGCCGCCAAAAAATTGCTGTCGGCCGCCAAGAAAGAGGTCAAAGAAGTTACCGAACAACTAACCGAGCGTCTGTTCGAAGCAATGTGTCTGGAACGCAGCTGGCCCATGGCTGATTGGCAAGACCATCTTCAAAACCATCCGCTGGCCGGCCTTCTGTGCCAGCGCGCCGTCTGGGCAGGATATGATGATCAAGGTGCGGCGCTTGGCCTGTTTCGCCCAATGGACGATGGCACCTTGACCGACGTTGAAGATAATGAGGTCGCCCCGGCCCCGGTATCCAACATTCGACTGGCCCACGGCGGCCTGATGACCGAAGCGGAGCGCGCGGCGTGGTCAGCGCATTTTAATGATTATGAAGTTACAGTGTTGTTTAGCCAGTTCGACAGCCCTGTTGCGATTGACCCGTCGGCGCTTACGAGCACGGAAATCAATGACCGTTTGGGATGGGTGCTCGAAACCTTTGCCCTGCGCAGCCAAACCAAGAAACGTGGTTACGAACGTGGCCCCATTTTGGATGCGGGCGGGTTCAACAGCTATGTGAAGTTTTTCCGTGGTGCCGGTCTTGTCGTTGAGGTCAACTTTTCGGGCAGCATGGTGCCGGAGGAAAATATGGATTGTGCGTTGCTTTCGACCCACGTCCGCAAACTTCGCGGTGACAATTATGGCCCTGCGCTGCCCTTGCAGGATATTCCGCCGGCCCTTCTCTCAGCGGTGCGCAATGACCTGATCGTCTTCGCGCAGGCCGGTCGTGGGTTTGACGAAGATTATCAGAAATACGGTTGGTGAGGTTCGTTTACCCCCTTACTGAGGTGATTCATGGCGTTAACAGGACGGGCTTAGCAAATGCGCGCGGTTTTGAGGGTTTTTGATGCTGAATTTGGCCAGAACCCGCTCTATCCCGTTGAAATTATTCGTGTTTCGCACTTCGCCTCTCCGATTGGAGCCTGTTTTCGGCGGGGAAACGCTCTTTGCCGGGCGCACTGGCGCGGGCAGGAGTTGACAGCTGTCAACAATCCCGTACCAAGCACCTTTCCGGCTCCGCTGCAAAAGTTGACAGCTGTCAACCGCGTTAATCACTTGCCAAACCATGAAGCGTTCCATCACGCGGCAACCGGTTCACGCATGTTGAGTATCGCCATCACCATTGGGCCGGGCGAAAATGAACCCGCCTTTGCCTTTTGCGCAAGCGTACGAAGATAGCCACCGGGGCTTCTGATGGTTTCCGTTCGCTCCAGAATGCAAGCGATCGCGATTGCTGCGGTTTCTGCCCCCATTTCAGTCTCTGCCTCCTTCCAGGTATCGGCACTGATGCCCAGCATCCCCCGCACGAAAGAAGCTGTTGCGCAAAGATCCCGCCAGGACCTGATTTGCCCATCAGTATAAAGGCTGATTTCCTTACAGGCGGTTAACACCAGCCCGAGCGAAATGGGAACTGTTTGGCGATCTCTTGGTTTTTCGCCCTGTTGTTTCGGCTGAGTTGGTTCCTCTAAGCTAGATTCAGATTCAAGGTTGTTTGGTTTTGAATTATGATAGTGGTGCTCATTTTGGTCGTCACTGCCGCTCAAATTAGTTGTGTGAACGGCATCTATGCTGTGGATAACCTGGGTCAGAAGGGCGCTGATTTCGGCTGAAAATTGCTGAACCTGGTCAAATGACAGTTTTCGCCGCCAGATGCGCTTCATGTCTGCAAGACGTTGTAAAAGCCCGTCGCTTTCACCATTGCCTGTTTCGGTGGCAAAGATGATGTGCTTTTCAAGATCTCGCAGGTGGAGCGAGGCGCGCTCTCGGGCGGCTTTCATGCGGCGGGCGGCGGCGCGGGCCTCTGTGGCGGCGGCGCGGATCTCGGCGGCACGGATGAGCAGGGGGCGCAGGTCAAGGCCAAAGGCCCGGTCGATGCTGCCGTCGCTGTTGCGTACCGCATAGCGTTTCCCATTGGGGCTGTCGTGGCGAATCAGCAGGCCAGCAGTGGTCAGCGCGGCGAGGTGGCGGCGCATGGTGCTTTCGGCCATGCCATGAGCGCGTTCGGCCAATGTGGCGTTGGAGGGGAAGACTACCAGCTGGTCGTCAGCATCCATGCCGCGCCCGGGCAGAAAAGTGAGCAGGGCGTTCAGAACCGCCAGATCGCGGTCATTGACGCCAAAGGCATGACGGGCGGTGGTCAGGTCGCGGAACAAGGCCCATTTGTCATCTTCCGGGGGCGGGGTGCAGTCGTCGATGAGTTTTGCAGATGCGTAATCGGCATAGGTCATCGGACGCGTCCCGAAGGACGTCGTTGTCAGTCTTTCCATTAATTTGATCGTTTAGGCACACCTTTCCCGTTCCGTTACCAGTGAACGGTTGACAGCTGTCAACTTGAGGGGATAGGTTCGCAGTTGCTAGACAGACGAACGGGCCTCTCGGAATCCTGGATTTCGGGGGGTCTTTTCTTTGCGGTGTCCTTCTACGCCTCCCTGTTATTGCTCTTGCCTCTGAACAGCCCGTGCGGGCCGCTGGTGTAACAACCTGTTAGGTTGTCATTCCTCGCCCTTGGTTTTTATCCAGTTGCGATGAATCTCTGTCATGTTCTCAACCAACCACTGTTCAAAGCCTGCGGCGTCTTTTTCGTGGAAGGTAAGAACAACCTTGCCCTTGCTGGCCTTTGCCTCACCCAACAGGCGACCGGACCCGGCGAGCAGGGCCCTGGGGCCGTCTTTTGCTGCCGCGGCGGCCTTTTCAGCCTCTTTGCGCCGACGGTCGGGCAGGGTGAGCGCATGGTAGAGCGCCTCGGCCCGTTTGTCGGATGTGGGCGCAGCCGCGAGCACGCACATGGCGTTCACTTCCCAGCCGCGTTCAACGATCAGATCGGCCAGCGCGATCCAGCGGTCACGCCCGAATGACGGGGCCGCGCCGATGGTTTCGATCACCTCGGTCGGGACGCGGTCTGCAACCGATAACATACGTGAAATCAAGGTCTTATCAGTATTCAGCGCATCGCAGACGACCTTGCGGTCATAGCCCGCATCGCGCAGTTGCCGGGCGAAATTGGCCTTTTCGATAAAGGTCAGATCACGCCGCGCGCTGTTTTCCTGACCCTGGGCCAAAACGGCCTCACGGTCGTCAAGGTCACGCACCAGCGCCTTGACGGTCTGGCCAAGCTCACGCAGGGCCATAAGGCGTCGGCGACCATAAACGATCTGATATCGCCCCTCGGCAACAGGGTGGGGGCGCACGAGCACCGGAACCTGTTGGCCATAATCACGGATGGAGGCGACAAGTTCCTGATGGGAGGCTGCGTCAACCTCCAACCGGTCTGCCATGCCGCCATCGTCGATCAGATCAGGGTCAAGGTCGATCAGCGCCCGCGCCTTGAGCGCCGCGATTGACTGGCTGACTGCCCCGATCGCACCGCGCTGCGCGCGCGGTGGTTTGGGGGCCGATTTGGGGGCGGCAGATTTGGTTTCAGGGGCCGCCTGACCCGCTGGCGCCGCTGTATTTGGCGAAGCGGGGGCAGGGGAGGGGGCCTTGTCTGCTGAGGGTTTGGATGCTTGATTTTCAGGTGCGGGGCCGGTGGCTGCTGGCGGCGTGGCCGCGGCGGCACTTTCCATCAAACCCTGCAAAAGGTTCTTACGAGCCATTACTTGCCTCCCTCTGCTCGGCCCCATGCGGCCTGCACAAGGTCAAGAATCTCGTCATTTACGGCGTTCAGCGATTCAATCGCCCGCTCATAAGTGGCGCGGGTGAATTGGGATTTTTCGACCTCATAAAGCGTTTGCTTGGTGATGCCCGCGTCAGAGATCGCGGTGCTCTTTAGCACTGGATGGTTAAGAACATGCTCTCCGAACATCGAACGCATGAAAGATACCATCTGGTTTTGCGGCCCATCACCGGGTTCGTAGCGTGTGATGACATATCTGATCCAGTCATAGTCCATATCGCCGCCCGCTTCGGCCACAACGCCAAGCAGGTTGGAGGTCATCAACAGGAACTGGCACATGGACATCACATCGAGCATCTGCGGATGCACCGTAACCAGTACCGATGTGGCCGCCGAAAGCGCCGACATGGTCAAAAATCCAAGCTGTGGTGGGCAATCTATGACCACAAGGTCATAACGATCCTCTACCGTGGCGAGCGCATCGCCAACACGGGTGAAAAAGAATCGCCCATCCCCCTGGGTAATGGCCGCGGGGGTTTCATGCTCAAACTCCATCAGATCCAGGTTGCCCGGAATGATGTCGAGGTTGGTGAAATATGACTTGCGGATCACATCCTCAAGCGGGCAGGGGTTATCATAGGTGATCGCATCATAGAGCGTTCCCCCGTCCAACAGATCAAATTCAGGCTGAAACCCGTGCAGGGCTGAAAAACTGGCCTGCGGGTCAAGGTCAATCGCCAGCACGCGATACCCATCCAGCGCCGCTTTTTGTGCCAGATGCGCGGCGGTGGTGGTCTTGCCCGAGCCGCCCTTGAAATTGATAACCGTGATCACCTGAAGGCCATCATCGCCACGCCGTCCGGGCAGATAGGCGCCCTCGGTCTTGGCGCCGGCCTCCAGCATCTCACGCACGGCCTGAATGTCAGCGGTGGAATAGAATCGCCGCCCGCCGCCCCGCACCTCGGGCGAGGGGCCTTTGCCATCAAGGTCGAGTTTGCGCAAATAGGCGTCCGTGACCCCGATCATCGCCGCCGCTTCACCGGAGGTGAACTTGCGCAGCACCTTTTGCGCATTCGGCGGGTACAACTGATCGCGGTGCGCCTGAAGGCGCTCCGACAATTTGCGTGCGTGTTCACCCACTAACTGGTCTATCCGCTCTTTACGGATGGATTTCGCGTGTGGTTCAGCGTTATCTGTCTCCATGACCTGCCCGGCCCTTTATGCATGACGCACAGTTTTCCTGCGCAATCGGGGTGTGATGCCGCTTATGGTGAAACCGTTTGTTACGGTTTTCTGCGATCTTTCACTTTATTGCGTAACTAGATGCCGCGTTTTTAAGATTCGTGCAAGACTTATCCACATAAAGCGGTTCTGGCGCTGGTTTTGGCAGGCGCGCTAGTCTTGGCGGGCGTTAATCCTGGCAGGCCCGTGAGTTGGGGCAAAGGGCAGATTGGCGGTGGCCGCCTACACCTCAAGCGACAGCGCCGCGCTGTCGATGGACCGAAGCACGGGCGCGGCCTCACCAATTTGCTTGGCCAGCAACAACGCCAGTTTCGCGAGATAAATGTCTGCCTTGTCCGGGCCAACCTCATCAATCTTGCGGGCGAGGGCTTCGTAGACGGTTTCAAGGTCGGCATGGGTCAATTTTCGGCTCCCTCAACGAATGTCAGCCTGTTGAATGCGGTGATGATCGTGTTTGCATCGGCCTTGTGCCAACGCGCCGCGACATGGCCGTCGGGCCGGATCAGATAGGCGCTGGTTGTTGTGGCACCAAGGCGGGTGGCCACGCAGGTTTCGCCTGACAGGCTGACCGTGTGCAGGCCGTCAAGCGCGGCCTCTGCCACCGCTGCCACGCAGGTTTGGTCAAAACAGAACAGCGTGAAACCATGCGCCAGACGGTCGGTCAGAAACCCGTCGCCACAGGGCATATCGGTCAGCACCGCGCCGGGGCATGGCCCGGTGGTAAAGGCCGGATCATCGGCCAGCACCGCCGGGCTCTGGGCATAGGTGAACGGCGTGAACTGGCGTGGGTTGGCCAATTCGCCCGCAAATTCATGGTCAAGCGCCAAAGACAGCGCCGCATCACGCATCAGGCGCCAGCCGTGGGTGGCGGGGGTCATGAATTGCGCGCTTTTGCTGGCGTTGGCGAATACATCCAGCGTGGCACCGCGCCGTTCGGGCGTATAACTGTCCAACAGGGCGGCCCCTGCCTTGCCGTTGAGAACCCAGCCGAGTTTCCAGCCGATGTTGGCAGCATCAGCCAGACCGTTGTTCAGGCCCCGCACCCCGAAAATCGGCACGATATGGGCACTGTCACCAACAAAGAACACATTGCCATCGCGGTAATCATCAAGCGCCAGCGTGTTGGCCGAATAGACGCTCCACCATTCCAGTTCCCACGGGCCATCATGCCCGATGTCCTTGAGAACGGCGGTCACGCCCGCGCGTACCGCGTCTTCGGCCAGGGCCGCTTCGGTGCTTTCGTCATCGTGCAGCTGATAATCTATGCGCCACAGGTTGTCGGGCTGTTTGTGGATCAGCACGGTGCCCCCCCGGCGGCAATCGGGGTCAAACAGCGCGCGGCGGATGGTGGGGTAATCGTGATCCATCTGGATATCAGCGATCACATAGCGCCCTTCGTAATTCTCACCCTTGAGGCGCTTGCCGCGGCGGCTGCGGATTTTGCTGCGCGCGCCGTCACAGGCCAGCACCCAGTCGGCGGTCAGGTCATAGGTGTCTTGCGGGTCTGTGACCGTCAGGGTCGATTTCCCGCCTTTGTCTGCAATATCAGTAACTTCGCTCTGCCACCGCATTTCGATCAGGGGGTTTTCCATGGCCGCATCGCAAAGGAATTTTTCGATGTATTGTTGTTCGAGGTTATACATCGGGCGGAATTTCTGGTCTGGCCCGTCGGGCATTTCAAATTCAAGGATCTGCCGCCCGCGATAGAACGTGCGCCCCATGGTCCAGCCCAGCGATTTCGCCAGAAAGGGTGCCGATATTCCGAGGCTTTCAAAAATGTTGAAACTGGCGCGGGAAATGCAAATGGCGCGGCTGCCGTCGTTGAAGGTTGATTTATTGTCAAACACCACGCTGGGGATGCCTTCATGGGCCAATGCCAGCGCCGCTGTCATGCCAATCGGCCCGGCGCCGACAATCGCAACCGTCACATCATCGCGCAAACCGGCCCGCGCAGCCCCCTGTGGCGGCTCGAAATACGGGTAGTCGAAATAAAGGGAATCAGTTTCAGACTTACCGGCAGGCTTCATCGCGCGATCCTGTGTCTTGGGCACCACGGGGCAGATGTAGGGCAATTTGCCGATTGTGTCTGCCCCCGCGATATCCGCACACGGCCCTGCATTTCACGATGCGCGAAGTGTCATGGCGCGCATTTGGCGAAGAAAAGCAGGGTTTCCACGCTGCAACGCTCGAACCTCAAAAAACCCGGCGGCACATGGTTGGGCAGCGGCAACGACGCCTCTGCACCACGAATGGAAAGGGAAATCACATGACCATCACATCCGCTTTGCCAGCACGTATTCTCGCCAGTGTCTTCACGGCCGTTTTTGCAACGCCCCTTTGGGCGGGGGATTTGTCGGTGAATGTGGCGTCGGTTCGCAATGACACGGGCATGATCCTGATTGCGCTGCATGATGGCGCAGAAGGCTTCCCCGGCACGCGCAAGCCAATCGCGGTGCAATCTGTACCGGCCAAACAGGGCGGGGTGCGTGTGGTCTTTGGCGATCTTGCCCCCGGCACCTATGCCACGACGCTGTTCCACGACGAAAACGGCGATGGCGCGCTGGATTCCAACCTCGTGGGTATGCCGACAGAGGGGATTGCCTTTTCCAATGATGCGACAGGCTCGTTCGGGCCAGCGTCATTTGACGACGCGGCTTTTGTGATGCCGGAGGGCGATCTGAACATCACCACCACAGTCAGCTATTGAGCCGGGGGGAAAGCCATGAACCGCAGATCATTCTTGCAAACCCTTGCTGCTTCGCTTGCGGCGGGGTCTGTCACAGGTCAGCCCGTTTTGGCCGCTGGCGATAGCTGGAAAACAGATTTTGCCAAGGCCCTGCGCCGAAAGCCCTGGTTGTTGGGGTATAAATCAGCGGGGCAAGGGGATGTTGCCCGCACTGACCTACGGGTAGAGGGCACCATTCCCCAAGGCCTGCGTGGCACCTTGTTTCGCAACGGCCCGGCCCAGCATGAGGTGGGCGATACCCGCTATCAGCACTGGTTCACCGGCGATGGTATGGTGCACGCCTTTGCCATTGGCGACGGCGGCGCGCGGCACATGGCCCGCTATGTCAAAACCGAAAAGTTCGGCGCAGAGGCACAGGCAGGCCGCGTGTTGTTCGATGGGTTTGGCGCGCAATACGACGATACCCTGCCCCTGCGCAGTGCCGATCAGGTCAATGCTGCCAATATCAACGTCATATCCCACGGCGGGGAGTTGTTGGCCCTGTGGGAAGGCGGATCAGCCTATCGCCTTGACGCTGAAACGCTGGAAACCCTGGGCCTTAAAACATGGTCAACCGAGACGCAGGGCCTGCCGTTCAGCGCCCATCCACGGGTTGATAGCGATGGCACGCTTTGGAATTTTGGTTATGCGTCGGTGTTCAACGCGCTGGTGATCTATCGGATCAGCGCGTCAGGGGCGCTGCGTGATCGCCACCTTATCCCTATGGATGCGGTGCCGATGGTGCATGATTTCATGGTCACGGAACGGCACCTTATCCTGACCCTGCCGCCCTATGTGTTCAGCCGCAAGGACCATGGCGCCTTTCTCGATCAGTTTGACTGGCGGCCAGAGCAAGGCGGCCGCGCGCTGATCATTGACAAAAACGACCTGACCGCGATGCGGGAGGTAGAGCTGCCCCCGTTCTGGGTGTTTCATTTCTCCAATGGGTTCGAAACCGATGGCGGTATCGAATTTCAGGCCCCGATCTATGAAAACCCTGACGTTATGACCACCACATTCCGCGATGTGATGCGGGGGGAACTGGTGCCTGCTTCGGCCTCCACCCTGATTTCCGGTCGATTGGACCCGGCCAGGGGGCGGTTTGACTATCACGAAATCACGGCGGGGCAGGGGGCGGAATTTCCCCGCATTGATGATCGCCGACAGGGGCGGCGGCATCGGTATTCGCTGATGATGCAGAACCTGAATGCTGGCGGGCAACCGACCTTTGACACCGTGGCCCGCCTTGACCACGACCAAGGGGCCGACAGCCGCTATACCTATGGCGCGGGGGAACTGGCGGAGGAGCATATCTTTGTTGCGAACCCTGCCAGCGATGATGAAAACGATGGTTGGGTGATCGGCACCACGCTGAATGTCGAACGGGGCCACACAACCCTGAATATTCTGGCGGCATCGGCCTTGGCCGACGGCCCGATTGCGCGGCTGCACACGGACCGGGCCTTTCCGTTGGGGCTGCACGGGAATTTTGTGCCGGGGTGAAAGGGCAAAACCGGGGGGCAAAGGGGGGGGGCGGCAGGGCGTTGTGTGCCCCCTATCAGACGCCCATTCATTAGCCCCCATTAACCCCTGCGTCGCACACCCGGTCGCAGGTTTTGATAGTCAACCTCATCCAAGGCGCAGGGAAACTGGCCCGGTGCCTTCACCAACAGCGTTTCCTGCGCGATGGCATCAAAATCGGCGCGGAAATGGGCGGTGCTTTTCACGCAGACGATCCGGGCGGTTTCGGGGTGCAATCCAAAATGGTGAAAATGCGCCAGATCAAGGCATTGGTTGCGAATGCTGGTCACGACGACCTGAATATCGGTGCCAACCAGTTGCAGCGCCGCCGCAGGGCCAAGCGTGCCAATGCCCCCGCCATACATCTCGCCGGTGTATGTGCACTGTCCATTGCTGAGGTGCTGCACGCGCACCTCAGCCGATATCGGCTCATCACCCGGCCCCCGCCCGCCAATACGGGCAGGAAAGCATGCGCCCGCGCCATGGTCATGGGCCAGCGCGGCCAGATCCGGGTCATGCATCAGGCCAAGCATCGCTTGGGGCGCGTTATGCGCCATCAGCGCCCGCAACAGGCCGGTACTGTCTGAAGAGGCACCGGCACCGGGGTTGTCTTGCACATCCGCGATGATGAAGGGGCGCTTGGCCTGTGCGGTTGCGGCGCGTTTGATCGCCGCTTCGGGGGAAAGCAGGGCGTAGTCAAAATGCGCCTCTGCCTGTTGCAGGCTGTTGAGCACCGTGTCGGCAATATGATCGGCTTTCCGTTGGGTGTCAGCATAGGCGACCACCGCCGGGCCGGCATCAGGGATGTCCGCAGCGGTGAACCCAAGGGCCAGTTCCGCCGTTTGCCCCGCGCTATCAGCATGGGCCGACAACCCCGCGTATAACGCCCGCGCCGGGTCAGCCCCGGTGTGCTGGGCATGAAGCGGGATCAGATATTGACCCTGACGAAACGCCTTGGCCGGGCGGTGGCCAGCGGCGATATGGGCCAGCATATCAAACGCCCGCGCCCCGGTGTCCGCCATATCGAGATGGGGATAGGTCCGATAGATCGTCATGGCATCGCACGCGGCGACCATTTCGGCGGTGACATTGGCGTGCATATCAAGGCTGATTATCAAAGGGATGGCCGGGCCAATCGCGGCGCGGATCGTGGCGAGCAACTGCCCCTCGCCATCTTCTAGGCTTTGCGTCACCATCGCGCCGTGCAGATCAAGATACACCGCATCAACCGCGCCCATTTCAGCAAGCGCGCGCAGGATACGGCCCTGAATGGTTTCAAACGCGTGGTCGCTGACCCGGCCCCCCGGTTCGGCAGACGCCCAGAGAACAGGCGCAAGCTCAACCCCGTTACGGGCCTGCGCGGCTTTCACGAACCCTGCAATGGGCAGGTTCATGCCGCGGGTTTCTGTAACCACCGCCGCGCCGCTCAGCAGGGCGGGCCAACTGTCGGCCTGCTCAAACGCGGGCAGTGTGGTTGGCTGGGCCACAAAGGTGTTGGTTTCGTGCTGAAACCCGGCGATTGCGATGCGCATTGTCCCCCCTGACCCGGTTTGTTGCCCGTGCTCGGTTTGTTGCCCGTGCCCGGTTTGTTACCTGTGCGATCAGCCGTTCAGAGCGGGCAACCGGTCAAGCGTTCATTCATGGTCGTCAAACCCGCTGAACTGTTCGCTCGGTGTATCTTGTTGCGCTTCAAACCGCCGTCCGGCCAGCCATTGCAACCGTTTGGCTTGCGTCAGCAGCACCCGGCGCAGGCCGGTTTGTACCTTACGCTCCGAAATCACCTGCGCCAGCCGTGCGATGACCTGCGCGCGCCGGGCAATGCGGAAATCAGGGTGCGCGCGGATGGCGTGAACCCGCGCCGACACAATGCCCGCCCGGTGTGATTTTGGCGGCACGACGGAGGTATCACCGGGTGGCGCATCCTTTTCGTTCAGGATGGCTTTGAAGTGGGAGGCCTCTATCGCCTGCCGGGTGATCACCCGCTCCAACGCGTTCAGATGCGCCTTGGCCGCCGCGTCCTTGCCCCCGGTGTTCTGATATTGGGGCAGGGGCCAGACCTCTATCTCCAGCACTTCAAACGGGTCGAGCACGGACATGGCAACCGCATCGGTGCGCTGGTTGGTCAGATGGCGGCGAATACGCGTGCGCAGCTTTTCGTTGGTTTGGCCTACGTAAATCGGCTCTCCGTCATAATCGAAAAACGCGTAAACCCCCCATTTGTAATCCCCCACCTTCAGCGCCTCGCCCTCCGCTGGGGTAAAGGGTGTGTCGAGAAAGGCGACCAGACGGGTGCGCAGGTCTTCGGTTTCAAACGGCGGTGTGGTGGTGTGATCAGCGGCGTGCAGCATCAGCGCCTAGGCCACATGACGTTGCGCGGCGGCGCGTTCTGCCGTCAATAGCGGTTCAAACACATGATCCGCGATATGCCTGACGACGGGGGCAACCACGCCATCACCGGTCAGGTGATAAGCCTCGTTGTAATTGCGTGGCAGCACATAGTCATCCGAAAGCCCCATCAGGCGCGCGGTTTCCCGCGTGGATATGAGCCGGGAGCGGATGCGCTTCCCCTCCACAATCATAATGGTTTGACGGCTGGACCCCCCGCCCGGCGTGCGCAGGCACCCGGCCACATCGTCAAACCGCACCTCGGCGCGCTGAACCTTGTTGCCCGCTTCATCCCGGCGCGTGCGTTTATAGATCGCGCCCACCATCCGCCGCCCGGCCCGGCGCGCGGCATCGACCTTGGCGCAGTTCACCGGCGACATCATCGACAACAGCTTTTTGGTTTCGGCCGCTGTGTGCCACTCAACGCTTTTGGGGGCATCTTCGATCAGATCGCAAAACGCCTCGTTACGTTGGGGCGGCGTGGGGATGTTCCACCACAGCAGGTTCTTGCGCAGGCTTTTCGGCAGTTTTTCCACCGCCCGGATCAGCCCCGGCGTGTGAAACGGGGCCAAAGGTTCGGGCGCACAAAGATCGCCGCGCAGATGAACGCTTTCATGCACGCCAATCACGAACAACCGGGGCCGTGATTGCGGCACGAACAGGTTGGCATTGATCACCAGTGACCCCACCCGATAGCCATGCTGCGCATAGGTGCGGATCATCGCGGTAAAATCGCGCCCCTCGTGAGAGGTCAGCGCGCCAACGACGTTTTCAACCGCCACGATTTTCGGGGCGCGGCCATCACGCGCCAAACCGCCGACCAGATCCCAGAACGCATAGAATGTGCCGGATCGTTTACCCTTTAGCCCCGCGCCCGTACCGGCCAGCGACAGATCCTGACAGGGGAATGACCCCCACATCATATCGGCGGTGTCAGGCAGATGTTCAGCGGTCAGATCGTTGATATCCCCGATCTGAAGCTCTCCGCCGACACCCCAGTTTGCTTGATATGTCATGGCCTTCTTGGCATCGAAGTCATTGGCAAACAGACAGGTCCACGCGCCCCCAAGGCCCGCACGTACCATGCCGCCGCCTGCGAAGAACTCGTAAAAACCGGGCATGATAACCCCCTGACCACCACGTAAGACCGCACACCCGTCTTTACCCGCCATCTACCCGGTGGAGCAAGGATGTTCTTTGTTGGTTCTTGGTTGCCGAGACGCGTTAACGCGCAGCCCCGAGTGCCAGCGCAAACAGCCCGAACGCCACAAAACCCTGAAGTTGCGGGCTGCGGGTGGTTTGGCAAAGCATGTCACTCACGAAATGTTCGCAGTTGAACGAGATCACGTGATAGGGGCGCCCCGAAAATTTGCCTGCCCTTTCAAGCAGCGCGTTGCGCCCGCCGGGGGCGGCGCTGCCTGTCGCTGTAACAGGCTTACCCCCGGCAAATTCCCTAAGCGTCGTGATGTGCACCCCGCCGCGTTTTTTGGAATTGTGCAAAACCTCTGGCTCCCCTGTGGCGGGGCTGGTGCCCAACGATATGCCAACATGGGTGACCAAGCCGAGGGGGGCGAACGGAACGGAGATTACCTCTCCACATTCAAAGTGTTTCATGCGATATTCCTCTTTAGCAACTTTGCAATATATGCGTAGTTATCATATATGGATACAGTCGAGAAAATGTCAAGCACCACGACGACAACATATTCAGCCATCTTGTGTTCCTTGCTGAACCACCGATGGGAGGAACGCGGGCTTACCCAGCGGGATTTCTTCGCGCAAACGGGCATTGCCTCGGGAACCTGGTCACGAATGGTGCGCGGGTTGGCGCATTTCCATATCGAGGATCTGCGCGCGGCATGTGAGGTTTTGGGGTGGAGCGTTGGGGAAATCACCACCGAAGCAGACCGTGTCAGCCGCGCGCTGAAGGAACAGGAAAAGGTGAAGATCCCGTCAAAGGCGGATCTTCGCGCTAATGATGGTGCGCCTATGGGGTATTTTGTTGCGGGTGCGGCGTTGGCCTTTTTGCTCAGCAGGTTGTGACCACGATCACCCCGGCAGGTGCCCGCGGGTCATGTGGCGTTTGCGGCCGTGGCCGGGGGGGCGGGTGACCGTGAAGCCAGCGGCGGACAGGCCGCGTCTGACAAAGCCAGCGGCGGTATAGGTGGCGACCGTGCCGCCGGGGGCGGTGTGTTTGCCGACCTCAGCCATTAATGCCTCTTCCCACAACTCGGGGTTTTTGGCCGGGGAAAACCCGTCAAGAAACCAGGCATCCGCCCGCCCTTGCCAGCGGGGCAGGGTTTCGCGAGCATCGCCCGTAATCATGGTGAACTGAAAATCGGTACCCGAAAATGTGGTGTCCCCCGCTTGCCAATGGGGGGCGAGTTCGTGCGCCACTTCCCGCAATTCGGGAAAGGCCGCCTGCGCGCGGATCATCGCGGCGCCTTGCATGGGAAAGGCCTCGAATGATGTGAAATGCAGGGTGCCCGCAACGCCCGCGGCCCGCCAGGCCCAAAGCGCCGCCAACAGGTTCAGCCCGGTGCCAAAGCCAAGCTCGGCCACATGAAATCCATCGGTAAACCGGGCGGGAAGGTCGTTACCGGCCAAAAATACATGGTTGGTTTCGGACAGGCCATTTTCAGCACTGAAATAAGGGTCATTGAACCTTGTGGAAATTGGCACATCGCCCGCGCCCCATTCCAGATCGTGCTGATGGCCGGAGGGGGCTTGCCCCTTTGTGCGGTCCTGCGCCTTTGTTAGGTCCTGCCCCTTTGTTCGGTCCTGCATCGTGTCTACCGCACCACCATGTTACAAACGCGCCTTCAACAGTCAGCGAGACAGTGCAACGGGGTAGTGGGATTGGCAATGACGGACGTCACCATTTTGGGCGCGGGAATTTTTGGGCTGTCGATTGCGTGGATGTGCCAGAAAAAAGGCGCGCGTGTGCGGGTGATTGACCCCGGCGGGCCGGGTGCGGGGGCATCGGGTGGGATCGTCGGCGCATTGGCACCACATGCGCCTGACAACTGGAACGATAAAAAGACATTTCAGCTTGAAAGCCTGCTGATGGCGCGCGGGTTCTGGGCAGAGGTTGCCGAGGTTTCGGGCATCTCGCCGGGGTATGGCCGGGTGGGGCGCCTGCAACCGATTGATGACGAACGCATGTTGTCGCTCAGCCGCGCGCGCATCGAAACCGCCAGGACGTTTTGGCGCGGAGAGGCGGTGTGGGATGTGCTGCGCGCCAGTGATGTGCCGCTTGCGCCGCTGACCGCCACCGGGTTTCTGGCCTATGACACGCTGTCTGCACGGATTCACCCGCGTCGCGCCTGCGCGGCCCTGGCCACCGCCATTGCCAAAAAGGGGGGCGAGGTGATGACAGAGGGGGCGCACACCGGCCATGTGATCCACGCCACCGGGGCCGCAGGATTGCTGGAGTTGAGCGAGACAATGGGCCGGGCCGTTGGCACAGGCGTAAAAGGGCAGAGCGCCCTGCTCGATTTTGCCGCGCCCGACATGCCGCAGATCTTTGCCGATGGTATTCACATCATCCCCCATGAAGACGGCAGCACCGCGATTGGGTCGACCTCTGAATCCGAATTTGCTGACCCGCATACGACCGATGCGCAACTTGATCAGGTGATTGAACGTGCGATGGTGGCGGTTCCGGCCCTGCGCGGGGCAAAGGTGATTGAACGCTGGGCCGGGCTGCGCCCCCGCGCCCGCACCCGCGAACGCGCGCCTGTTCTGGGGGAGCATCCTGTCCACGCGGGGCAATTCATCGCCAACGGGGGCTTCAAGATCGGCTTTGGCATCGCCCCGAAGGTGGGGGAGATCATGGCCGAACTTGTGCTCGACCAGAACAACACCATCCCCGCAAATTTTCGCCCCGGTGCGTTACTTTGAAAGGGCGGTTTGCGTTCAGGTAGAGCGGGGCGGCAGGATTGCATATTGTGTCTCTGCCAGTTTGCCCTTGTTCACGGGCAGAATATCCTGCGGGCAGTTCGACATGGCGATGATGCAATCAAGTTCGGCCCGCAACACAACGTAATCGCCGGGTTTTGAAACCGGCTCCCCCCAACTGGTGTCACCGTTTTGCGCCACGGGAATGTTCATCCACATATTCAGCGGGCTGGGTGTTTCGTGGTCGGTTATGCCAATGGCGCGCATGGCCGCGCTCAGGTTATCGGTGCAGTTATCGTGATAATCGGTGCAGCCCAGCAGGCCATAGCGATAGGCGTCGCAGGCGGCGATGATGGTGTCATGGATGCCGGGGGAGGTGTCTTCCTCAAACGTCAGGATCGCGCGGCGGCGGTTGGTGATCAGCTTGTCACCGACGCGCGGCATGATGTGGCCAACAGTGGCACGCCAATGTTCGGCGGAGAAAAACTCGCTCACATCGTCGGCGGAGAATGCCCAGGTATCCACGACCTGATGACCGCTGACGTTGATAATCTTCAGGGCTTGCCCTCGGGAGAGGCGAATTGCCCGGCCCTTGCGTGCAGGAATGGTTTCAAGATTCGTCACATTTGCCCCCTTCACGCGCCGATGCCGCCCGCCAGACCTAAAACATCTGATCAAACGGATGGTGTCCCGAGATGATTGCGCAGCGGCTTTTCGCTGTCCAGCATAAGCGGAAGATGGTGTGCGAATGACGGCAATGCTGATGACGCGCGCGATTATATTTGCGGGCCTTGCAACGCCTGTCGCGCGATTCGGTCAGGGCAGTTTGGGGTGGGGCAGGGCCGGGCGCAAAGGCGAGTCCTGCGCCTGTCACGGGGTGCATGTATTTCAAACATTCATGTTGTGTGCGGCTTCATAAGGCCTAATAATGTTGTCATGCCAACCAATATACCAACCGACCTGTTGCGCAGCTTTGTTACCGTTGTTGATCTCGGCGGATTTACGCGCGCGGCTGATGCCCTGGGGCGCACACAACCGGCGATCAGTTTGCAGATCAAACGTCTTGAGGATCTGTTGGGCGCCAAGCTGTTCCAGACCACGCGGCGGCAGTTTTCCCTGACGGATGCGGGGGTCGCGCTTGGGCCATATGCGCGGCAGATGCTGCGATTGAATGATGACACCGTTGCCTATTTCTCGGATGCGGCCCCGTCAGGTACGCTCCGTGTGGGCGTACCCACTGATTTTTCACATAATTTTCTGCTTACAGCGATTGCAGACTTTGGGGCCAGTTTCCCCGATGTGAAGATCGAGATTGAAAGCATGTCATCGCGTGAATTGCGCGACCTGCTGGCCGAACAGGCCCTTGATATCGTTGCGGCGATCGTGCCGGATGAAGATGTGCCCTATCTGGTGACCAGTACCGTTGTGAAACCGTTCTGGGTGATGAAAGACAGTTTCACGCTGGAGCCAAAGGCGGCGGTGCCGTTGCTGCGCCACCCTGAACCCTGTGAATACGCGCAGCGCATGTATGATGCCCTGCGGGTGGTGGGGCGGTCGTGGCGCACGATGCTGGTGTCACGTGATGTGGCCGGGTTGCAGGCCGGGATTCTGGCCGGGGCCGGGGTGACGGCGCTGACGCCGGCGACCTTGTTGCCGGGTATGCGGGTGGCCCGCGCGGACGAAGGGTTCCCCCCACTTGCCGCCGTCAGGATCGGCCTTTTCTATAAACATTCCGCACTGACAGAAGCCGGTCACGCCCTGGCCGGTCAGTTGCTGGAGCAAATCAGAAGGGCGGAAGAAGCTTCATAATATTAATTTTGCTTATGAAAGCATTCCAACTGGAAATTTCCCACGAGGTATTGCTTGTCGTTAGCATCTTGCCAAGACCCAAAGAAAAAGCGCGCGCGGCAAAGCGGGCGTACCAACAAGGAGATATCAACCATGTCTAAGTTTGCTTTGACCCGACGCGGCCTGCTGGCGGGTGCCGCTGGTACCGCACTGAGTGCACCATTCGTCGGGCGGGCCTGGGCCTCTACGACGGACATCAACATGCTCGCGTGGTACGGCCATGGCGAAGCAGATGTCGTCGGCGCCTTTGAGGAAGCCAACAACGTCAAGTTCAAACCCAAATACTATGCGGGCGGCGACAACATGCTGGCGCTGATCGCGCAGTCCCCTCCCGGCACTTATGACGTCATCCTGTCAGATGGCGAGTTTGTTCAGCAGCTGAACGCCGCCGGATACATTGAGCCGCTGGATGAGTCTGATTATCCGTTCGAAGACATGCTGCATGAAGATTTCACCAAATTCCCCGGCCACTGGGATGGTGATACGCTGTTCTCCATGATGGTTCGTTGCGGGCATCTTGGTGTCAGCTACAACACCAATGCGATGTCTGCCGAAGAAGCCTCCAGCTACGATTGTTTCTGGAAGCCGGAAATCGCGGGCAAGGTTGGCCACTTTGACTGGCACCTGCCAACCATCGGCATGATGAGCCTCTCGAACGGCAACGGCGCTGGCCTTTGGGATCTGGACGATGCTGAATGGAAAGCTGTTCAGGAACGCACCATGAGCCTGCGCCCGCAGGCCGGTGGTTTCTTTGACTACGGCGGCACATTCAACAGCCTGAAAAACGGCGAGATGCTGGCGATGGTCGGCATTGGTGACTGGATCACCGGTGTTCTGGAAAAAGACGGCGCGCCCGTTGCGTCGGTTGTTCCCAAAGAGGGCGGCATCCAGTGGACGGAAAGCTATTGCATCGGCAAAGGCTCCGACAAGGCGGACATCGTCAAGTCGTTCATCCAGTACATGCTGTCGCCAGAGGGTCAGGTCAAATCTGCACAGATGGCCGCCTATCCTGGGTTTGCGATCACCAAAGCGGGCCGTGCCAAGCTCAACGAAGTTGATCCAAAAGAAGCCGCACGTACAGGTCAGGTCAACGGCATGGCCAACGACCCGATCACGCTGCTCAAAGAGGGCCGCATCCACTATCGGAACATCCCCGTTCAGCAGAGCCTGGAAGACTGGAACGATTTCTGGTCCGAGTACAAAAACGCCTGATCAGGCGCTTGTTAGCATAACGGAGAGCGGCCCACGGGTGGCTCTCCGTACCACTAGAAACTCCACACCACGACCCGCCTGCATGCCCGGCCCGAACATATCGGTGGCCGCGGCAAAGGGGGCAGGGCGTTGGCATGGGTGCCGGGGGCGCTCGTTGTTATGAACAACCGCTTTGCACTGACATTCCGTTTGCCGATCATCGTGTGGCAGCTCCTGTTCTTTCTGGGCCCGCTGCTTTTCATGATCGCAATGTCGTTCTTCCTTGTGAAGAACTACCGCATGACCGAGGCATTTGAGTTTGTGAACTGGCAGAAGATGCTGGGGCGCGGCTATGTCTGGGACAGTTATTTTCTAACGCTGAAGCTGGCCGCGATGTCGACCGTCGTTGTCTCGCTTGTGGCGTTTCCCGCCGCCTATGCGCTGGCGTTCAAGGTATCAGAGGGGGTGCGCCGCTGGGCGATCTTCTTCCTGATCATTCCGTTTTTCACGTCCTACCTCGTGCGCACGTTCTCCTGGTACACGATTCTGGCTGAAAGCGGCCTGATCAACGCGGTGCTGGGGAATGTGGGCATTGGGCCGTTTACCATGCTCAACACCCAGTTCGGCACATTGGTTGGCTATATGACACTGACACTGCCGCTGGTGGTGATCCTTCAGACCGTGTCACTCGCCAATATTGACCGCAATCTGTTGCAGGCCGCGCTGAACCTTGGCTGCTCGCCTGTGCGGTTGGTTTGGGCGGTTATTCTGCCGCTGGCAAAAACCGGCATGATCGTTGCCGCGTTGTTTTGCTTTATCCTTAGCTTCGGTGATTTTGTGGCACCTTACTACCTTGGCGGGTCGAAACCGCCGACGTTGCCCATTCTGATCATCGACACAACGAAATCCGGCCAACAATGGCCCCGCGCTGCCGTGGTTGCGGTGATGATGATGGTGACGCTGTTCACCGTTGCCTTTACCGCCATCTGGCTCGCGTATCGCAAACGGGCAAGCAAATGAAGCAGCAAGCTGTAACATGGGTGCTTCGCGCGTGGCTGGTCGCGGTGTTCATCTTCGTCTTTTCACCGATCGTCATGTCGATCATCTTTTCGTTCAACTCCGACCGTTTTCCGACGATCCCGCTCGGCTCGTTCACGACGCACTGGTATGAGACGATCTTTGCGGACCCTGATGTCTGGGAAGCCGCGCGCGGGTCGCTTATCGTTTCGGTCTGTACCTGTGTGCTGGCCACGATACTGGGGTTCTGCACGGCGTATTCGGATTACCGGTTCAACTTTCGCTTCAAGGGACCATATCTTGCCCTTGTGCTGTTGCCGCCGACCATTCCGCTGATCATCATGGCGCTGGCCATGCTGGCGTGGTTCTCCAAGCTTGGGGTTTCCGGACAGTTGTGGAGCATCGTGATCGCCCACACGGTTCTGACCGCCCCCTTCGCCATGGCCATCATTCGCCTGCGTCTGAACCAGATGGATGCGGACCTTGAGGCGGCGGCGTGGAACCTGGGCGCATCAGAATGGCGCACGGTGCGGGAGGTTATCTTTCCCTTCTGCAAGCCGGCCATCATGGCCTCGCTGTGTTTGACAGCCGCGATTTCCTTCGATGAATTCGCTGTGGCCTGGTTCGTTTCCGGCCTCAACAAAACTGTACCTGTGATCATCCTTGAGATTGTTCAGGGTAATATTGATCCGCAGGTTAACGCCATCGGCACGATCGTGTTCGGCGTTTCCATGACGCTCGTCGTATTGGCGCAGCTACTCTTTATTTCGCGTGTCAGCGGGAGCCGTTCATGACCGAACCACTTGTCGTTCTCAAAAATGTCGCCAAACACTTTGGTGATTTCACCGCCGTTAAAGGCGCTGACCTGACCATCAATGCGGGCGAGTTCATCGCCATCATGGGGCCATCGGGTTGTGGCAAGACCACCACCCTGCGCATGCTGGCCGGGTTGGAACAGCCCACATCGGGCGAAATTCGCATCGGTGGCAAGCTGATGAACACCGTGCCCGTGCATGAGCGTGACACACCAATGGTGTGGCAATCGCTGGCGTTGTTCCCGTTCCTCAATGTTCGTGAGAACGTGGAGTTCGGCCTGAAAATGCGCGGCGTCGAAGCGGCGGAGCGTCGTGAGCGGGCGATGAAATGGATCAACCGGATGGAGATCGGCCAGTTCGCGGAACGCAACGTCGAAACCCTGTCCGGTGGTCAGAAACAGCGTGTGGCGCTGGCCCGGTCATTGGTGACGGAACCGGAAATCCTGCTGCTGGATGAGCCATTGTCGGCGCTGGATGCGCACCTTGTCATCCGAATGCAGGGGGTTTTGACCCGGTTGCAGAAAGAGCTTGGCATCACCTTTATCTATGTGACCCACTCCCAGTCCGAGGCCTTTGCCATGGCTGACCGCGTGGTGATCATGTCTCAGGGTGAAATTGCGCAAGTGGGCGAACCGCGGGATATTTACCGCGCGCCGGCCAACCGCTTTGTTGCCGAATTCGTGGGCCGCAATAACATCATCAAGGGCGTGGTGAACGCCGCTGGTGATGCGATGGAAACGGGCGTTGGCACCTTTGCGGTGGAAAATGCGCCCGCTGGCCCCGGCACCATGATCGTGTCTGCCGACCTTGTTGAAATTTCGCGCGAAGCCACGCCTGGCAGCATCGAAGCCACGCTGATTTCCGAGGAATTCATCGGCTCCGTCGTTACCCTGTTCCTTGAGGGCGCGGATGGCACGGAATTCAAGGTACAGGTGCAGGAACGCGCGCTTGGTGATCTTGATGTGCATGCGGGCGGTAATTTCCACCTGCGGTGGGATCTGGCCAACACCCACGTTCTGCCAGAAACCACATGATTCAGAACCCCGTCTCCTGGCCAAATGGCGCCCGGTGCGCTTGCGCGATCACCTTCGATATGGATGCCGACAGCCTTATCCAGATCGCGCGGCCAAAGGACGGGTATGATCGTCTTTACCCGATTTCAATGGGCCGCTATGGACCGACGGTCGCGATACCGCGCATTCTGGACACCTATAAACGGCTGGGGCTGAAACAATCGTTTTTCATTCCCGGCTGGTGTCTGGAAACATACCCCGACGCGGTTGAAGCCATTCTTGAGGGGGGCCATGAAATTGGCCACCACGGGTGGATTCACGAAGACCCGATTGAAACCAGGGGTGCCGATCAGGTCGAAGCCTTTCAAAAGGCGATGGACGCGCACAAGCGGATCGTCGGCAAGGCGCCGGAGGGGTACCGCGCCCCGGTCTACAATGTCACGCAAGAGG
Source organism: Pikeienuella sp. (assembly GCA_049608645.1). Lineage (GTDB taxonomy): Bacteria > Pseudomonadota > Alphaproteobacteria > Rhodobacterales > Rhodobacteraceae > Pikeienuella. The sequence continues at coordinate 11,477 of JBMYXS010000022.1, read as the reverse complement.
TTATCGACCTGCTGATCGCGGGGGGCTTTCGCTATGACAGCTCGCTCATGGCGGATGATATTCCCTATCGCATGACCACCGACAAAGGTGCGCTTTGGGAAATGCCGGTGCATTGGGGCACGGATGACTGGCCCCCGTTCGCCCATTTTGATGAGATCGGCTATATGATGCCGGTGCGCGGCCCCTCTGCGGGGTTGGCCGGGTTCTGGGAAGAATTTGAAGCCCAATATGAAGCGGGTGGTTTCTTCATGCTGATCGTTCATCCCTTTCTGACCGGGCGTCTGGCGCGCTGGCGGCTGGTGGAGAAATGGCTGGAAAAAACCCTGAATGAACGTGATGTCTGGTTTGCGCCGCTTGCGGAAATTGCCGACCACCTTGATAAGGAAGCAGCGGGTGCGTGGACGCCCCGCACTGAAAACCTGCCTTATTATTCCGGCCCACAGGGCTGAATAATGCTCGGGGCAGAATCATACTTGGGGTAGATCATGCTGAACGAGACTGATGCCGCATTCCTGCGCCTGGCTTATGAAGAGGCCAAGGCCGGGTTCGACGAAGGGGGCTGCCCCATCGGGTCAGTGCTGGCGCGTGGTGGTGATCTGGTCGCGCAAGGGCGCAATCAGCGCGTTCAAAAAGGTGATCCCATCGCCCACGGCGAGATGGACGCCCTGCGCAAGGCGGGCCGCCAGAAAACCTATCGCGATACCACGCTCTATACCTCGCTTTCGCCCTGCATGATGTGCTCTGGTACGATCATCCAGTTTGGCATCCCGCGCGTTGTTGTGGGCGAGAATGAAAACTTCGGCGGCAACGAAGACTTCCTCCGCTCCAAGGGGGTAGAGGTGATTGTGGTCAATGATGCCGATTGCATCGCGCTGATGAAACGGTTCGTGGCCGAAAAGCCGGAACTGTGGCTGGAAGATATCGCAGAGGATTGAGCGCGCGGGTTGGTAAACCCGCCTCTTTTTCCAAATGTCGCCCTTTCGCTTTCCCCGCTGTTCCGGTCGCGCGCGGGGTCTGGAATTTACCGGGCAAGGTGATTGCGGCGACAGGCCATCATTCAGCGCGCGATTTGCCGGGGACACGCCCAATCTGATATTCCGAACGCCAGCACGGATGCTGCAAAAAAATATGTGCAACAGCGTTAACGCAAGGGGGAAGATGCCATGAAAACACAGGTCGCGATCATCGGCGGGGGGCCATCTGGCCTGTTGCTTTCGCAGCTTTTGCATACCCGTGGTATTGAAAGCGTGGTGCTGGAACGCCAGACCAAGGATTATGTGCTGGGCCGCATCCGCGCGGGCGTTCTTGAACAGGGCCTCATCAAACTGATGGAGGAGGCCGGCTGTGCCGAACGGTTGCACACCGAAGGCATCGCCCATGACGGCACGCTGATATCCTATGGCGATGAGTTGTTCCGCGTTGATTTCAGCGAACACACCGGCACGCCCGTTGTCATCTATGGCCAGACCGAGGTGACGCGCGATCTTTATGCCGCGCGGGAGCAAGCAGGCGGCAAGATCGAATTCAATGTTGAAGATGTGGTCATTCAGGGTGCCGATACCGACACGCCCCATGTCTATTACACTGTTGATGGACAGGCCCGCAGGCTCGATTGTGATTTTGTCGCCGGGTGTGATGGGTTCCATGGGGTCAGCCGTCAGGCGATCCCGCTGGATGTGCGCCGCGAATATGAAAAGATCTATCCCTTTGGCTGGCTCGGTATCCTGTCGGAAACACCGCCCGTTAACCATGAATTGATCTATGCCAACTCTCCGCGTGGGTTTGCGCTGTGTTCCATGCGGAACGAAAACCTGAGCCGATATTACATTCAATGCTCGCTGAGCGACAAGCCGGAAGATTGGACAGATGAAGCGTTCTGGCAGGAACTGAAACGCCGTATTCCCGCCGATCAGGCGGCCAATCTTGTCACCGGGCCAAGCATTGAAAAATCCATCGCGCCGCTGCGCTCGTTCGTTACCGAACCGATGCGGTGGGGGCGGCTGTTCCTGTGCGGGGATGCGGCCCATATCGTGCCGCCCACCGGGGCCAAGGGGCTGAACACGGCGGCGTCCGATGTGCACTACCTTTATAATGGCCTGCGCGATTTCTATGAAAACAACAGCACCGATGGCATCGACAGCTATTCCGAAAAGGCCCTGAAACGGGTGTGGAAGGCAGAGCGGTTCAGCTGGTGGTTCTCTTCGCTCATGCATCGTTACCCTGACCAATCTGAATTTGACCTGAAAATCCAGATTTCGGAGTTGGAGTTTCTACGCTCCAACAAGGCAGCGCAGCAGGCGATGGCGGAGAACTATGTGGGGCTGCCGTATTGATGCGTGATGGAAAAGGAACCCGCCGATGACCGATCGTTTTGATGAGGGCATGGCCACGCGCCGCGCCGTTCTGGGCGATGCCCATGTTGACCGGGCAGAGGCAAACAAATCTGCCTTTGATGAACCATTTCAGACCATGATCACCGAAGGGGCGTGGGGCACGCTGTGGACAGATGACAGTATCAGCAAGCGGGAGCGGTCTATGCTGACGCTGGCGCTGCTGGCCGCCACCGGGAACTTTGACGAAATCCCCATGCACATCCGCGCCACCGCCAACACCGGGGCCGCGCCGCAGGATGTTTTGCAGGCCTTCATGCATGTTGCGGTTTACGCAGGCGTGCCAAAGGCCAATCATGCGATCAAACTGGCCAAACAGACCTATGCAGAAATGGGAATAACCCTATGACCCTCCGCAACACGCCGTCAAAACCGGGCGGGTTCATCCCGCGTGACCGCGCATGGCAGCCCGACGCGCTGACGCCGCCCTATAAAACCAGCGTCAAACGCAGTCCGCAGGCCGCGCTGTTGTCGTTCCCCTCAACACTCAGCGAAGAAACCTCGCCCGTGTTTGGGCACAATATGCTGGGAGAGCTGGATAACGACCTGATCCACAATTATGCGCAAGCCGGGCAAAGCGCGATTGGCCCGCGCATTATCGTGCATGGCCGTGTGCTGGATGAAAACGGGCGCGCTGTGCCGGGGGCGTTGCTGGAGTTCTGGCAAGCCAACGCGGGCGGGCGGTATCGCCACAAAAAGGAAAGCTATCTTGCGGCGCTTGACCCCAACTTCGGCGGATGCGGGCGTACGATTACGGGCGAGGATGGCTCATATGAATTTCGCACGATCATGCCCGGCCCTTACCCCTGGCCCAACGGCATGAACGACTGGCGCCCGGCGCATATCCATTTCTCGCTGTTTGGTCACGGGTTCGCGCAACGGCTGATCACGCAGATGTATTTTGAGGGCGATCCGCTGATCAAACGCTGCCCCATCGTTGGCGTGCTGAAAAGCCAGGAAGCGGTCGATGCGCTGACCGCGCCGCTTGATATGAACCGCACGGTGCCGATGGACAGTCTTGCGTATAAATTTGACATGGTACTGCGCGGGCGGCGCCAGACCTATTTTGAAAACCGGCCGGAGGGGCTTTGACCATGGCACAATCGCTTGATGATCTGCGCGAAAGCCCAAGCCAGACCGCTGGCCCCTATGTGCATATCGGGTGCACGCCCAATTTTGCGGGGATAGATATTTACGGTGGCGATCTTGGCACCGTGATGAAAACCGGCCCCGTGCAGGGCACGGAAATCACCATCAAGGGTATTGTCTATGACGGCATGAACACACCCCTGCGCGACGCGATGATTGAGGTATGGCAGCCTGATGCGGCGGGGCTTTTCCCCTCTGCCAATGAAACGCGCGGCACGGCGGACCCGAACTTCACCGGCTGGGGCCGCTCCCCCGGTGATATGGACACGGGGGAGTTTACCTTCGAGACGGTCAAACCCGGCGCGGTGCCCTTTCCCGATGGGCGTATGCAGGCCCCGCACATCACCGCGTGGGTCGTGGCGCGTGGCATCAATGTGGGCCTTCACACCCGCATCTATTTTGAGGATGAGCCAGAGGCAAATGCGGCAGACCCGATTCTGACCCGCATTGAACATCAAAACCGCATCCCCACCTTGCTCGCGAAAAAGCAGGCCGATGGCACCTATCGTTTTGATATCCACCTGCAAGGGCCGGATGAGACGATCTTTTTCGATATCTGAACGGTCTGTTGCCGGATGATACCGCCCGCAGGCATTCCCCTGCGGCACCCGTCGGTTTATGAAGTGCCCACCAATTCAGGAGGCTTCAATGTCTGATCCTTGCATCCTTTGTGTTGCCATCACCGGCAGCCTGCCCACCAAGGAAAACAACCCGGCGGTGCCCATATCCATCGCTGAACAAATCGAAAGCACGCATGAGGCGTTTGAGGTCGGTGCGACCATCGCCCATTGCCATGTGCGTGACGACGAAGGCAAACCCACCGCCGACCCCGAACGCTATGGCCGTTTGAAGGAGGGGTTGGAAAAGCATTGCCCCGGCATGATCGTGCAGCTTTCCACAGGCGGGCGATCTGGTTCGGGCCGTGACCGGGGGGGGATGCTGTCGCTGGCCCCTGACATGGCTTCGCTGGCGGTGGGGTCCAATAATTTCCCGACGCGCGTTTACGAAAACAGCCCCGATCTGGTGGATTGGCTGTCTGAGGAAATGCTGAAATACGACGTAAAGCCAGAGATTGAGGCCTTTGACCTCAGCCATATCGTGCAGGCCACCCGCATGGCCGCTGATGGGCGCCTGAAAGGCCCGCTTTACGTGCAATTCGTGATGGGCGTGAAAAACGCCATGCCCGTGGATGAGCCGATCTTTGATTTCTATATCGAAACCCTGAAACGCCTTGCGCCTGATGCGCAATGGTGTGCGGCGGGCATCGGGCCGGGGCAGTTGACGGTCAATGAATGGTCAATCGCCAAGGGTGGCCATACGCGCGCTGGCCTTGAGGACAATGTGCGGTTAGACCGCAACACACTCGCACCCTCCAACGCAGCACTGATTCAGCGCGCGGTTGATCTCTGCGAAAAATATGAGCGCCCCGTCGCCACCTGGCAGCAGGCGCGTGAAATACTCGGACTACGAAAGGTAGTAGCATGAAGAAGATATACGGTTCCGCCGCGGAGGCGCTCGACGGGGTTATCCAGGACGGCATGTTGATCGCTGCAGGCGGCTTTGGTCTGTGCGGCATCCCTGAATTGCTGTTGCAGGCCATCAAGGAAAACGGCGCCAAGGATCTGACGTTTGCATCCAACAACGCGGGCGTTGATGACTTTGGCATCGGCATCCTGTTGCAGACCAAGCAGGTCAAGAAGATGATCTCGTCCTATGTGGGTGAAAACGCGGAATTCATGCGCCAATACCTCAGCGGTGAGCTGGAGCTTGAGTTCAACCCACAAGGCACATTGGCGGAGCGCATGCGCGCGGGCGGTGCGGGCATCCCCGGTTTCTACACAAAAACCGGCGTGGGCACCGTGATTGCCGAAGGTAAGGAAGTGAAGTCTTTCCGCGGTGAGGATTACATCCTCGAAGAGGGCATCTTTGCTGATCTTTCCATCGTCAAAGCGTGGAAAGCGGATGAAACCGGCAACCTCGTGTTCCGCAAAACCGCCCGCAACTTCAACCCACCAGCCGCAATGTGCGGCAAGGTTTGCATCGCAGAGGTTGAAGAAATCGTGCCGACCGGCTCGCTCGACCCCGATCTCATTCACCTGCCGGGCATTTATGTGCACCGCATCGTACAGGGTGAACATGAAAAGCGCATCGAGCAGCGCACCACACGTACCGGCGAGGAGGCATAATCATGGGCTGGGATCGTAACCAAATGGCCGCTCGTGCGGCGCAGGAACTTGAAGACGGCACCTATGTAAACCTCGGCATCGGCATTCCGACGCTGGTGTCCAACTACATCCCCGAAGGGGTTGAGGTGACGTTGCAGTCTGAAAACGGGATGCTGGGCATGGGCCCGTTCCCGACCGAAGATGAAATCGACGCTGACCTGATCAACGCGGGCAAGCAGACCATCACCGAACTGCCCCAGACCGCCTATTTCGACAGCGCACAGTCTTTCGGCATGATCCGTGGCGGCAAGATTGCCATGGCGATCCTTGGCGCGATGGAAGTGGCGGAAAATGGCGACCTTGCCAACTGGATGATCCCCGGCAAGCTGGTCAAGGGCATGGGCGGCGCGATGGATCTGGTCGCAGGTGTTGGCCGTGTGGTTGTGGTCATGGACCACACCAACAAGCATGGCGTCAGCAAGGTGCTGAAAGAATGCACCCTGCCGCTGACCGGCCTGAAAGTGGTTGACCGCATCATCACCAACCTTGGTGTGCTCGATGTGGTCGAAGGCGGGTTGCGCATCGTCGAATGCGCCGATGGCGTGACCGAAGAGGAACTGCGCGCCTCCACCGAGGCAACAATCGTCTAGGCTTGGCCGCAGGCACAGGCACATGCCCTGCCGATGATGGCAGGGGCAACAAGATGGAAAAGGGGCCGGGTGCAGTGCATCTGGCCCCTTTTTTGCGTTTTGGGGCGATTGGCTGGGCAACATGGGTTAGGGTCGCGCGAACACGCGATCAAGCGAAAGGACGGCGCGGCGATGATTGCCTATGTCACGGTTGGGGCTGATGATATCGCGCGGGCGCGGGCGTTTTATTCAGCGTTCCTGCCCGCCCTCGGCTATGGGCTGACAGAGGGGCCGGAGGGGTTGAGCTTTGCCCTGCCTGTTCCGCCGGGGCAGCGGCCAACGCTGCCGGATTTTTATGTCAAACCAACCTTTGACGGGCGCCCGGCATCGGCGGGGAATGGTGCCATGGTCGCCTTTGAAGCAACGGCCCAGGCGCAGGTGCGCGACCTTCATGCCGCCGCCCTTGCCGCAGGTGGGCAGGATGAGGGCCAACCGGGGTTCCGCGCATCCTATGGCCCGCAGTTTTATGTGGCGTATCTGCGCGACCCGCAGGGCAACAAGATTGCGCTGTTTTCCAGTAACCCGAACGAGCCGGGCAGAGACGGATAGGGCACATCGCCATTCCATTTTCGAAGGTCAGCCATTAAGCTGCCCCTACCAAGATGGGGGGCGCGATATGGTTCAGTCAACTTACGCAGTCACGGGCGTTGCAAGCGGCATCGGTGCCGAACTGGCACGGATATTGAAGGAGCAGGGCCACCGCATCATCGGCTTTGACATTCGCGAAACCCACGAAAACATAGACCGTTTCATTCCCCTTGATCTCAATGACCCTGACAGCATCACCGCCGCCGCCGCTGCCAGCAGGGATGAGCCGCTTGATGGCTTGTGCAACAACGCGGGCCTGCCGCCGCGTGACGGGTTGGAGGAGACGATCCTTCAGGTCAATTTCCTTGGCACGCGGGCCTTTACCACCGCGATGCTGCCCCATCTCCGCGCGGGCGCGTCGATCGTGAATATGGCGAGCCGCGCGGGCCACGGCTGGCGCGAGGGTCTGGAACAGGTCAAACGCCTTGGGGCGCTGACCTCACGCGATCAACTGGCGGGTTTTGTCGCTGACGAGGCAATCGACGCCACCCGCTGCTATAATCTGACGAAAGAGGCAGTGATCCTCTGGACGGTGGCAGAGGCGGAGGCGATGGTGCAGCGCGGCCTGCGTATCAACTCGCTCAGCCCCGGCGGTATCTCCACCGGCATTCTGGGCGATTTTCAGCGTGTCTTTGGCGCGGCAATGGCCAGAAATGTTGAACGGGCAGGGCGCCCCGGTAATGCCGACGAGGTGGCAGAGGTTGCCGCCTTTCTGCTCTCCCCCGCTTCGCACTGGATCAAGGGTGCCGATATTGCCATTGATGGGGGCATGGGCGCGTTCAACCAGTCTGACGGGCTGGGCCTGAAGGGGCTGCGTGTGACGACGGATGAGAGCGCGAAATGACGACTACTCCGGCCCTCGATATTGATTTTTATGCCGATGACGTAATCCGCGACCCTTATCCGGTCTATGCGCAGCTACGCGCCCTTGGCCCGGTGGTCTATCTGCCCCGGCATGACCTTTATGCCTTGTCGCGCTATCAGGAGGTAAGCGCGGTTCTGCGACAGCCATTGCGCTTTGTCAGCTCGCGCGGGGTGTCACCGATCCCAAAGGTGAATGACATTCTGGTCGGCTCCACCCTCAATTCCGACCCGCCGGAGCATGACCGCACCCGTGCTGTTACGTCAGAGCCACTTCTGCCCGGCGCGTTGTCAGAGATTGAACCAATGTTGGAAACCGCCGCCAACGGCCTGATCGAGACGTTGTGCGCCCGTGGTGAATTTGATGCGATTGCCGATTTTGCGCAATATCTGCCCGTCACGATCGTGGCTGAACTGGTGGGCCTGCCGCAAGCGGTTGACCCCCAGCAAATGCTGAAATGGGCCTCAGCCACATTCAACCTGTTTGGCACCGAAAACGCCCGCACCGCGCAAGCGTTCGAAGATCTGAAAGACCTGCGCAATTTTCTGCTGGAATATGGCCGCCCGGAAAAACTGAAAGACGGTGGCTGGGCCAAGCGGATATTTGAGGTCGGCCCAGAGCGCGGCATTTCCTATGAAACCTGCGCGCAGTTGATGCGCGATTACATAAACCCCTCGCTCGATACCACCATTTCCACGACCGGGCAGATCATCAAGTTTTTCGCTGATCACCCTGACCAGTGGGATATGATCCGCAAAGACGCCAGCCTGATCCCCAATGCGGTGGAAGAAGCCGTGCGCATGGCCTCCCCCATCCGCGCCTTTACCCGTTATGTTATCGAAGACAGCGACATTGCCGGGCACAGGATTCCGGCAGGCAAGCGCGTGATCGTAATTTATGCCTCCGCCAATCGTGATGAGCGCAAGTTCCCCGACCCGGACCGTTATGACGTAACGCGCGATGTGCATGATCACCTCGGCTTTGGGCAGGGCGTTCATATGTGCATGGGCATGCACCTCGCGCGGCGGGAGATCATTCTGCTGCTGGAGGCCCTGCGCCGCCGTGTTGAACGGTTTGAGCTGTTGGCCGAACCCACCGTCGCGATGAACAACACCATCCGCGCCTTTGCCACCATGCCCGTCAAGGTGCATCTGGCCGCCGACACCCTGAGCCAAAAGGCAAAAGACAACCCCACAGACAACCCGTGGCTGGATGTTGTGGTGACAAGCCGCAAGACGGTTGCCACCGACATCATCGCGCTGGAGCTTGCCAGCAGTGATGGCACCGCACTGCCCGGCTATGACGCAGGCGCCCATGTGGATGTCTATGTGAAATCGGGAGTGATCCGGCAATATTCACTGACGGGTGACCCGGCGGATCGGTCACGCTATCGGTTGGGCATCTTGCTTGACCCCACCTCGCGCGGTGGTTCGACCGCTATCCATAATCAGTTTCAGGCCGGGCAAACCGTGCGCATTGGCCGCCCGCGCAATAATTTTCCGATGGGGGAGAATGCGGCGCATAGCGTGCTGTTCGCGGGGGGTATCGGCATCACACCCATGCTGAATATGGCCTATGCGCTGGAAGCCTCCGGCGCGTCGTGGGAGATGCATTATTGCGGGCGCACCGCTGATCGTCTGGCCTTCACCGATGAACTGGCGCGGTTTGGTGACAAGGTACAAGTGCATGTCGATAGCGGGCCAAAAGACCAGTTGCTTGATATCAACGCCGTATTGGCAGGGGCGGCACCTGACCGGCACCTTTATGTTTGCGGCCCCAATGGGTTCATGGATTTTGTCGTGCAATCGGCTGAAAACAACGGCTGGGATGGTGATTGCATCCACCTTGAGCGGTTCGGCGCAGAGGTAAACACCGATGGCGCGCCGTTTACGGTGGTGGCGCAGAAATCTGGCAAGACGTTTGATGTACAACCGGGCGAGACGATTGCCCAAAAGCTGGCCGAAAACGGCATCCATGTGCAGGTTTCCTGCCAATCGGGTGTATGCGGCACCTGCCTGACCCCCGTGGTGGAGGGGATGCCCGACCACCGCGATCTGGTGCAAACCGATGTTGAAAAAGCATCGGGCGCGCGCATCACTGTCTGTTGCTCACGCTCCAAAACCAAACGGTTGGTACTGGCCCTTTGAGCCAGGAGAGGGGGGCAGGACCGCCCTTGAGTTTTCCGGGCTGATGCCACAGCGTTCAGGTATGATCTATGTTCTGGCTACCCAGAATTCGAAGCTGCCATATGGCGGTCAATTCTGGCGTTTCGCTGTGCCCATGAACCTGACAGGGCGAAGCTTGTTGCGCCACACATCACGCTTGTTTTCGGCGTTCAAAATTCAACTCCATCAGAAATTGCTGAACATTGCGAACGGGTGGCCAGGCGAACAACAATGTTCTGCGTTGAATTTTCAAGCTGGGAAATCGTTTATGACCCGTTTGAAAAGACGCATAAAATATTCCTTGTACCTTCGAGTGGCACTGACCGTGTTACAGCCTTGCATCAGCACCTTTACGACGGGCCGCACCGTTCGGAGCAGCGTACCGACATCCCATATAAAGCCCATATGACAGTGGCGACGAATGTGGATCGCTCAGTGTTGGAAGCGGTTGACGTGGCATCCATTGGCAGGTTCCCGATTAAGGCGACGATCCGCAGCCTGGAGGTCGTATCCCTTGCCAACGGCAGGCTGACGGTGATCGGATCGTTCCCCCTCGCCGCATGAGGTTTGGCCCCCTGCCAAACCTTGTCTGACTGAACTGCCAGCAGGAAACCAAAAAAGGGCCCGACATTGTCGGACCCTTGTTGTGCTTTGAGCGGCGCGCGTTTCCGCACACTGGCCCTGATGCCTCAGAACATCGAGTTTGGAACAAACAGCGACAGGATCGGGAAGGCAAGCAGCAGGAGCAGGACGACGATGTCCAGCACCAGGAATTTCATCACGCCAAAGAAGATCGTGTGCACCTGTGCCTGTTTGCCGACCACGCTGTTGATGACAAAGACATTCAGGCCCACGGGCGGTGTTATCAGCCCGATTTCCAGCAGCTTGATGACGATGACGCCGAACCAGATCAGGTCAAAGCCCATGCCCTCAACCAAGGGCACCACAAACGGCAGCGTCAAAAGCATGGTGCCAATGGGGTCAAGGAACATGCCCATGATCAGATACATGAACACAATGCACAGCAGCACCTGCCAGTTTTCCAACCCTGACGCGGCGACCAGATCAACCAACTGGCTTGTCACACCTGTCAGCGACACGAAGGAGACGAAGATTTTCGCGCCTACGGCGATGAAAAACAGCGCAGCGGACTGGAACGCGGTTTCCCGCATGGAAACCACAAAATTCGCCCACGACAGGCGTTTGGCGAAAAAGCCGAACAGCGTCACAAACGCAAGGCTGACGGCGGCGGCCTCGGTGGCGGTAAAGATACCGCCATAGATGCCCCCGATGATAATTGTCATCAGCGTGATCGCGGGCCATGCCTTGATCGCGGCGTCTCTTTTTTCCTTGCGGGTGTATTCGACGGTAACGGCGGGGGCGACGCCGGGGCGCAGACGCACCCAGATGATCACCGTCAGGATAAAGCCGGCCAGGCTCAACATACCGGGGATCACACCTGCCAGGAA
>JBMYXS010000021.1:0-49198 GCA_049608645.1 Pikeienuella sp. | reverse complement strand
GCATTGAGCAAACGCGGGCAAGACGCGGAAGATATCGCGCCGGGCGGATGGGTGTCTTTTGAAGGCGATCACCGCATCGCGCGCTATGACGAGCCGGGCGGCCCGGCGGTGGAAACCTTGCGCCACCCTGATTGGGAAAAGCTGCGCTCCAACGGTGGTCTGGAGGCGGTCGCGCAGGATGCAAAGGGGCAAATCTGGGCGATAGCGGAGCGTTCGTGGAGTGAAACCACACCTTTTCCGGTGTTCATCTGGAACGGTGTGGAGTGGGCGCACAAGGCGCTGCCGCGTAAAGACGCCTATGCTGTGACGACGGCGGCATTTGCGCCTGACGGGGCGCTTTATCTGGTTGAGCGGCGTTTTGGCCTGCTCGCAGGGTTCCGAACCCGCATCCGGCGCGTAGTCTGGGGCACGGGAGCCCTGCCGGAAAGCGATGAAGTCTTGCTTCACCTCGGGCGAACGGCGGACAATCTCGAAGCTGCTGCCTTTTTGTCCGTCGACGGGCGGTTGCACCTGATTCTGGCTTCTGATGACAATTTTCAGCCGCTCCAGCGCAATATTCTGGCGCTTTATGAGGTGCTGAGCTGACCGTGGCTCATGTCAGTCATCGGTCATATTCTTGGATTTGAACCGGACGATCGCACTTCGCAAATCATGCAGGGCGAGCAGCATGTCATCGGCAAAGGCTTCTGCGGTCGGGATGTCAGGCTTGCCTGAAAACCAGTTTGCAGAGGCGTTGATCTGTTCCAACGTAAGCTGTGCATTAGTTGTTTCACGCTCTCGCAACGCCGCGCGACGCATTTCGATCCAGTTGGTGATCTCTGCGTTCTCGGCGTCCGACATGTTGGCGTCCTTGCGGGGCTTGATGTCGCCATTGCGGGTATTCGCTTCGGCAATGGGTTGAAAGTCCATCCGCCGTTGACGGTTTTCGTCCTCAACGCGAAACACGGTCGCGCCATTGTCTTTGATGCGGAAATACAGGTTTTCAGTCATATCGTCCTGCGTGTCCTTCTGCGGGGTGCCCATTCATAACGTCGTTTGACGGCGGTGGCGAGGCGCGGCTACACCATACGGAAAAATTGAAAGGTACGTCATGTCAGATACTGTGATGCTGGTCGGATGCGGAAACATGGGCCGCGCGATGCTCAAAGGATGGTTGAAGAACTCAAGCGATATTTCGGCGCTTGTTGTTGAGCCGGATGCTGACCTGCGAGAGGCCGCCGCCGCATTGGGCGCACAGGTCTTTGCCAAGGTTTCAGCGGTTCCTGCAAGTGTCATGCCTGACCTTGTCTTTCTGGCTGTCAAGCCGCAGGTGATGGCCAGTGTTCTGCCTGATTATGCGCATTACGATACGACCTTTGTTTCGGTTGCTGCCGGAGTAACAGTCGATACCTTGCGACAGGGGCTGGGCGGGGCTGCCCCGGTTATCCGCTGCATGCCCAATACACCTGCGGCCATCGGTCAGGGTATGATGGTTTGTTATGGCACCGAAGAGGTCAGCGACCGCGCGCGCGGCCTGACGGATCGTCTGCTTGCCACTTCGGGCGAGGTGGCGTGGATTGACGAAGAAAACCTCATGGATGCGGTTACAGCGGTGTCCGGTTCAGGCCCGGCCTATGTGTTCCACCTGATTGAATGTCTCGGCGCGGCGGGGGAGGCCGCTGGCCTGCCAGCGGACTTGTCTGCCCAGCTTGCGCTGCAAACCGTAATGGGCGCGGGCAAGCTTGCCGCTATGGGGGAAACGCCACCGGGTACGCTGCGCGAACAGGTCACAAGCCCCGGCGGTACGACGGCGGCAGCCCTTTCAGTGATGATGGAGGGGGGGCGTTTTCAAACCATGATGACGGAGGCCGTCGAAGCGGCCCGCGCACGGGGCGAGGAATTGGGCGCAGCTTGAGGCAAGCCGGCCTCGCCCCCCTGCCTGTTCCCAAAATGGTGCAGGCGGTGCACCGAAATGACGCAAAGGCAGTGGGATTGAACGCGCTTTTATTGGAAATACTAAGGAAAGCGTAAGGCATATGGCGGTTTTGCGACCACTGTTGCCAAGGCAATCAAACTGGCCCCTGCTTTGCAACTGTATGTATGAGACTGCAAACACCACCATTCGGGAGCTTGTTTCAGGGGTGGAATAGTCAAGGTGGGATGGTTGTGGCCTGCGTCTCTGTCAGTGGTGGGAGCTTCAGGGGTGGAGCGGTGCCAGTGACAAAATGCGATCAGTTAGCCTTTGATGCGGAGCTTCAGGGGTGGAGTGGTGAATAAGGCTCTCTGTCCGCAATTTGGTGTCGTCGTTGTTGGTGGGCTTCATGGGTGAAGCGATCAGCGACGCGGCACCTTTTTGCGTTGGCGGTGCAGGGGAAGCGACGGCTGCTTTCGATGCAATAATTTGACAAAGCCGCCTTGTGATCTGTTCGCTGATTGTGGTCTGTTACGATTGTAAAGCAACCGCATCTGCATCAGGAAAAGGGGTCAGAAAATGAATATCACATGGCTAGGGCATTCGAGTTTTCGCATCGAAATCGGTGACCAGGTTTTGTTGGTTGATCCCTGGTTGCGCGGTAACCCCAGTTTTGATGAGGCCCGTTTCGATGAAGCGATCGCTGGCGCAACGCACATACTGATCAGTCATGGCCATGGCGACCATTCGGGCAATGCGGTTGAGATTGCCAACGCCACAGGTGCGCCGCTGGTCGGTATTTACGACTGGATCAGCTGGATGACAGAATCCGAAGGGGTTGAAGGGGTCGGTTTTAACAAAGGGGGCACCGTTATGCTCGGTGACGTCGCGGTGACCATGGTGAATGCCTGTCATTCGTCGTCTACGGTGGTGGATGGCAGGCCCGTTTACACCGGTGCTGAGGCGGGTTTTATGATCGCGGGCGAAGGCAAGACGATCTATTTCATGGGCGATACTGATGTGATGGCCGATATGGCGATTTTTGCTGATTTGCATGCCCCTGATATCGGCATCGTTCCCATCGGTGGCCATTTCACGATGGATCCGCCGCGCGCGGGCTATGCCTGCCGCAAGTTCTTTGATTTCAAGACCATCATTCCCTGCCATTATCGCACCTTCCCGCTGCTGGCACAGTCGGCGGATGAGATGAATGTGCCGGGCGCAGAGATCATCGAGCCAGAGGTGATGAAGGCAATCACGCTCTAGTACAGGGCGGCGGTTGTGGGTTTCTGCGTGACAATCGCGAACAGATCGGCCATCTAGGGCCTATGACAGGGGCGTCCATCACTTGATGGACTGAGAAGCACCCTTTGAACCTGAACCAGATCATGCTGGCGGAGGGAGTCGCAACCACACCGATCAAGGCGTGTTTGCTTTCTCTCTGACTGGCGAACGAGGGAAAGCAAAGATATGGCACAGCCGACTGATACGAATGTTGCGGGAATGGATGTGGGCGCCGCCTTGGCGACAATGCGCGCGGGTGCGCCTTTGGTTCACTGCATTACAAACTACGTGGCGATGAACTTTGCCGCCAACGTGGTGCTGGCCGCTGGTGCGTCTCCGGCCATGATCCATGCGGCGGAAGAAGCAGGAGATTTCGCGGCGATTGCGGGCGCATTGACCGTGAACATCGGCACGATATCACCGCATTGGCTTGAGGGGATGAAAGCCGCGGCAAAGGGCGCGACCGATGCGGGCAAACCATGGGTTCTTGACCCTGTTGCTCATTTCGCAACCGGATATCGCGCGCAAGCGGCGCAAGATCTTGTTGCCCTTCGTCCAAGCATCATTCGCGGCAATGCCTCTGAGATCATTGCGCTGAGCGGGGCTGCTGCCTCTGGCAAAGGCGCTGATGCGGGTGATCCGGTCGCTGCTGCCGAAGGGGCCGCGCGTGAACTGGCGTCGAAATCTGGTGCTGTCGTCGCTGTGACCGGCGCGGTTGACTTTGTCACCGACGGTCAGCGCGATGCGCGTGTTGCTGGCGGGCACGACATGATGCCCTTGGTGACGGCACTTGGCTGCTCCCTGACGTGCCTGATGGGGGCGTTTGCGGCGACTTCCCGTGACCCTTTTGAGGCGGCGGTTGCAGCCCTGGCCTTGTATGGCCTTGCTGGCATGCGGGCGACTGCGGGGTCAGAACTGGGCGCGGGCGTGGTTGCACCTGGGTCTTTGAAAGTGCGTTTTGTGGATGAGCTTTACACGATCACGCCAGAGGCCCTTACCGCGGCTGATTTGGTGTCTGCTGCGTGAAATCCTTCGATTTGTCAGTCTACCTTGTGCTTGACCCAGACCTCTGCGGCGAAGTGGGGATGGTAGAGACGGCGCGTCGTGCGGCGTTGTCGGGGGCTACAATGGTTCAGTTGCGGCACAAGACAGCGTCGAGCGCGGAGATGACGGCGCTTGGCTTGGCCTTGATGGACGCCCTTGCTGGCACGGGGGCGAAATTGATCGTCAACGACGATGTTGCTGCGGCCATGGCTTGCGGCGCGCACGGTGTTCACGTCGGACAGGGTGATATGGCCACAGAAAAGGCCCGAGCCCTCATCGGGCCGGATATGATCCTTGGCTTGTCAGTGGAAACGCCGGCGCGCGCAGCGGCGGCGGATCCTGCACTGGTTGACTATGTCGGTGCTGGTCCGGTCTTTGCGACGATTACCAAAACTGACCATGAGCCGGCGGTTGGGTTCGAAGGCCTTGCCGCACAGGTCGCCGCGACGGACATTCCCGCCGTGGCCATTGGCGGCGTAAAAGCCAGCCATGCAAAAGCGGTGATTGATGCGGGGGCAGAGGGATTGGCGGTTGTATCAGCCATTTGCGGGCAGGCTGACATTGAAAAGGCAACGCAACAGATTGTTGATGCGGTCAGAAAGGCAAAGATATGATTGCAAACGCTCTTTCCATCGCTGGGTCTGACCCGTCGGGCGGCGCAGGCGTGCAAGCTGATCTCAAGGCGTTCGCTGCAAATGGTGTCTACGGGATGTGTGCGATCACGGCGTTGACTGCGCAAAACACACAAGGTGTCCGCGGTGTGCATCTGGTGCCGCCAGAATTTGTAAGTGACCAGATCACCGCCGTGCGCGCGGATGTTCGTGTCGATGCGGTAAAAATTGGCATGATCGCAAATGCCGAAATCGCTGACGCGGTTGCTGATGCACTGAATGACTATCGCGGCCCGGTCGTCCTCGACCCGGTGATGATAGCAAAAGGCGGTGCCTCGCTATTGGCGGATGCCGCTGTGGAATCGCTGAAGTTACGATTGGTGCCCCGCGCCACGTTACTGACACCCAACCTGCCGGAGGCCGCCGCATTGCTTGGCACAGCGGTTGCGGAAACGCGCGCAGAGATGGTCGCACAGGGGGAGCGTTTGTTGGCGCTCGGCCCTGCTGCGGTCTTGATGAAGGGCGGGCACCTAACTTGCGAAGACAGCCCGGACGTATTGATCACCCCAGATGGCGCGACGTGGTTCGCCGGGCCACGGGTCGCGACGAAAAATACCCACGGCACAGGCTGCACGCTTTCATCGTCGCTCGCGGCAGGTCTGGCCAAGGGCCTGAGCGTCACCGCCGCTGTTGAAGCGGCAAAGGCCTATGTTGCAGGGGCGATTGGGAAAGCTGACCTGATGAGCGTCGGCAGCGGACATGGCCCTGTTCATCATTTCCACAGGCTTTGGGACTGATACGATCTAGCGGCGTGCGGCGAAGAATGCCTTCAGGATAGAAGCGCATTCATCTTCTGCAATGCCGCTGTAAACCTCTGGCTTGTGATGGCAGGTGTCGTGCGAGAATATGCGGGGGCCGTGATCAACGCCGCCCCCCTTCGGATCACTGGCCCCGAAATAGACCCGGCGAATGCGGGCAAAGCTGATCGCAGTGGCGCACATCGGGCAGGGTTCCAGTGTCACATAAAGGTCATGGCCGGGCAGACGTTCTGACCCCATAACGGCGCAGGCCTCGCGGATGGCAATGATCTCGGCGTGGCCCGTGGGGTCAGATATTTCACGCGTGCGGTTGCCTGCGGCGGCAACAATCTCCCCTGTAGGGCCGACGATTACCGCCCCGACAGGCGTTTCGCCACGTGCGGCGGCAGCGCGCGCCTGTATCAGTGCATCTTGCATGTGAGAGCGGAAACGGGTCATGGAAGGCGATAAACCCCAGCCAGATGCGGCTGGCAAGTCTGCTTCACGCATTGGAGGCGTCGAGATGTCTGAACAATCAACCCCAAACACAACCCCTTCGGGGGAACGGATCGCCAAACGGCTCGCACGTGCGGGTGTCGCTTCGCGGCGCGAAGCTGAACGTATGATCGAAGCGGGCCGTGTCAGGGTGAACGGCAAACGCATTGACAGCCCGGCGCTTAATGTAACGCTCTCGGACAGTATCACCGTTGATGATGAAGCCTTGGCAGAGGCTGAGCCAATGCGCTTATGGCGCTATAACAAACCCGCAGGGCTTGTGACGTCCGCGCGTGATGAAAAAGGCCGTGCGACGGTCTTTGAAAAACTGCCACCAGAACTGCCACGGGTGATGAGCGTGGGGCGGCTTGATTTGAACTCCGAAGGGTTGCTCCTGCTGACCAATGATGGGGAATTGAAGCGTAAGCTGGAATTACCTTCGACGGGGTGGCTGCGCCGCTATCGGGTTCGCGCACATGGCTATCCGACCGAGCGGACCTTGGCCCCCCTGACGCGCGGGATCAAGATTGACGGCGAAAAATTTCAACCCATGAAAGTGGAAATTGAACGCCAGCAGGGTGCCAATGTCTGGCTGATCATCGGTTTGCGTGAAGGCAAAAACCGCGAAATTCGCCGTGCGCTTGAGGCCGTGGGCCTGAGCGTGAACCGCCTTATCCGCATCTCATACGGTCCGTTCCAGCTTGGCGACTTGCCAACCGGAGGGGTCGAGGAGATCAAGGGCAAGATCCTGCGCGATCAGCTGGGCATGGGCAAAGCGCAGGAAACGGGTGAAAATCGCGGCGCCGCCAAAAAAACGGCACCCAAAGGGTCAGGCATGAAAGCGCGGGGGCCGAAACCCGGTGGTCCTAAACCACGGCGGAATGGCCCGCCGACGGGTGGATCAGGGGGCGATACCCCGCGCGGAGCGCCGCCACGGTCGAAACGGGGGTAAGCAGGCGCATATCGGGCGGTGCGGCTTGCGCGGCACCGTAGCCACCGAATGACCAGGGGTGGTACCCATCGGCGGTGAAGAGATAAGCTGTTTCGCCGGATGCGATCATCGTGCCCGGGTGCAGTGCGGCTTCTGTTACAGAAGGCTGCGCCTTACGTTCTTCAGCCAATACGCGGTCGATGTCATCGGCAAATGTGGCCCCAAAAGCCGCACGAAAGGCTTTGGCGTCTTTGTTGCGGCATTCAAAGCAGGGTCGATGCCCGGCGGCCATTGCCGTGGCTTCGTCCAGGAAGAACAGTTCAGTATATCCAGATTGCATGACCTTTCGTGCCCGACCGCGAAAATCGGTGACGCATATGATCCAATGGCGAGAGGCCTGCTTTCGTTTGATGGACCAACCCTGGTGTATGGCCCCGCCGCGGTTTCCCATCATCAGGCCACGTGCGTTTTCTGCGACGATCTCACCAAAAGCTGTGACCCTGTTCTGCAGGGGAGAGGGGCGGCTGGACATGAATGACATTCTGACGAGAATGATAACATGACGCAAATCTATCCTTCACCCAATCACAATGAACGCCGCCTTGGTCCACCGGATATGGTGGTTATTCATTACACTGATATGCTCGATTTAAATGAAACGCGCGCGCGCCTGTGTGACCCGGCGGCGGAGGTTTCAGCGCATTGGTTGATTGGTTTGGACGGGTATGTCGAACAGCTGGTCGATGAGGCGCGGCGGGCGTGGCATGCTGGTGTGTCTGAATGGGGCGGCGAGACTGATATCAATTCGCGGTCCATCGGGATTGAGTTGATGAACGCCGGGCACTCCAATGGCCTTCACCCGTTTCCAGCGGCACAGATGGACGCGTTGGAAGTCTTGTTGCGGGAGATTATTGCCCGTTGGCACATTCGGCCTGAAAACGTGGTTGGGCATGAGCACATAGCGCCGGGGCGCAAGGTAGACCCCGGCCCGAAATTTGATTGGGGGCGGTTGCGGTATCTGGGTCTGTCCTCGGTCAATGGGGCGGGGTGAGTATTGGCCCGACTGTTTCGCAATGGTTTGTCGGACTATGTTTTTGAAGTCTGTGTGATCGGCTTGATCGTTGGCATGGGCCTGATGACGGTCTGGGAGATGCGTGAGGTACAAGGCCCCGTGATTGGCGTCGTCACGGCGCGTGTGGAAATTCCCGCTTCACGTAACAGCCATGTTGATGGCATCAGAGTCGCTGTTGGTGCTGATAGTGTGGTTGCGCGAGGGAAGAGAATTCCGGGGGAGTTGGTATGCGTTCGGATAAACCGGGGCAAGCTTACCGGCATGACCACCTCTGAAGTGCTGGCTGATGCGGAATGCTTGTTGTTTGGGCCAAAGTGAGCCGCTTTCCCGCGTGGTGGGCGTTGGCCTGCGGCGCGGATATTTTGAGACTGAGACTGACAAGTCGATGCCCGTGAGAATAGTATGGCTTGCCACCTCCCCATGTTCGGCGGTAGACGATGCGCGCGGATGGCCGGATAACCGCGCCCTTGGCTTTATGGCCTTGTGGTGAGGAACGTCCGGGCCGCACGGAGGCACGGTGCCAGGTAACGCCTGGCTGGGGTAACCCACGGGACAGCGCCACAGAAATGAAACCGCTCGCCTTCGGGGGAGTAAGGGTGAAACGGTGAGGTAAGAGCTCACCGCGGCCCTGGTAACAGGGACGGCATGGCAAGCCCCACTGGCGGCAAGATCGAATAGGGTTGGCTGTTACCTTCGGGTGACAGGGGTGCCTCCGCCCCGCTGACCGGGTAGATCGCATGAGGCGTCTGGCGACAGGCGTCCCAGATGAATGGTTATCTATCCCTTGGCCACGGCCTTGGGGGGACAGAACCCGGCGTACAGGCCATCCGTGCCTATTTCGCTTTGTTGTCGTTGGCTTTTATGGCCAAGGCCGCGATGAGCGATATGGCAGCACAGCTGAGCATGATCAGAAGCAGCGCCACCGCGCTGGGGAATGCGGTCAGAAGTGTTCCGGTTATTGTCGTGATGAGCGCGCCCCCCGCGACGACCAGTGCACCGAGAAGCCCTGAGGCCCCCCCCGCGAGATCCGGGCGAACAGACATTGCGCCCGCGCTGGCGCTGGGCGTGGTCAACCCGTTGCCAATACCCACAAAGATACAGGCACCAAACAAGGTAAGCGGTGCAATGTAGCCTGTCAGCACAACCAAGAGGCCAGCCGAAAGACCGACACAGCCAATCACGCGCCCTGACAAGATCATGGTTGCGCGTGGTGTGCTGGCGGCAAAACGGCCGGACATGAATGTGCCCGCCATGAAACCTGCTGTAATTGAACCGAGCCAAACCCCGAGGGTGCCGGGTGACATGCCGAAGAGGGCTTGTGCAACCACCGGGGCACCGGCAAGGAAGGCATAGAACGACCCGATGGCAAAGGTCATGCAAAGCGAAAATGCCCAGAACGCCGATGAGCGCAAAAGAATGGGATAGGTGCGGGCCTGTTCCCTGAAGGTTGCGGAACGGTTTTGGTTGGTTTCCGGCGCAGCGGCCCGGCACCATAGGAACAGCCCGCCCCCAAGTGCAGTATAGAGGGTGAAACAAGCGCGCCAGCCGAAGGCGTCGGCAAGACCCCCACCAATGACAGGGCCAAGCATGGGGGCAACGGCCATCGTCATGGAAACATATCCCATCAGGCTGGCCGCGCGCCCTTCGGTTTCTGTGTCACGGATCATTGCCATCGAAATCGCCCACCCCGCGCTGATGGCACATTGCGCCATGCGGCAAACAAGAAACGTGACAATGTCGGTGGCCAGCAAACAGCCAAGTGATGCCAGCGCAAATATTGCCAAGGCAACGAGCAACACAGGGCGCCGCCCGAAATAATCTGACAGTGGCCCCATGATGAGTTGCATCAAGGCCGTGACGCCGAGATAACCCGCAATCGCGAGATTGACGACGGCGTAATCCGCCTCAAGGTCAACAGCGATCGCTGGCAGCGCAGGCAGAAACATATTCAGCGACAAGACAGACAAACCTGCAAGCATTGCCAGCATGGCAAACTTGGGTTTTTGAATGGGCTGACGGGAGGGTGGTGTCATTTCTGCTGTCCTTTCACCCCGGAGTATATGATGGACGTGGGGAGAGACAGTTCATTCTTGAAAAAGCAATGTGCCGCGGCATCTGAACAACTTTATCCACCGCCAACACGCAAAGTGTTGCGATTAGGTTAACTATTTCTTGAAAGTATGGGCTCGCAGTCGAAATTTACGACCTGGAGCCGTTTACCAATCATGTCGCGCACAACGGGCGCAATCACTGTCTGATGGTGTAGGGATTTTCGGGTCACTAACGGAGAACCCGAAATGTATGATGAACTTGCAATCCTGTCTGCTGCCTCTCACGCGCTTGAGCGTCTCAAGAAAGGGGGGCGTGAGGTTGAACAAACCACCGATTTCGAAAAATTGGTCGCTGAAATCGAAGCGAGCCCGAAAAAGCACGTAAACCCCGAAATGAATCCAAATGCCAGCGACCTGACATCCGCCAATGCCGCATATCTTACGGTGCGCGAAAAGGGGCAGCTGATCGGGTTCTGTGCTGTTCGGCAAATTATTGTTGGGGAAGAGGGGCTTGCGGGGTTTTTGCGACGTCAATTCCGGCGTCATTACGGAGCAGGTCAGGACGCTTTTGAGGTGTCAGGCCTGCCTCCGGCAGCGCGGGAGGCACGTGGCCCTGTTGCCTTCATCGGTGATATGTATGCGGTGCCCAAGTATCGGGTCGACATAAGCGCATTTGCCATGCTCGCTTATGCTGTTGCTGCAACGAAATGGCAGCCTGAAACAATTTACAATTTTACAAAGAACAGGGATGCGCGGCGCGGTTTGGCTGCGCAATACCTAAACTTGGGTGGGTACCCGGCGGCAATCAAATGGGTGAATCGGCCTGCCACACGGCGGGATGATGATTGGCTCTACATCATGCCACGTGAGACATATATGTGGTTGTTTGAACGCTACGCCGAAAGGGGAGGTGATTTTAGTGTGACGTAATCGACGCCGTATAGGTCATCAGCATGCGTAGGTTTTCGGTTGTGACCACAGGGAACAACCCCCTGCGATAGATGAACCCTTTACCTGTCAGGTTCGAAGGAAAAATGCTTTCCGAAATGTCGGGAAACCCAAGTTCCGCTACGCGTTGTTGCTCTGCCACGATGCGAGCGGAATACCCGGTCCAGGATTCGCTCAGCGTTCTGCGGAATGCTGCGGGATCTTGGGTGCCGATCACCTTTGCCTGTAGGGTTTTGGCACCGATGAGCATGGGCGTGGGGGCAAGGTCAGTGGGTTCTGGCAATTTATGAAGCACGACAAATGGCAAAATTTCGTCAAGATTGACGAATGCGCCACCGTTCAGGCGCCACCATTCCTCGATGATCTTCATACGGTCCACTAGTGCAGATCCCTGTTTTTCAGCTGTCGATCAAGCAGCGAATAGATCGTGCCGAATGTTGCAGAAAGCACATCCAGTTGGCAATCGTCCAATGACCAGATTTCGGCACCAAATAGAGACAATGAATGCATAAGGAGGGTTTCACGCAATCCGCGCTGCTCTGCAGCCCGTAGCATGTCTTTCACGCGCTTTCGGCGCGGCCAATCCTCCGGCGATGGTTCGGTAATGGATAGTAATGTTGTCAAAATGCACCCTCGGAACAGATGATGGTTAACGCTAAACGCAACTCATAGATGAAATCAATGCACGGTTTTATGACCGACTGGTGTGCGTGTACTCTTGCACTTTGAATGCGCAGGGTCGTTTGACCCGCGGTTTTCGACGGTTCGCGCCCATGCGTTGACCTGTTTTTGATCCAGCAGCATCGCTGAATGTTCGCGGCGAGGGCGGCAACGTGGCCTCGCTTTCAGGCATTGACCGCGCTGCATGCGTCTCGGCTGTCTTCGATCACCCTGTAAACCTCTCCCCATCGCAACACCGTTCCCCCTCTTTTTGGTGGAATCCGGCTCTGCCGCGCCAAAATGATGCGATTCGGAAAAAAGGCGTGGGATTTAATGGTCAAACGTGTAGATTCGCGGGAGCATCACGATTTGGCGTGGTTTCAATATGGTTTTTCAGGACAATTTCCACAATATGTAGTGGTAGCCTTGCGGTGAAAAATTTAATTTGGAGAACAGAAATAGAACATAATAGTTCGGTGTAGATTTTCTCCATGATTTCCCACAATACTCCAAATCAGAAGCGACGGGCCGGATAATCATAAGATGGCAGGTCAAAAACAGGCACCGGCCCCACCGCTCTGGCAGGCCTAACGACCGCGAAAATGCGGCAGGCGCGAGCAGTCAGCGTCGAGGGACACAAGGGCCGCGCATCGAGCAGGTGCGTGGCCCACTCTGTATCTAAGGCCCCGTTTTGGGGTGCGTTTCGGCCCGAATGGGCGTGTTCGACAGCCCGAAAGGGCAGCAAGGCGGAGGCCCCAACGGCGGGGCGAGAGGGCGATGAAATTCTTTTCCTCCAGCGCGACCAACAAGGTCGATGCGAAGGGCCGGGTCTCCATCCCGGCACCCTTTCGCAAAGTGCTGGCCATGGAAGATAGCCCGCTGTTGTTCCTGATGCCTGATGTGCGTGACCGCCCGATCATCGAAGGGTTTGGCGAGGCGCATTTCACAAAACTTGCCGATGCGCTTGATCAGCTGAACCCCTATTCAGAAGAATATGATGCACTCGCTGGGCTGACGGTTGCGCGCACGGTGCAACTGCCGCTGGATAGCACCGGGCGCATCGTTATCCCTGAAGAGTTGCGGGCGCTGACGGGCATCACTGATGAGGCGTTGTTCGTCGGGCGCGTTCGCACGTTTCAGATCTGGCACCCCGAAACATACCACGAAATTCAGGCCAGTCAGCGCGCAGCCGCGGCTGAGCACGTCACCAAGCTGCCATGGGGCAAGCGCAATGACGACGTATGAAGAAACGGCACTGTCCCAGGCATCTGCGCTTCATGCGCCGGTATTGCTTGGTGAAGTGATTGCCACGCTGGACCCGGCGCGGGGCGGCACATTTCTTGACGGTACTTTCGGGGCCGGTGGGTATACCACGGGTATTCTGGATGCGGGCGCTGATCGTCTGATCGCGATTGATCGCGACCCGGAGGCGGTCGCACGTGGCCTGAAATGGGCGGGTCGCTACGGTGATCGTCTTGATATCGTCGAGGGGCGCTTTGGTGATCTGGATGATCTGGTCGAAAGCCGCCTTGCGGGGGCGGTGTTCGATATTGGCGTGTCGTCCATGCAGATTGATCAGGCGGGTCGCGGGTTTTCGTTTCAGAAAGATGGCCCGCTCGATATGCGGATGAGCGATCGTGGTATTAGCGCGGCTGACATCGTGAACCGGGCATCCGAAGCTGTACTAGCCGATATCTTCTATCTCTATGGAGAGGAGCGTGCCTCTCGCCGTATTGCGCGGGCGATTGTGGCTGCGCGGGCAGAGTCAAAAATCGAAACCACGCTGGCGCTGGCGGCGATCGTTGAAAAACAGTTGCCGCGCCCAAAACCGGGCCAGCCTCACGCGGCGACGCGTGTGTTTCAGGCATTGCGCATCGCTGTAAATGACGAATTGGGTGAGCTTGCGCGTGGTCTGGCAGCGGCAGAGGCATTGCTGGAGGTTGGCGGCATTCTTGTTGTTGTAACCTTTCATTCCCTGGAAGACCGGATCGTAAAGCGTTTTCTGCAAACCCGTGGTGGACGGGCACCACAAGGGTCGCGGCATGGGCCGGCGACACAGGGCGATGTGCCGGGGTTTGAGATTATCACGCGCAAGCCGATCACCGCGACAGACGAAGAACTGGCACGGAACCCCCGTGCCCGGTCTGCGCGGTTGCGCGCAGCCCGTCGCACAGATGCGCCAACGGCTCCGGTTTCGGGCAAGACGCTTGGTCTGCCCGTCATGCCTGACCTGCGGGAGGTATCGCGATGAGGGGGGCACTTTACCTTGTTGGTGTCGCGATGATCGTGGCAATGGCGTTCTGGTCTTACCGTATGAACTATGAAACGCAGGACCGTGTGGAACTCGTGCGCGCGCTTCAGCGTGATATCGTGCGAGAGCGTGAGGCCATCACTGTTTTGCAGGCTGAATGGGCGTATCTGAATGCGCCAGAGCGCCTCGCACGTTTGGCGGATGAACACCGGGGTGAACTGGGCCTCGGCCCGATGACACCCGAAATTTTCGCGCATGTGAGCGAAGTCGCGGAACCTTCACCAGACGATGGGCTGGAGCCCATCGCGATCATCGACCTTGATGATGTTGCGCCCTATTTGTCGCTGTCGCCGTCACCCCAACCCCGGCCTGCGCGTGTTCGCAAGCGGAATGTGGCGCTTGATCAATGAGTGGTGATCACAATACCCCACTGACGAAAGTCATGGCTGAGGAAGCGGGCGCAAGTGATGTGCGCGCGGCCCGCGCGGCTGCATCCGGTGCGCGCAAGGCTGCGCGCCGGCGTAAAAGCAATGAACGGGCGGAAATGCGCCTGTGGTTCATTTGTGTTGCGTTCCTGATGGTTTATGGCGCGCTTGGTTTGCGTATGGCGCAACTTGCGGCGATGGACCCCGCTGAGCCGCGCCTGACATTGGGTGCGGCCACGGGTGGGGTGGGCCGGGCACCTATCACAGACCGCAACGGGCGGCTTTTGGCGGCTGATCTGCCTGCGTGGTCAATCTATGCTCATCCGCCCGAAATGAAAAAAGCAGGTGTGCGGCCAGAGGTTGCGGCCCGTCGCCTTGCGGCAGCCGTCGCAGGTGTCGACGAGGCTGCGCTGCGCCACAAGTTTGAAACACGGGGGGGGCTGGTTTGGGTAAAGCGCCCGGCATCTCCTTCCGAAATGCAGGCTGCTCATAACCTTGGCATTCCTGGTGTTCACTTTGGCAATCGTGAAACGCGGGTCTACCCCAATGGCCGAATTGCGGCCCATATCCTCGGCGGTGCGCGCGCAGCGGAGGAAACGGTCCGTAGTGCCGAACTGGTGGGGCTTGCAGGTGTTGAGCGTTTGCTTGATGACGAATTGCGTGACCCGGACCGCATGGGGCGCCCGCTGGCGCTGACCATCGACCTGACAGCGCAAACCGCGCTGACTGAAGTGCTTTCCACTGGCATGAAGCAGTTCAACGCGATTGCAGCCGCGGGCGTCCTGATGGATGTCACCAATGGTGAAGTGCTGGCGCTCGTGTCTTTGCCAGACTTTGACCCCAATGATCGCCCTAACCCGAATGATCCAAAGGTAAAGCTGACCCGCCCAATGATGAACCGGGCGGCCGAAGGTGTGTTTGAGCTTGGCTCCACCATGAAATTGTTTGCGGCGGCTCAAGCCCTTGATGAAGGTGTCGCAGGGCTTGAAACGATGTTGGATACGGCTGGCCCGATCCGCATGGGGCGGCACCGGATTGGTGATTTTCACCGTATGCCCCCACGCATGAGCCTGCGGGATGTGATCATCGAAAGCTCCAACGTGGGCACGTCGCGCCTTGCCCTTGCGATTGGGCCGGACGCACAGCGCGCGTTCCTCGACAAGTTTGGCTTTTTGGATGCCACGCCGATTGAACTGGCTGAGGCGCGCCTCGGCAAGCCATTGCTGCCCGATAACTGGGGTCGATTGCAGTCGATGACCATTTCTTTCGGGCATGGCCTTGCGGCATCACCGCTGCATCTGGCGGCGGGATATGCCTCGCTCGTGAACGGAGGGCTGAAGGTAGAGCCGACTTTGCGTTTTGGTGGCGCTGCCCCGACAGAAGCAGATCGCGTGATTTCCCCGGCAACGTCACTCGCGGTGCGTGAAATGCTGCGTGCGGTTGTTGCCGATGGCACCGGGCGTTCGGCTGGTGTGCCGGGGTATGAGGTTGGCGGTAAAACCGGCACAGCGGAAAAACCCTCTCGTGGGGGGTATGATCGTAATAAGATGTTGAACACTTTTGCGGCGATTTTTCCGGCATCGCGCCCCAAATATGTACTGATCGTTACCCTTGATGAGGCGGAGGTCTACAAGTTCGGCGCGTGGCGGCGCACGGCAGGTTGGACCGCGGCCCCAACAGCCGGAATTGCGATAAGGCGATTGGCGCCCATTCTGGGGATGCGGCCCCGGCCACCCGCAGCGAATGGACCGGCGCTTTTGAATGCGGGGGCGGAATGATGGATAGAACGCTGCGAGAACTGGGCCTCGCTGATTTGCCGCACCTTGGGCCTGCGCCGGACGCTGAAATGTCGGTCGCGGGCCTTTGTGTTGATAGCCGCCAGACAAAGCCAGGTTTCGTGTTCTTCGCCATCAAGGGTGAAACGCTGGACGGTGCAGAATTTGTGCAATTTGCGCTGCGCATGGGGGCATCCGCCGTTGTCTGCACCGCCGAGGGGGCAGAAACCGCGCGCGCCAGCATCGGTGATTTCCCTGTGCCGTTTCTGATTGCGGGCGATCCACGGATGGAGCTTGCCCATGCTGCTGCGGCGTTCTTCGCGGCACAGCCCGATACGGTTGTCGCGATCACGGGAACCAACGGCAAGACCTCTGTCGCGAGCTTCCTGCGCCAGCTTTACACCGCACTTGGGCGTACTGCCGCCAGTTTTGGCACGGTGGGTGTTGAGGGCGCTGTGCAGAAACCGCTGAGCCACACCACGCCAGAGCCAATCACGTTGCACGCTTTGCTGGCTGAATTGCAGGACGCAGGTGTAACCCACGCCACTATGGAAGCCTCCAGCCACGGGTTGGCGCAAGGGCGTCTTGATGGCGTCGTGTTGTCAGCTGGCGCGCTGACCAATGTCACCCGTGATCACCTCGACTATCACGACGGTTACGATGATTACCTGCGCGCAAAACTGCGCCTGTTTACCGATTTGTTGCCCGAAGGCGCGCCAGCGGTTCTGAACGCAGATGACGACAGTTATGTTTACGCGCGGGATGAGGCTGTCGCGCGTGGCTTGCGTGTGATCCCCTTTGGCCAGTCTGCCGAATGCCGCAACGGTTTGCGCCTGACGGCGGCGCGGTTTGATGCAGCGGGGCAGGAGCTGGACCTTGAATGGTTCGGCACCAAGCGAACCGTACGGCTTGACCTGATTGGTGGCTTTCAGGGGCTGAACGCGATGGCTGCCGCCGCCCTGGCCATTGGCACCGGTGAAAAACCCGAGGCGGTGTTCGCGGCCTTGTCCGCGCTTTCTGGTGTAACCGGGCGGATGGAGCATGTCGCGACCCGCGCGAACGGCGCAGCGATCTATGTTGATTACAGCCATACCCCTGATGGGCTTTCCACCGCGCTGAAGGCATTGCGTCTGCATACGCCGGGGCGCCTGATCGTTGCCTTTGGCGCGGGCGGTGACCGTGATCCGGGCAAACGCGCGATGATGGGGCACGAAGCCTGTGAAAACGCCGACGCCGTGATCGTGACCGATGACAACCCGCGCTCGGAAAACCCGGCAGATATTCGCAAGGCGATTTTGGCGGCATGTGCGACCGCCATCGAAATCGGCGACAGAGCTGAGGCGATTTTGACCGGAGTGGACGCATTGTCGCCCGATGATCGGCTTTTGATTGCCGGCAAAGGGCATGAAACCGGGCAGATCATCGGTGATCAGGTCTTGCCTTTTGATGACGCCGAACAAGCCCGCGCCGCTGTTGCCGCATTGGATGGAGATGACTGACGTGAACAAGGCTTCCCCCGACAGGGCACCTCTTTGGACTGCAGCTGAGGCATTGGCCGCAACCGGCGGGCATGGGCCGGACACCTGGGAAGCGACGGGCGTTTCCATCGACACGCGGTCACTTGTTGCGGGCGACTTGTTTGTGGCGCTGAAAGACCAGCGTGACGGCCATGATTTCGTGGGCGACGCCTTGGCAAAGGGGGCGGCGGCGGCACTGGTTACCCATCGCCCCGATGGTGTGCCGGAAGATGCGCCATTGTTGATCGTCGATGATGTCCTCAAAGGGCTGGAGGCATTGGGTGTCGATTCGCGTAAGCGCCTGGTTTCGGCCCATGTGATTGGCGTGACGGGGTCTGTTGGTAAAACGGGTGTTAAGGAAATGTTACGCGCCTGTTTGTCCGGGTCCGGGGCAACGCATGCGCCGGTAAAGAGTTTCAACAATCACTGGGGCGTACCGCTGACCCTGGCGCGGATGCCGCGCGATACGGCTTATGCGGCGATCGAGATGGGGATGAACCACCCTGGCGAAATCGGCCCGCTTTCGCGGCTGGCCAGCCCCGATGCCGCGATTATCACGACGATTGCCCCGGTCCACATGGCGGCCTTTGACAATGTCGAAGGGATCGCACGGGCAAAGGCCGAGATATTTGAAGGCCTGATAGAGGGGGGAGCCGCTATCCTGCCACGTGACAACGAGCATTATGAAATTTTGGCCAATGCCGCGCGCGAGCGCGGCGCGCGTATCATCAGTTTCGGCTCTCACTCAGAGGCCGATGCGCATATGGAAAGCACGCGCGTGACGTCGGCGGCGACCGTGGTAAAGGCATCGCTGCACGGTCGACCACTGGTTTTCAAAATTGCGGCACCGGGTGCGCATCTGGCGATGAACGCACTGGCCGCGTTGGCGGCGGTGGATGCTGTTGGCGGCGATCTGGCGCGTGCCACGATGGCCCTGTCTTCATGGTCTGCGCCTGATGGACGGGGCGCGCGGGTGCGTATTGCACTAGGTGCTGGTGCAATTGATGGCCACATCGACCTGATTGATGAAAGCTATAATGCAAACCCGCTGTCGATGCGCGCTGCATTGGCGGTTCTAGCAGCGGCGCAGCCAACCGATGCAATCGGGCGGATCGAACGGGGGCGGCGGATCGCCTTTTTGGGCGACATGCTGGAGCTTGGCCCCGACGAAATTGCGATGCACGCGGGCCTTGCCGACGCGGCGGAGCTTGCCGCCACAGATACGGTTCACACCTGCGGACCATTGATGAAGCACCTGCATGAGGCGTTGCCGCGCGAAAAACGGGGCAAATGGTTCGAAAACAGCGCCGAAATGGCCGCCAGCGCCCGTCGGGTGCTGGACGCGGGTGATGTGGCTATGGTCAAAGGCTCCCTCGGATCGCGCATGGCCGCGGTGGTGAACACAATCAAGACGATGGGTGATGTGACCAGCGGCAAGGCCGCCGCCGCAGTGCGCCCCGACGAAGGGGCCTGAGATGCTTTACCAGCTTTTGACACCGTTGAGCGAAGGCGGAGACGTATTTAACCTTTTTCGCTACATCACGTTCCGCTCTGGCGGCGCGTTCTTCACGGCGTTGATGTTTGGTTTCCTGTTTGGGCGCCCCATCATCGACCGCTTGCGCCGGATGCAGGGCAAGGGCCAGCCGATCCGCGAGGATGGTCCGGCATCCCACATCATCGAAAAGGCCGGCACGCCGACGATGGGGGGGGTGATGATCCTTGGTGCAGTGTTGATCTCTACATTGATCTGGGCACGGCTTGATAATGGGTTCGTGCTGATCGTTCTGTTTGTCACCATGGGTTTCGGCGCGATTGGGTTTGCTGACGATTATGCGAAGGTGACCAAGCAATCGCACGCGGGTGTGTCGGGCAAGGTGCGCCTTGCGATTGGCTTTGCGATTGCGGGTATCGCGGGCTGGTGGGCGACGACCTTGCAGCCCGAGGCGTTGCAGTTTCAGGTGGCTGTGCCTGTCCTGAAAGATGTGCTGATTGACGTCAGCTATCTGTTCCTGCCGTTCGCCATGCTGGTAATTGTTGGCTCTGCCAATGCGGTGAACCTGACCGATGGACTGGATGGATTGGCCATCATGCCTGTGATGATCGCGGCCGGGTCGCTCGGCGTCATCGCCTATGTGGCGGGGCGGTCTGATTTCACCGAGTATTTACAGCTTCATTATGTTCCCGGCACGGGCGAAATCGCGGTGTTCTGCGCAGCGTTGATCGGCGGGGGCTTGGGTTTTCTCTGGTATAATGCGCCACCTGCGATGGTTTTCATGGGCGATACCGGATCATTGGCCCTTGGCGGCGCGCTCGGCTCCATTGCTGTTGCAACGAAACACGAATTTGTCTGGGCCATTATCGGCGGCCTGTTCGTGCTCGAAGCGGTGAGCGTGATCGTTCAGGTCGCCAGCTTCAAACTGACTGGCAAGCGCGTGTTCCGCATGGCACCCATTCATCACCATTTTGAGCAAAAAGGGTGGAAGGAGCCAACGGTTGTGATCCGCTTCTGGATCATCTCGGTGATCCTGGCGTTGATCGGGCTTGCGACGTTGAAATTGCGTTAATGGGCGATGCCGTAGTCCTTGATCGGATAAGCTGCACCGCCGGAGGGGTTCGTAGATGATTTCCGTCCGTGGATATGAAAACCGCCGTGTAGGCGTTCTTGGCTTGGGCAGATCAGGGCTGGCGACGGCGCGGGCGCTTGCGCAGGGCGATGCCATTCCCGTGTGCTGGGACGATGGCGAAGCTGCGCGCGATGCTGCTATTGCCGAAGGTTTTCTGGTCGAGGATCTGACGAAAGACAAAGCATGGGCAGATATGCGGTTGCTCATCACCTCACCGGGTATTCCGCATCTTTATCCACACAGCCACCCGGCCATTGTGGCGGCGCGCGCCAACGGCGCGGTGATCGACAACGATGTAGGTCTGTTTTTCCGCGCCATTGGTATGACCGGGGCGGAAGTGAAGGTCATCGCGATTACCGGGTCCAACGGCAAATCCACCACGACGGCGTTGGTTGATCATATTCTCGCGACGGCCGGAAAACCGCGCCAGATGGGCGGGAACATCGGGCGTGGGGTGTTGGATCTGGATCCGCCCGCAGATGGCGAAGTGATCGTGCTGGAATTGTCGAGCTATCAGCTTGATCTGGCGCGGGCCCTGGCACCGGACATTGCTGTTTTTCTGAATCTTTCGCCCGATCACCTTGACCGCCACGGTGGCCTTGGTGGGTATTTTGCGGCCAAGCGGCGCTTGTTTGAGCTTGGCGCGCCGGAGCATGCCATCATTGGTTTGGACGAAGATCATGGGCGGTTCCTTGCTGCTGCGGTGCAGGATGATGCCGAAGATGGGGCGCGCCTGACGCGCATTGCCACAACGCGCAAGCTCAAGGGCGAAGATCGCTCCGTCTTTATGAACAAGAACCATCTTACCGAATGGCGTGGCAAACAGGTTGCGGCCTTTGATCTGCGTGGCGCGCCTGCGTTGCAGGGCAAACACAACCACCAGAATGCATGCGCGGCCTGGGCGGCGGCGCGGGCGCTGGGCATTGGGCCAAAGCTGATCCAGAAAGCGTTGGAAACATTCCCCGGATTGCCACATCGCATGGAGCGTGTCGGCGTGGCGAACGGCGTTACCTATGTGAACGACAGTAAGGCCACCAATGCAGATGCCGCTGAAAAGGCGCTTTTGACCTATGAGAACATTCGCTGGATTGCCGGCGGGGTCGCAAAGGAAGGCGGGATTGAGCCACTTTTGCCGTTGATGGACCGAGTCGCAAAAACCTATCTGATCGGGCGCGATGCAGATGCTTTTGCAACCACGCTTTCCGGCCACGCCTATGAAATGTGCGGCGATCTGGAAACGGCAATGGCCCGCGCAGCGGCAGAGGCCGAAGAGGGTGATGTGATCCTGCTCGCCCCGGCCTGTTCCAGCTTTGACCAATTTGCCAGCTTTGAAGCGCGGGGCGATGCCTTTCGCGCCTTGGCGCAGGAAAGGGGCGCGGCATGACCGAACTCGCGTATAAAGAACCGCCCATCACCTTTGGTGATCCTTCGGTTTTGGGTCGATGGTGGCGCACGGTAGACAAGGTAACGCTTGGCGCGCTTGTGGTTCTGCTGATGACAGGGATGCTGATTGGTTTTGCGGCTTCTCCACCGTTGGCGGCCAAGAACAATCTCGCTGATTTTCATTATGTCTATCGCCACGCGGTTTTTGCCTGCATGGCGGTGGCGGGCATGTTGTTCCTGTCAGTCTGGTCGCCCCTTCAGGTGCGTCGCAATGGCGTGCGCTTGTTCGTCGTCGCGCTGGTGGCGCTTTTGTTGCTTCCCGTGTTTGGCACGGATTTCGGTAAAGGGGCGATCCGGTGGTATTCGCTGGGTTTCACAACCGTTCAGCCGGTTGAGTTTCTCAAGCCGGTTTTTGTGGTCACTGCTGCATGGTTGATGGCCGCAGCGGCGCAGCCCAACGGGCCGCCGGGGGTAACTATGTCATTGATATTGGCGGCGATGATCGCCGTGGTGTTGGCGCTGCAACCTGATTTCGGGCAGGCAATGCTGATCATTGCGGCCTGGGGGGTGATGTTCTTTGTGTGGGGTGCGCCGATGTGGTTGCTGATCGGCATTGGTGGTGCCGTTGTGGGCGGCATGTATTTCGCCTATCAAAACTCAGAACATGTGGCCAACCGTATCAACGCATATTGGACACCTGAACTGGACCCCACATCGCAGCTTGGCTATGCGACCAATGCTATCCTGAATGGTGGTCTGTTCGGTGTTGGTGCAGGGGAAGGGACGGTGAAATGGTCGCTGCCTGATGCCCACACAGATTTTGTGATCGCGGTCGCCGCAGAAGAATATGGCCTGATCCTGTGCCTGTTCATTATTGGCCTGTTTTTGTTCATCACGCTGCGCGCCTATCGCCTGCTGATGCGGGAGCGGGATATGTTCGCGCGTCTTGCGGGCACCGGCCTTGCAACGCTGTTTGGCATGCAGGCGCTGATCAATATCGGCGTCACGATCCGCCTGTTGCCAGCCAAGGGTATGACCCTGCCGTTCATATCCTACGGCGGGTCGTCGATGATTGCGGTGGCATTGGGCATGGGCATGTTGCTGGCGCTGACGCGAAAGCGCCCGCAGGATCACATCACAGATATGTTGGGTGAACGATGAGCGGTGAAGCCAAAAAGGCGCCCTTGCTTGTCATTGCGGCGGGCGGCACGGGCGGACATATGTTTCCGGCACAAGCCCTGGCTGAGGAAATGCTGGCCCGTGGCTGGCGCGTGAAACTATCAACTGATGCACGCGGTATGCGGTATGCGGGCGGCTTTCCCGAGGCGGTAACGCGGCGGTCGCTGTCGGCGGCGACCTTTGCCCGTGGGGGCATTCGCGCCAAGCTGGTCGCGCCGTTTCGGATTGGCTGGGGTATCGTTGAGGCGTGTCAGTGGTTCGGTTTTGACAGGCCCGCCGTCGTTGCCGGGTTTGGCGGATACCCCGCATTGCCGGCCCTTGCGGGGGCTGTCTATCATCGCTTGCCGCGCCTGATACATGAACAGAATGGGGTTCTTGGGCGGGTCAACAAACTGTTTGCGTCGCGCGTTGATGCACTCACCTGTGGTGTGTATCCGGTGACCAACGCCCCAAAGGGCGCGCATATGATTGATATGGGTAACCCTATCCGCGATGCGGTCAGGGCGGCGATGGCATCACCCTATCAGGTGCCTGATGAAGGGCCATTGAACCTGTTGGTCTTTGGCGGCTCGCAAGGGGCAAGCGTTTTTGCCGATGTCATTCCGGCGGCCCTGTCTGAACTGCCGATAGATATACGCGACCGTCTGCGTATCACGCAGCAGGTGCGCGGTGTGGAAATCGCAGCGGTGTCTGCTGTCTATAAATCGGCCGGGGTTGAGGCGGATCTGGCAGAATTCTTTGATGACATGCCAACGCGCCTTGCGAACGCTCATCTTGTCATTTGTCGCGCTGGCGCTTCTACCGTGTCGGAGCTTACGGCGATTGGTCGCCCGTCTATCCTTGTACCATATCCGTCAGCGATGGATGACCATCAAACGGCCAATGCAAAGCCGCTCGCGGATGCAGGCGCGGCGATTTTGGCGCAGGAAGCGGGGTTGACGGGGGCAAGCCTTGCGGGGCACATCCGCGCCATTCTGTCTGATCCGGCAACCGCAGCATCCATGGCTGCGGCCGCAAAAACGCTCGGGCGGCCAACCGCTGCTTCAGATTTGGCAGATCTTGTCGAAACCCTCGCCGAAGGATCAACCGCATGACGACAACTGCCCTCCCGCTCGACATTGGTGTCATTCATTTCGTCGGCATCGGGGGCATTGGTATGTCTGGCATCGCGGAGGTTCTGTTGAACCTTGGCTATCAGGTGCAGGGGTCTGACCTGAAATCATCTGCGATTACCGAACGGCTTGCCGGGATGGGGGCGGAGATTTTCATAGGCCAGCGCGCCGAGAATATTGAACATGCCAAGGTTGTGGTCATTTCCTCTGCGATCAAACCGGGCAACCCGGAACTTGACGCCGCGCGCGCAAAGGCGCTGCCCGTGGTGCGCCGCGCGGAGATGTTGGCCGAACTTATGCGCCTGCGTTCCAACGTGGCGGTGGCAGGTACCCACGGTAAAACGACGACCACAAGCATGGTTGCGGCCTTGCTTGATGGCGGCGGCGTTGACCCGACGGTGATCAACGGCGGTATCATTCAGAATTATGGCTCCAACGCGCGGCTTGGTGCCGGGCAATGGATGGTGGTTGAAGCTGACGAAAGCGACGGCACCTTCGTCAAACTGCCCGCGACCATTGCCATCGTAACCAATATCGACCCCGAGCATATGGACCACTACGGCGATTTCGATGCGTTGCGGGAGGCGTTCCTGTCATTCGTATCGAATGTGCCATTTTATGGCCTGGCGGTTTGCTGCATTGATCATGCGGAGGTGCAGCGCCTTGTTGGGCTGATTGATGATCGCCGTGTCGTCACCTATGGCTTTTCCCGTCAGGCAGACGTGCGCGCGGAGAACCTGCGATACGAAGCGGGGCGCGCTGTGTTTGATGTTGTGATCCGGGGCGCGGACGCGGTTAAGGGCCTGATCCTGCCGATGCCAGGTGAGCATAACGTGATGAATGCGCTGGCCGCGATCGCGGTGGCAAAGGAACTGGGCGTGAGCGACGCTGACATCCGGGCGTCCCTCGAAGGGTTTGGTGGCGTGAAGCGACGCTTCACCAATGTCGGATCCTGGAACGGCGCAACGATAATTGATGATTATGGCCACCACCCGGTTGAGATTTCTGCGGTGCTCAAGGCGGCGCGCGCGGCCTCAACTGGAAAGTTGATCGCGGTGCATCAGCCGCACCGCTATTCACGGCTTGCGGATCTGTTTGAAGAATTCTGCGGCTGTTTCAATGATGCGGATGTGGTCGCCATTACCGAGGTTTTCGCGGCTGGCGAGGCCCCAATCGAAGGCGCTGACCGTGATGGCTTGGTCGAGGGGCTACGCGCCCACGGCCACCGCGCGGCGGTGGGGATAGAGGGGGAGGCTGGCCTCGCGGCCTTTGTGCGGGCGCACGCTGAACCAGGAGATATGGTTGTCTGTCTTGGTGCCGGAACGATATCTGCGTGGACAAACGCACTGCCCAGGGTTTTGGCGGATGGATAATCACGATCGGTGCGTGTGCGCGCAATGATTTTGCCGGAAAAACTCCCCCCCGTTCGTGGCCGCTATGATCACGCCAAACCCATGGCCGACCTGACATGGCTGCGGGTGGGGGGGCCGGCAGAGGTGTTGTTTGCGCCCGCCGATGCGGATGATCTTGCGGATTTTCTGAAAGCCTATGACGGCCCACTCACCATTGTCGGCGTAGGGTCGAACCTGATTGTGCGTGATGGTGGGTTGCCCGGTGTTGTGGTTCGCCTTTCCCCCCGTGCCTTTGGCGGGGTAGAGGTTTTGCCTGAGCATCGCATCAAGGCCGGTGCGGCGATGCTGGACGCGCAGGTTGCCAAACATGCAGCGCGTGATGGCATCGCAGGGCTGGAGTTCTTGCGCACGATCCCCGGTGCCATCGGGGGCGCGTTGAAAATGAATGCGGGATGTTACGGCGTCTATACTGCCGATGTATTTGTAGCCGCAGAGGCGCTTACGCGGCAGGGCGAGCGGGTGACGCTTGAGAAGGCCGATATGGGCTTTGCCTATCGGTCTACCAAAACCCCCGATGATCTGATCTTCATCAACGCCACCTTCCAGGGCCACGCGGATGCGCCTGCTGCAATCGAAGCCCGGATGGCTGACGCTTTGGCAAAGCGCGAAGCGTCCCAACCGACGAATGACCGCACCGCTGGCAGCACGTTTCGCAACCCTGCGGGGTTTTCCTCTACAGGGAAAGGGGACCACGCGCAGGATATGATGGCGTGGAAACTGATCGACGAGGCCGGATGCCGTGGGCTGCGCATCGGCGGGGCGGTGATGAACGAAAAACACTCCAACTTTCTGACCAATGCAGGGGGGGCAACAGCGGCTGACCTCGAAAATCTCGGCGAAGAGGTCAGATCGCGGGTTCTCAAAGCACATGGGATCACGTTAGAGTGGGAGATCAAGCGGATCGGAATCAATCCGACCGAATAAGCGCCCCCCAAATGGGGTGCAATAACAGCCCCGAAACAGGGGTGGATTGAGGCGGCATGTCGAGCAGGGCACACCGCATCGCAGTGTTGATGGGCGGCTGGTCCGCCGAGCGCGAGGTTTCCCTCGTGTCAGGCGCGGAATGCGTCACAGCTTTGCGACAAGCGGGTTTTGAAACGATTGAAATTGACGCGGGGCGTGACCTTGCCGATCAGCTGCGCAAAGCTGCGCCCGACGTGGTGTTCAATGCACTGCATGGCCGATGGGGCGAAGACGGCTGTGTGCAGGGCTTGCTCGAAGTTATGGGGCTTCCCTATACCCATTCCGGTGTCATGGCGTCCTCCGTCGCGATGGATAAGGAACGAGCAAAGGCGGTGTTTGCCGCCGCTGGTGTGCCGGTCATGGCATCGGTTCTTGCGGACCGCGCAACCGTCGAAGCCGGGCATCCTTTGCCGCCGCCCTATGTGGTGAAACCTTATAACGAAGGGTCTTCGGTCGGCATTTATATCGTGCAGGATCAGGCCAACGGCCCGGCGAAACTGGATGATCAGGCTCCGGACGTATTGATGGTTGAGGCCTTTGCACCGGGGCGTGAATTAACTTGCGCAGTCATGGGGGGGCCGGATGACGCGCGGGCGCTGACCGTTACCGACATCGTTTCCAACACCGGGTGGTATGATTACGACGCGAAATACGCCGCAGGCGGGTCAACTCATGTGGTCCCGGCTGATTTGCCCAAGGATGTATTTGAAGCTTGCATGGATTATTCCGTGAAGTGTCATCAGGCCTTGGGGTGCCGTGGGGTGTCGCGCACAGATTTGCGGTGGGATGATACCAAGGGGCTGGAAGGGTTGATCGTGCTTGAAACGAACACCCAACCCGGCATGACGCCAACGTCTCTGGTGCCTGAACAGGCCGCGCATCTTGGTATCAGTTTTCCCGAATTGGTCACCTGGATGGTGGAGGATGCCTCATGCGAGCGTTGATCCGTGCCGCCAGGCGCCGTGATCCGGCACCGTCCAAATTCCTGTTCCGCATCAAACGTCTGTGGCGCAGCCGCACCTTTCGACGCGTTGCACTGGTGTGGGCACCGCTGGCTGTCGTGACTGGCGGGCTTGGTTGGGCAGTTAGCCAAACGGATATCGCACAGGAAGCGCAGGCCCGGTTTACCACCGCGATGAATGATATGGCCGACCGCCCGGAGTTTGCCATTCGGCGGGTAGCGGTCATCGGTGCTGACGGCCCTGTCGCAGAGGAAATCACCCGCCGCCTTACACCGTTGATTGGTGCCTCGTCCCTGAAGGTTCAGGCAAACACGCTTCGCGACGACATCGCAGATATCGGGTGGGTAAAGGCAGCGCGCGTGCGCCTGATTGCGCCTAAGACACTGGAGGCGACCGTATCGCTGCGCGAACCAGCTGTGCTGTGGCGGATGGATGGGCAGCTTTCATTGCTTGACCGCACCGGGGCTTTGATCGCGCTTGTTGAATCGCGTCTTGATTTCCCTGATCTGCCGCTGGTCGCGGGCCTGGGGGCGGATCGCCCGCCTGTGCTGGCCGAAGCGTTGGATATCTTTGCCAGCGCCTCACGCGCGGCGTCCCGCATTCGCGGGCTGGTTCGCATTGGAGAGCGGCGCTGGGACGTTGTTGTTGATGATGGCCCACGTATCTTGTTGCCCGCCAAGGGCGCGGTCGATGCCATGGGGTATCTCGCGGCGCTGGAGGCGGGTGAATCCGTGCTTGGCAAAGACCTGAAACGTATTGATCTGCGGTTGCGCGGGCGCCCTACGCTGCGTCTTGGGCCTGATGCGCAACAAGAATTGGAAGCGACGCGCAAGGCCGCTTCCAGCGAGGGAGAAGACGCATGAACCCTTATGTTGCTGATATGCGCGCAATGCGCGGGCGGATGCGTGCAGCCCTGCGCAAGGGCATGATTGCGGTTCTTGATGTTGGGTCTGCCAAAACGGCCTGTTTTGTGCTGCGTGTTGATCTGGCGCGCCTGGACAAAGCCGCCGAAAGCGCGGCGCATGATGCTTTTGGTGCGATCCGTGTGGTCGGCGCGGGCGTTACGCAGTCGCGCGGTGTGAAACTGGGCGAAATTGTCGATTTGGAAGAGGCAGAAAAAGCTGTTCGCACCGCCCTCGAAAAAGCAGAGAAAATGGCGGGGGAGCGTGTTGATCAGGTCATCGCCTGTGTCTCCGGCGCGCGGCCCGAAAGCGCGGGCTTCTTTGGTGAGGTAGAGGTAGAGGGCGACGTTGTCACCCGCCGGGATATCGCGCGCGCGCTTGCTGCCTGTGACTGGCCGGCGCGCCGCGAAGGGCGTGAAGTGATCCATGCGATGCCGGTCAACTTCACGCTTGATAATTCAACCAACGCCGCCCAGCCGATCGGCATGGCCGCGCGGCATATCGCTGTTGATATGCACACCATTTCTGTTGCCGATGCGCCGCTGCGAACCCTTGCGGCGTGTGTGCGGCGTTGTGATCTGGAGCTGGCGGGCGTTGTCTCGGCACCATACGCCGCCGCGATGAGCAGCCTTGTGGAAGACGAGAAGAAACTTGGTGCCGCCTGCGTTGAGCTTGGTGCCGGCAGCACGAATGTATCCATCTTTTTGCACAACCACCTGATCCATACGCAGAGCATCCGCATGGGCGGTGACCATGTTACGCAGGACATTGCCTCTGGCTTGTTCATGCCCACCAACGCGGCCGAACGGATCAAGAGCTTTCACGGTGGCGCGGTCGCAACCGGTCTTGATGACCGGGAGCTGATCGAGGCACCAAGCCTTGCTGAAGATCACCCCTCAGATCGTCGCCGTATTTCACGATCGGCACTGATCGGTGTCATTCGTCCCCGTATCGAGGAAATTCTTGAAGAGGCGCGCCGCGCATTGGACGCCGCCGGTTTCCTGCATTTGCCGGGGCGCCGGATCGTGTTGACCGGGGGCGGCGCACAGCTGACCGGGGTCGAAGAGGTCGCGCAGCGCATCCTTGGCAGGCAGGTTCGCATCGGGCGACCGTTGCGACTTGGCGGATTGCCCCAGGCAACAACGGGGCCGGAATTTGCCGCCGCTGTTGGTCTAGCGATTCATGCTGCCCGACCGCAGGATGAGTTGTGGGACTTTGAGCATGTCGGGCCGCTTTCAGGCCGCCGCCGCATCTCTGGCGCGTTGCGTTGGTTCAAAGATAACTGGTGAGCCATGGCAACGCGCCATGTCATCAGGTTGCAGCGGTTTTGTGTTGTCTGACCTGACCTGTTTGTGCCGAATTTACGATGGGCTAAATCGCTTTGTTTTGAATGGGTTCTTGCTGCTTCTTGATGTATTTGATGAGTTGATTTGCGACGGAAAGGCGGCTAACCCGTTAAGATAGCACAAAAAAATTGAATTGGTCCGTGACTTGCTGTCAGGATTCATGTACGATTTTCTTACAAATCGCTTCTCGATCAAATGAAGAGGCGGAGCAGTCGGAATTGAAACACAGGCGGACACCATGGCTCTCAATCTGAAGATGCCGGAGGCGCAAGACCTTCGGCCACGCATCACCGTATTCGGCGTTGGTGGGGCAGGCGGCAACGCCGTCAATAACATGATCGAGAAGAACCTCGAAGGCGCGGAGTTCGTGGTTGCGAACACTGATGCACAGGCGCTTCAACAGTCAAAATCTTCGCGTAAGCTGCAGCTTGGCGTTGCTGTAACGCAGGGTCTGGGCGCGGGCGCAAAGCCTGATGTCGGTGCCTCCGCTGCTGAGGAAAGCCTTGATGAAATCGCAGAGAACCTGAACGGCTCTCACATGTGTTTCATCACCGCCGGCATGGGCGGTGGTACGGGCACTGGCGCAGCGCCAGTGATTGCGCGCGCGGCACGTGAAATGGGCATTCTGACGGTCGGTGTTGTCACCAAGCCGTTCCAGTTTGAAGGCTCCAAGCGCATGAAGCTTGCCGAAAGCGGCATTGAGGAGCTTCAGCAGGTGGTCGACACGTTGATCATCATTCCCAACCAGAACCTGTTCCGCATCGCGAATGAGCGCACCACATTTGGTGAAGCCTTCATGATGGCGGATGATGTTCTGTATCAGGGTGTTAAGGGTGTAACCGATCTTATGGTTCGCCCCGGCCTGATCAACCTCGACTTTGCCGATGTGCGTGCCGTGATGGACGAAATGGGCAAGGCGATGATGGGCACGGGCGAAGGCGAGGGCGAAACCCGCGCCATCGACGCCGCGGAAAAAGCCATTGCCAACCCGCTGCTTGATGAGGTCAGCCTCAAAGGCGCGAAAGGTGTGTTGATCAACATCACCGGCGGCTATGATCTGACATTGTTTGAACTGGACGAAGCGGCCAACCGCATTCGTGCAGAGGTTGACCCTGACGCGAATATCATCGTCGGTTCGACCCTTGATCCTGATCTTGAAGGCACGATGCGTGTTGCGGTTGTGGCCACGGGGATAGACGCTGTTGCGGGCGAGATGGCACCACCACGCCCGGAGCGCCGCCCGACACAGACGAACCCGATTGTTCTGCCACAGCAGCAGGCCGCGGCCCGCCGCGCAAGCGCAGCCCCGGCTGCGGTTGAACGCCCCGTTGCGGCGGCACCTGCCGAAGAGGCACCCGCCCCGGCACAGGAAGCAGAGGTGGCGCGCAAGCCAACACCAACGCCAACTCGTCAGGCAGTCGCCCAACAGAACGCGGCTCGTCAGCCTGCACGCCCTGCACCCGCCCCGCGTGTGGTAGCGGAGCCAGCGGAAGATGAACTGAATCTGTTCTCTGACGATGCATTCGACGGTGGTGAACCACAGGCGTCTGCGCAGACACCAGCAGCATCAGAACCAGCTGCCCCAAGCTTTATCGCGCCCCGTGCGGTTCAGCCCGGTGATCAATTTGCTGAAGAGCCAGCACGTGCGCCCGAGCCTGTTGCGGAGGTGGAACCTGTTGAAGAGGTTGTTGAAGAAGATAAATCCCGCTTTGGGATCAACAGCCTGATTCATCGCATGACGGGTGCTGCGCGTGCCAGTGGCGGTGGCGGTGCACCGATGCCACGGCGCGAGCCTGGACAGGCGGCACCGGCGGCACGACAGGCTCCAGCCTCTTCTGAGGATGATGAAGATATGCGGATGGAGATCCCGGCCTTCCTGCGTCGTCAGGCGAATTGATCTTCTTCTGCCAGTGAAAATGCGAAACGGCGCTTCCAAGTGGAGCGCCGTTTGTTTATGTCTGGGCCGCTGACACGTGGAAGTGCCTCTGCGGACAGGCCATGGTTTGAGAAGGAATGTAAGAAATGATGCGTATCGGTCGGGTGAGCGCGATGTGTCTTGGGTTGGCTGCGGTTGCGGCCCTTGGGGCGTGTTCTGACGAAGAAAGCCTCACGGATGATACGCGCCCTGCGGACGCGATATTTACGGATGCCGAAAACCTTGCCCGCTTGGGCGACTTTGAACGCGCGGCTTCGCTTTATGACGATGTTGAACGTCTTTATCCGTATTCGCAGCTTGCCAAGACGGCGATGATCCGCTCTGCAGAGGCCAGCTATCAGGCGCAGGAATACACGTCCGCCCGCCTGTCGGCAGAACGGTTTCTTGATTTCTTTCCTTCCGATGAGCAGGCACCGTTTGCGCAATACCTGATTGCGCTCAGCTATTATGATCAGATCTCTGACGTTGGTCGTGATCAGGGTGATACGATCCGCGCGCGTCAGGCGTTGACGGAGCTTATTGAACGCTATCCCAATACCGATTTTGCCCGTGATGCGTCGCTGAAACGTGACCTGACAGTCGACAACATCGCCGGCAAGGAAATGGAGATCGGGCGTTATTACCTTGGGCGTGGGCATTACACCGCCGCGATCAACCGATTTCGGACCGTTGTCGAGGAATACAACACCACCAGTCAGACGCCAGAAGCGTTGCACCGGCTGGTTGAATCCTATTTGTCCCTTGGTGTGAAGACCGAGGCGCAGAACGCTGCCGCCGTGCTGGGGTATAACTTTCCCGGTTCAGACTGGTACGTAGAAAGCTATGCCTTGCTGACAGGTGAACGGCTGAAGCCGACCTACGACGAAGAGAGCTGGCTTGGCCGTAACTTCCGCAAAATCGTTAACGGCGATATTTTCTGATCATCCGGGGTGGGTCATCAAGGATGCTCTACAGTCTGGATATCCGCGACATCGTTCTGATTGAACGCCAGACCCTTCTGTTTGCGAAGGGTCTGAACGTGCTGACCGGTGAGACCGGGGCGGGAAAATCCAT
The DNA here is from genome assembly GCA_049608645.1 of Pikeienuella sp. Lineage (GTDB taxonomy): Bacteria > Pseudomonadota > Alphaproteobacteria > Rhodobacterales > Rhodobacteraceae > Pikeienuella. The sequence continues at coordinate 16,574 of JBMYXS010000021.1, read as the reverse complement.
TCTGTTGGATGCCCTCGCCTTCGCGCTCGGTCGACGCGATGCGAAGGGTCTGGTGCGCAGTGGGGCCAAGGAAGGTTCGGCGACCGCCACCCTGATATGTCCCGCTGATCACCCTGCACGTGCGCTGATGGACGAAGCGGGCCTTGCCTGGGATGATGATGCATTGACGTTGCGCCGTATCGCATCTGCTGATGGGCCAAGCCGCGCCTTCGTGAATGACCAACGCGTGAGCGCGGCAACCTTACGCGCAATCGGTGAAACTCTGGTCGAGGTACACGGACAGCATGACGACAGGGGGCTGCTGAACGCCCGTGGGCATCGCGTCTTGCTCGATGCGTTTGCGGGTGTGGAACGGGAGTTGGCAGCATCGCGTGAAACGTGGCGGGCGGCCCGCGCTGCACGAGAAGCATTGGACGCTGCGGAAGAGGCCGCCGCCGAGGCAGCCCGTGACAGGGATTATCTGGAACATGCCGCAAAGGAGCTTCGCGACCTTTCGCCTGAGCATGGCGAGGATGAGGCGCTGGATACCCAGCGACGCCTGATGCAAGGTGCTGAACGTATCCGGGATGACATCGTGGCAGCAGCCGGGTTGGTAAGCGGCGGCGAAACTGGTGCGGAGATGTTGGTGGGCGATGCGATGCGTCGACTGGACGGCGTCGTAAGTGAGGCCGAAGGTCGGCTTGATGCCCCTATAGAAGCACTGGGCCGCGCCCTTGATGCGATCGGGGACGCTGAAAACGGTATTCGTTTGGCGTTGGAGGCCTTGTCATTCGATCCGCTGGAACTGGAGCGGGTAGAGGAACGCCTGTTCGCGCTGCGCGCATTGGCACGCAAACACAAATGCCCCCCTGACGCCCTGCCTGATTTGGCCAGCGAGATGGAACGTAAGCTGAACCTCATCTCTGCGGGCGAGGGTGAGATTACCGTCTTGCGGAAAACGGTTGCCGAAACCGCGGCGGCTTATGACGTGGCGGCCAAGGCGTTGAGTGCAAAACGCCGCGCCGCGGCTGGTGTTCTGGATAAGTCTGTCGGTAAGGAATTGCCCGCACTGAAGATGGAACGGGCACGTTTTGAGACCGCTATTTCGGATTCCGTACCTGGTCCGGATGGCGTCGATCAGGTGGCATTTCAAATCGCGACGAACCCCGGATCAGCCGCCGGGCCCCTTGGCGCGATTGCTTCGGGCGGGGAGCTTTCGCGCTTTTTGCTGGCGCTCAAAGTATCGCTTGCGGGCCGTGGCGGTGGCGGCGTGATGATTTTCGATGAGATCGATCGTGGTGTTGGTGGCGCGACGGCCAATGCGGTTGGGCGGCGTTTGGCGAGACTGGCACAATCAGCGCAAGTTATGGTGGTAACCCATTCGCCGCAGGTCGCGGCTTTGGGCGAAGCTCATTTCAGGATCGAAAAATCGGTCAAGAATGGCCAAACGCAAACGGCAGTTATTGCCTTGCCGGAAGACCAACGCCGGGACGAAATTGCGCGTATGTTGTCAGGCGACACGGTAACCGCAGCGGCGCGCGCGGCGGCTGATGAATTGATAGTGTCGGCAACGAAGTAGGTGGCCATGCCCGTGAGGGGCGCAACCACCTGCGTTGTCTGTTCGTTGAAGCCGAGGAAACTGGCGTCAGAAGTTACTGCTGCTGCCCTCGTTATCGTCTACCTCACCCTGGGACTCACCGGCACCGCCGCCGATCGGATAGCCCGCTGGCGTTGGCGGAGCTTCGCCGACGGTGCACCCACCGCCACCGCAGCTTGCGTAGCCGGGCGCGTTGATTTCAAAATTCTGGCCGCCTGCATTGGCAACAACCGTACCGTCTTCGACCCAGACGCCGGTTTCCTCTTCGGTCACAGCAAGGGTAAAGGTGGTGCCGCGCACACCGATCGTGGCGACGGGTGTGTTAATTGTGTAGCTGGGCTTGGACATCTTGCCGCTGACCATGCGCATGGCACCGCGTGATAACGAAATCGCAAGCGAACCAGCTTTGCCTGGGCCAGCATAAACGTATTTATCAATGACCAGGGAGGAATTCTCCTGCACGACCAAATCCGTGCCATCCTCCAGCTTGATGTCCATTGATCCATACTGCTTGGTGTAAACACGCGCGTCGCGATAGATTTCGTCTCTTTCGGACAAGGCTGTACCCAGCGCGCCGACGGCCTGAAAGGCGTCTTGCTGCACCCGGACAGTGATACCCGCGCGCTCCTGCGCGATCGCGGAGGCACAGGTCACTGCAAATGCGGTTGCGCCGAAGCATAAGGCTTGGAGTTTTCTTGTTGTCATGGAAGCGGACCTCATTGTTGTGAATTGGAGTGCGGTCATCATAGCGCAACGCAGCAGCGGCGCCTCTTGAATATGTGCATTTTATCACGTTGCCCCTGACAAGTGGTGGGGAAATCGGTTGATCTGTCTACGGTTTCAAAAACGTGCGGCGAAACGGGCGGGCAAGGTACCTCACAAGAGTGGTGTATTTCGTAGTTGATCGTAAACATTTGTAGCTGATCAGGAACTGCGGCTGTTGGTTCCGTCGCTAACACCCGGTTTGCCGTCGCTATATAAGTTTTCCAAACGCTGTTCATTCGATAAGGTCCGCTTAGGTAAGATCAGAGGACCCACACCATGAGCGACAAGATTCGGTTCACACTCGACGGCGCAGATGTCGAGGCAGAGGCAGGTGAAACGATTTGGGAAGTTGCCAAACGTCATGGCAATCGTATTCCCCATTTGTGTCACCGTGATGAACCAGGCTATCGCTCTGATGGGAATTGCCGTGCCTGCATGGTAGAGATCGAGGGCGAACGCGTTCTTGCGGCTTCCTGTGTGCGCGAGGTTTCGCCTGGCATGGTTGTCAAAACCGAAGGCGAGCGGTCTGAAAAGGCGCGCGCCATGGTTATGGAATTGCTGGTTACCGATCAGCCAGAGCGTGACACCGCGCATGATAAGTCCTCTCACTTGTGGGATATGGCGGATGCGCAGGGCGTTGCCGACAGCCGTTTTCCCGCGATCGAGAAGACGCGCGTGCCGCTGTTGGACGATAGCCATGTTGCCATGAAGGTTAATCTGGATGCCTGCATCCATTGTAACCTTTGCGTTCGGGCTTGCCGCGAAGTGCAGGTGAATGACGTTATCGGCATGGCTGGTCGTGGCCATGACGCCGAGATTGTCTTTGACTTTAACGATCCCATGGGGGCCTCTACCTGTGTGGCCTGCGGTGAATGTGTTCAGGCCTGTCCGACAGGCGCGCTTATGCCTGCGACCGTGCTGGATGATGCGCAGGTCGGTGACAGCAAGGATTTTGACCGCGAAGTAAACTCGGTATGTCCATATTGCGGCGTTGGGTGTCAGATGAGCTTCAAGATCAAAGATGACAAGATCAAATATGTCGAAGGCGCGGGCGGCCCAGCCAACGAAAACCGCCTTTGTGTAAAGGGCCGTTTCGGGTTCGACTATGTTGACCACCCGCACCGTCTGACCAAACCGTTGATCCGCCGTGAGGATGCGCCGGCCAAGGGCCTGAACGTAGATCCGTCCAACCTGATGACGCATTTCCGTGAGGCAACCTGGGATGAGGCATTGGATGCCGCCGCCAAAGGGCTTGGCGGATTGCGTGATGCACATGGCGGCGAAGCGGTCGCAGGGTTTGGGTCCGCCAAATGTTCCAACGAAGAGGCGTATCTGTTCCAGAAATTGATCCGCACCGGGTTCGGCCATAACAACGTCGATCACTGCACCCGTCTTTGCCACGCCTCTTCCGTGGCGGCATTGATGGAGAATGTCGGTTCCGCTGCTGTGACGGCGACATTCAACGAGATCGAAAATGCGGATGTTGCAATCGTCATCGGTGCCAATCCGATTGAAAACCATCCGGTTGCCGCGACCTTCTTCAAGCAATTCTCCAAACGTGGCGGCAAGTTAATCGTAATGGACCCGCGCGGCGTTGGCCTGCGCCGCCATGCGTCGCACATGCTGCAATTCCGCCCCGGCTCGGACGTGGCAATGCTGAATGCGATCATGCATGTGATTGTTGAAGAAGGCCTGACGGACGAGCAATATATCGCAGGATACACTGAGAATTTTGAGGCGATGAAGGAGCACCTGAAGGGCTTCTCCCCCGAAAAAATGGCTCCGCTCTGTGGTATTGAGGCTGATGTGTTGCGCGATGTCGCTCGCACTTTTGCCACCGCCAAGGCGGGTATGATTTTCTGGGGTATGGGCGTCAGCCAGCATATCCACGGCACCGATAACTCCCGCTGTTTGATCAGTCTTGCATTGATGACAGGGCAGGTCGGGCGCCCCGGTGCGGGGCTTCACCCGCTGCGTGGCCAGAACAACGTACAGGGCGCGTCTGATGCAGGCCTGATCCCGATGTTCCTGCCTGATTATCAACCGGTTGCTGATGATGGCGTGCGTTCGCTTTTTCAGTCGATCTGGAACACCGAAGGGTGGAACCCGCAGCGTGGTTTGACTGTGGTGGAGATCATGGATGCCACGCATGAGGGCAAGATCAAGGGCATGTATATCCTTGGTGAGAACCCCGCCATGTCAGACCCGGATGTAGAGCACGCACGTGATGCATTGGCGCTGCTTGATTGTCTTGTGGTTCAGGATATTTTCCTGACTGAGACAGCCAATTATGCTGATGTGATTTTCCCGGCATCTGCGTGGGCAGAGAAAACGGGAACCGTGACCAACACCAACCGGCAGGTTCAGATGGGCCGCCCAGCGGTGGCCCCTCCCGGTGAGGCGCGTGAGGATTGGGCGATCACGGTTGATCTGGCCAAACGCCTTGGTCTTGATTGGTCATACACCCATCCGCGCGAGGTCTTCGCTGAGATGAAGCAGGGCATGAAGTCGTTGGATAACATCACGTGGGAGCGGTTGGAACGCGAAGATGTGGTGACCTATCCGTCGCTGTCCGAGACTGACCCCGGCCAGCCCGTTGTGTTCGCTGATGGCTTCCCGCGTGCCGATGGCCGCGCCAAGTTTACGCCAGCGCAGGTCACAGCACCTGCCGAGGTGCCCGATGCTGATTTCCCGATGATCCTGACCACCGGGCGCCAGCTGGAGCATTGGCACACCGGGTCAATGACCCGTCGCGCCACGACATTGGATGCGCTGGAGCCAGAGGCAAATGCCTCGTTGCACCCGAAAACCCTGCGCAAGATGGGTGTGGAGCCGGGTAACATGATCACTATTGAGACGCGCCGTGGTGCCATCAGCATCATGGCCCGCGCCGACCGTGCGGTGGCCGAAGACATGGTCTTCGTGCCCTTCGCCTATGTGGAGGCCGCGGCCAACACGCTGACCAATCCGGCACTCGACCCCTATGGCAAAATTCCGGAATTTAAATTCTCGGCCTGCCGGGTTGCGAAAACGGGTGAAGTTCTGGCGGCGGAATAAGATTTCAGCGCATTTTGAATGTTGTGGGTGCCCTGGCCATGAGCCGGGGCATTTGCCTTTTTGGGGGGCGCGCATCCAGCCCCCGCATTGCTGTTCTTCGTCCTCCCATTTCCCACGCCCTGCCTTTCATAAGAAGCGGGTGAGCATGGTGCCGAAGATCGCTTGGTGTCGGTAAGGGCTTGCGCTTTGGGGGGCGTCTCCGCTTAGAGTGGCGATCATAAGCAGGAGGATGATAATGCGCGTACTGATCACAGGCGGCGGCGGTTTTCTGGGCACCAAACTGGCGGCGGCTTTGGCTGCAAAGGGCGAAATTCAGGGGCGTGAGATTTCCCATCTGACCCAAGCTGACCTTGCGGCGCCGGAACCTGTGAGCGCGGGGTTCCCGACTGAGGGTATTGCCCTGGACATTTCTGACCGTGCTGCTGTTGATACGGCGTTTCTTACCCCGCCAGATGCCATTTTCCACCTTGCCGCGGTTGTTTCAGGGCAGGCGGAGGCGGAATTTGAAATTGGTATGCGTGTCAACCTGATGGGCACGATCAATGTGTTGGAGGCGGCGCGGGCCGCAGGTAACCAGCCCATTGTTGTCTTCACCTCTTCGGTTGCGACCTATGGCGGCGAAGTACCCGAAATGATTGAGGATTGGACGGCGCTGAACCCCCAAACATCCTATGGTGCCCAAAAGGTAATGGGGGAGATGTTGCTGACCGATATGTCGCGCAAGGGGTTTGTTGATGGGCGCGGCCTGCGTCTGCCAAGTGTGACTGTGCGGCCAGGCAAGCCCAATGCGGCGGCCTCCAGCTTCATGTCGTCGATCTTTCGGGAGCCGTTGCAGGGTGAAACCGCAAACTGTCCGGTTGCCGAGGATTACCCGATCTGGTCGTCAGCGCCACGCACTGTGGTCGCCAATATGGTCCATGCCGCTGAGGTGAAATCGGCAGCATGGGGCGAAAACCGCTGTCTTGCGATACCTGGTCTGACCGCGACAGTGCGGGAGATGATTGAGGCAATGACGGCGGTTGCCGGAGCCGAACCAGCGTCCAGGATCACCTGGAACCCTGATCCAGCGGTGCAGGCAATATGTTCAGGCTGGCGCGCGCACCTGAACCCTGCCAAGGCTTTGCAGCTTGGCTTTGCGCAGGATACATCGTTTGAGGATAACATCAGGTGGTTTCTTGAGGATGATATCAGGCGGTAAGCAACTGGTTCATTGCCCACAAGCCCGTCCGAGATGCGGCGGGGCTTGTGAGTATCCTTATAAGACATCGGCAGAGCATGCTTGACCTGCGGAAAGCGCGGTTTTCGATCGCCGTTTGAGGTGTCGGCTGCGCGCCGTTGCGCCGGCTATCCCCCGCGCCCGTGCGGTTCGCTCCAGTCAACCGCAGGCCCGGTTGAGATGATCCGATGGGGGTTAATCGTCTCGTGGCTAAAGAAATAGTGCCGCCGAATGTGGTCAAAGTTGATCGTCTCTGCGACGCCCTTTACCTGATACAGTTCGCGCGCATAGGCCCACAGGGCAGGGAAGTCCACAATACGGTTTCGGTCGCATTTGAAGTGGGTCACATAAACGGCGTCAAACCGAACCAGAGTGGTAAACAATCGCCAATCGGCTTCTGTGACCTGATTGCCGACCAAATACCGGTTCGTGGTCAGGTGTTTTTCAAGCCAATCCAGGGCTTCGAACAGGGCTTCGGCAGCTTCATCATAAGCCTCCTGCGAGGTTGCAAAGCCGCATTTGTAAACGCCGTTGTTGACGGCGTTGTAAACCCGCTCGTTCACGTCTTCGATCTCGGCGCGTAAATCTGTCGGCCAGAAGTCGGCCTGGTTTCCGGTCAGCCCGTCAAACGCCGAATTGAACATGCGGATGATTTCGGAACTTTCGTTAGAAACGATCTGGTTCGTTTTCTTGTCCCACAAAACCGGCACGGTCACGCGACCGGTCATGTCGGGTTTGGCCTGCGTGTAAACCTTGTGGAGGCAGTCATGGCCGAACAGACTGTCACCGGTTGCACCGTCAAAATCGCCATGCAATGTCCAGCCTTTGGTCAGCATGTCGGGGTCAACGACATCGACTGTGATGTGGTCTTGCAAGCCTTTGAGAGCGCGGAAAATCATCGTGCGATGTGCCCAGGGGCAGGCGTGTGAGATGTAAAGGTGGTAACGACCGCTTTCCGCCTTGAAGCTTGGCTTCCCCGATGGCCCGGCAGACCCGTCACTGGTGATCCAATTGCGGAAACTGGCTTCTGTCCGCACGAATCGGCCGCCGCTGTCTTTGGTATTGTACCAAACGTCTTTCCATTCGCCGTCTACCAACATGCCCATGCGTTTGCTCCCTATCTATCGATGGTTGAGAACCTAGGTACGAATGGCGACCGATACTACCAAACAGTGTGTTTACCGCATTGCACCAATCAAATGCTGCAGGCGCTGTCGCGCTATTTCCGCAACATCAAACGCTTGGCGGCAATGGTGGGGCATTAACACTATTGTAAGCGATGCCCGCAAATATAGCGTGGCCGTTGCAAGGTGGGTGCTGTGCTCGCTTTCGCCAGCGGCGATCTGAGGGGGTAGCCCATGGACTTTTTAAGATCTGATATCACTGATGAGCTGAATGCTCCGCCTGTGCGCAAGCGTGGTCCACGCTATGCGATGCGATCTGGCGATGTTGTTTTTCCTATACTGAAGATGGGTGAAGACGGGTTTACCATTGCAGGTGAAGAGGCCCCTACGTTGCGCGGGTTCGTCGATATCCTGTTGAATGGTGAGCGTATTGCGCGCTGCCTTATTTTCTGTGTTGCAAGCGAGGGGGGTATTGTCAGCTATGGCTTCAAGCGCATGACCACCGATGGCCCACAGGAGCCTACTGATTTTGTGCGCGACCGCGCGGCGCCTGTTGCTCTTTTGACCTGACCGGCCTGTTCGGGCCGAAACGCCGCTGGGTTCAGGTTGGTTCGATGCCCAGTGGGTTTAGATTGCGCGGCGCTGCGCCTGCTTCCATACCCATCCAGTCTAGCGCCTGACGCAACAGAACCGCGCGCCCGATGCAGATAATTGCGGGGGCTACAACGCTGCCCTGCTCGGCTGCTGAAGCGGCCTTGGAAAGGGTTGTTTCAAGCACTCGTTGATCGTCGGTCGTAGCGCGGGTGACGATCAGGACAGGCTCATCAGCGGCGCGGCCATGCCCGATCAGGGTATCTGCAATCTTTGCAAGGTGCTTCATGCCCATATAGATGACGATAACCTGACTGCCTTCGGCTATCGCACGCCAGTTCACGGAGGGGGCCTCGCCGGTTTGGTCATGCCCGGTCAAGAAGGTGAGCGTTTGGTTCACATCCCGGTGCGTGGCAGGAACACCGGCATAGGCAAGCCCCCCAATGCCCGCCGTTATGCCCGGAACGACGTGGAAAGAAACATTGTTTTCCACCAGAGTCATGGCCTCTTCACCGCCACGCCCAAACAAGAAGGGGTCCCCCCCTTTGAGCCGCAAGACACGTTTGCCAGCGCGGGCGAGTTCCACCAGCGTGAGCGATATATCGGCCTGCTTGGGCGAGGGGCGCCCACCCCGTTTTCCCGCAGGGATCATCTCGGCGTCTGTTCGTGCCCAATTCAGGATCTCGGGGGCCACCAGCGCATCATAGACAACCGCATCCGCTTGCCGAAGCGCATTTAGAGCGTTCAGCGTGATCAGGCCGGGGTCACCGGGGCCGGCGCCGACAAGCCAAACGGTACCGGGCTGCATGGTGGGCCAAGCGCCAGTCGGGTGCGGGGGAAGTGGTGCGTGCGTCATTGCCGCCTCATACTCTGCGCATGACCGCTGCGCAAACCTCAAAAACGGCTGATAGCGCGCAAACTACGCCAAAAAGGAAAAGAAATGTAGTGCGCTTTGGCTTTGCGGCCACAGCGGTGGGGGCACTTTTGCAAAAACAGCAAAATTTCCGTGTAGGTTCGTACACGCGGCGCTCATCAAATGTGGCGAATTTACGGCCTTAAACCTTCTGCTTTTGCATTTGCTGTGGTACAAAAATCGTCAGGAAAGCATGGCCCCGGATAGGGGTGGGAGCAAGCATGCGCGCTTTGGTTGTGTACTTTGGTGTGATCGGAGTGGTGATCTGGATGGCCAGTGACGGCCAGATTGATCGCATCTCCACCCGTTTTGGCCTTGCAGGTCTACCTGGAAGTACCTCAGCCCCGTTTGAATTGCCGCTAGACCGACTGCCCAATCCGCAGGATATCAACTCTCTGAACATTGTGCCCGCCGCGCAAGCTGGCTCACTTACACCAGCAAAGGTTGTAGGGTCTGTGGTCAACCTTCGTGCAGGTCCGGGTCTGTCTTATCGCATGATTGATGTTGCAGAACGTGGCGAGACCATTCTAATCAGCGGCGAATGGGTCGAAAACTGGGCCCCGATTATCCTGCCTGAAACAGGGCAAAGCGCGTGGGTTCACGGCGACTATATTTCTGCCGAAGACTAAGCGGTTATACGCGGTATTCGACAGCGGCGGCCATGATCAAACGACCATCTGGGCCGCGCGCCCACAGGTCCGCCCCCTGTGGTTTTGGGCGAAAACACAATGCTATGTCTTCAAAATCAAACGCGGGTGAAGCTGCCCGAAAAGTGAAGTTGGCAACCTCACCCCGCTCTGATGCTTCGGCCAACAGCATTTGCGCAATGAGGGGGCCGTGGACCACGAGACCTGCGTACCCCTCTGTCGTCTGCGCATAATCCCGATCGTAGTGAATGCGATGGCCGTTAAATGTCAGCGCGGAGTAGCGAAACAGGGTCGTAGGCCCGCAGACCACAGTGCGGGATGCTGTTTCGTCGGTCGGCGCAACGGGTGGTGATGGTGTCGGGGCGTCCGGGTCTGGATCTTTGCGATAGACGATGTCCTGATGTTCGGTAATGCACAGCCCCTCTCGCCCGCTGATTTCATGGCGCAGGGTCACAAAGGCGAGTGGCCCGCTGCGCCCCGTCTTTTCGGTGATCGCTTCGATCACGGTACGCTTGCTTGCGGGGGCACCAATTTGCAAAGGAGCGTGAAATGTGAGGCGCCCGCCTGCCCACATGCGCCGTGGCAGGCCAAGATCGGGGATAAATCCGCCCTTTGCCGGGTGCCCATCACGACCGAGTTCGCGGGCGGGACGCGCTTCGAGAAAATAGATCCAATGCCAGAACAAGGGCAGGGCTACGGTCGGTGCCGGGCCTTGCGCGTCGATCGTGGCGTGCATCGCGGCGGCGCGCCAGGGGTCGATCTGATCCGTAAGCGTCATCTCGCGCCCGATTTCCGGGTGGGTCATTGTGCAAACTCCTGGCGGATCTGTTGGCCATGCTCATCAATGCACGGGGCAGGGGCCGCGCCTGACCAATCCGCCCTTATCGCATTCTCCGGCAAGGCCGCTGTGATATCCCCCAATGTCACACTCCTGCGCCGCAGGTGCGGGTGTTGCGAAAGGCCCGCCACGTCATTGATTTCGCCATAGGCGATACGTGCATGGTCAAGCGCCGCACAAAGCGCGCTCAGCGGTTTATTGGCAAAGAAAGCGGCGACCGCGCTATCAGTCTCGGTCCGGTTCGCAACGCGCGCGGTGTTTGTGGCAAACCGGGGCGCATGTGCCATGTCGGAGCGTTCGATCAGTTCGGCCAAGATACGCCACTCACGATCCGACTGAATTGATATCAGCACGGCCCGGCCATCCGCTGTTGAGAAGGCCCCGTAAGGCGCGATAGATGGATGCGCGAGGCCCACACGTCGGGGCGCAGCCCCTGCATAGTCATGGTGCAACAATGGCACCGTCATCCATTCGGCAAGCGTGTCGAAGAGAGAGACCTCCAAATGCGCGCCAAGACCGGTGCGCGCCTGCCTGACCAACGCCGTCGCAATCGCGCCATAGGCGTTTATGCCTGTGCCGATATCCGCAAGGGAGACACCAATGCGGCCCATTTCACCTGGCCCGCCAGAGACAGAAATGACGCCGCTTTCGGCCTGCATCAGCAAGTCATAGGCCTTTCTGTTCTCAGAGGGGCCACCGGTGCCGAACCCTGTTATATCGCAGCAAATCAGGCGGGGGTGTTTTTGGCAAAGCGCAGCGGCTCCCACTCCAAGACGGGCGGCGGCACCATTGGCAAGATTTTGTATGAACACATCCGCACGCGCAATCATTTCGCTGACCAGCGCCAGATCAGCGGGCACCTTCAGGTCAAGCGCGATGCTTTCCTTTCCCTGATTGAGCCAGGCAAAATAGGAGGAGGCACCATTCGCCGCCTTGTCATACCCCCGCGCAAAATCACCCTCGGCGCGTTCAACCTTGATCACCCGTGCGCCAGCCTCCGCCAGCCGTTGGGTTGCCAATGGTGCTGCAACTGCTTGTTCCAATGCGACGACGAGCACGCCTTCGAGGGGTTTCATCATCAAAAGCTCCGCGGCAGACCAAGAACCTTTTCGGCAAGATGAGAAAGGATCAGGTTGGTCGAAATCGGTGCAATTTGATACAGCCTCGTTTCACGAAACTTGCGTTCGATATGGTATTCTTTGGCGAAGGCAAAACCACCAAAGGTTTGCATTGCCGTATCACCCGCTTTCCAGGACGCCTCCGACGCGAGCATCTTGGCCATGTTCGCCTCAGCCCCGCAAGGGCGTTGCGCTTCGTATAGCAGGGCCGCTTTCTCAACCAGGGCCGCCGCCGCTTCGGTTTCTGCGAGTGAACGTGCGATGGGGAATTGCACCCCCTGGTTGGCCCCGATCGGACGATCAAAGACGATACGTTCCTTGGCGTAGGTGGTGGCCTTGTCGATGAAATACCGCGCATCACCGACACATTCGGCGGCAATCAGAATTCGTTCGGCGTTCATGCCATCGAGTATGACCGGCCATCCGCCGCCAACCTCGCCAATCACGGCATCGGCAGGCAAACGCAAGTCATCAAAGAACAATTCTGTCGCGTGGTGATTGATCATCGCGTCGATGGGTCTGACGGTCAGCCCGGCTCCGCGTGCTGTTCGCAGGTCGACAAGAAAGGCTGTCAGGCCGTCTGTCTTGCGTTTTGCATCCGCAAGTGGGGTGGTGCGGGCCAAAAGGACCATGATGTCAGAATGTTCAACGCGGCTGATCCAGACTTTCTGCCCATTTATGACCCATTCATCACCATCGCGCACTGCCGTGGTCTTTAGGGCCGTGGTGTTGGTGCCGGTCGTTGGTTCTGTCACGCCAAAACTTTGCAGGCGAATCTCACCACTGGCGATTTTGGGAAGCCACTGGTTTTTTTGCGCCTCACTCCCGTGCCGTAACAAGACGCCCATGACGTAAAGCTGTGCATGGGCCGCACCTGCGTGCGCCCCCCGCCGTGAGATTTCCTCCAGAATGACTGCCGCTTCCAGCAAGCCAAGGCCGGTGCCGCCGTATTCCTCCGGGATCAGCGCGCCCAGAAAGCCCGCGCTCGTCATTTCGGAAACAAATTCAGTGGGATAGCCGCTGGTTGCGTCAAGCTCACGCCAATAGTCTTCGCCATATCGGGCACAAAGAGCAGCAACGGAGGTGCGGATTTCGGTGAGCGCGTCGGCTCTGTCTTGATCAATCATAGGTCAAAATAGAGCCGAATGCCGGTGGTCTGCAAGGCGCTCTTTGGCGCAAAAGGGAAATCCCCCGGCCAGTAATGCCCGGGGGATTAGTCGTGTGTGAGAGTCGCCCCGAAGGGCTTAAAGGCTTTGGGACAGGTCGAAGGGGAATACGACCATTTTAACTGGCAAGGTGGGGTGCGTATCAGATTGGGCGCGGCCAAGCCTGCCATCCCTGATCCACCAAGCCACGTCCCACTGAACGTCTGTATGCCGTCGGGAGTATGTTCCGACAGCTAAGACACTATGGGTTCAGCCGTGATCGATTCGTGAATTGGGCAGATAGGGTGCGTTAATATTTAGAGAATATCGGTGAGTGACTGGTGAAAGCGTCACACCATTCACGAAACTCCGAAGGTAACAGCGATATCGACGCTGGTTGGTCAGAAAGGTAAACGCCCCCGACTGATCCAGCCGAGGGCGTCCACAGGGAGATATCGTCGCCCCACGCTTAATAAGGGTCCCGCCGAGGTCGCCCCCATTTGCGCTGCGATCCGTCTCGTGTTCGTCCTTCCCCTAACAGGTTCAGACGCCCCAAATCTTAGCGCGCGGTTCCAAACCGACTATGATTTCCGCCAGGCCCATCGAGCCGTTCCGCTCTAATTTGTTAACCATACCGCGTTAGCGTGAATGCAGCGTGAATGGGTTCTGCCGGCTTTGTAATGGATGGAAAAACATTATGTTTTTCAGGCGTCTATTTTGTTCGCTCCGTCGTTTTGACAGGCGACGCGGTAGGCGGGTTAGCGTTCTCGCAGCCGCTCATAGCTGCTCCAGAAGATCGCGCCGAGCACGATGGTGCCCCCAATCAAAGTCATATTGCCCGGATATTCGCTGAGCGCCCACCAAACGATCAGCGGGCCAATGACAGCTTCAATCAACATCAGCAAGCTGACTTCCGGCGCGGGAATATAGCGAGGGCCGATGGTCAGAAACCATGTCGCCAGCGGGGTAAGCAGAATGCCCATGATCAACATTGGTGCGATGGCATCCGGTGGTGGCGTCACGTCTGTTGCCATTGCAAAGGCAACCGCGGCCCCGATCAGCCCGGCTGGACCGATCATCGGCGTCATCGAATATTCACGCTTGCTCCGCGCGATATTGAAGCCGAGCGCAAGGCCGAATGCTCCGGCCAGCGCCGACATGTCACCCAAAAAGGTTCCGACCCGTGGTTCCCCCGTCACCATATGCCCCCCTGCGATCGTTCCAATGCCGATCATGGCGAGCACAATCGTACGAATGGTGCGCCTGTCGGGCGGCTCCTTTAGCCATACCCACGATATGAGAGAGGAAAAAATCGGTGACGTTGACAATATGAACAGCGTGTTGGCCACCGTCGTCTCGCGCACTGCGAATACAAACAGAAAGTTGACGGTGCCATAAACGACCAAAAATGCGAGCCCTGTTCGACCAAGAGCGCGTATGTCAGCAGGGTATTGGCGACCCCGCGCAATCAACATGGCCACGGTCAGAATGGACCCCGCGATGAGGCCGCGCCAAAACATTGTTGGCCACTGCTCCATCGCCATAAGGCGCAACATCAAACTGTCCGGCGCGTAAAGAAGCGCGCCTGACGCGACGATCAGGACGCCTTTATGATAATCGTTCATAGGGCACGAATTGTGGCAACCAATTGTCCATGGTCAGAGGCCAGCTTGTTATAGGGGGCCTCCGCGTGGGAGCCATCTGTCAGGTGGTCGTTCAGTGCCGAAAGATATTCCAGATCGAAAATCTGGCTCGCGTGGCCTTGCTGGAAGTGTGACGACAACAAAATCTGGTCGATGCTTTCGTAAACGCCGCCGAAGGCAGAGGTATACATCATATCGCGCAGGGATTTTCGGATGAACATTTTCTCCGCAGATTGAAGCAGCGCATGCGACAAAGCGGCCTGAATTTGTTCGTTTTCAGCATCCGTGTACCGTTGGTTTGGTTTGGTGGCATCGTGACGCCGCAGCCACGCGTAGTTTTTGAACGGGCGTTCCCCGGCAATCATCGCGGATGTTACGGCATGTTCGTTGTCGTTGAAGTCACCCAATACGATAACGGGTGCGCCTGTTGCCAGTTCCGCGATGATCAAACGGCGCAACGCAGCAGCCTCCGCCGCGCGCCGGATCAGGGAGCGTGCCTCCCCGAGAGCACGGCCGACGGGGTCATACTCAAGCAGGTTTTGTTCGCTTGCCCCGTGGTGGCCCCTTTCGTATTCGCCCAGCTTTGATTTCAGGTGGCAGTTGAAAACCGTTACCGCCTGACCTTCGATATCAATACGCGCCCGCAGGATCGGCCTCGACATAGCATCAAGGCGATAGGAACCGGCATCCCCGCCACCAAGGCCGGGGAATTTCATCACGATTGGGTCTGCGCTCAGGTCCTGTATCGCTATGGGGGGCTCGATGAACGGGTGGCGCGAGAGAATGGCAAGGCCAGGTCGGCGTTTGCCCGGCTCTCCCGTGTCGTGGATATTTCCGACCCACGCCAGAGAACCATTGCCATAGGCGCGCCACCGCAGCTTTCGGAAAATCATCTTTCGGGCATAGCGCGCGCTGGGGTCAGGTTGTGAGCGATCGTTGACGGCGGCACCCTTGGCGTTGGTTTCATCAACCACCGCCTGAATGGCATCTTGTTCAAAAACTTCCTGAAACCCGACAATGTCTGCATCCATGGCCAAAAGCTGATCTGACAACCAGTCCTGCTTCCATGCATGTTCCTCGGTCGTGTAACGCTCCCAGCGGTAATATTCCTGATCTGCACCGATCAGATTTTTGACGTTAAACGTGCCAATGGAAAAGCTCATGCGCCTGCCCCGTAAAGTGAAAGCGTTTCAGCGAATGCCGCCGGGTCGGCGTTGCCGCCGGAAATCGTAGAAATGATCGTGTCACCATTGATCCGCCCCCGATGGAACAGGGCCGCTGCGAGCGCCACCGCGCCGCCCGGTTCTGCCACGATGCGCAGGTGTTTCCATGCAGCTGCCTGTGCCCGGCGGGCCTCTGTGTCGGTCACGGCCAAACCGGGGCCGCAAAGGCGTTTCATAATCGGAAAGGTCAGTTCACCGGGCGTGGGCGTGACGATGGCATCGCAAATTGAAGGCGCGCCCGGGCTGTTGGAAAGCCGCTCCCCAGCGGCCAGCGAACGTGCCACATCGTCATAGCCTACCGGCTCGACCGGCCGCGCCCGCAGGCCCGGTGCCTCTGCCTCCAACGCCAAGGCGATGCCGGATGTGAACCCGCCACCACCACAACAGACCAGAACCTCCGCATCGGTCACACCCTTCGCGGCGGCTTGCGTCGCAATTTCGAGGCCACAGGTGCCTTGCCCGGCGATAACCATTGGTTCGTCGAATGGTTTGATCAGGGTCAGGTCGCGCGCTTGCGAGAGTTCCTGACCAAGCGCATCGCGATCCCCGCTCCAGCGATCGTAAAGCACAACTTCCGCACCATAACTGCGCGTGTTGTCGATTTTGGTCTGGGGCGCGTCTGATGGCATGATGATCACAGCAGGTGCGCCGAATGCCTTGGCCGCGAGCGCAACGCCCTGTGCATGATTGCCGGATGAAAACGCAATGACCCCCTTTG
>JBMYXS010000020.1:0-50589 GCA_049608645.1 Pikeienuella sp. | reverse complement strand
CCCGAGCCCGCTGCGGCAGAAGCCGAAGAAACCACCGAGTAACAACGAAAGCCGCTCTTCGGGGCGGCTTTCGTCATTCTGTTTTGGATATTTTCAGAACAAAGAGACAATCAGGCGGTTTTGACCGTTCCGTTGGCACACCACCCATCAAAGATTGCCAGCGCCACATCCGCAAAGCCCTGGTCGTTGATGTGAGCGCCCACCTCTGTCAGGGACACCGGCGCTTTGACGCTGAGGCGCATTTCATCGACAAATGCCGCGAGGCCCTCTGGGTCGTGCGCGACATCGCCAGGGCGATCCCATTCTTCAATCCCCTCCAAGGGCAAAAGCACATGCGCAGGCCCCTTCGATTGGGACAGGCGCGCGCCAACTTCACGGGCTGTTTCGCGGCGCTCTTCCTCATTCAATGCTGAGGATACGATCAGGCGGTTGTGGGCATGAAACGGCCGATCAGCATAGCGTTCAGGGATCTCCTGCCAACCAGCGAAGTCGATCAGATCAAGGCAGCCGGGCGCAACGATCTGCGGCGTGCCAGCACGGCCTGCGCCAAGCAATCTGTCTTTGCCTGCGTTGACAACAGAACCGGCCAGCAAATTCCCCAACTCTGGCAAGGCAAAATCCATCACGCAGGCAAAATCACCCGCTGCGGCCATATTTTCAAAAGCCATACCGCCCCTGCCGGTCGCGTGGAAAATGGCGACCTCAAAACCGCGATCTTCCAAGGCTGGCTTCAGGGTTTTCATGTACTTCAGACAGGAGGAGCCAAGCGATGTCATGCCGACAATCGGTTTGTCACGCGCTGGTGGTTCCACCGCGCGCGCGGCCCCCAGTACCGCCCCCGCTGCCTGGCTGAGTGATGATTTACAAACCGAGTTCAGACCATACAGCCCCCCTGCCCACAGGATCATCTGGATATCTGCGGAGAGGCGATCGGCCGGAATAATCGGGGAAAACGAAACGGTAGAGACGATATATTTCGGCACGCCCATTGGCAACGCGCGCGCCACATCGAGCGCAAGGTCGGTCCCCATCGTGCCACCAAGGGCGATCATCCCATCGATCTTACCGTCATTGTAAAGCTGTTGGGTCAGCACCGCTGCGCCTTTGGCCATGATCTGCATGGCAATGTTTTCTTCGCCACTTTCGATTGCAGCCTCAATAGATGACCCGCCCGCCGCGGCGACTTGCCGTTTGGAAAGATCAGTCGCTTCAGCAGGGTCACCCAGCACGCTGACATCCATTGTCAACACGCCGCCGCCCATCGCGCGAATGCGTCCCGCAAGATATGTCAGTTCATCATCCTTGGTATCATAGGTGCCAATGACGAGAATGGTTTTATCAGTCATATCAAAGCCTTTCGGTGGGCAAGGTAAGCATTTGACTGCCGCAGGGCATCATCAATAAATCGCGCAGAACGTGCGGCGGCGTCAGGTTCATTCATGCGTGAGGTGATCCACCCCAAATAGGTAAAACTACGCAACAGCCGCATTAACTGCCATTGCGATACATCCAGCGGGCGCACCGTGCGGTATCCTGCCAACAAGGCATCACGCAGTTCGGTGTAATCGGCTTCCTCCTCATTTTTGGCCAGTGCCGTGACAACATCAAAAAGGCGATACCCCAATGCGCAATCGTCAAAATCAATGAGCCAGATATCCTGCCCCTTGATCAATATATTTTCGCGCACGGCGTCCGCGTGGATCAATCCAAAGTCCAGTTTTGCAACCTGCAATGCGGTGGCAGCCGCCGCACGCGCCTCGGCAATCGTATCGCGTTCGATTTTCGATAGATCAGGGTGCTCCCAAAATCGCCCCCAGAGCGGGTCATCGCCGATCAGGCCATCTGCCCCCCAATCGGGGCGGTCAAAATCACTGGGGCGCGTCCAGCGGTCTGCGTTGTCATGGGCAAGCGCAAGTGTGCGGCCCAGGCGGTGAAAAGTTCCGGTTCGATCGTCGAGCAACAAGGGGTGGCCTGTTTGCCCCATCGGTTCACCCTGTGCCCATGTCAGCGCGCTGAACATTGTACCGGCCACAACTTCGACGACCTTTGCATTTTCACTCAGTAAGGGCGCGGGCACTTTCAGGCCATCATCGGCGAGTGAGCGCATCCACAACAACTCGGACCGAATGTGCGAAAGTGTCCGATAGCCGGGGCGATGTTGGCGGAGCGCAACCCGTCGCCCGGCACCATCGCGGGCCTGATAGGTCAGGTTTTCCCGTTCCGCGATCAGTGACAGGTCGGTCAGATCCCACCGCACAGCGGCCCTTTGCGCCGTGTTCATAGCTCTACCGGCAGATCGTTCAACACCTGATCCAATGTCGCCACCATCATATCCGCATGTTCCTTGCGAAAGCACATCGGCGGGCGGATTTTGGTGGTGTTATAATTCACCCCAAGTTTGTTGAGTATCACCCCCCGCGCCCGCATTTCATTCGCAACCCGGTCAGCATATGCGGTCGCGGGGGCCTTGGTCGTGCGGTCGAGCACCAGTTCAGCGCCAAAAAACAGACCCGCGCCGCGTATATCGCCAATCACTTCATGCTTTTCGGCCAGCTTCGCCAGGCCATCACGGGCGTAGGCCCCTACGGCCTGGGCGTTCGCCGTCAGCGCCTCATCCTCCATCACGTCCAACACGGCCAATGCAGCAGCGGCGGACACGGGATTGCCGCCAAATGTATTGAAATACCGGAACCCATTGCGAAAGGCGGCCATGATATCGAGTGACGTCACCACACCACCCACCGGATGACCATTTGCCATCGGCTTGCCCAACGTCACGATATCTGGCGACAGGCCAATACGTTGGTGGCCCCACATATGCGAGCCCGTCCGCCCGAACCCCGGCTGCACTTCATCAGCGATAATCACACCACCCGCATCGCGCACAAGTTTTTCTGTCGGCGCCAACCAGCCATGCGGCAGGTCAGGAAACCCCTCGTTTGCAAAAAACGGGCAAATGATGAGTGCGGAAAAACCAGCCGGTGTTTTTTGCAACGCCGCTATTTGCGTCGCCACCGCATCGGCAAAGGCCTGCGCATGGGCCATGCCTGCCACCCCGCCGAGCGGGCGGTAACTGTCTGGTGCAGGCACATGACGCACATGGTCGCCAACGCCCGTTCCGGGTTGGTTTGTACGACTAAGCTGTGCAACCATCGTGGTGTTGCCGTGATAGGTGTGGTCGGTCGCAATCACGCCCCTGCGCCCGGTGACGGCCTCCGCCATGCGGAGGGCGACGTCATTTGCCTCTGACCCTGTGCAGGTCATAATCGCGGTGGAAAGCGGGGCCGCGAATGTTGCCGTCAGCCGCTCAACATATTCCAGCACACCTTCATGCAGATAGCGGGTGTGCGTGTTCAGGGTCGCCGCCTGGCGGGCAATCGCCTCAACCACACACGGGTGGCAATGCCCGACATGGGGCACGTTGTTGTAACAGTCGAGGTACTTGCGCCCCTCAGCATCCCAAACCCAGACCCCCTCTCCCTTCACCAGGTGCAAAGGGTCGTCGTAAAATGTTGAGACATTGGGCCCAAGCAGGCGCGCGCGCCGCGCCATCAACGCGGCGGTATCACTCACAGGCTGATCCACGCTGTTTTCAGGTCGGTATATTTGTCAAAGGCATGAAGCGACTTATCCGCCCCATTGCCCGATTGCCGAACCCCACCAAGCGGCACCGTGCCATCAGCGCCACCATAGGTATTTACATGCATAACCCCCGTGCGCACGGCGCGTATCATGCGGTGCGCGCGCGACAGATCGCGGGTCCACACGGCGCCCGCCAGACCATAGTCAGTGCCATTGGCCATGGTTATGGCCTCTGCCTCGGTGGTGAAGGGGGTGACGGCCAGTACGGGGCCAAAAACCTCTTCCCGTGCAATGCGGTGTGTGGGCGCGACCCCGGTAAGTATGGTCGGTGCCATGTAAAAGCCGCCGGATTCGCGGTGCAATCGCTCGCCACCCGCAACACATGTCGCACCTTCTTCCAGCGCGGCAGACAAAAAACCAAGGTTCTGCGCCAGCTGTCGTTCCGAATTCACCGCACCAATATCTGTTTCAAGCGAAAGCGGGTCACCAACGCGCAGCCTGGCCGCTGCATCAGCCACCATCGCCACAAATTCATCGTGGATACTGGCTTCGACCAAAAGCCGGGAACCAGCAACGCAGACCTGCCCTGAATTTCGGAAGATACCCATAGCAGACACTTGCGCGGCCTTTGCCAGATCAGGCGCATCCGCAAACACGATATTGGGGGATTTGCCCCCCAACTCCAACCAGCAGCGTTTGAGATTTGAGCGTGCGGAATATTCCAGCAAGCGCCGTCCTGTCGCCCCGGACCCGGTGAACACCACCGCGTCCACATCCATGGACATTGCCAAAGCTTCGCCAACGACAGCCCCCGCCCCTGTGACCACGTTCAACACACCCGGCGGCAAACCAGCTTCCAGCGCCAGTTCGGCAAGGCGGAGCGTTGAAAGCGATGCCGTTTCAGGCGGTTTCACCACGACCGAATTCCCCGCCGCCAAGGCTGGCCCCAGTTTCCAGGCACCAATCATCAGGGGAAAATTCCACGGGATGATCGCCGCCACCACGCCCACGGGCTCACGGTGGATCAGCCCCAGCACATTGTCTGCGGTCGGTGCGATTTCGCCGTACACCTTGTCGATGGCTTCGGCATAATAGCGGATCGTAGCGGCGGCGGAGCCTGCCTCTGCCTTGAAGGCCATTCCAATTTCCGTGCCATTGTCACGCACGCCCAGAACGGTCAGGGCCAGTGCCTCCGCTTCGATCAGTTCAGCCCATTTGAACATGACCTTCTTGCGCGCGGCGGGTGGTTGCGCTGCCCAGCGCCGATCTTCAAATGCCGTCCGGGCAACGGCAACTGCACGCGCGGCGTCTTCGGCCCCGCCTGCTGCGATTGTGGTCAGAACCCCACCGTTGATGGGCGAAATGACATCCATCACCTCACCCGATGCGCTGGTCGCGCGGGTGCCGTCGATCACATGGCCCTGCGGTGCAATGGACTGGCTGCGCAGGTGATCAATGGCGGCTTGGTTGAGCATATCTTACCTTTGTTGCGTGTCGTGCAAATCGGCATCGGGGTTTTCGATGCGGTCACGATGTTCCTTGATCAGCGTACGCACGTGCAACGCCAGAACAATCAAGATGATGGCAAACAGTATCGCCGCAATCGGGCGATCTATGAAATCAAGCGGTGTTTTCACCCGCGCCATCGCACTGCGCAGTTTCACTTCCATTATACCGCCCAGAACCATGCCGAGGATGATTGGCACGACGGGCAGGTTCAGCCGTTTCAGGATCAGGCCAAAAACCCCGAACCCCGCTGCAATCGCGCAATCGGTTGTGGAATTCCGCAGCGAATAGACACCGACAAAACTCAGGATCAGGATGATCACCCCCAAAAAGCGGGTTGGAATACGAATGACCTTGGTGAGCAGGTTCGTTGAAACCAGCAGGAAACAAAGCACAATCACATTCAGCGCCAGCATCGCGATATACAGCGCATAAACAAAATCCAGCTGGTTCTGAAACAACTGCGGGCCGGGGATGACGTTGTGAACGTAGAACACGCTCAACATCATCGCGGTAAGTGCCTCGCCGGGAATGCCCAGCGCCAGCAAGGGGATCATCGCCGCGCCCGGCACGGCGTTGTTGGCAGCCTCTGATGCGACCAGCCCTTCCGGCGCGCCCTTTCCAAAATCATCCGGCGTGGCGGATGTTTTTCGCGCATAGGTGTAGGACATGAACTGCGCTGTAAATTCCCCAACGCCGGGGATCATGCCCATCAGCACACCAAAAGATGATGCCGCCGCCGCCACACGTTTGTAGAGCCAAAGCTCCTTCATCGCGGACAGCATCGAACCTTGCACCGGTTGTGCCTCCGGCCGTTCGTCCTTGCCCACCAGCAACACAAACGCCTGGCTGAGCGCGAACAGGCCCAGCACCACCACAATCAGATCGACACCAGAGGCAAGCCACGTCTGATCAAACGTATACCGCTTGGTATATTTGACCGGCTCCAACCCCACGGTGTTCAGAAAAATGCCGAAGCAGGCCAGCATACCCGCCGCGAATATCTGCCCCCGGTGCGCCAGAATCACAAGGATAATACCAAGCAACGCCGCCAGAAAAATCTCCCGGCTCCCAAAATGCGGCGCAATCAACGCCAAAAGGGGGGAAAGCAGGATCAGGCAAACAATCGAAAAGACGCCCCCGAAAAATGACGCGCCATATGCCAACGCCAGCGCCCGCCGCGCCTGCCCCCGCTGCGTCATCGGATAACCGTCATAAGTGGTCAGCGCGTTGACTGCCGTTCCGGGCGTATTGATCAGAATGGCGGGCAACGCGCCGCCATACATCGACGAGCCATAGATACCGAGCAGAATGGTCAAGCCCACCAAAGGTTCCAACGCAAAGGTAGCAGGCAGCAGAATAGCGATGGCGACCGCCGCACCGACGCCCGGAATGGCACCGATGATCACCCCCCCAACTGATCCAATCAGCAGCGCCGCAAGCACGTCCCAACGTGCCAGCAGATCAATGGAGGAAAGCAGTGCATCCATCAGAAATACGTCAACATGAACGAACGGATGCCATCAGGCAGATATTCATAGACCGCCCCACCGGGCACCTTTACCTGAAGGAACGACTTGAAGATCACAACAATCGCGATGCCCGCCGCCCCAGCAGCGCCGATCATGCGTGCCCCACGATACCCCGCACGAGCGGTCAAAACCACCGCAAACGCCACAGTTGACGGCAGATATCCGACAAGGGGAACCGCAATCACATAGGCCATGAACCACGCCAGATATTCAAGAGAGCGCGCCCAGAACAGCACCTCCCGCCACCGCCCGCGAATACGCGGCGAAACCAGGGAACCAACGCAATGCAGCGCCCCGAAGAAGACCATCCCAAGGATCGCCACAGCAGGCCAAAACGAAGGTTGAGCAAAGAATTTGGTGCGTTTGGTCCACTTCACCTCTTCGCCAAGCTGGCTCAACAGGAAAATGGCAAACAACAGGAACGCCAACGCAAAAACGAGATCGCCGGGGCGGCGATATCGTTTGAACATATCTTGCAATGTCTTGATGCGGGACATGGGGCGGCACCCTGCTCAGGCATGGAAAGGCCCGGCGCATTCACCGCCGGGCCAATGTGGCTTACTCAAGTGCCGCGTTTATCGCGCCGAGCGTTTCGATGTCTTTGGCGATCTGCGCTTTTACCGCATCGGCATCCTGCCAGTAGACAAGGGCACCGGTTTCTGCCGCGAGTTTCTGCGCCGCTTCTGACATTACGGTCTTTTTCGCAACAGCGATGATCTTTGCACGCACATCAGCGGGCGTATCCTTGTGAACAAACAGCCCGTTCCACAGCGCCACATCCAGCTCTGGCGCCAATTCCGCGACCGTGGGCGCGTCGGGTGTCAGGCTGATACGCTCACCACCGATGGAAGCAAGAACCTTGACCTTATCGAGGCACGGCAGGATCAACTGGAGCGTCGTGTTGATCACATCCACATCGCCGGACGCCAGCGTGTTGCAATCGAGCGCGTCAAATGCCGCGTCAGAAGCAAACTCGAAACCCTTGGCCTCTGCCAGAGCCAAAGTCACCTTGGTCGGAACCAATGGCGCACCAAAGTGGCCAAGCGCCACGTCATTGGTCTTTGCGTGCGCGGCAAGCCCGTCGACATCATCATAGGGCGCATCACCACCCGCCGCGATGACGAAAGGATAGGTCAGGAAATTGCCGAGTGGCTCAAACGGGTCCGGGCTAAGCTCTGGAATGCCGATGTTCGGGCCGACGACCGGAACCGCGATGATGAAGGAGCCAATGGTGTACCCATCAGCAGGTGCCGTCGCCACACTGACCGCACCGGGAAACGGGCCGCCACCGCCGCCGGGTTTGTTCACGACAGCCGCTGGCACGCCGTACGCTTTCTGAAAATCATCCGCGATCATGCGCGTCAGCACGTCTTCCAGATCACCGGGAGGCCACGGCACAACAAACTCAACCGGTTTTTCGGGGTATTCGGCCAGAACAGCCGTCGGTGCCGCAAATGCAGCAGCAGCCACCAGGCTGGCGGCGAGCGTTTTGGTAAACATGCGTTTCTCCCTGCATGATCGGTTCATTATTCGAACCATTGGTGTTAAAAAATATTGCGCGAGGAATCGAATCCTGTCAACGATTGATGCAACCGCAATGAACATGGCCGCTTACGATGGGCACGATCACCAAAGCGCTGGACCTGCTGCACCATTTTTCCGCCTCCCGCCCGGAAATTGGTCTGTCGGAGTTTGCCCGCCTTGCCGGGCGAGACAAGGCAACCGTACATCGCCACCTTACCGAATTGGCCGCATGCGGGTTCGTTGAACAAGCGCCCGGTGCACGGGCCTATCGCCTCGGCCCTGCCCTGCCCCGCCTTAATGCCATGCGGGAACGTACCTTTCCGGCCCGCGCAGTCATTGCGCCAATCGTCGACAGATTGGCCAACACGGTCGGTGAGCTGGTTCACGCCAGCACTTTGAAAGGCGACATTTTATTGCCCTTGTGCCATGCGGATGCCCATGTTTTTGGCGTGCGCATAAATTTTGACGAGACTGAGGTTCTGCCCCTTCATGCAACCGCATCGGGCCTTTCGCTATTGGCATTTGGCCCGGCTTCATTGTCACGGCAACTGGCAAAACGGCAGATTGCGCGTTTCACGGATCATACTGAAACTGATCTGAGCAAGCTCACCCAACTTGTGGAAGACACCCGCGCCCGTGGCTTTGGCCTGTCTGATGCCTATTTCGAAGATGACGTTTTTGCCATCGCGGCCCCCTGTTTTGGTGGTGATGGCATTGCAACAGGGGCGATTGCCATTGCCGCGCCTTACAATCGCGCCCGCCGCGATGATCACGCCCCCCTGTTACTGACAGCCGCCGCAGACATCACCCGCGCGCTTGGTGGCGCGGTTCCAGACAATGTGGAGCGCCTGTGGCGCGCCGCCGCCTGATCAAAGGACAACCCGATGAAAGACAGCAACTTTCTTAAAGAGAACAACGCCCGCCATATGTGGCACCCCATGGCGCACCCCGCCGACAGCCTCGCCAATCCCCCCGCGATTGTGACCAGGGCGTCGGGTGTTCGCATCACCGACGTAGACGGCCACGAAACCATTGATGCGGTTGGTGGCCTCTGGAACGTCAACCTTGGCTTTTCCTGTCAGCCGGTGAAAGACGCGATTGCCGCGCAGCTTGATGCGTTGCCCTATTATTCCACCTTTCGCGGCACCACCAATGATGCGGTGATCGAGCTGAGCTATATGCTGGCCGAGTTTTTCGCGCCCGACGGCCTAAGCCGCGCGTTCTTCACCTCCGGCGGGTCAGACAGTGTGGAGGTCGCGCTGCGTCTTGCGCGGCAATATCACAAGGTACGCGGGGAAAACGCCCGCACAAAATTCCTGAGCCTGAAAAAAGGTTATCACGGAACGCATTTCGGCGGCGCGTCGGTTAACGGCAACGCCAATTTCCGCACTGCCTATGAACCATTACTGGCAGGCTGCCATCACATCCCCGCGCCTTACACATATCGCAATCCGTTCAACGAGACTGATCCCGAAAAACTGGCGCAGCTTTGCCTTGCCGCGCTGGAAGATGAAATCGGGTTTCAGGGCGCGAATACTATTGCTGCGTTCATCATGGAACCCGTGCTCGGCGCAGGGGGCGTAATTCCCCCCCATGAAAGTTTCATGCCCGGCGTGCGGGAAATCTGTGACCGCCACGGCATTCTGTTGATTGCTGATGAAGTGATCACCGCCTTTGGGCGCACCGGGTCATGGTCCGGCTCCCGCCATTGGGGCGTAAAGCCTGATATGATGGCGACCGCAAAGGCGATCACCAATGGCTATTTCCCGTTCGGGGCTGTGATGCTTGCCGACAAGGTGGTCGACGTGTTTGAGCAGGATATGTCAGGCATGGCCAACATCGGCACAGGCTACACCTATTCCGGTCACCCGGTTGGCGCTGCGGCGGCCATTGCATGCCTGGCGGAAACTGAACGCCTTCAGGTCCACACCAATGCCGCTGCGCGGGGTGCTGAACTGTTCGCGGGCCTGCAAGGACTGGCGCAGAAACATGATATCGTTGGTGATGTGCGCGGTGGCCATGGCCTGATGTGCGCTTTGGAATTGGTCGCAGATCGTGCCACCAAGACCCCCATCGACAAGGGGACCATCGCGCGGGTGCATGAGGCAACCTATCGCGACGGGGTGATGGTGCGTGTTTCTGGCCCCAATATGATTCTGTCCCCGCCACTGATTCTAACTTCAGACGAAGTCGCCAAGATCATATCCGCGATTGATACAGGCCTGAGCGCAGCCTGAAAGCGCCCCTAGGGCAATAGGGCCAGAAAGCCGTCTTTTACGCAGAAATGGCCCACAAGTGGATATATGACCCGCTGGCGTCGCCGGCGTATAATGACAAGCGATGAACACGCGCGCGCGCAGAAATGCGGGCCGTCTTTTTTGGGAGGATTCCGCATGAACGTCCAGGTACCTGGTAACGATTATTCCGCCATCGTTGAAGCCGATCGCAAAAACGTCTGGCACCACCTGACGCAGCACAAGAAATTCGAAACCGCTGACCCGCTTGTCATTATCGAGGGCAAAGGCATGCGCGTCTGGAACCAGGCTGGTCGGGAACATCTCGATGCGACCTCCGGCGGTGTGTGGACCGTCAACGTAGGCTATGGGCGTGAGCATATCGCGAATGCTGTGCGTGATCAGCTCGTTAAGCTGCCCTATTTCGCAGGTTCTGCGGGCACCATTCCGGGCGCATTGTTCTCTGAAAAGCTGCTCGAAAAAATGCCCGGCATGAGCCGTGTGTACTTTTCCAACTCAGGCTCCGAAGCCAACGAGAAGACCTATAAGATCGTGCGCCAGATCGCCCACAACAAATACGGCGGCAAAAAGCACAAGATCCTGTATCGTGAGCGTGACTACCACGGCACGACCATCACCGCCCTTTCATCCGGTGGTCAGGAAGAGCGTAAGGCGCAATACGGTCCGTACACACCCGGTTTTGTTTCCGTTCCCCATTGTCTTGAGTACCGCTCCCAGTGGGGCGATGTAGAAGACTATGGCATCCGCGCCGCCAACGCGATCGAAGAGGTAATCCTCCGCGAAGGGGCTGACACCGTCGGCGGTCTGATCCTTGAGCCAATCACAGCAGGCGGCGGCGTTATCACCCCACCAGCGGGCTATTGGGAGCGCGTGCAGGAAATCTGCAAGAAATACGAAGTGCTGTTGATCATCGACGAAGTTGTCTGCGGCGTGGGCCGTACCGGCACGTGGTTCGGCTATCAGCACTATGGCATCCAGCCTGATATGGTTACGATGGCAAAGGGCGTTGCCTCTGGCTACGCGGCGATCTCCTGCACCGTGACAACCGAGGAAGTGTTTGAGGCGTTCAAAGCCAACCCCGATGACCCGATGAGCCACTTCCGTGACATCTCCACCTTCGGGGGGTGCACCGGCGGCCCCGCGGCGGCGCTTGCCAACGTGCAGACCATCGAAGATGAAAACCTGCTCGAAAACGTCACCGCGATGGGCGACTACATGCAGGAAGAATTGCGCCGCCTTGCGGGCAAACATTCGGTGATTGGCGAAGTCCGTGGCAAGGGCCTGTTCATCGGGGCCGAACTCGTCGCTGATCGTGACACCAAGGAAGCATTGCCTGAGGCAATGGTGCAGGCTGTCGTGGGTGACTGCATGGCCAATAGCGCCGTCATCATCGGTGCCACGAACCGCTCTTTGCCCGGCCTGAACAACACGCTTTGCTTTAGCCCATCGTTCATCGCCAGCAAGTCTGACATTGACGAAATCGTTACGGCGGTTGACGGCGCGCTTACCCGCGTGACCGAAGCTGGCTGAACATTGTCAAACTGACAACGACAATGGGGCGGCGCATCATGCGCCGCCCCTTTTGTGTTCAGGGTGCTTTGCCCCCTGATCCGATGGCAACGCCCCGGCGGTCAGAAGTCTTTCTTCCAATTCAACCCGATTGACGTGCCTTCGTCCGGGCCAACCTCACTATCAATCGTGATGTTGTCAAAAACTTCGATCTCCACCTGAACAGAGGCGGAGCCGCCGCCAACTGGCTGTTTGGCACCAACAAAAACACCATCGGTGACATTCTTACCCACGGTGACAGACGGGCCGCCCTCGTCATTTTCAAACCGCAGCACATCTATCCCCACGGCGCCGCGCACATCATCAACCGCACCACCAGACCCATCAAGCAGGGTGGCAACACCTGTTGCCAGGCTCAGCGCATCCAATGGTGACAGCGATTGTTTGGAGCCACCGAACAACACACGTGGCAACACCTCTTCCTCGGGCATTCCGGGGCGAGAGACAAAATTGATCGCAGGTTCCTGCCCGGTGCCAGTTACGGCTATACCGCCAACAACACCGTCGTTCTCATGCATCAGTTGCACATCGAGAACAGGGTCAATCCCCTTGGCCCCGATGAACCGGACGGTGCCACGCTCCAGATCAAAATTCTTGCCAAGGAACACCAATACACCGCGCCGCTTTCCAATCAGGCCTGTGATACGAGGATCAGCAGCGGTGCCGCGCACCTCCAGATCAATCGCCCATTCACTGTCGAGGCCGCGACCACGCACAAAGATATCCTGCGGCCCGGTCACATCTATTTCGAGCGCGATATCAGCACCCGCATTTTCAGGCTCCGGTTTTGGTTCCTGCCCTTTGATACGAACTTCGCCAAGATCAGCGACCCCCGGTGGCGTGGCCTGCACCAGCCTGATTTCCGCCCGGTCAATGTTGACGGTGCCCTTTATCGCAGGCGACGCGAGCGGGCCCTTTGCCGTGATATCTAGTGTAACCGCCGCCGTCGCATCATCGCGGCGGATCAATATGGCACCATCAGCTTTGACGACCGCATCAACCATACCATCGGCCAATTCAACCTGCGCTGAAACAGGGCCACCTGCGCCATCCGCAGCGTTCAGGTTGACAAGGAATGCGCCGTCACTCGCCACCTGTGACGTCACCTGCAAATCAGTCAGGATCGTGCCCACATCCAGGTTTTCATAGCGCCCGCCCTTCAGGGCAACGTCGCCCCCCACCGTTGGCGAAGCAACCGTACCACCAAGCGACAAGGCAATGCGTGTTTCACCGTCAAGCACATGCCCCGGTGCCGGAACCAACACCCAAACTTCACCAATATCACCCACCCAGTTAACTGTCCCGGAAAGCGGCCCGTCAGGCGGCGCGACAGGCAAGGCCGAGGCAGATGCACGTAACGGCGCACGTATCGCGGCACGGAAAGGTTGGGCAAACGGGCCGGAAAGGGCGGCATCGATCTGCGCGAATGCGCCATCCCAGGCAACCGTCGCATCCAGCGCCAATGCCCCGATATCGGCAACAACATCCGCAAAGCGAAGATCACGACCAGCGACAGACACATCCGCCTTTGCCCGTCCTTTGCGCGTATCAAATACCGCAGAGGCATCCAGCGCCCCTTGCTCCAGCGGCGCCCCTGCTGCCTTCGCAAGGCGGCCAAGGTCATCAGCTTTCAGTTGCAGATCGCCGGCAATACCGGCACCATAAACCGTGACATCTCCGGTCAAGGCCCCACCCGGAAAAGCAAAATCAAGGGAACGGAGCGACGTTACGCCGGACGCGGATTTCACCGCCAATGGCTGGCGGAGCGCGAAGGTTTCATCCTGCAAATCGGCTGAAAATGTCGTTATTTCAGCTTGCGGCGCTGCCCCGGCGACATCTGCCACCGCACGCAGTTTTGCCGTGATCTCACGGCCATCAGCCAACGCACCGGCCGTATCAACGCCCAGTTTCAGGGCTGACAAGCGCCCGTCTGCGGTCGCGACCAGTTCGGGTAAATTAAGCACACCAAGATCAGTGCCAAACACCATAACTCGTGTCGCGATATTCGCATCCGCGCCCAAAGCCTCCTTGACGCGGGCCGTTGCGGTGATCTTTGCAACCTTCGCCCCTGGTGCGGTAATCGCCTCCATGACAGCATCCGCAGTCAGGTCGGCCAAGCCGCCTTTCACATTTGCACGCGCATGGGCAACCCTGGCCCCACCAAGGTTCGTGCCCTGGGCCTTCACGCCCAGGTCAAATTGCGGACTATCTGTCGCTGCGCCCCTGATATCACCTGTGGCGGTCATACTACCAATCTGTGCGCCCCCACCG
This sequence comes from Pikeienuella sp., assembly GCA_049608645.1. Classification (GTDB taxonomy): domain Bacteria; phylum Pseudomonadota; class Alphaproteobacteria; order Rhodobacterales; family Rhodobacteraceae; genus Pikeienuella. The sequence continues at coordinate 36,350 of JBMYXS010000020.1, read as the reverse complement.
GCAAGGCCCGCCGCATTCAGCGTAAGCGAAACATCAGCTGCACCCAAAGCGTCACTCACCACCGTGGTCAGCTTTGCTTGGCGAAGTTCGGCGCTGAAACCTTTGAACCCGGCGATGTTCAGATCAGCGTTCACAGATTGCTTGCCAGTCTTGCCAGCAAGCAATACCTGGCCATCAACCGCCCCGTTGATCGGTTCACCTGTGATCACCGTAAAGGGCGTGAGGTCTGGCGCGGCAAGATCAACGGTGCCTTCGATCAATGACGTTTCAAGGTCGACCCGAAGATCACCCCCGATGCGCGCGCCGAGGCCGGATGCCGCCAGATCGGTCAGGTGCAGGGTTTGTTCAACCAATTCGAACCCACCATCAAACCCGACCAGCCCGAACCGAGAGCCATCCGCGGTTAGTTTGACAGCCCCGCCCGGTGTATCATCGACCAGCACATCATGCACAAAATCAACGCGGCCATAGGCTTCGCCATCAAAGGTCAGCGCCTCTGCCGACAGCGCCCCTGAAATACGGATCGCATCCAGCGGCCCAACAGCATCACCTTTGGCAGAAAATCGCCCGGATGCCTTAACATCATAGGCTTCTGCCAGGGGGGCCAATTCAGGCGTCGCAAGTTCATAGGCAAATTCGACGGAGGGCGCATCGCCCAACGCCATTTCCCCCGACGCAGACAGCGAAAGCGGTCTTGCATCAAACCGCAGCACCGCCAGCGTTGCCTTGTCACCAGCGTAGGTGCCTTTGACTTCGATATTGCCAACGCCCAGCAGATCGGGGCCCAGACGATCAAGGCGCACACCCTTTGCGCCCCCCCCGATATCAAGGGCAATCACTTCGCCACTGACCTGCACATTTGCGCGGAGATCCGCAGAGCCGATATCCGCCGCCGCGGTCTTCAGGTCGTTCAGGTAGAGTTGCCCGTCAGCACTCAGGCTGTTCAACGGGCCTTTCAGCGCGCCATCAAAACCAAATCCGGCGAACGTCACGCCCTCAACCAATTCGGCAAGGCCTGCGCGCCCGTCCAGCAGCACATTCAGATCCGCAATCGCATTGGGTTTGTCGTAAGTGCCCGTGGCTGCCAAAGTCAGGTCACGCGCGGTCACGCTGCCTTTGTGAATGCGAACGATACCGCCATCACCTTCGGCAATATCCACCTGAAGCCGCGCAGCAGGCGACAAGGCGCGCACGATCGCCGGGTCCAGCGTTGCGCCCGGAACAAGCGTGAAATCAGCGGTCGCGGCCAGCGGCCCATTTGCACTGATCCGGGCCGTGCCATTGGCTGCAATCACATCATCGACCAGTGCGTCAAAGTCCAATGCCCATTCGGTCAACGGCCCCTCCCCCCGAAGGGAAACCTTGGTCGCGCTCTCTGGTGGAAGATCGGCAAGCGCGGCCACGATACCGCCCGGTGCCTCGTTCGCCTCCAGTGACAGATCAAGCCGGTTTTCAGCCGAAAAATCACGCAGGAATTTGAGGATGATTTGCCCCGCCACATCGTCAGTGCGAATGATTGAAAGGTTCAGCGATTGCTCATCCCCCTCATCCTTCACCGCCCCATTGGCATCGAACGCAATGCCCTGCGCCGCAACCACGCCGGGTGCGATCACAACATCGGTGAGCGCCATGTCCTCCACCCGCACCGTGATCGGCGCGCGTGGCCAATCAAACGGGTCATCATCAGTTTCTGCAATCGCCGCATCTTCGCGGACTTCGACAGCAACCGCAGATGAAACAGGCGGGCGCACAACATTGACGCCGATGGCCGCAAGGCGATTGATTTCCAGCTCCCCACGCAGAACACGCGATGAATTCCATTGCAGCGAAATACGCTCAATCGACAGCCACACGCCTTTGCCATCGGCAACGGTCAATCCGACAATATCGGTGGAGCCTTCGACCCCGTCTTCGACAGCTTCGGCGCTAACGACCAGTTCACCTGGAACCGATATCTGATCGAGCACAAAATCAACGAGGGAGTTTTTGATCCCAAGAAAGGAAAACTGCGCATTCGCCGGGGCCGCGATTGCCGTGAGCATCACACATATGATCAAGAAACGCCGCATCAGAAGGCCTGCCCGATTGAGATATAGACTTGGAACAGATCATCGGCATCGCGCGGGTTCAGCGGCACACCAACATCAAACCGCAACGGCCCGATGGGCGAGAAATACCGCACGCCACCGCCAACGGCTATTTGCACCCCTTCATCAAATGCGGGGAACACTTCTTCAGACACGGTGCCAGCTTCAACAAACCCGGCAACGCCAATTACCGTAGACATCCGTGCCCGCAACTCCAAACCGGCTTCAGCGGCCGACAAACCGCCCGTTGGGTCGTTGTTGGCATCGAGCGGGCCAATGAACCGCTCACGATAACCCCGAACAGACCCGCCACCGCCGGAAAACAACCTTCGGTTAGCCGATACCACATCAAGGTCGCCCGCTATGATAGACCCAAGCCGTGCACGCCCCGCCAGCACATAAGCACCATCAGTGCTAAGCTTCAGATAACTCGACGCCGTCGCATCTGCGATCATAAAGGTCACCGGCGTTTCATCAATCCGCCCCCCAAAAGGTGTAACCCCCGCCCGCAAGCGAAGCCCCTGAGAAGGGTCCAAGCGATCATTGGTGTCATCAAACGTGGCAAACAACGGGACACCAAAAAGTTGGGAGATGCTCTCACCCTTTGCGTCTTCAATCTGGCTAAGCTCCAGCAAGGCACCTGCCCCGACGGTCAGCTGGGGCGAGATTTCCCGCTCGATACCCGCTGCAAGCGTGCCGCCAATTTCATCAAAGGCATCATCCTGAATATGGCGCAGGTCGAACCCGACCACAAAGTCCTGACCAGAGCGGCCAATCTGCGGCACACGATATTGCGTATCGAGCGATTGCTCCTCCAGGCCAACAAGGGCTTCGATGGTGATGGTTTCGTTTTCGCCAAACAGGTTACGATGCTCAAACCCACCACGCACAGCAGGGCCGATATCTGTATTATAGCGCACACCACCCGAAATCGTACGGGGCGGGGCCTCTTCCAAAGTCACCACAATGGGTGCGATATTCCCTTCGGGCGGGTCTGCCGGGGTTTTGGCGGAACCGACGTTGAAAAGCTCTGTGCGGATCAGATCACGCTGAACCGCAGCCAGTTGCGCCAGATCCACCACCTCACCTTCCTGCCACGGAATATAGGTTTCCAGATACCGGGTCGTGACATTGGGCGCCCCTTCGAACGTGGTTGGCCCGTAGCGGTATTGCGCCCCTGTTGCGATAACCGTTTCAACCAGAATGGTATCAGTTTCAGGGTCGGCAACCGCGTCGCGGCCCAGTCGCTTGGCATAGATGCGCCCCGCGTCACGCAAGTCCGCCACCGCTGTTTGTTCTGCACGCAATATGCCCGCAGCGCGCGCCGCCTTCCCGACCGGAGACCCGGTTGAGGTCGCAACGATGGGTTCCGGCGCGGTGCCCGCACCAGGTTCGGTCAGAATGAAGCGATGTTCTTTGAGCGTATATTCCGGGCCAGGCGTCACGATAATTCTCGCAACGGCTCGTTGGTCTTCAGCCCCTTCGGCGGGGCCATCCACATCGACTTCGGCGGTGGCTTCGAAATACCCAAAGGAGCGCATGATCTTCAGCGCAAGGGCAACATCGCCCTGCGCGCGCCTGCGCAAAAAGGCAACACTGGGTGCGCCATCGGCTTCGCGGCGATAAATCTCCAACGCATCACGCATCAACGCGACGATATTTTCGTCCGCCACCCCGCTGAGTTCGGCATTGTAGGCGGTTTTTGTAACCGGTGCCTCAAAGACCACATCAGGCTGCTCAACATCAGAAGAGCACGCCGCCAGGCCAAGCGCCCAGAATACAACGAAAAGCGAGGGTCGAAGTTTCATCATATCTCCCCCTAACGCAGCCCATAGCGGATTTCGAGGTCCGCCGCGGTCACAACACGGGCGCCCTTCGAAACATTGGGTGAATGAACAGAAAAGCGGTGCCGCTTCAGGCGGTCATCAGATCAGCGATATAGCGCACCGTGCGCTCATCAATGGCGGCCGCCGGGCCATCGGTCATAACCCGCCCGATGTAGGCCAGATACAAGAGCGAGGCACGGGCCTCTGCCTCATCGGGGGCAACGCCTGTATCCACCAGCCCTTCGCGCAAATATCGAAGGCGCACAACATCAACCCCGCGAACCGCCTTTGCCGCATCAGCATCATGGGTTGCCCAGGACCGCACCGCACGTTCCAGCGAAGGCGATGCACCCATCGCAAGCGTCAGCAACTTACCAAGGCGATCAGCACCGGCACCGCTGCGATCCAGCCGTTTGGCCATGGCCAGCGTCGTGCGTGTCGCCCATAGATCAAGCACAGCAATGCGATAGGCCGCAATATCCGCAAAATGCCAATAGAAACTACCGCGCGACACGCCAAGCGATTTTGCAAGCCGATCGGCCTTTAACGCCTCTGCGCCATCTGAGGCGAGTCGCTGCAAGCCGTGATTCAGCCAATCTGTATCTGTCAGGTTCGTCATGCCGGACAATAGGGCGGCATTGGCCGCAGGTGCAATATCGTGAAGTGAAATGAGGGCGGGGCCATCTCGCCCCCTTTCCCTCAGCGCGTCGATGGGCGATGTTGCGACGCAACCAACAAGATGGGGCGCGCAATGACCGATCACACTGACCTGATGTCACTCCTCGATATTGAGCGACTGGAAGAAAACCTGTTTCGCGGTGCGGGCTCGGGCGGCGAAACCGCCAAACGCATTTACGGCGGGCATGTGATTGCTCAGGCGTTGGTCGCGGCCTATCGAACCGTCGAAGATCGACCATGCCATAGTATGCACGCCTATTTCATCAGGCCTGGCGACCCCACGATCCCGGTAATTTACGAAGTCGACCGCGCCCGTGATGGTGGCAGCTTTACTACGCGCCGTGTCGTTGCCATTCAGCATGGACGCCAAATTTTCAATCTCGCCGCCTCGTTCCACAAGACCGAAGAAGGCTGGTCACATCAACACCCCATGCCCGATGTGCCCGCACCCGAAGGCCTCGAAAAACGCGAAGCGTTGCGTTTGATTGCAGCCGAAAGATTGCCCGAACGGGCCCGCGCCCAGTTCACCCGCCCCAGCCCGCTTGAAGTGCGCGAGGTTGCGCCGCTCGATATGTTCGAACCGGGCATTGCATCTGACCAACATTCGATGTGGTTTCGCCTGAAAGAACCCGTCGATGCAGAGCCATGGATACAGCATTGCCTGCTGGCCTATGCGTCCGACATGTCACTGTTGACGTCTGGCCTGCGCCCACATGGGTTGTCATGGCTCAAAGGGGAGATGATGGGCGCGAGCCTTGATCATGCGCTTTGGTTTCATTCCCCCGTCAAGTTCGATGAATGGCACCTTTATTCAATGGACAGCCCCTTTACCGGCGGTGCCCGCAGCTTTAACCGCGGTCAGATTTTCGCAAGAGATGGCCGCCTGGTCGCAAGCGTCGCGCAAGAGGGACTCATGCGGCCCGTCAAACCAAAATACGAATAGAACGACCGGTCGTAGCCGCCCAATCCTCGACGGAAGTCCGGCATCTTAAGGCAGCCCCCACTTCCGCAAAACGCGTGGACTAAACCGCCTTTTCAAACACCCACAACAAGGTCGGCAGCGGCCCTTTCGGGGTATAGAGCTCAATCACCTCTTCGCCCCGCAGCACCCATCCACATTTTTCATAAAACCGGCGCGCCCGGTCATTGCCGATGGAGGCATCCAGCCAGATTTTGGCGTATCCGGCGGCTTTCACCCGCGCCTCTGCATCAGCGATCAGTGCTTGTGCGACACCCGTGCCGCGCGCGCCGGGGCTGGTAAATATCTGGTGTAGTTCATCGCCTTTGACCACGCAAAACCCAGTTGGCGCACCGACCGCCCCCGTACACCGCAGTTCATCGCCGAAGGCATGGATACGGTCGCGGAAACTTTCGTCGGTGCGTAACCGGCGCAGTTCCGGTGACGTGATATCGTCATGCGCCTCATGCCAAGCATGAATCCAAAGTTGTGTTAACGGTTCCAGATCCGCCTGCACCGCGCGACGCACTTCGACCAAATCGCTCATCTTAATGCCTGTTAATGCCTGCTATTTCTTCGCCAACGTAACATGACCAAGGTGTGTGCCCGCATCCACCTTCATCATCTCGCCCGTTATATGCCGCGAGGCGTCGGTCACAAAGAACAGGGCCGCTTCGGCAATGTCATCAGGGCCGCTGGCCGCGTTCAGAGGGGTGGAGTTTTCGACGCGCTTTACGATGTTGGCAAATTCATCTTCATCCATCGCATCCTTGAACCAGCGTGTGCCAATGAACCCGGGGCAAACCGCGTTCACTCGTATGGCTGGCCCCAGCGCACGCGCGAGTGAAAGCGTCATGGTGTTCAGCGCGCCCTTGGACGCTGCATAGGCAACAGAGGACCCGATTCCAATAACACCAGCGATGGAAGATGTGTTCAGCACCGCGCTCGCGCGGCCTGTTTCCTCATAAGCCTGCACCAGAGCAGGTTTAAGCGCCTGAAGTGCCAAATAAGGGCCGACGACATTCACGGCGTAGATGTCCATGAAATCATCTTTGCTCAGCGCATCCAGGTCACTATGATCCTTCGCGTGGCGTGTGATCCCCGCATTGTTGATCAAAATATGAAGCGGTCCATCAACGGCGGCGGCCAATGCGGCGCAGCCTTCGGCCGTTGAAACATCACCCTTCACGGCCTTGGCCCCCACACCAAGCGCACGGCATTCGGCTGCGGTTGCCTCAGCATCTTCGGCGCTTCGGGAATAGTTGATAATCAGGTCAGCGCCCATTCTTGCAAGACCCAACGCCATGGAGCGGCCAAGCCCCGTGCCGCCGCCTGTTATCAGTGCCGTGCGGTTTGAAAGGTCAGTCATGGCGTCTCCTATATTTCAGCGATTGCGGATGTGGAGCGGGTAAAACAGCACCGTAACCCCGACCTTACGCCGGGATTACAGCAGTCTAGGCGCGCCTACCGCGATATCTCCTTGGTCAACTGCACGCATTGGGCAATGGGGAGCCTCCTCACGCCCGCGTTCGCTCCGGTATCAGACCGCTCGGCGCGAACCTGAGTGCCAGCAACAGGATTGCGCCCATCAGAACCATGCGCATATGCGGTGCTGCATCCAACAGTTTCAGACGCAACCACGCATCCTCGCCCATGCCGCTTGTGACAACATCCATGACGAAAATGCCCGCTGGTTCTGCCTGAACCCAGACGAACCAGATCATAAAACCACCAAAGACGCTGCCCCAGTTGTTACCAGAACCACCAACAATCACCATCACCCAGATCAGAAAGGTATAGCGCAGCGGTTGATACCCGGTCGGCGCGAACTGGCCATCCAGCGTTGTCAGCATCGCACCGGCAATCCCAACCACGGCGGAACCAAGCACAAAGACCTGCAAATGGCGCCCGGTGACATTCTTGCCCATCGCCTCCGCCGCATCTTCGTTATCGCGGATTGCGCGCATCATCCGCCCCCAAGGGGAGTTGAGCGCCCGCTCCGACAGCCAGAAGATAACGATCAGCACAATGGCGAACAGGACCGCATAGCAAATTTTGACAAAGATCGAGGAGGCCTCAACCACGTCCAACCCAAAGGTATTTACCCAGCCAAGGAACCATTCCGCATTTTGCAGATCGACTTCATAGGGCACAGGGCGCGGCAAACCGGTCACATTCTTTACGCCGCGCGTGAGCCAGTCTTCGTTCTTGAAAACCGAAATCAAAATCTCTGCGATACCCAAGGTGGCAATCGCCAGATAGTCGGACCGAAGACCAAGCGTGATTTTGCCAATCACCCATGCAACACCAGCGGCGAAAACGCCACCGACGATCCAGCCAAGCATGATCGGCAGGCCAAGCCCCCCAAGATAACCGTGCAGCGCGGGGTTCACAGCTTCAATCCGGTCCGTCGCCGGGTCAAAGAATATCCGCGCAACGAAATAGCCGACGATGCAAAGCGCGGCGATTACGATGGTACGCTGACGGCCCGCGGCCATTTTCATACGCAACGCAACCGCCGCAACAATCGTGACGAGCACAACAATGGCAGACAGACCAAGGTCCACGCCGCCTGCGGCCCAGGCCTCCCCAATCGGGGATTTGGACACGAGCAATGCTGCAACACCACCAAGGGCGGCAAACCCCATGATGCCAACATTAAACAGACCCGCATACCCCCACTGGATATTCACACCCAGTGCCATGATCGCCGAGATCAGGCACAGGTTGATAATCGCCAGCGCGAATGACCAGCTTTGCCCAAAGCCAACACCAACCAACAGCACCGCCATGATGCCAAACAAAATGATGGGAGGGATCTTCATATCGTTTTCCCCCGGAAAAGACCTGTGGGTCGGATCAGCAGCACCACCACCAGAATGATGAAAGAAACCGCAAATTTATATTCGGTCGCCAGCAGCTGCACGAGCGTATCAGGTGCCCAAGCCTCTGGGGTCAAATAGGTCAGGAATTTCTTGTAGGCATAGGTGACCATCACCTCAGAAAACGCCACAACAAAACCGCCCGCGATGGCCCCAATCGGTTGCCCGATTCCGCCGACAATCGCGGCGGCAAACATCGGCAACAACAGTTGGAAATAGGTGAACGGTTTGAACGATTTGTCGAGGCCATAAAGCGTGCCGGCAATCGTCGCGAGCGCGGCCACCAACAACCACGCCACCATCACCACGCGATCAGGGTTCACACCCGACAGCAACGCAAGGTCTTCATTGTCTGAAAACGCCCGCATCGCCTTGCCCGTGCGTGTTTTCTGCAGGAACCAGAACAGCGCGATTACCACGATAACGGCAACCGCCAGCGTGAGGCCTTGGGAGAGCTTGATGGAGAGGCCCTCTCGCAGGCCCGTCATTTCCTTGAACTCACGCGCTTTGATCAGAAACCGCGCGCCGTCAGCGAAACGCTGATCATCCGGCCCGATGATGAACCGGACAAGGCCATTCATCATAAACATCACACCGACCGAGACGATCACATAGATGACGGGCGGCGATCGTTGCGCGCGATAGAATTTGTAGACGTATTTATCCGTCAGCAACAGCAAGGCACCCGTTACAACGATGCCCGCTGGCAAGGCCAACAAAGCGGTCGGCAGTGGGCCAAAACTGACGCCCATACTCTGCAACCACCATGTCGCCAGCACGGTCGCCATGGTCCCGAAGGCCATCGTGTCGCCGTGGGCAAAGTTGGAAAAGCGCAAGACGCCATAAACCAGCGTAATACCCAGCGCACCGAGCGCCAGCTGACTGCCATAGGCAGTTGCGGGCACCAGCACGAAATTAGCAAAAAGGACGAGGGCGTTGAGGATATCGGTCATGTCTTAGCCCCCCAAGAAACTGCGGCGCACATCGGGGTTGGCGAGCAACGCCTCCCCCGTGTCCGTATAGCGGTTCTCGCCAGTGACCAGCACGAACCCCTTGTCGGCGATCTCCAAGGCTTGCCGCGCGTTTTGTTCCACCATCAGGATGGCGATGCCGGTGTTGCGGATTTCGAGAATGCGGTCAAAGAGTTCATCCATCACGATGGGGGAGACGCCGGCGGTCGGCTCGTCCAGCATCAGCACATCGGGCTGGGTCATCAACGCGCGGCCCACGGCGACCTGCTGGCGCTGACCGCCGGACAATTCGCCTGCGAACTGGTTTTGCTTGTCGCCCAGAATGGGGAACAATTCGAAAATCTGCTCCATGGTGCCGGTGATGTCATCGGTGCGAAGATACCCGCCCATCTCCAGATTTTCCTTCACCGTCATGCCGGTGAATACGTTGGAGGTTTGCGGCACAAACGCCATCCCCTCCGGCACCCGGTCCTGCGGCTTGAGGTGCGTGATGTCCTTGCCACCAAGCCGCACTGCGCCTTCGCGCAAGGGGAGCATCCCGAAGACGGCCTTCATGGCAGTGGACTTGCCCGCGCCATTCGGCCCGACGATCACGGCAATCTCGCCCTTGTCGCAGGAGATGGTGCAGGAATGCAGAATATCCGCCCCGCCATAGCCCCCGGTCATACAGTCGCCGATGAGGAAAGGTTCAGTCATTCGTTTACCTTTATTGCGCGGAGCACAGCATCGTGGACAGCGCGATCTTGTGCGTCAGGGTCAAAGCCTTCGCGAACGGTTGAGATGATGATCATTGTCGTATTAATCGCGAAAGCGGTACGAATACCGCTGCGCTTGTCGGTCCAGACACGTTTCTCTCGAATTGCTGTATATGCTGGGACGCCATCAACTTCACTCGCCTCCCGCGAAAGTGTTTTACCGTCACGGATCACGCCTTCCGCAAACTGCTTTGGATATTCGTGCATTTTTGATTTTACTAAGGTGACAGCGTCAAAATCGTAAGTTTCGCCTGTTTTGTCTTTCAGTACTCGCGCAGCAAGATCATACACCAAGCGCGCCGAAGAACCGGGTTCTGCCTGATCCTCAATTACGATGGTTCCCGCATACCGATGCCCTTCGTAGGAAAGTTCAAATGAAGGTAAAGTTCCAACCATATCGAAGTTCTGTTCCAACTCCCCCACACAGATCGCAGCCAACGGCGGAGCGGGTTCGCAAATGTCATTTGCGAAAGCTATTGACGCAACAAAAGCAGAATTGAAGAGGAACACCAGAAACGAGAGCCACTTAACCGGTTTGCCTGCAAACCGGTTTGCACCCGACCTCCCCCCGGGAGGGGGCAAACCTGTCGTCAGCGCGACGAAGGCAGAGCCGGGCATCATCAACCCACCGCCTCCGCCTTGTTCTTCAGGCCCGTGCCCAAATACGCCTCGATCACCTGTTCGTTGGATTTCACTTCCTCCGCCGTCCCTTGCGTCAGCACGGTGCCCTCAGCCATCACAATGACCGGGTCGCAGAGGCGGGTGATGAAGTCCATGTCGTGTTCGATCATGCAGAACGTGTAACCCCGTTCCTTGTTCAGCCGGAGGATCGCATCACCAATGGTATTCAGCAGGGTGCGGTTCACCCCCGCGCCGACCTCATCCAGAAAAACGATCTTGGCGTCCACCATCATCGTGCGGCCCAGCTCCAGCAGCTTTTTCTGCCCGCCCGAGAGGTTACCCGCCTTTTCATCGGCGACGTGGGAGATGTTCAGGAACTCTATCACCTCATCCGCCTTGTCGCGGATTTTGCGCTCTTCGGCGGCAACCTTGCCGCCCTTGAACCACGCATCCCACAGCGTCTCACCCGATTGGCCACCGGGGACCATCATCAGGTTTTCGCGCACCGTCAGCGTGGAAAATTCATGTGCGATCTGGAAGGTGCGCAAGAGGCCCTTACCGAACAGATCATGCGGTTTCATGCCGGTGATGTCTTCGCCATCCAGAAAGACGCGCCCGGACGTTGGCATGTAGTGGCCCGCAACCACATTAAAGAGGGTCGTTTTCCCCGCGCCATTCGGGCCAATCAGCCCGGTGATGGAGCCTTCGGCAATTTCAAGGCTGGCACCATCCACGGCGCGCAAGCCACCAAAATGCATGTGCAGGTTTTCAACACGGATCATGTGACGCCCCTCAAAACACAACCCGGCACCTCAAGAGGTGCCGGGTCGCTCAGTTTCAAACGATTAGCGGAATTTCGCTGTCGTTACTTTACCACCGTCGATCAGGATCTCGCGGTAGTTACCTGCGCTTTCACCTGGGCCGATCAGTTCAACTGCAGAAGCACCGACGTAATCAACATCTTTGCCTTCAGCGATCAATTTCAGACCTTTGGCAATTTCACCGGGGAAAATCTTTTCGCCGGGAGCATTGGCCACATCCATCACGTGCGCTTTGAAGTCGCCCGATGCGGTTGATTTAGCCGCCTGCATCGCCAGCGCGATCAGGGCCGCACCGTCATAGGATTCTGATGCGAACGGACCAGGGTTGAAGCCAGCGTCAGCCGCCATTTTCTGGAAAGTCTCAGCGCCCGCGCTGTCGGTGCCGGGGATCGTGCCGTATGAACCGTCGAGGTCTGGGCCAATCGCTTCTGGCAGGCTGTCACCGATCATGCCGTCAGGCAGAACAAAAGTGTCAAACGCACCGGTGTCGAGCGACGCCTGAATGATGCCTTTGCCGCCCTGATCAAGATAACCGGCAACGATCAGAACTTCGCCACCAGCAGAGGCAAGCGCGCCAACTTCTGCGGAATAATCTGCTTTGCCATCTTCATGCGGCGCAGAGATCGTCACCTTACCGCCAGAGGCTTCAAAGTTGGACTGGATCGAATCCGCGAGACCCTTGCCATAGTCATTGTTGGTGTAGGTCAGGGCGACTTCCTTGATGCCCTTGTCGTTCAGGATGTCGGTCAAAACCTGCCCCTGACGCGCATCAGAAGGTGCCGTGCGGAAGAACAGGCCATTGTCTTCGACCTGCGACAGTGCCGGTGACGTCGCAGATGGTGAAATCATCACCGTGCCGTTTGCCAGCGCGACGTTCTGCAGGATCGCAGTGGTAACGCCGGAACAGTCTGCGCCCACGATCGCCGCAACACCGTCAGAAGTGATCAAACGCTCGGCCGTTGCAGACGCCGCTGCTGCGTCGATGCAGGTGCTGTCACCACGAACGGGGACAAGGGTTTTCCCGCCGAGAAGCGCGCCGCTGTCGGAAATTTCTTTCATGGCAAGCTCTGCGCCAGCAGCCATATCAGGCGTGAGCGATTCAATCGGGCCGGTAAAGCCGAAGATGATGCCAATTTTAACTTCATGGCCGCCTGCGGACGCAGCACCAGCCATAGCGAATGTCGCTGCGGCGGCAGCGATGAGTGTCTTTTTCATTAGTCTCTCCTGTTGGCGGCACAGATTCTCTCCGCGCCTTGGGATCAGTTATTGTGGTGTTAGCCATGAATCGCAAGCGGTGCGGCACATTTTGCCCGCATTAAATGATAAAGCGCGGGCGCACCCGGCTCAGCTTTCAGACATCCAGAAAAATCTCGAACCGTCGTCTGATTACGGCGTCAGCCGCAGCACTCAGATAATCGGGGTGATGGACTGCCAAAATCTCGCGCGCCTTGGCATTGGCGACCGCGCGAATATCCTGTGCGCCCTTTTCAGCCCAGACCACCGGCTGATCGCGGTCTGCGAGCGGGGGATAAAAATAGTCCCGCTGCATCGCCGCCATCGTATGATCACCGCCGAGGAAATGCCCCTCCCCTTCCACCGCCATACGGATCGCTTCAAAACCTAACGTGTCTTCGTTTACCTCAAATCCCCGGATCATGCGGTTCACATGACCAAGCATCTCATTGTCGAGCACGAATGCCTCAAACGAAGCCCCGAGGAGGGAGGCCATCATACCCGCACTTTCGTAAACCATATTGGCCCCGGCCAATCCGGCGGCGAGCGCACTCAACCCTTTTTCCATCCCCATCTGCGCATCCACCGCCTTTGCATCAGCCATGGAGGACGCAACACCCGACGGCAAACCAAGGTGGTTGGAAAGCTGCGCCGCCGCCGCATTCATAATCGAAATTTCACCGCCCCCTCCGCAAAACGCGCCGGTGCGCAGATCAATCACGAAAGGCCAGTTGGAGAATATCATCGGGTATCCCGGCGACAGGGCATTTACCATCACCAGCGCCGCCAAGGTTTCCGCAAGCGTATGCGCCAACATGCCCGCTGGCGCTGCCGGGGCAGTCGCGCCCGATTGCGCGGCGATGATCGCGTTGATCGGCACCCCACGGCGGATGCAGGCAATGGTCACATCCACGGCATCCTCCCCATAGCGCAACGGGGAGATGACGGGTGAGATATGCGCCTTGCAGAATGGCCGCGCGGCAAACGCGCCCTCGCCGCCCATCGCGATATCAAACATATCAATGATCGGATCGACATATTCAGCAAGGGTGAATGACATGCCCACAGGCTTTGTCGTGCCCCGCAACAGCGCATAGGCCGTGTTGATATCAAGATCTCTGTTATCGGGCACGTCAGTGGCGACGCAACAACGGGTGAACCAGTTGATGTTGTCCAACCTGTCGATCAGACGGGTAAAATCATACAGGTCACGCAAGGTTGACGGGCGATAAAGGCCGCTTTCAATGTCTTGCGTCAGAACCGCCGCGCCACCTGTTCCGAAATACGTACGCTCCCCGCCGACTTCAAAATCATGGGCTGGGTCACGCCCATAAAACGCAAAAGATTTGGGGGCCTGCGCAATCACACCCTCAACCAACGCCCGCGAGAATGTTACCCGCCCATTCGGCGTTTCCCCCGCCCCCAGCCTAAGCAACGCATCACGCAGCACCGGCGGCACGTCGCCCATGCCGATTTCCGCCAGAATACGATAGGCGGTCGCCAAAACCGCCTCGATCTCCGCTGGCGACAGCGGTTGATACTGCCCGCCGATCTGGCCCGGTGGTGCCGGGTTGATCTCTGGTGTTTCTGCTGTGCGTTTGGCGGTGCGGGCCGCACGGCCGCCACTGCGTTTTCGTGTCTCGCTCATTCCACTATCTCGGCGCACATCGCCCGATCCGGCAAGCGCGAATATTTGATTTACAAAATCGAAATAAAGGATTTGAGTTTCAGCATGGACACAGAAACACCGCCCACCCTTTCTTTCCGCGCCGTGGAAATTTTTGTCGCCGTGGTTGAGCAAGGCTCCGTCACCGGGGCCGCAAAGCGTCTGGCGGTCAGCCCTTCTACCGTTTCGCAGCAACTTTCAAACCTGGAAGCCTCGCTCGGCGCGCGCTTGGTTGAGCGTACGGCGCATACTTTCATGCTTACCTCGGCGGGGGATATTTTTCTGCCCCGCGCGATGAAATTGCTTGATGAAGTCTCCGGCGCACGCGCCGCGCTTTCCGGCGCTGACAGGGCACCACAAATGACGCTGCGTATCTCAACGGTGGAGGATTTCGACCTGCGCGTTACGCCCTATTGGTTGACACACCTTGGCGCGGGCTTTCGCAACTGCCGTTTTGCCATTCGCGCCGGGGCAAGCCATGAAAACCATTCGGCGTTGGCCGACCGTTCAGCGGATATGATCGTGGCAGTCGAATCTGCGGATGCCGCCGACTGGGTAGAGGCGCACCCATTGCTGCAAGACCCCTACATTCTGGTAACTGCCCCCGATATTCCAACCGATACGACGCTGGAGGATCTCATGCGTCGGCCAATGGTGCGATATGCCCGCGAACAGTTCATGGCCCGGCAGATCGAAGCACAACTCCGTCGCGTGGGCACAACACCGCCAAGGTTGGCGGAGTTTTCCGGCTCTCAGGGGCTATTGTCGATGGTCGCAGCATCCGGCGGATGGGCGATCACAACCGCGCTGGCCTATCTTGGTGCGGTGGCGCAAAGCAGTCCACTCATCACCCGCCCTGCGCCATTGCCCGCGTTTTCGCGCACCATCTACCTGTATGCCCGTCGCGGTGCGCTCATGTCCCTGCCAGAGCAATGCGCCCGAGACTTGCGTTTGTCTTTGCAAAAGATGGTTGCAGAGGAAGCGGAAACGAAACTGCCGTTTCTGGGGGAAAGGTTGCGTGTCCTGGGGTGATGAGCACAGGTCGCACCATGTTCCATAGGTTCAAATCAGATTTTCAAAATGATTCATTCGGAAAATCCGCAGAAATGCCAGTACGCTTGACCATGCCCGCACGCTCGCATCACGTCAGCATGCTATAGGGAGGGTTCGCAATGCGTACATCGGCAGAGGTTGTGGTTATTGGCGGCGGCATCGCCGGATGCTCGACATTGTATCATCTGACGCAGGAAGGGATCACCGATTGCATCTTGCTGGAACGTGATGAACTGACCTCCGGCACCACATGGCATTCGGCGGCGCAGGTCACAAATTTTGGCGGCAATCAAACCATGGTGGGCCTGAAAAGCCATTCGATTGCGCTTTATCAGGAACTGGCGAACGACCCGGATTACCCAATCAACTATCACCACGGCACAGGGGGCCTTCGGCTTGCGACGACGCAGGATCATATGGATGGCTATGCGCATTTTCAGTCCATGGCAAAGGGCATGGGCGTTGAGTTCGAACTGCTCGACCCCGCGGAATGCCAGCGCCGCCACCCGCTGATCACCACCGATGGGCTGATGGGGGCGCTATGGGATCCGATGGATGGGGACATTGACCCGGCGCAGCTTTGCCAGGCGCTTGCCCGCCGCGCGCGCAAAGCCGGGGCGGAGGTTCAACGCTTCAACCCGGTCGAAGCCCTGACGCAGCACCGCGATGGCACATGGACCGTACACACCAAGAACGGTGATATTGTCGCCGAAAAGATCGTCAACGCGGGCGGGTATCGTTGTAACGAGATTGGCAAGATGATGGGGGTGGAGCACCCCGTTGCATCGATGGAACATCAATACATGATCACCGACACCCTGCCGGAGATCGAAGCCCTGGGCGATGATTTCCGCGCACCACTGATCCGCTGCCCTCAGGATGATTTTTATCAACGGGCGGAGAAAAAGGGCCTGTTGATCGGCTTCTATGAGCAGGATTGTAAAACATGGGGTCTTGATGGCATCAGCCCCGATTTCACGATGGATCTGTGCCCCGATGACCTTGATCGCGTGACCGACGTGATGGCCGGTGCGATTGCGCGCCTCCCCTGTCTTGAAACAGCCGGGATCAAAAGCATCGTCAACGGCCCGATTACCTATACCATCGACGGCCTGCCGCTGGTTGGTAAAATCCCCGGCAAACGCAACGCTTACTGCATCACCGGCCTGCGCGCGGGCCTGGGCGAAGGCGGCGGACATGGATGGCTGCTCGCGCAGATCATCGCGCATGGGGAAGCCTGCTATGATACCTGGTGCCTCGACCCGCGCCGCTTTACCAATGATGTGGGAGAGGAATACACCGCGCTGAAAGCGGTGGAAGATTACCAGAACGAGTTCCGCTTTCACATGCCCCACGAATTTCGCCCGGCTGGTCGTGATCGTAAGGTAACGCCAATAACAGACAGACTTTCACACATGGGTGCCCGCTTTGGCGTTGTTTGCGGGTGGGAGCGCGCGCTTTATTTTGCACCGCGAGATTTCAGCGAAACGCATTCTTTCCGCTTCACAGATATCGAACCACTGATCGCCGCCGAGGTTGCCAACGTGGCGACGAATGCCGGGATCATGGAGGTCAACGGCTTCTCGCGGTTCCGCTTGAGCGGTGAGGGCGTGCATGAATGGCTCGACGGCATCATGTGCTCCCGCGTTCCGCGCAAGGATGGGAAAACCGCGCTTTGTTATTACCTCAACGAACAAGGCGGCGTGAAAGGCGAAGCAACGCTGACGAACATCGACGGCAGCGTATGGTGGGGGTCCGCCGCCGCCGCCGTGCAGCATGATATGGATTGGCTGCGTGAACGCCTGCCGGAAGATGGCAGCATCCAGATCGAAGACCTGACGGACAGCCATAATATTCTTGTCATAGCGGGACCGAATTCACGCGACATTCTGCGCGCTGCCGCTCCGCGTGATGACTGGAGCAACTTCAAATGGCTTACGTCGCGGTGGGTTCACATCGGCCCTGTCAAAGTGCTCGCCATGGCGGTGTCCTTCAGCGGAGAACTGGCGTGGGAGCTTCACATCCCCATGGCGCAGAGCCGCCGGGTGTTCGACATCCTATGGGACGCCGGGCAAGCACACGGACTGAAACCCTTTGGCCTGATGGCCACGGAAAGCATGCGCATCGAAAAAGGATATCGTCATTGGAAGGGCGACCTGATTACCGAATTCAACATGACCGAAAGCGCCTTAACGCGTTTTCAGCGTGATGGCGCATACATCGGCACCGGTGCAACGGAAGATCGCCGCCGCTTTGTCTCGCTGGTTATCGACACTGATACCGCCCCAGCGCATGGCGGCGATAGTGTGACACATGATGGTAGGGTTGTTGGCACCATCACGTCGGCGGCCTTTGGTCACCGCACGGGCGAAAATCTGGCCATGGCTTTCGTTGATCCGCAGTGCGCGGAAGAGGGCACAACACTCACCATAGAAATCATTGGTCAGAGCTTTGCTGCCAAAGTAGTCGCCCCCTGCCGTTATGACCCCGCGAATGAAAAGGTGCGCGCCTGATCGCGCGCGCCATCGCTTGTTGCGTTGCCAAGGCATACCGGGTTTGACTGCCCCCAACGGCTGATAATGACGATTTGAGGGACGCCATGAACTTCACCAAAGCCTTCACACAACAGGAAACGATCCCGGAGGCGGCGATTGAACGGGTGACAGAGATTCTGCGCACCGGGCGGCTGCATCGTTATAACACCCTGCCCGGTGAAACGTCGGAGGCAGCCTTGCTGGAGGCTGAATACGCCGCTTGGCAGGGCACGAAGTTCTGCCTTGCGACCACGTCCGGCGGGCAGGCCATGCAAATCGCCTTGCGCGCTGCGGGCGTTACCCCCGGCACCAAGGTGCTGGCCAACGCCTATACGCTCGCGCCTGTGCCGGGCGCGATCTATGCTGCGGGTGGTGAGGCGGTGTTGGTTGAAATTGACGAGAACTGGCACACAGACCCCGCCGACCTTGCCGCCAAAGCCGACGCCAGCGGTGCGAAGTATTTCATGCTGTCCCATATGCGCGGCCATATCGCAGATATGGAAGCCATCATGGAGGTATGTAACGCACGCGGGATCACCGTGATCGAAGATTGCGCCCACACGATGGGTGCGCGGTGGAAGGGCGAACGCTCCGGCAACTTTGGTCATGTCGCCTGTTTCTCCACCCAAACCTATAAGCATATGAACTCCGGCGAAGGCGGGTTTCTGACCACCAATGACCCGGACATTGCCGCCAAGGCCATCGTCGGTTCAGGGTCTTACATGCTTTACACAGGGCACGGTGCCATTCCCGAAGACGATGTTTTTCAACGGCTGCGAAAGCAGGCGCCAAATTGCTCGGCCCGCCTTGATAATATGCGCGCGGCCTTGTTGCGCGCGCAGCTGCCTTTGCTTGATGACAATATTCGCCGCTGGAACGAGCGTTATTCGGTGCTCTGCGACGGGTTCGCCGCCATCGAGGGCATCCGCGTTCCACCCCGCGCGCAGCACGAAGATTATGTCGGGTCATCCATACAGTTTCAGGCACAGGCGCTTGGCCCGGCACGCATTCCAGAATTCATCGCCGCATGCGCCGCGCGCGGTGTCGAATTGAAATGGTTTGGCGCTGATGAGCCAGCGGGGTTCACAAGCCGGTTCGACAGCTGGGAATACCTTGGCCCCGCCCCTGACCTGCCCCGCACGAAGCATGTGCTTTCAACCACCTGCGATATGCGCGTGCCTTTGACCTTTTCGCAAGCGGACTGCGCGCTGATTGTCTCGATTGTGGCCGACGTTCACGCGGCCATGTTGGGGGTTGCCGCACCGGGATAGACTTCGTTACCCTTTGGCAAAAAGCTTTTATGGAAATTGCTCGGGGTATTTAAAGATGAAGAACATAATGCTGAGCATAACCACGGCCTTTGCTGTCCTCTCCGCTCTGCCCACGGCCCTTAGCGCGCAGTCGAATGATATGGCAGAGCGTGACAAGATCAGATCCGAATTTGTCTCCGGCGTGACCTGCCTCTATCACGTCAGCCCAGCGACGGTTAAGTTTGAATACCTGGCGGGAGGTGTTCTCAACGCCAAGGTACGCACCATTGAGCGTACGGGCAGTTGGTCTATCCAGAACGACGAATTTTGCATAAGCAACCCTGTCAACGGTGCCCGAAGCTGTGACAAACTTTCCCGCGCACACCTTCGCACGCAGGCAATAACCCTGCGAAACCTGGAAGGCGAAGGCAGGGCACAATGTCGAAAGTGAACATGACATGACCGACTGGAACGACGCCTACGCCAATGGCGCACACATCGAGGGGGCGGCAGATTTCCCGCCTCGCTGGGCGGAAAAAGCGGCGGCTTTTCGCGCCGCACAGGGTGATAGCGCCAAACTCGATTTGCCTTATGGGGCGGCCGAACGTCAGAAATTTGACCTGTTCTCGCCTGCAGCCGAGGCAAAAGGCCTGTGTATATTTGTTCATGGCGGCTTTTGGCGCGCGTTCGACAAATCACGCTGGTCCCATCTGGCGGCAGGCCCGCTGGCGCATGGTTGGGCAGTTGCAATGCCCTCTTACACGCTCGCGCCAGAAGCCCGCATTTCAGAGATCACACAAGAAATCGGCGCAGCCATCACCTCCGCCGCTGCCACAACATCAGGCCCGATACGCCTGTCAGGCCATTCCGCGGGTGGGCATCTGGTAACGCGAATGCTGTGCGAAGATGCGCCACTGGCAGCAGAAGTCGCGCAGCGGATCGTCAATACAGTTTCGCTGTCGGGTCTGCACGACCTGCGCCCCTTGCTGCGCACCGACATGAACGCCGATTTTCGAATGGACGCTGAGGAAGCCACCCGTGAAAGCGCAGCGTTGTTAACACCGCGCCAAGGCACCCGCGTCACCTGTTGGGTCGGAGCGGACGAGCGCCCGGAATTTGTTCGCCAGAATGCCCTTTTGGCAAACATCTGGACGGGACTCGGCGCGGAAACGAAAAACGTCGAAGAGGGCGGAAAGCACCACTTCGACGTTATTGATGGTTTGGAAGACCCGCATTCGGCCCTTTGCAGGGCACTTCTGGCCTGAAAATCAGGGCCGGATCGGGCCCATTGCCTCTTCCACACGACGGCTCAGCCCCTCAACATCAGTGAGGATCAGACCACCGCGCGAACGCTCTATCACGCCATCCTTGACCAAGGCAGAAAGTTCACGGCTGACAACTTCGCGGCGTGAAGAGATCAGGTTGGCAAGGTCTTCCTGAATGGGTGGCGGTGAAACAATGCGCTGGTCAGGGTGGCTGGCACGTGGGCGCGACTGACGCAGCAACTCGGCGCAAAGCCGTTGACGGGCGGTCAGGAAAGCCTGTTCAGCCAAACGCTCGTTGATCGTGCGGACACGTTCCGTCAGTTTCTCCATCGTACGCTTGGCGATCGACGGCACGGTGGTTGCGATCTTGACGAACACATCACCCGGCATCGAGCAAATCTCGGACGTATAAAGCGCAATCACGGAGGCGGAACGGCTGCGCCGGTCAATCGCTGACATCTCGCCAAAGAAATCGCCGCGATCCAGATGGTTGAGAATGACGTGACGCCCATAGGCGCTGGACATCAGAACCCGCACCTGACCCGTTATAATGAAGAGAACTTCGTTCGATTCGTCGCCATAGTCGACAATCAACTCATGCGCTTCGTATGACCGCCATCTGCACTGATCCACCGCCCAGGCGGCGATATCGTCCGGCACATCCGCCATCAGCGGAATTCCGGTAAAATCGGCCATCAACACCCCTCCCCAAACCTTTCAAGACGCCGAAACGTCGAGATATTCGAATATCATTAGCACACAAATTATCGGCCCGTCTATTGGAACAGACCGATGATTGTCTTCAGGTTATTGCACGCGCAATTTTGTTACCTTCGCGCCGTTCGCGGGAGCCAGCCACGTGCTGACATACCGCAAAGGAAATACCTGTTTGGCCCGGCATTGCGTCAGCCATGCTTGATCCACGGCACAAGAGCGGTGACGCGCGACGTGGCGCGATCCTATCCTACAGCAGCCCCGCCAACCGTCAGCCCGTCAATCAACAGCGTAGGCTGACCGACACCGACGGGCACCCCCTGGCCATTCTTTCCGCACGTGCCAATACCCGGATCCATGGCCATGTCGTTGCCTACAGCGCGAATCTGGCGCAGGGCCGTCGGGCCATCGCCAATCAGCGTCGCCCCCTTCACCGGATGCAAGACCTTGCCATCTTTGACCCGATAAGCCTCAGTGCAGGAAAACACGAACTTACCGTTGGTGATATCAACCTGCCCGCCACCAAACCCCACAGCGTAAATGCCATCTTTGACATCCGCGACAATGTCTGACGGGTCAGCATCCCCGCTTTCCATGACCGTGTTGGTCATACGCGGCATCGGGATGTGCGCATATGATTGCCGGCGACCGTTGCCTGTCGATTCGACACCCATCAGGCGGGCGTTTTGCCGGTCTTGCATGTATCCGGTCAAAATGCCGTCTTCGATCAGAACAGTCCGGTTGGTCGGCGTGCCCTCATCATCAAAGGACAGAGAGCCGCGGCGATCAGGGATGGTGCCGTCATCAACGATAGTAACGCCCTTCGCGGCAACCTGTTTTCCCATCAGCCCGGAAAAAGCCGAGGTTTTCTTGCGGTTGAAATCCCCTTCCAACCCGTGCCCGATCGCCTCATGCAGCAGGATGCCTGGCCAGCCTGCGCCAAGCGCCACTTCCATTGCCCCGGCTGGCGCATCTTCGGCGCTGAGGTTCACCAGCGCGATGCGCAGGGCCTCTTCAGCCTGCTTTTTCCAGTTTTCCGGGTCGATCAGATCATCATAGCCTGTACGACCGCCACCGCCTGCCGATCCACTCTCGCGGCGCCCGTCTTTCTCAACGATAACGGAGATATTCAGCCGCGCCATGGGCCGCGCTTCCGAAAGGGTTCCCCCTTCAGGGCGCAGAATGGTGACCTCCTGCAACTGGCCATTCAGACTGGCAGAAACCTGCGCAACACGCGGATCCCGCGCGCGGAGGTAGTCATCAATCTCGCGCAACAGATCTACCTTGAACCCAAATTCAAACCCGTCCAGCGGGCTTTCCTGCACATAAAGGCGCTGGTTTGCGGTTGGCGGTGGCGGCGCGATCACGTTGTCCCCCTCCGCAGCGGCGAGCTTTACAGTCTCTGCCGCGCGGCGCAGTGCCTCTTCCGTCAGCTCGGTCGAATGGGCGTACCCGGCCACAGGGCCAGCAACAGCGCGCAGGCCAAACCCTTTGGAACTGTCGTAGCTGGCACCGCGCAGCCGCCCGTCATCGAAAACCAGGCTCTCTGAGCGACGCCGCTCGAGGAACAACTCCCCATCATCACATCGCAATGTGGCATCGCGGAGAATCGCCAATGCGCCCGAATGATCCAACTCTGTCTCAAAGGGGCGGAACGCTGTGTCGGTCTGCGACATCTGAACCTCCTGTTTTTGCCTGTTTTTTCGCGATAAGCGGCTGAATGACGCAAGCGTTAAACTTGCCCTTCAGTTTGCGCTATGTGATTAACCGAACCAAGTTAAAACAGGAATGCACAGCCTTTGACCAGCAATGGTCGCCATAAAAGGATGCGTAGGCCACAAGACGCGCTAACAGCGATCATTCGGGGGAACCGAAAAAGCCATGATGAACGCCAGACTTCTTTCACTTTCCGCAGCGGCAACAACTGCGCTGCTGTCCTTGCCGGCAATGGCACAGGAATCCATCGGCAAACCAACGCCCGGCGCGATGGGCTTTCAGCCAGCCGTGACCAATCAGGCGGCTGAACTTCAGCAGTACGATTACTTCCTCCACATTCTGAGTGGCGCAATCGTTTTGTTTGTCACCGTGCTTCTGCTGATCTGCATTTTCAAATTCAGCGCCAAGAAAAACCCAACTCCGGCACGCTTTACGCATAACGCGGCGCTTGAGGTTGCGTGGACGGGTATTCCGATCCTCATCCTTATCGTGATGGGTGTCTGGTCTGTTCCGATTCTCTATAACCAGATGACGATCCCCAAAGCTGACGTTGTGATCAAGGCAACCGGCAACCAGTGGTACTGGTCATACGAGTATCCCGAAGAAGAGATCGAATTCGATTCGATCATGCTGGCGCGCGAAGAGCTGGAAGAATACGGCTACGCGCAGGATGAATTCCTGCTGGCAACCGACACCGCAGTTGTCGTGCCGGTCAACTCCAACGTCCACCTCCTTGTGGCTGCGGCAGACGTGATCCACGCTTGGACGGTCCCTGCGTTCGGTGTGAAAACTGATGCGATGCCTGGTCGTCTGAACGAAATCTGGTTCAATGCAAACACCGTTGGCACCTATTTTGGCCAGTGCTCAGAACTGTGCGGCAAAGACCACGCCTACATGCCAATCGTTGTAAAAGTTCTGTCACAGGAAGATTACGACGCATGGGTTGAGGAAACGAAAATCGCACAGGGCATCCTGCCCGCAGCGGTTCAGACCGCAGCCGTGGTTGATTGATCATGGCGAACGCGGTTGGATATGACGGCCAGACGGCAAAAGCCTCTCAGGGTGATGCGGAGTTCAACGACTATTTTGAGCTTCTGAAACCCCGTGTGATGCAACTTGTCGTATTCACCGCGCTTGTCGGTCTCCTGGTCGCCCCTGTGGGCGTCCACCCCATCATCGGGTTTGCATCCATTCTTTGCATCGCGGTTGGCGCTGGCGCTTCTGGCGCACTGAACATGTGGTGGGATGCTGACATTGACGTGAAGATGGCCCGCACGCAGGGCCGTCCGATCCCCTCTGGCCGGGTTACGCCGGGCGAAGCCCTCGGTGTTGGGCTTGGGTTGTCTATCCTTGCGGTGCCGATGCTTGGCTTGTTTGCCAACTGGTTTGCCGCTGGGCTTTTGGCCTTCACCATCTTTTTCTATGCCGTCATCTACACGATGTGGCTGAAACGCGCGACGCCGCAGAACATCGTTATCGGTGGCGCGGCGGGCGCTTTCCCTCCCATGATTGGCTGGGCCGTTGCCACAGGCGGTGTGTCTGTCGAAAGCGTGCTGATGTTTATGCTGATCTTCATGTGGACGCCGCCCCACTTTTGGGCGCTGGCCGTGTTCCGCAACCAAGATTACAAAGATGCTGACGTGCCGATGATGCCGGTAACCGCTGGCGTTACATCAACCCGCCGCCAGATCTTTATTTACTCACTGCTGCTGACCCCTGTTGCGATTGCGCCTGCGTTTACTTCCATCGGCGGTGCGCTTTATCTGACGTTCGCTGTGGTGTTGTCGGCACAGTTCCTGCGCCTCGCCTATCAGGTCTGGCGCCGCGATGAAGCAACGGCACAGGCCGACGCGCATCGCACCGAGAAACGCTTGTTCGGCGTTTCAATCGTCTATCTTTTCGCGCTTTTCGGGGCGCTGGCGATTGAAGCGATGATGAAGACATTTGGCGTACCCGCCATTTTGCCGGTGCTGTTCTGATGACCGCGCTTTCCGAACGCCAGGAGCATGAGCTCCACTCACGCCGCCGCAAACGCAATATGGCGGTGGGTGGTGTATTGCTCGGCTTTGTCGCGCTTTTGTTCGCAGTCACAATGGTAAAACTCGGCCCAAACATCGCCAAGATGCAAACCGAAGGCGCAGAGAACCCTCGCGCCATGGTACCATTGGGAGACTGACATAATGCCAGCTGACCGTAATTCCAAAACCATGTTCCGCCTCGCAGGTGTTGTCTGCGTGATGGGAAGCCTCAGTTTCGCGGCGGTGCCGCTTTACGATTGGTTCTGCCGCGTTACAGGTTATGGCGGAACGATCACGCAGGCAGATCAAGGTGCCGATACGGTACTCGACAAGATGATCACCGTTCGGTTTGACGCCAATACCGATCGCGACATGCCGTGGGTATTCAAACCCGTTCAGCAAACGATGGACATTCGCATCGGGGAAACCGGTCTTGCCTTTTATGAGGCGAGCAACCCAACTGACCGCGCGGTCGCCGGCACTGCCAGCTTCAACGTCGCGCCGTTCTCTGCGGGTGGGTATTTCTCAAAGATCGAATGCTTCTGCTTTACCGAACAGGTTCTGGCCCCCGGTCAGACGGTGCAGATGCCCGTGACCTTCTTTGTCGACCCAGAAATTGTAGAAGATAGCGAAGCGAAGCTGGTCCATACGATCACGCTCTCGTATACGTTCCATGAAACAGAATTGCCGGAGCAGGAGGCAGCCGCGCTGTCAACGACCTCTGGCCCCAATGCCCGCTCTGGCGGATAATCGCCAGCCCATAGGAGGGGACGCCAATGGCCCACGAAAAGAATCACGACTATCACATCCTTCCGCCTAGCATTTGGCCGTTTGCAGCTTCCGTAAGCGCATTCATCATGCTGTTTGGCGCAGTATTGTATTTCCATGACTACACACCGTTCATTGCCATCATCGGCTTGGTCGGCGTTCTGTACGTCATGTACGCTTGGTGGGCTGAAGTGATCGTTGAAAGCCACCAGGGCGACCACACCCCGGTCGTTCAGATCGGTCTGCGCTATGGCGTGATCATGTTCATCACCTCAGAGGTCATGTTCTTTGCCGCTTGGTTCTGGTCGTTCTTCAAGCACGCCATCTATCCGATGGGCGAAGTACAGGGCATTTCCATCGCGGAGGCCCCCTGGCCCCCAGCCGGGATTGAAACATTTGACCCTTGGCACCTGCCACTTATCAATACGCTGATCCTGCTGGTTTCTGGTTGCGCTGCGACCTGGGCGCACCACGCGGTTCAGGAAAATGATCGCAAGGCGCTGAAATCCGGCCTCTGGATTGCTGTTCTGCTCGGTGTTCTTTTCACCATCACGCAGGCTTATGAGTACAGCCACGCGGCGTTTGGTTTCTCCGGCAACATCTATGGCGCGAACTTCTTCATGGCGACCGGCTTCCACGGTTTCCACGTGATCGTCGGCACCATCTTCCTCGCGATTTGTCTGATGCGTGCCTACAAAGGCCACTTTACAGCGGAACGGCACATCGGTTTT
Source organism: Pikeienuella sp. (assembly GCA_049608645.1). Classification (GTDB taxonomy): domain Bacteria; phylum Pseudomonadota; class Alphaproteobacteria; order Rhodobacterales; family Rhodobacteraceae; genus Pikeienuella. The sequence goes on along the minus strand of JBMYXS010000020.1, from coordinate 9,803 downwards.
GAGGCCGCTGCCTGGTACTGGCACTTTGTTGACGTTGTCTGGCTGTTCCTGTTCGCAGCCGTCTACATCTGGGCGCAATAACACCCGTGTCTGACGAAAACACATCAAAGGGCGGCGCGGACACGCGCCGCCCTTCTTCGTTAGGGCCGCGCCGTTACGGCATGATCGTTGTCGGCGTGATTGGTGTCGTAACCCTCGTGGCGCTCTGCGTCTGGCAGGTTCAGCGCCTCGCGTGGAAGCAGGACATTATTGCCACGCTAAGTGGTCGCCTGGCCGCAGCGCCGATCCCCTTGCCGACAACTTTTGACCGCGAAACGCTCGAATTTGCGCGCGTACGCGTGACCGGACAGTTCACCGATCAGGTTGGCAAGCATGGATTTGCCGACGCGCCGCTGCTTACATCATTGCGCCCCTACGGACCGGGCTACCGAGTCATTCAGCCATTCAATCTGGCCGATGGTCGCCGGGTTATGGTTGATCGTGGGTTCGTTCCTGTGGCCAGCAAGAACCGCCATGGCGCAGCCGCTGTGCCAACCCCTGCCCCGGCTGATTTCATTACCCTCGTCGGCGCGCTCCGTTGGCCAGATGAGATCAATGCGACGCCCTTCGGGGAAAATGACAATGTCTGGACGTCACGTGACTTGTCGGTAATGGCAGACCTTTTTGGCACCGAAGAGGTTCTGATCGTGGCCGAGACCAACACAGCCGTCATGGATTGGCCCAAACCGCAGCCACTGGTCGCGGTGCAGATTCGCAATAACCATATGGAATATGCGCTGACATGGGGCGCACTGGCGGTGGTATGGGCGATTATGACCGGGTGGCTGGCATTCCGCCCGCAAACCGCAAAAGACGTGTGAGCGGCTCGACCTGCGTTACAGGTCGCTCACATCATCAACGTCATTCAACGATCTGATCATCTTGACCCGCAGACCGGGCACCGACGCCAATGTGTCGCTCATCGCGGTATCAGTTGACCAGCGCACGTTCTGGAACAATGTGGCCGGGATGCGCCGCCTGCGCGCCATCCCGATCAACCAGAATCCGCCATCCGGCGCAGGACCGATAACAAGATCATGGTCGCCCAACGCGCGGAAGGCGGCCTCAATATCCTGCGCCGAAATGTCAGGGATATCAGCGCCGATGATCACCACCGGGCCAGGCGGCGCGTTCCGCAAGACCCGCCCCATACGGTCACCAAGATCGCCCCGCCCCTGTGGCCAACGCGGCAGATGCGCGGGCCAAACCGCGCTTTGCAAACCTTCTTCATCGGGCGAAACGGCCACCCACAAACGCCAGCGTTGACTGTCCAACCGTCGCAACAGGCGTGCACACTGGTGGCGAAACCACCACGCAGCGCGTATCTGCCCGATCCCGGCACCCAGCCGCGTTTTGACCCGGCCGGGGTGAGGTTCCTTCACGAACACAAACAGCGATCTAGAAATCAAGGACATATCGCTGCTCCAGCACGGGCGTACGCCAGGTATCGCCATCGCATTCATGGACAAGCTGAAACCCCGCCCCAAGATACAGCGCCCGCGCCGCGTCCAGGCCAGCGAATGTATCGAGATAAGCGCCCGGCAACCCCGCTTCGCGCAGGTTGCTCAACCCCATCGTCAGCAAGGCACGACCAAGCCCCATTCCCTGTGCTCTCGGCTCTGCAATCACGATACGGATATGGCCACGCCCATCGTTGTCGAGGTCATCACCATCGGCCGTCAGCGTCGCAAGTGGACCATCCTCATCACGGGCAACCAACATCGTAACGCGCGGCGGGGCCAACCGCGATGCAACATCACCAGCGATCTGGGCGACGGCTGCCTCAAACGCGAGGCCAAACCCCTTGTTTTCAGCGTACCAGCGCCCGTGGGCACCGATCAACCACCCGATCTCTCCACTGCGTGGTGGACCGATCTCCATTAATACCGCTCCGCCAGCCGTTCAGGCGAAGCGCCCAGCAAATAGCGCAGCAGCGTCGTCAGGTTCTTTAGCCCACGGCGAAACCAACCATCGCGAACATAGCGTTCGGCATCGGTCGTAGCGGTGACTCCAACGCACCGTAGCCGCTTACGGCCCAATGCCCGCGCGATTGCAACATCTTCCATCAAGGGAATATCCGGGTGGCCGCCGATCTCCCGATAAAGGCTTCGATGAATCAACAGCGCCTGGTCACCATAAGGCAAACCAAACACGCGGGAGCGCAGATTTGCCCACCCGGCAACGCATCTCGGCGCGATGCCCTTTGCGTCAAACGCCAGAGTGCACCAGCCCGCCTGCCCCGCACCGCGTTGCATATGGTCGCGAACGCGCACAGGCCAGTCTGGTGAAAGAACCGTATCTGCGTGGAGGAACAACAACCATTCCCCCCGCGCAATCGCAGCAGCACGTGCAAGTTGCCCCCCCCGGCCCGCTGGCCCGGTGACAAAAACAGCGCCGCTCAGATCGGCAATCTCAGCGATATCATCGCCAGAGCCGCCATCGGTGAAGATCACCTCACTCAGCGTCCCATCGGTGATCCCTGCGCCCACGCCACCAAGGCACGGGCCAAGGCGGGACGCGGCGTTCAATGTGGGAATGATGACAGATATCATGCGTTGCAGGCTATCGCCTTTGGCTGGCCGTGACCATATTGAGACAACGAAACAAGGGGGGTTGTTTTGCCGCCCTTCCCACCGCATCTGTGTGGCGAGGAGATTGCCCATGACGCTGTCTATGTTCACTGATCCATCACGCGCCGTCTTGCGTATCACCGGCAAGGACGCGCGCCCGCTTTTGCAGGATCTTGTCACCAACAACCTTGACCGTGTGACGCCGACGGCGCTGGTCTATGCGGCTTTGCTGACCCCGCAAGGCAAGTTCCTGTTTGATTTTTTCATCACGGAGGACGCGGAGGGCGCGTTGCTGTTTGATGTTGCTGCTGACCGCGCGCCCGCCTTGGCCCAGCGTCTGTCAATGTATCGGTTGCGTCGCGAAATGGATATTTCGCCAACCACATTGGCGGTGTCGCTGATCTGGGGTGGCGAAACCCCGCCGGACGGTGCCTTGCCCGACCCACGCTGTGCCGCCATGGGGTGGCGACTGTATGGCGACCCGGTTGAAGCCACGTCTGACCGCGCTGCCTATGATGCGCAGCGTGTGGCGCACCTCGTCCCCGATACGGGCACCGAATTGCTCACAGATGAGACATATATCCTTGAGGCCGGGTTTGAGCGCCTGAACGGCGTTGATTTCCGCAAGGGGTGTTACGTGGGGCAGGAAGTCACCGCGCGCATGAAGCACAAAACGGTATTGAAAAAGGGCATCGCCAGAGTGTCCGTTGAAGGTGCCGCATCCGCAGGAACAGCCATCGAGGTCAACGGCAAGCCCGCCGGGCAACTTCACACCGTTGCGGGGGGCGAGGCACTCGCGCATCTGCGCTTTGACCGCGCCGAAGGCGACATGCAGGCCGGTGATGCCACCCTTCGCCGCATCGCCTAGCCGCTCACCCGCAATACACACAGCGCCCAAAAAGAATGGCGGGAGAGGCGCTGCGCCATCTCCCGCCAAATATCGCAGTTTCAGGTGGGGCCTAAACCCTTCAGACCTTACCGTGGCATTGCTTGAACTTTTTGCCAGACCCGCATGGGCAGGCGTCGTTGCGGCGTACCTTGCCCCAGGTAGACTGATCAGCCGGGTCGACCTCTGCTACGGGTTGGCGCAGCGGCTCCCCGCCACGGGCATCTTCAGGTGCACGTGCGTCAGCCGGGGCTTCAGCAGACGCACCGACCAGTTCGCCCTCAGGCTCTGCCGGTGCTTGCGACGCCTGCATCGCTGCCAACAGCTCTGGTGGAATACCGGCGGACAGGTCAGAGGGATCCGGCGGCAGTTGATTGTGGCTGAGCCGCAAGGTCACATCGCGGCGCAGGCTGTTCATCAGATGGTCGAATAGCTCAAACGCTTCTGATTTGTACTCGTTGAGTGGGTCACGTTGCGCATAACCGCGAAGGCCGACAACAGAACGCAAGTGATCCAGTTGCGTAAGATGCTCACGCCATGCTGAGTCGATCTCTTCCAGCAAGACAGCTTTTTCAGCCTGGCGCGTGCGGTCGACGCCATTTTTTGCCACACGCTTGGCGGCCTGTTCATCGACGGCTTTGACGAGACGCTCCCGCATGGTTTCATCGTCCGCGCCTTCCTCGGCCGCCCAATCGTGAACGGGCAGTTCAAGCGCGAAAACCTCACGAATCTGGGAATCAAGCCCATCAATATCCCACTGGTCGGCATAGGCACGCTCTGGCATCGCAGCAGCGACAATATCATCCACGAGGGAATGGCGCATTTCTTCGACAGTATCGGACAGGTCAGTGGCTTCCATCACCTCACGGCGCTGCGAGAAGATCGCCTTACGCTGATCATTGGTAACATCATCAAATTTCAGCAGGTTCTTGCGGATGTCAAAGTTCCGTGCCTCAACCTTTGCCTGGGACTTTTCAATCGCCTTGTTGACCCATGTGTGAACGATGGCTTCGCCTTCATTCAGGCCAAGACGCTGCAACATGCTGTCCATGCGTTCCGAGCCGAAAATCCGCATCAGGTCATCTTCAAGCGAAAGATAGAATGTCGAACGGCCCGGGTCGCCCTGACGACCCGAACGGCCACGCAGCTGGTTGTCAATGCGGCGGCTTTCGTGACGCTCCGTTGACAGAACCCACAAACCACCAGCTTCCAACGCCTTGGCCTTTGCGGCGGCGACTTCGGCATGAATGGGGCCGACGATATCGTCGTGCTTGCCTTCGTCCGCTTCGGCTTTCAGCTGTTGCGCGTTCGCGTTGATCACTTGCGGCGCAAAATGCTGATAGATCGCACGGCGGCGTGCGTCACGTTCCGCATCATCGGCAGGTGGCGGCTGTTGCGCTTCGACTTCCTGACAAACAGCGGCGATTCGCTCGTTAATCTCGTTCTGGAACGCCCCCATGAGCGCATTTACGATGCGCCCCTCTGGGTTTCCGCCAAGCTTAATGTCGGTGCCGCGCCCTGCCATGTTCGTTGCGATCGTCACCGCACCGGGGTGGCCAGCTTCGGCAATGATCTGCGCTTCCTGTTCGTGGAAACGCGCGTTCAAAACCTGATGGGGAATCCCGTCACCCTTAGCAAATTCGCTTAACAGATCAGCCTTGGCTGTCATTTCAGCGATCAGGTCAGCCTCTTTCTTGGCATTGAGAGAGCCCGCCCAATCGCGCAATTTGGTGGCAGCATCGCTCAGGAACGCCTTGTCTTTGAGCATGTTGGAAATCAGCTCAGACTTTTCGATTGACGTTGTGCCGACCAGCACAGGCTGCCCGCGGTGGTACGCGTCAGCAATCGCCTGAACAATCGCTACATATTTTTCGGCGGCTGTGCGGTAAACCTGATCGTCGTCATCAATACGGCCAACGGGTACGTTGGTCGGGATCTCAATGACTTCCAGGCCATAGATTGACGAGAATTCCTCTGCCTCGGTCATGGCTGTGCCGGTCATGCCGGCCAGCTTGTCGTACAGGCGGAAATAGTTCTGGAAAGTGACAGAGGCGAGCGTGACGTTCTCCGGCTGAATCGCCGTGCCCTCTTTCGCCTCAATGGCCTGATGCAGCCCGTCAGACAGGCGGCGGCCATCCATCATGCGGCCCGTAAACTCGTCAATCAAAACGACCTTTTGGTCTTTGACGATGTAATCCTTGTCGCGCTGGAACAATTTGTGCGCGCGTAGGGCCTGATTGACGTGATGAACCAACGTGATGTTTTCTGGATCATAAAGCGTCGCGCCCTCCGCGACATAGCCCTGTTCCCGCAGCTTGATTTCAACAAATTCGTTGCCGTCTTCGGTCAGGATCGCGGTGCGCTGCTTTTCGTCCATCTCATAATGGCCCTCCTCCAGCAGGGGGATGACCTGATCGATAGCGACGTAAAGTTCTGACTGGTCTTCGGTCGGGCCTGAGATGATCAAAGGCGTACGCGCCTCGTCGATCAGGATGCTATCGACCTCATCGACAATCGCAAAACGATGACCACGCTGCGCCATGTCTTCCAAACGGAATTTCATGTTGTCGCGCAGATAATCAAACCCAAGCTCGTTGTTGGTGGTGTGGGTGATGTCAGCGGCATAGGCGGCCTGACGGCTACGCTCATCCAGATTGGGAACGATCACGCCGGTGGTCATGCCAAGGAACCCATAAACCTTGCCCATCCACTCCGCATCGCGACGCGCGAGATAGTCGTTTACGGTGACGATATGTACGCCCTTGCCTTCAAGCGCGTTCAAATAGGCAGGCATCGTGGCCACAAGGGTCTTACCCTCACCGGTTTTCATTTCCGAGATATTGCCACGGTGAAGCATGATGCCGCCGATCAACTGCACGTCGAAAGGGCGCAGACCGATCGCCCGCTTTGCCGCTTCACGAACCGTGGCGAAGGCTTCTGGCAGCAGATCATCCAGTGTCTCGCCCTTGGCAAGGCGGTCTTTGAATTCTGCCGTTTTGCCTTTCAGCGCCTCATCATCAAGCGCCTCCATCGAAGGTTCGAGCGCGTTGATCTGATCAACAATTTTCTGCGCACCTTTCACAATGCGGTCATTGGGTGTGCCAAAGACTTTTTTCGCTAAACCGCCAAGACCGAGCATCGCACGTCCTTAATTCTCTGTGTCCGCACGGGCAAAACCCGTGGCAGAAATTTCCCGCGCAGGATTGCACGGATGTGATCAGGGACACGAAGCGCGCGGCAAGTTGATGAAACGACGTTAGGCGACGCTTGCTCCGCCCCGCCCGGCGTCATAGATCATTGGGCGTCGCGCGCGCCTTCAGGGCCCCCGTGGGTTGGCTTCGATGTATGCGTCACCCCGCCCCCTGTCAACGCGCGCAGCCGTTTTGACTACCCTTTCGGGTTCATGCCCGAACACATTTCTAGGAGCCGTCGGACGCAAAGCCGCGTCGCCAGACCAGTCGGAGACATCCATGCCCCTATCCCGAGCCTTTCTCGCCGCTCTTTTGATCGCCTCTCCACTCGCGCTGTCGGCGCAGGAAACAACGACCGAAGAGACAACCGCAGCTGCTGAAAATGCGGCTGAATCACCAGAGGCCGCAGACCCGAACCTCGTGGTTGCGTCGGTTAACGGCGAAGACATCACACTTGCTGACCTGATCTTGTTGCGTGTCACCCTTGACCCTCAGCGCATCGCATCTGTTCCGCCTGAGCAGCTTTATGATGACCTGATCGTTCAAGCGACAAACAAGATCCTGCTGCGGCAGGCCGCGGTGCGCGCCAACATGCAGGACCGGAAAACCGTCGCCAAATGGCTCGCGTTTCAGCGCGATGGGATTCTGTCTGATGTTTACGCCAGCGAGCGGGTTGGCGAAGTGCTCAATGAAGACCTGATCGAAGCAGAATACCAGAAACGCTTTGTTGAAGCGGATCGCCCGCTTGAATGGAGCGCAAACCACATTCTCGTTCAGGACCCCGATGAAGCCGCCAAACTGGCGGAACTCGCCAAGGCCGAAGGCGCTGACTTTGAGCAACTCGCCAAAGACAACTCCAAGGGGCCAAGCGGACCGCAGGGCGGTGCACTTGGCTGGTTCCGCAAAGGCCAGCTTGTGCCCGAATTCCAGACCGCTGTGGAAGCCCTTGAGCCAGGGCAGGTTTCCGACCCGGTTCAGACACAATTTGGCTGGCACGTCATCAAGCTGAACGAAACACGCGAAGCCCCACCCCCCGCAAAAGGGCAGGTTCAGCGCGAACTGGTGGAACTGCTGACAGCCCAGATCACCGAAAGTGTCGTGAATGCGCTGCGCGACAGTGGTGAAGTAAGTGTTGTTGAGGGCCAACCCGGCATCGACGATCTCGCCAATATCGCATTGATCACCGACGAAAACTGACCAAACAAGGCCCCGGATCAAGACCGGGGCCTTGTCTTTCTCGCGGGCGCGCTTTGTCTCGTGGACGACACCTTGCGGCATTGTTCCATTGCGTTGTCCCCCCTATTGTTCCCGTCAAGAAACAGGAGTGCGCGCCATGGGCAAATCAGATTCGAAAAAGCCGGGTTCAAAAAAGAACGACGCAGACAAGGCAGACAAGTTTGAGCGCAAGCGCCAGCGCCTTGCCGCAAAAGTTGCGAACATCCGCGAAAAGCTGATCAAAGCCGAAGCCAAAATCGCCGATCACCTTGGCCTGACGGCTGATGACAAGCCCGGCCAATCCCCCTTTGCGCAACCCTTCCCTGATTTGCCAGCGGTCAAAGGTGTGCGCGTTGCCGCCGCCGAAGCGGGCGTGCGTTACGAAGGGCGCAAGGACGTGATGCTGGCGGAAATTGCAGAAGGCTCCGCCATCGCCGGTGTGTTCACAAAATCCGCCACTCGTTCCGCCCCTGTTGACTGGTGCCGCGAGCAACTGGCCGGCCTGCGCAAGGCCATGCCAAAGGGGCCGATGGCCATTGTCGTGAACTCCGGCAACGCGAATGCCTTTACGGGCAAGGGGGGCATGGTTGGCGTGGAACGCACGGCAGCAGCCGCCGCAAAAGCGGTCGGCGGTGAACCATCGGGCGTGTTCATTGCCTCCACCGGCGTCATTGGAGAGGCCCTCCCGGCGGCCAAGATCACCGGAAAGCTCAAATCCATCGCCAAGACGCTGGACGATGGCACGATGCGTGATGGTGCCGAAGCGATTATGACGACTGACACATTCCCCAAGGGCGCGGGCCGCACGATCACGCTCGATGGTATTGATTACGCCATCGCCGGGTTTGCGAAAGGGTCAGGCATGATCGCGCCGGATATGGCGACGATGCTGGGGTTCATCTTTACCGACGCCCCCGTTTCGCGCGCCTATCTGCAATCGGTGCTGAGCCGCGCGACCAAAATCAGCTTCAACGCCGCTACGGTGGATGGCGACACGTCAACCTCAGACACTGTCATTGTCGCCGCCACAGGGGCCGCGGGCGGCAAACGCCTGTCTTCGCGCAAAGACCCGCGTGCCGACGCGTTCGAAGCAGCGCTGACAGAAGTTCTGCAAGATCTGGCCCAACAGATTGTCAAAGATGGTGAGGGCGCATCAAAGTTCGTGACCATTCGCGTCACTGGTGCAAAGTCAGATACCTCCGCCGCCATCATTGCGCGGGCCATTGCAAATTCGCCTTTGGTCAAGACTGCAATCGCTGGTGAAGACCCGAACTGGGGTCGTGTCGTCATGGCTGTCGGTAAATCCGGCCAACCGGCAAATCGCGATACGCTTTCAATCCGCTTTGGTGACATTCTGGTTGCCGACAAAGGCTGGGTGGCAAAATCTTATGCCGAAGAGGCGGGTGCCGATTACATGAAGAACGCGGAAATCGAGATCACGACCGACCTCGGCGTGGGGGAAGGCAGTGCGGAGGTCTGGACCTGCGACCTGTCACATCAATACATCGCCATCAACGCTGATTACCGCTCGTGAAAATCGTTCTCGTTGCCGCCTGCGCCCTGATCGACAAGGATGGGCGTGTGCTTCTGGCCCAACGCCCGGAGGGTAAATCACTCGCCGGGTTATGGGAGTTTCCCGGCGGCAAAATTGAACAGGGGGAGACGCCAGAGGCGTGCCTGATCCGTGAATTGGAAGAAGAACTGGGCATCAACACATGGGCGTCCTGCCTTGCACCGTTTACCTTTGCAAGCCACGCTTATGAGGATTTTCACCTGCTGATGCCGCTCTATGCCTGCCGCAAATGGGAAGGCACACCCCAAAGCCGAGAGGGGCAGGCCCTGAAATGGGCCCGCGCCAACCAGCTCCGCGATTTCCCCATGCCACCAGCGGACGTGCCGCTG
>JBMYXS010000019.1:0-50933 GCA_049608645.1 Pikeienuella sp. | reverse complement strand
GCCGTGCTCGTCGATCAGCACCCGCCGCAGCCCGTATCCCGCCGCGCCGCCCTGGCGATAACCGAGCTCCACGAGGCGGCACTGCCCGGCGAAGACCTTGACCGAAAGTTCGCGGCTGTACTCGCCGGCCATCACGCGCTTCACGGTCTTCAGCAGGTTCGAGCCGATGCTGCCGTCGTTCTCGAACTGCTCGCCGCAGTAGTGGACCCGGATGCCGGCACGGGAACAGACGTGCTCGTGGTACGCGCCTTCGTCGGCATCCTGAAACCGCCCCCAGCGGCTGACGTCATAGACGAGGATCGCTTTGAAGTCGGCCAGGCCGGATTGGACCTCGGCCATCAGCTTCTGCAGTGCCTCGCGTCCGTCGAGCCGTAATCCCGATCGGCCGGAGTCCTCAAACGTACGCAGAATGGTCAGGCCACGGGCCTCGGCATAGCTGCGAATGACATCGAGCTGGTTCTCGGTGGAGTACTTCTGGTGATCGGTCGACATCCGCACATAGGCGACGGCCGGCACATCCTTCTCAGGCGGCGCGTCGCTCGTGTCCGAATGGGTCGCCCAACGACCGCTCACATCCGTATCTCCTTATTATCCCAGGAAAATCCATCGCTCCCGTCGGAATCAACGGCTGAATTCTTCGCGTCCATGTAAAGCGAAGGAGGGTGGAATGTCGTTTCCGAAAAAGGGCAAGTTCTTTCCAGGGGAAAACGGATATAATGGGAAAGGTGGTCATCAGACGAATGGATGCTTTGTCGAAGAAATCGCATCGGCGTTAAAACGGTCGCTCGGCGACAGTCGGGCGGGTGTCAAAACCGTGGCGGCCTGGACAGGTGCTAACGAGAAGACGGTGAAGAACTGGTTCTCGGGCACCTACGGTCCGAGCGGGGCGCACCTGATTGCGCTGTCGCGGCACTCTGACGAGGTGCTGGGTACCTTCCTGGCGTTGGCTGGGCGCGAGGATCTGATGGTGGCCATCAAGCTCGCTGCTGCCGAGGACGCGATTTCGGATCTGCTTGACGCCGTGCGTCGGCTTGGTGGCGACGATCCAAGCGACTGATTGAGTGAGCGATTTTCAGAAGTCATACCGGTATTGCTTGGCTTGATCACGGTTTTGCGATTGTGAATGGTGCTAGAAAAATGGGCTCCATTCACAACATCATGAAGCTGTGCTTCTTTCGGAAATGCTTCGCAAGGTTTTTGGATTTCACCTGAGTATTGCACTCTGGGCATTCGATCATGTCGTCTTCGGGAAAGGTAAAGGTTTTCGGGAATTTGATTGGCGCCAGAATTTTGAATGAGTACATTTCGTCCTCGATCCAGCGGATAAATGTACATGCGGGGTCAAAAACTGCAATCCGGCCGACCAAGAATCCTGCGCTGTTCTTTATGAGCAGCATGAAATTATCCTTCTCGCCTGTTTGAACATTTATCAAAGTTGTTTCATTGAAAAGGGAAGTTTCGGCCTCTATCACGACTCCGACAATCAGAGCGTCCTGCGTACTGCTCGCGGGAAGCTTGTAGTCGGAAGCCAGCGAGCTGCGTGTTTTCGATTTTGTACCCGAGCCAGTATCCATGCACCCGTGCTTGTACCATGGTGGCCCGAGTGGTGGATCGATCCAAACGCTTCCACCGTTATGACGGATGAAAAAGACTCGCTCACCACATTCAGGGCAGTCAGTTTGGAAGCAAGAGCTTTCGTTGCTCGACAGATATCCCGTAAAATCATTTCCAGACGAGTAACCCCCTCCAGAACTGCAGCCGCCGAACGGATGGATTGGGATACATCGCCCTCCGACATATCGAAATTCCACGGATTGACCGCAGCGGCTGCAAGTCGACATAAATCCCCCGAATGCATGGCGTCAGAACTTTTAGTTTTGCTTGAAGTCTTCGTCAGTGACCAGTCCTGATGCTTTGCCGTACGTCCAAGGATCAGAAACCTCTTTAATGCCATCTCCCATGAGACAGGCCTTAAGGACTTGATGTCTGCAATAATTACGCAGCAATTCGCGCACGTCCCTCGGGGTCCGACACTGGCACGGGAGAGAGTTGGGCGCGTGACTCATTTCCTCCGCCACAGACGTTTCGCAACGCGAAACGGCACCGCCATCAGTCTTGGTGCACACTGCGACAGTCGTTTCGGAGAAACGACGACAGCATTCGGTGTTCGAACTTACAGGTTCCCGGTCCGCCATTTCAGCCGTATTGCCAGGCAAAACGGCACTTTCGCATGAAAACAGCGCCAAGCGGCAGACGTTTCGCAGAAATGGCGAAAGCCCATCGTTTTCAAAGCCCAGTATGGCTGCCCCGCCACGCACGCAGTAGATGGCGGAGCAATCGTTTTTTGTCTTGGTCCTTGGTTGGCCTTCAAAGGCCGAGTTTGTCGCGTAGCCCGTACCACCAGGATCCAACCACCGAATAGGGCACGCGGAACATGCGACCGCCGGGGAAAGGGTACCAGGGTACGTTTTCGAACACATCAAACCGTGTCAGGTCACCATCAATCGCTTCGGAAAGAATCCGCCCGAATGTGTGGGAGCCTGTCACCCCGTGACCGGAATAGCCGTGGGCAAAGTAGGTATTCGCGCCGATGCGGCCCATCTGCGGTACGCGTGTAAAGGACAGCGCAAAGTTCCCGCTCCACGCATAATCAATTTTGACGTTGTTCAACTGCGGGAACACCTTGGCCATATTCGCCTGCAGCTTGGATTTGATATCGCGCGGGTCCGCGCCGCCATAAACCGTACCGCCGCCAAACAGCATCCGCTTGTCAGCGGACAGGCGATAGTAATCGAGGATATAGCGGATATCCTCCACACAGGCGTCACCCGGCAGTAGCGAATGAGCCAGTTCTTCCCCCAGGGGTTCGGTTGCCATCACTTGCGTCGAGACAGGCATCACACGGGGCGTCAATGCTGGCACCACATGGCCAAGATAAGCATTGCCGCAAAGCACCAGTGTCTTGCAGGTCATGGTGCCGTTTGTCGTGGTAACCACTGGTTTCACAGCATCAGTATCAACGCTGGTCACCATCGACATTTCATAGATGGTACCGCCAAGCTTTTCAAAAGCGGCGGCCTCCCCCAATGCTAGGTTCAGCGGGTGGATATGCCCGCCGGAATGGTCGATCAGACCACCTTCATAGAGGTCGGAGTTGATGTGATCACGGAGTTGGTTCTTGTCCAGCATCTCCTGATTGTCGATGCCATAGGTTTTCCACACCGCCTGGCGTTCCTCCAACTCCTTCACGTGCGCTTTGGTCAGGCCTGTAAAGATGTTCTTTTCTTTCAGGTCACACTGGATGTCATAGGTTGCGATACGCTCGCGGATGATGCCGCCGCCTTCCTGTACCAACCCGGCAACGAATGTCGCGGTGTCTTGCCCATAGCGTTTCTTGATCGTCTGCAAACTGGCGTTCAGCCCGTTGACGATCTGTCCGCCATTGCGCCCCGAGGCCCCCCAGCCAACGCGGGCGCCCTCGATAATGGCAACGCGGTAGCCTTTTTCGACAAGATGCAAACCCGTCGACAGGCCCGAATACCCCGCGCCAACAATGCAAACGTCAATTTCATGCGCGCCAGACAAGGCGGGGCGTTCAGGTGACGGATTGGCGGACGCCGCGTAATAGCTGCCCGTGTGGCTGCCATCACCAGCATAATGTGCGGAACGCGCGCTCATCAGACGATCTCCAGATAGGAATGATATTCAAAATCAGTAACTTGCCGTGCAAACCGCTTCAGTTCCTGCGTTTTGCACTCCACCAGCATTGTTTGAAGCGCCGGAGAGAACACCTGCGGTACGGTCTGCCCTTCGGCAAAGGCCTCAATGGCACTCGCCCAGTCAAGTGGCAGATGTTGCAAATCAAGGCTGTATGCATCTCCGACGATAGGGGGCGGAGGCATCATGTTGGTTTCGATGCCCACCAATGCGCCGCCCAGCACGCTGGTCAAGACAAGATAGGGGTTTGCATCCGCGCCCGCGACGCGGTGCTCAATCCGGCGGGCCTTGTGGTTCCCGCCGGGGATACGGATCGCCGCTGTGCGGTTTTCATACCCCCAGGCCACGCCGGTCGGCGCATGCGCCCCCGGCATCAAACGCCGAAAGGAGTTTTCGTGCGGCGCAAAGGTCAGGCTGTTTTCCTGCATCGTCGCCAACAAACCCGCCACAGCGTTAAGCATAAGCGGCGTCCCCTCTTCTCCCCCATTGTCAAAAACATTTACGCCGTTTTCATCCAACATTGAAAAATGAACGTGGAACCCGCTGCCGGCACAATTGCCATAGGGTTTCGCCATAAAGGTCGCCGCAAAACCGTGTTTGCGCGCAATACCCCGCACCAGGCGTTTGAACAGAACCGCATCATCCGCCGCCTTGAGCGGGTCATCGACGTGCAGCAGGTTTATTTCAAATTGCCCTGCGCCATTCTCTGAAATCGCGGCATCGGCGGGAATGTCCTGTTCAGCGCAGGCATCATAGACATCGTTCAAAAATGCATCGAAATGCTGAAGCTCATCAAGGGACAAAACACCATCTGAATCGAGCCGCTTTCCCGTCAGTGGTGATCGTGGTGCCTGCGGGCGATCCTCCGAAGGGTCGCACAGATAAAATTCCAGCTCAGTCGCGACCACCGGGGTCAGGCCGCGTGCCTTGTAACGCTCAACAACATTGGCCAACGCCCGACGCGGGTCACCGACAAAGGGTGTGCCGTTTTCCTCACGCATCCAAAGCATCGCCATGGCCGTGGGGCGCTCGGACCATGTGATGGGCAACAAACCGCGGCCCGTAAAGTCACACAAGCCATCGGAATCACCCGTTTCGAAAACGAGCTTGCTTCCCTCGATGTCTTCCCCCCAGACATCGACCGCAACGATGGATAACGGCATGCGCACGCCACCTGCGATCACCTTTTCGGCCTGCTCCACAGGAACCCGCTTTCCGCGCAAGGTTCCATTCAGGTCGCAAACGCATGCAAAAAGGGTTTTGATCTCGGGCCGATCAGCAAGCCATTTCTGCGTGTCGTTTAGCGGCGTATCAGTGGTGGGCACATCAGTCGGGGGCACATCAGTCGGGGGCATAGAATCTCCTTCGGGGTGACCTCAATACTAGATGCGGTCACATTGTAAAATTCAGATTTCTCCTTGGGTCATGGCGCGTAGACCCAACGAATACCGATGACCTTCGGCCTAAACTGGTCGTGCATTGTCTGAAAGCCCACCACCCCAAACGCCCGCATGATCCGGCCCGAGAGGCACCTTATGGAACGCATGGCCTCATTCCGCCCAACCTTGCTGACGATCTGATTGCCCCCTTGGAACCAAATAGCCCTTGGCGCATGCTATGTTTCTGATAAGGCACGCGCCCTCTAACCTGCTACGCACCTTTAGACCACTGGAAGTTTCCGATGAACAAAGTCTCTGTTTTTGGGCCAGATTTTCCCTTTCCCTATGACGATTGGATAAATCACCCAAAAGGCCTTGGGCATTTGCCAACCAACGCGCATGGCGCAAGGGTTGCCATTATCGGCTCAGGCGCAGCGGGCATCATCGCGGGATATGAGCTTATGAAGCTCGGCGCCTTACCGATCGTTTTCGAAGCGGGACAATTTGGCGGGCGCTTACGCTCTCAGCCGTTTGAAGGGGCCGATGGGGTGATCGCGGAATTGGGCGGGATGCGTTTTCCTGTCTCCTCCACCGGGTTCTATAAATACGTTGAAATGCTTGGCATTCAAAGCAAGCCCTTTCCCAATCCGCTGACGCCCGCTGCCGGGTCCACCGTGGTCGATCTGCTGGGAACGACGCATTATGCCGAAACCCTCGCCGACTTGCCGGGAATTTTCCATGAAGTAGCGCAAGCCTATGACCAAGCCCTGGAAGATGGCGCGAACTTCAGCGCGTTGAAACAGGCCATTCGCGAGCGAGACAACGCAAAGATCAAGGCCATCTGGAACCCGATTGTCAAACAATGGGATGAGCGGACGTTCTATGATTTCGTTGCGTCCTCCGATGCGTTTCAGGCCCTTTCCTTTCATCACCGCGAAGTATTCGGGCAGGTTGGGTTCGGCACCGGGGGGTGGGATTCAGATTTTCCCAACTCAATGCTCGAAATTCTGCGGGTGAATGTCACCGAATGTGACGACCATCAGCGGTACATGGTCGGCGGTGTCGGTCAGGTTCCGCGCAAGTTGTGGGAACATCAACCGGATAACATGACCCATTGGCCGAGTGGCACATCGCTTTCCCGCCTAAACGGCGGTGCGACCCGCGCGGGCGCCGCAAGGATCAGGCGTGTCGGCAGCAGGTTTGAAGTTACCGACCAATGGAACAGGGTTGAAATGTTCGACGCTGTACTTGTGACCTGTCAAAGCCACCTGCTTTCCACCGTGATCGAAACCGAAGAAAGCCTGTTTGCGCAAGATCTCTGGATGGCACTGGACCGTACCCGCTACATGCAATCAGCCAAGACGTTCGTGATGGTTGACCGGCCCTTCTGGAAAGACAAAGACCCACAGACGGGCCGGGATGTCATGTCCATGACGCTGACTGACCGCATGACGCGTGGCACCTACTTTTTTGATAATGGCCCAGACAAACCATCTGTGATTTGCTTGAGCTATTCTTGGATGACAGATGCGTTAAAGGTGTTGCCCCTGCCTGTGGAAAAGCGCGTTGAACTGGCGCTTTCGGCACTGGCGAAAATCTATCCCGGTGTGGATATCCGCTCCCATATCCTGGGCGACCCCATTACCGTCAGCTGGGAGGACGATCCCAATTTCCTCGGCGCATTCAAAGGTGCCCTGCCCGGGCATTACCGTTACAATCACCGGATGTTCGGGCATTTCATGCAAGATAACCTGCCCCCGCATGAACGGGGCATCTTCATGGCTGGCGATGGTGTAAGCTGGACGCCTGCATGGGTTGAGGGCGCGGTGCAAACCTCGCTCAATGCTGTCGCCGGGATTATTCGCCATTTGGGTGGCGGTTTTCACGCCGAAAACCCCTCTCCCTGTGACACTTATGAAGAATGGGGGCCGGTGAAATTGTCCGACTAAGCCCGGTCACTTGTGACAAACGGTGCCGTTGGTCCACATTCGTGGTCGGGAAGCACCTGACACTGTGCGCCGCGAAGCGGCCCGGTGCGAGCCGCGCGCCCCTTGCACTTGAGCCATCAAAAAAACACCTGCGAAGCTGACACCACATCGCGTTTCACGCCTAAACACCCTAATGTCGCACCAAATCTCAGCCACCAAACCTGCGCAATAAAAGAGGAATACTTGATGCATCCCGACCAACCGCATTTTGAGACGTTACTCACACCGGCACTGTTGCTCGATGCCGCGAAAATGATGCGCAACATTCGACATCTGGAAGACCGCGCAACCGCGCTTGGCGTGACTCTCCGCCCGCATGTGAAGACGGCAAAATCTGTCGAGATATCAAAACACCTGAAGGATGGCACGAAGACCCCGATCACCGCCTCGACACTGGCAGAGGCAGAGGCATTTCATGCAGCCGGGCACAAAGACATTCTTTATGCCGTAGGCATCGCGCCGCAAAAGCTGGTTCGGGTGCAGGCCCTGCGCGATCAAGGGTGTGACCTTGTGGTGATCCTCGACAATCTTGCGCAGGCCACCGCCGCCGCAGAGGCCGCGACCCCCGCGATGATTGAAATAGACAGCGACGGCCACCGTGGCGGCCTTTCACCTGCTGACCCCACTTTGGTCGAAATTGGCCGGGTTTTGCATAGCAAAGGCTTGCTGCGCGGTGTGATGACCCACGCTGGCGAAAGCTACAATGTGCGCGGTGCCGATGCCCATGCAGAATTTGCTGAGCGTGAACGGGTGGCAGCGGTCGATGCCGCAAGCGCGCTCCGAAATGCCGGGCTGCCCTGCCCTGTGGTCAGTGTCGGGTCCACCCCCACCGCGCACGGCGCACGCGACCTTACGGGCGTTACGGAGTTGCGCGCTGGCGTCTACATGTTCTTTGACCTCGTGATGGCAGGTATCGACGTGTGCGATACGAGCGATATCGCGCTCAGCGTATTGACCACGGTAATCGGGCATCAACCCACCAAGGGCTGGGTTATGATTGATGCGGGGTGGACCGCGCTTTCACGCGACCGGGGCACCGCGGCGCAAGACGTTGATCAGGGCTATGGCATCGTGTGTGATGCCGATGGGCAAATCATACCTGACCTGATCGTCAGCAGCGTCAATCAGGAACACGGAATTGTGGCACTGCGCGACGGGGCAAACGGGACGATGCCCACCCTGCCAGTCGGTACACAACTGCGCATTCTTCCAAACCACGCCTGCGCGACCGCCGCACAATTTGATCACTATAACGTATTGCCGGAACAGGGCGGCGCATTGGAAATTTGGCACCGTTTCGGCGGCTGGTAAGGGACAAGCAATGATATATATTTCCGAAGCGCAATCAGCCGCACTCGTATCACCCGCATTGGCCTTTGATGCCGTGCGCGAAGCGTTCATCGCGGCATGTGGCACCGAATCTCAGAGCTTTCCCGTCGTCCCGGCTCATGCCAGCGATCCCCAAAACAGGTTTACAATCAAGTCAGCCGCGGGTGCCGACGTCGCCGGCCTCAAGGTTGGGGCATATTTCCCCACCAATGATGCCCATGGCTTGCCGCGCCATGCGTCTACGATCATGCTGATTGATCAGGCGTCCGGCAAGATCGGCGCATTGGTCGAAGGGTCGGCGGTAAACTGCTATCGCACCGCTGCTGCCAATGCGGTGGCAACCGATGTTCTGGCGCGCGCAGATGCAAAGGTTCTGACCCTGATCGGCACGGGCCATCAGGCCGCTTATGAAGCAGAGGCCATCGCCCGCGTTCGCCCCTTGTCGCAGTTATTGGTCGTTGGACGCGATCAGTCGCGAACCAAAGCGTTCACAGCGAAATTGCAGAAAATGGGCCTCCCCGCGACAAGCGCACCCGCCGAGGATGCCATCCGCACAGCGGATATTATCGTAACAGCCACCACCGCAACCGCCCCCCTTTTTGATGCCGCGTGGGTAAAACCGGGCACGCATATCTCATCAATGGGGTCTGATGCGCTCGGCAAGCAGGAGTTACCGCCAACCCTGCTGCGTCATGCCAGCCTGTTTTGTGATCTGCAGGAACAATCCATTCGCGTGGGCGAATTTCAACATGCCGTACCGGGGGCAAACCTTGTCGCCATCGGCAATGTACTGACCCGTGCAGCACCCGGTCGCCTGAATGATGAGGAAACTACGGTTTTCGACAGCTCAGGCATCTCGCTGCAAGATCTCTACATTGCCAAGGCAATCCTGAACGCCAACGACCTGTCGAAAAGTGCCGGGTAACGCCAAGAACAGAGATTATGGCGCGCTGCGACACCGACGCGGGGCATTATTCAAACGACGCCAAAACCGAAAATGCCCCCGGATCGTCAAGATCCGGAGGCATTCTACAACACAAAAATGTTGCGATATTTTAGCTGCGTTTGGTTGTTGGGAACGCGGCTTCTGGCGAATAGTTTTTGAACGATGACAGCGACTGTGCGTTACACTCAGTCTGCCAGCGCGAACCGGGAATAACAGCAGACGCACAAGGATAGGCCTTGCGATAGCCGTCCGTACGCTCGTTCTCTTCGATGGCGACAGCCGCCATGCCGGCAACAACGCCTTTTTGACGCTCAACCAAGCGTACCGCGCCATCCATCGTGCCGCCCGTTTCGATCCACTGGTCAACCAGCAGAACCCGCGTGCCGGGGGCGAATGCAGGCAGGCGCATTTCCATGTCCTGCGTGCGACCGGAATAGTTGCCGAACTCTACTTTGTCAGTATCAACGCAAAGTTTGCCAGCCTTACGGATCGGCAGGAAGCCTACACCGCGACGTGCACCAAGCGCCGCGCCGAGCACGAAGCCCATGGCATCAAGGCCTGCAACAACGTCAAATTCCACGTCTTTCAGATCTTCAAGCAGGTCATCAAGCAGGTCGTTGAACGCTTCGGCATTGATGTAGATCGACGTTGGGTCGAGCCATGCAAATTTGTCCCCTTTGGTGTTTGGGGCCATGATGTTCAGATACCAGCGGTCGTCGCGTGGGCCTTTGTTGGGCGTTGTCATTGTCGTTTTCCTTTCCCGATTTGCCGCGAGATGGCCATGAGTTTGGCCAGCCGCTGAGGGTCGATGTCGTAAAAATTACCCGGTTCATTGATGCCAGTCGCGACCATGAAACAGTCAACGTCAGCATAGGATTCCGCATTTTCCGGTGAGATGCCGGAGGCAAGTGCCATTGGCTTTTCACCAATCGCCTCACGGAAGGTTTCGATCTTGCCCAGGTCCGCTTCGTGCCCGGTCGCGACGCCAGATGTGCATACCACATCCATGAAGGCGCAGGCTTCGCGCGCAGCATCGCCGTATCTGTCAGGCTCAACAAACCGCTGTTTCTTGAACGCGGTTCCACCGAAATACATGCCCGTCCACCCGCTGTCTTCGCGGGCTTTCGCGATGGCCTTGGCCTCGACGTTTTCGCCATCTTCGTCGATGCAGGCGTCATCAGCCCAATAGGCATCAACCTGACACCCTTCGGCCTGTAACTGCCCTAACACCGGAAAGGCGTCCTTGCCCGTAACCGCGAGAAAGTTCACCGCCATCCAAAGCGAAGGATAAGCGGCGCGCGTCTCGCGGATAATGGGAAGAAACTGTTCCGGCGCGAAATCATGGTTGATCAGGAAACACCCTTGGGCCCCTGCTTCAACCAGCGTTTCGACGTTGCGGAGCGTGCGCGGTGTGTCGAGCACATGGATAACCGGCAGGACCACGGGCCCCGGCGATTTGAAAAGCTTATGGAATTCATCTCGGTTCATGATTCCAACGTTAGGGCGAAAATATAGATTACAAAAATTTATACTACTAATGCCTTAATATGAATCTGAAATGAATAACTGTGCCCCTTCAAGAACCTTGCCAGAAACAGCACCCGACACGAACACCCCCGCGACCTCGGGCCAAATAAGTGAACGGGCACAGAGTGTTGCCTTGGGCGTATGGTGGATGGGCACGCGCCAACCCACATCGGGTTCAAAGCTTTATGGAGGGCTTGAAAACAGGTGGGGCCGCATCACCTGCGGCCCCTACCCCTTTATGGACGATGTAAAACAGAGCGCCGCTATCTGAGCACTTCGACCAAGCCGACCGCAATAACCGGGAACATCAGGATCAAGGCAAGCGCGACCACATCGGCAAACACAAAGGCCATCACGCCTTTGAAAATATCGCCAAGCTTGATGTCCGGCATAACAGCGCGAACGGTAAACACATTCATCCCGATCGGCGGTGTAATCAGGCCCATTTCAACAACCACCACCATGATGATGCCAAACCAGATCATGTCGACGCCCATCAGCTGAAGCGTCGGCAGGAACACAGGCACAATCAGCAGCAACAGGCCTACGGCCTCAAACACCATGCCGAGGAATATGCAGATCACACAGACGAACAGAACCACGCCAATCGGCCCCATGTTCATCGCCTCCATCATATCCAGCAAGTCATAGGGCAAGCCGGAAAGGTTGATGAAGTTTGCGAAGACCAGCGCGCCAAAAATGACCGAGAACAGAATTGCAGACGTTTTTGTGCTGTCGATCAGAATATCCAGCAGGGCGTTCCAACTGCGCAAATGCCCTTTGAAAAAGGCAAAAGCCGCCGCGCCAAAGGCACCGATGCCAGACGCCTCAGTCGGGGTAAACGCGCCCACGTAGATGCCACCCAGCACCAGAAGAAACAACGCGATAACCGGCCAGACCTTTGCATAGGCTGCAAATCGTTCAGCACGCTCCAGCTTGTCGCCGGGGCGACCGAGTGACGGGTTACGCCACACCGAAAAGCGAACCGCAGCAAGAAAGAGGAACACCAACATGATGCCCGGAATGGTGCCGGCGATGAACAGGCGGCCAATATCTTCTTCGGCCACAAGCCCGTAAATAATCAGCGGCACAGACGGTGGGATCATAATGCCCAGGGTTCCACCAGCCGCCACAACACCCGCCGAAAGGCTGTCAGCATAGCCGTATTTGCGCATGTGCGGCATCGCTACCTTGGTCATTGTCGCCGCGGTAGCCAGCGAAGAGCCTGACACAGCAGAGAACCCGGCACAGGCCAGAACTGTCGCCTGTGCCAAACCGCCTTTGCGATAGCCAATAAATGCATAGGCCGCGCGGAACAGATCTTCGGAAATGTTGGAACGGTGAATGAAACTTCCCATCAGGATAAACAGGGGAATGACAGACAGGCCATAGTTAGCCCCCGTTTCCATCACCTGTTGGCCGACCATGGTCATGGCCCCTTCCCAGTTCCATTCCCGGGTGTAGGCAAAGCCAATGAAGCCGACGAGCAATGTACTGAAACCAAGCGGAAAGCCGCAAAAGCTCAGCAGCAACAGAATTGCAAATCCGTAGAGTGCGAGTTCCATGTCTTAAAGCTCCGGGCCATGGCCATCATCGACGGCAGTCGGGGAAAACTCTTGCGGTTGCCCCTTTGTTGCAACGATGGCGCCAGCAAACAGCAAGACCCCGACCAGCGAAAACAGAACGGCCGCGCCCGGCATAATCCACTGCGGAAAGTCCAGGACCGCGGTGAGTTTGCCACTTTCCACACTTTCCATCATGTGGCGGCCAAGCTCATACGTAAGGCCCGCGTAGATCACCAACGAAAAGATATGTACCGCCCAGCGCTGCAGGTTCGGCGCAACGCGCTCAATCCACGGCGCGAAAATATCAACTTTGATGTGTTGATCACTGGCGGTCACAAATGCGACCCCCGCAAAGATCACCACCACCATCAGCACTTCGATCATCTCGGAGCTGCCAAAGATGGACTTGTTAAAGCCATAGCGCCCCACGACATCCGCGAAGGTCAAAATCATCATTATGAACAGCGCAATACCAGCGAGGATCGCCAGCACCCGCTCGATGGTTTTGAAGATACGTTCCATTGGACGCGACTTTCTTGATTTAAAAAATGCCCGGCAAGGCAATGACGGCCCTGCCAGGATCATGTTCAGCAAAACAGGCGGATATGGCCAACCCGAAACGACGGGTTGACCAAACCAGCTTAGTTGCTTTGTGCAGCGTCGCCTTCGGCGATCCGGGCAAGATAATAGTCAATCACGGCCTGACCATCGACACCCATTTCAGCAGCCTGCGCGATCCACGCGTCGGTGATTGGCTGGCCCAGTTTACGCAGACCGTTTTCCAGTTCTGCAGAACCAGCAACAATTTCAACACCTGCTTCAATCAGCTTGGCGCGCGATGCGTTGTTGACATTGTCCTGAATGGCCCCTGCCCAACCGGCAAAATCACCCCCCATCACGTCCATGATGGCGGCCTGATCTTCGGCAGAGAACTTGTCCCACTTTGATTTGGAAATCAGGAATGAGAACGTGGGCTGGAACAGTTTACTTTCCAACTCGGTTGCCGACTTGGTGTAGTCGCCCAGCTTGAACGCAGCGACCGACCCCCACGGTACGCCAGCATAGCCATCGACAACGCCTTTTGAGATAATCTCAAGCATCTGTACCGCTGGACCAGCAACGACGGAGCTTCCCGTACCTTTGAGCGTATTGGCAACAACACCGGGCAGGCCCCACATCTTGCGGCTGCCGATGTCCTCGACCGTCTGGATCGGCGTGTCATTCATCGAGTAAAACTCGTTACCGCTGGAGGCATAGACAGAGATCAGAACCGCATCGCCATATTCGTTCTTGTCAGCGAAGAATTTCTGATAAGTGTCCCAAAGTGCTGGGCCAGCCACGGCTGCTTTCGTACCGTTGACGAAAGGCATCATCGAGAACTGAATGCCGGGCACCTTGTTGCGGATGAAGGCGTTGAACTGCAACGCGCCATCCATAACACCACCGACAACGCCATCATACTGGTCTGGCGGGGCGGCAAGTGATTTCGGGGGCGTGTTAACCTTGACGCGCCCTTCGGTCGCCGTTTCGATCCGGTTTTTCAGTTCAGGCATAAACTTCGTGCACACGTAGTGTTTTGCCGGAAAGAAGCAGTTGAAGATAACACGTTCGGCCGCTTGCGCTGGTGCCGACATGGCAGTCGAAAACGCCAGTGCAGCAGCACCGACAGAATATTTCAGTTTCATTTTAGTTCCTCCCTAGAACCTTCAGTATGGCCTTATTTCAGACCGATAACATCTGCCGCGCGTTTTGGCGGCAAAAAGTTGACTTCATAGTCTGGCGACATCGCAACAACCTCATCGGGGCGCGCCAGGTTGTGTAGCTTGCGAAACAGGTTAACCAGTTTCCCGGTTGGCGTCACCCAGAACAGGCAACGGACATCGTGCCCTGTGTTGTTGAAAATACCATGTGGGATGCCCCGCGGCATACACACCAGATCCCCCTCATTGGCGTGGATTTCCTTACCGCCAAGTACCAGGTCCAGCTCCCCCGATTGTACGAGGATATATTCATCCTGCGTCGGGTGAATATGCGGTGGCACAAAGGTTTCAGGCGGCAACAGGGCGTGCCAGCTAAAACATTCCTCGGTGATGGACTTGGGCGAATACACCTGCCCCATGATGTTCCAGTGAACGCCATCGAGGCTTTCACCACGTTTCTGAATACCGGGTTGCAGGCTCATGGTTTGGTCTCCTCAGGGGTACGGCGTAACAGTTTGTTCAATGTTGGGGCCAGCAAGGGGTTCGCGTTTGCCAAGCGGGCACCCCATTTGTTCTTGATCGCATCTTCCAGTTCCGCCTCATCCCAATACCCGATCAGAATGCCGTTTTCGCCGATCCGGTCCTGAATGTCGGTGCCCTCAATCGCGCCATCGGCAACCGTGTTCCGCTGTCGGGGCTTACGCGCCCACTCGAACAACGCTTCGTGCAACCGCGCGCGAGTGTCAGCATAGGCCGGGTCATCGCCCAGGTCGGTAAACTCATTGGGATCATCCTGCAGATCAAACAGCATGGGGCGGAATTTCTCGCCGTGGATATATTTGAAACGCCCGTCAAAGATCATGCGCAACCAGCAATCACGCGCCGACATATCGAGCGCAATGCGGGGTTCAATGAACGAATAATCATATTCCGCGATAACATATTCGCGCGGATCATCCTTGCGCGTACCTGTCAGCGTTCCCACCAGCGAATGACCGTCCAGCACATGCGGCACAGGCGCGCCGCCGTACATTTCAAGGAAGGTCGGTGCCAGGTCAATCGCTTCAACCAGATCGGTGTTGAGCGTGCCACGGGTTCCATCAGCCTCTGGCGACGGGTCGTGGATAATCAGAGGCACACGCAAGGCTTCTTCGTGGAACAGATCCTTTTCACCGAGCCAGTGATCGCCAAGATAATCGCCATGGTCAGAGGTGAAAACAATCATCGTTTCATCAGCAATGCCCCGATCTTCAAGGTGCTTGAACAAGCGCCCCATCTGGTCATCAATCTGCTTGATCAGGCCCATATAGGCCGGGATCACCTTTGCCCGCACTTCGTCACGACAGAAATTGCGGCTGACGCGACGGTTCATAAATTCGGCATAGACCGGGTGCGCGTTTTCCCGTTCCGCATCGCTGCGATTTGCCGGTGGCACATCATCCGGGCCGTACATGCTGGCGTAGGGTTCCGGCACAATATAGGGCCAATGGGGTTTGATATAACTGACATGCGCGACCCAAGGCTGGTCAGGGTTATTTTCAATCGCGTCATCAATGAATTCCATCGCCCGCGTGGTGATATAAGGCGTTTCCGACAACGGGTCGGTCACACGCGCGGGGCGGTCCGAATATTTCAGGAACCAGCCTGACAACAGGTCGCCATTCTCCCCCTCGGCGGCATTGGCGTATTCTTCCCAGGGGTTTTCTGCATCCAGGCCATTGGCGCGGGCATGATCGTTGTAGCGCGGGTTTGGTTCGTGACCGGAATAAGGGTGGATGCCATCATCACGCTCAAACGGGTCAAACCCGCATTCCGATATCCGCACACCAATCTGACTGTTCGGGTCAATGCCAAGACGCGACATGCCAAGCGAGTCTGCCCGCATATGCGTTTTGCCAATCAATACCGAACGAACACCGAGGGGGCGCAGGTAATCACCAATGGTCATCTCCCCCGCTTTGATCGGCACGAAATTCCAGCTTGCGCCATGCGCATGCACATAGCGGCCCGTATAGGTGGACATGCGCGATGCGCCGCAAACAGGTGATTGCACATAGGCACGATCATAGCGCACGCCGCGCGCCGCCAGCGCGTCGATGTTCGGCGTGTGGAGGCGCTTGTGCCCGTAACAACTCAGGTAATCCCAGCGAAGCTGATCGCACATAACGAAAAGGACGTTCTTAGCGGGCATCGAAGGCCTCCGGTGTTGGTGCAGTAATAATATGCGGAATTGGGTTGTATTGCTTCATGGTTCAGGGGCGCTCGGAGAAGGGTTTGCCGAATTGATCTTCAAACTGATCTTCGTCCCAGATCCCGATCAGAATGCCTGGCGGTTCGCCCCCGGTCATTTGCTCGATCCGTTCGGGCCTTAGCGTAATGCGACTATGATGGCGCCGCGACCATTCGAAAATGGCCTCATGCATGCGGTGGCGTACCTCTCCATGGTCCGGGCAAGCACCAAGGTCGACCAGTTCCTGCGGGTCATTCCGCAAATCAAACAGCATCGATCGGAACCCTTCGCAGTGAACGTATTTCCAACGCTCATCGCAAATCATGATCAGGCGGGCATCCTGCTGCATGTTGCCGATAATCTGCCGCGCCTCTCGCGTAGCATAATCATATTCGCTGATCGCATATTCGCGCCACTTGACGGGTGTTCCGTGCAGCAAGGGGGTAAGATCGCGCCCCTCAAAAATATGCGGCAGGGCCTCTCCCCCAAAGAAATCGAGGAATGTCGGCGCAAGGTCGATCCCCTCAACCAGCGCATCTGAAACGGTGCCGCGCGTGGCGTCTGCGGCTGAACGGGGGTCATAGACAATCATCGGCACACGAACAGATTGATCGTGGAAAAGGTCTTTTTCACCCATCCAATGATCACCGAGGTAATCGCCGTGGTCTGATGTGAACACAATCATGGTGTTATCCATCAGGCCACGTTCCTCCATCCACGCAAACAGGCGGCCCATATGGTCATCAATCTGCTTGATCAGCCCCATGTAGGCCGGAATGATCGCTGTACGCACATCTTCGCGGCTGACGGTCTTGCAGATTTTGCTTTCCATATAGGCCTTGAAAACCGGATGGGGGTTTTCACGCTCTGCCTCGGTGCGGATGGCGGGGGGCACGTCATCGGGGCCAAACATGCTCGCATAGGGTTCGGGCACGATATAGGGCCAATGGGGTTTGATGAAACTAAGATGGCATAACCATGGCTGGTCGCCCGCGTTCTCCATGAACTCCATCGCGCGGTTGGTCATATAGGGCGTTTCGGAGTGTTCTTCGGGTATCCGCGCGGCCTTGTCCGAATGCTTGAGCAACCAGCCATTCAGCAAGCGCCCGGCGTCGTCTTCACCAGAATTGGCCCAGTCTTCCCACGGGTTTTCACCCTCAAACCCCTGATCACGCAAATAGCTGTTATAGTCAGGGTTCGTATTATAGGGGCCATAGGGGTGCAGGCCGTCGTCCCGCTCCCACGGCTCAAAACCGCATTCGGCCATGGTCACGCCAATGGGGCCATTCGGGTCGATGCCAAGCCATTCCATCCCTTCGCGATCAGGGACCATATGCGTCTTGCCGACCAAAGCGGGGCGCACGCCAATCTTGCGCAGATGGTCACCCAGTGTCGGCTCCCCCACACGCAGCGGGAAGCCGTTCCAGGTTGCCCCATGAGAACGGCAATACCGCCCCGTGTAACTCGACATCCGCGAAGGACCACAGAAAGGTGACTGGACGTAAGCACGATCAAACCGCACACCACGCGCCGCCAATGCATCAATATGGGGGGTATGAAGCGTTTTGTGCCCTGCGCAGGACAGATAATCCCACCGCAACTGATCGCACATGATCCACAATACGTTCATAGAAGCCTCTCCCTCGACGGGAACAAAGACAATCGGAAGCGATTACAATTCAAGTCAATTTGTCGAATAGCTATTCCAAATGGCTATCGCCGGCATAGCCACCTTTCACCAGCATGGTGGCCCGGCGGCGTATATGTTGGGCCAACTCAGCCGCCGCCGGCGTCAAAGGGCGCGTTTTCTGCGTTACCAAGGAAAGTGGGAATTTCGGTAGCTGATCCTCGATCGGAACAACGACAATGTTATGACTGGGTGCGATGGTGTTGAAAAGCTGCTGTGACAGCACGCAAAACGCTGACGTTTCCTCAATCAGCGCAATAATAGTTGTTAACGAATGGCAGGCGGTAAAGGCCGCAGGCATGGGCCAGTTCTGATCACCGAAAGCGCCTGAAAACAAACCACTAGGCCCATCCTTGGAGCCATGAACGATCCATTGCGCATCAGACAATTCCGCAAAACGCGTGGTGTGGCGCTTTGGGTTGGACGCATGGGTGGTAATGACCATGTCGATATCAAAGAGACGCTCCACAAACACATTCCCGTGCGAGTCCAATACCGGCACAGGGCCAAGCACCATGTCTATCCCGGCCTCCCGGAGTTGGTTAACGGAATCAGGATAGAGAATATTGATCAGGTCGATCTCAACGCGCGGCCATTTCTTACGGAATTGGCTCAATACGCGCGGCATGATCACGGCCCCCGCCACGGGCGAGACGCCAATCCGCACGCGCCCCCCGTCAAAACCCGCCATTTGCTTTACCTCATCCTCCATCGCGCGCACGTCGGCCATGATGGTGCAGGCACGTTTGTAAAGGCGCTCCCCGCCTTCGGTCAGTTGCACACCGCGCGGGGTGCGATCAAAAATGACGAGGTTAACAGATTCCTCCAGCGCCTTGATGCTTTTGGTCAGCGTGGGTTGTGTGCGGCCCAGAACCTCAGCCGCTTTGCGAAAACTCCCCGCTTCGGCAATCGCTACGACGGCTTCGATTTGATGCAGTTGCATGGTATTCCCGAAATGAATTGCTAGGCGAAAATCCTATTTGTGATCTATCAGCCTAGCAACAAAAGATGTTGATAACGGCCTTGCGGGTGATGCGGTGCGAAGCGTGCACCGCGCCTGGAATGGGCAATAATTGCGGAGCGCACTATGCTGGAACACGGTCAGAACACCCATTTCGATCACCTGGTCGATCTGACCAAGGGTGAAATCAACCGCCGCATCTTTTCGGACCCTGCAATCTACGAAAGGGAACTGAAGCAGATTTTCGCGCGCTGCTGGCTTTTTCTGGGTCACACATCACAACTGCCTAATGAGAATGACTTTTTTACCGCTTACATGGGCGAAGACCCGGTAATCGTAACCCGCCATTCCGAGGGGCAGATCGGCGCGTTCCTGAACATGTGCCGCCATCGCGGCAACCGCGTGTGTCGTGCAGACAGCGGAAACCAGCGCATGTTCACCTGCCCGTTTCATGGCTGGACCTTCGCCAACAACGGCAACCTGAAAACCGTGCCGGGGTTCAAGCAAGTCTACCACGAAAAACTGGATATGGAGACGCATGGCCTGGTGCCTGTCGCGCAGATCGACACCTACAAGGGTATGATTTTTGCGACTTTTGATGCCAAGGCACCATCGCTGGAAGATTATCTGGGTGACATGGCATGGTATCTGGACATGGCCATCGACCGACGTGAAGGCGGCATCGAATTTCTGCCCGGCACCCATAAATGGCGCATAAAATGTAACTGGAAGTTCCCCGTCGATAATTTTATCGGCGACAGCTATCACGGCCCGGTCAGCCATGGTTCAGCCTGGGAATCCGGGTTCGAAGGTATGCCCCGGCGCAAGAAGGGCTATGGCTATGAGGGGTTCCAGATCAACGCGGGCAATGGTCATGGGTTTGGTGCCCGCTGGGCCGAGAACGAAGAACAGGTCTATGAAATGGCCTTGCCGGAGTTTCTGAGTTACGAGCAAACCCGCTTCCCTGAAACCCACGAACGCCTGGGCGACCTGCGGGGTATGCACCTCAGCCCCATGCATGCCTCCATTTTTCCCAACTTCTCCATGCTTTGGCAATCGGGCAACATGCGGGTCTGGCATCCACGCGGCGTTGGTGAAACAGAGGGCTGGTCGTGGTGTTTTGTGGACAAGGCCGCCAGTCAGGACCACCGCGACCTGGTTCGCATCCATGACCTGCAGCGCCACGGCACATCGGGCACGTGGGAACAGGACGATGTTGACAACTGGGTGCAATCAACCCTGTCCAGTCGGGGATATGTCGGTCGTCAGTTCACGCAGAACCTCTCGATGGGGATGCACCACGAAATTGAAGACCCCAAGACAATCCACCCCGAAATGCGCGGCCGGGTTGCAGGCTTTCAAAACGAAATCAACCAACGCCAGCTATACAGCACATGGGCAAAAATGATGGATGGCGAAAGCCCCGTCGTGCCGGGGGCAACACTATGAACACAGACATCGAAACATGGTTCTCCGTCACACAGTTCTATTACCGCGAAGCGCGATATCTCGACGATCTGGAGTTCGACAAATGGGTCACCTTGCTGGCACCGGACCTGCGCTATTGGATGCCTATTGTTTCCAATCGTATCGGGCGAGATATCGGCAATGAACTGACCCGATACGGCGATCTCGCCCATTTTGAAGATGACCATGAAAGCATGAGCAATCGTGTCAAACGCCTGGCAACAGGGCGGGCATGGGCCGAAACCCCACCCGGACGCACCAACCATATGATATCAAACGTGGAAATCATGGGCCAAACGGGTGACGAAGTGCAGGTTCGTTCACAATTCCTGATCTACCGTTCCCACATGGAAACCGATCAGGAAATGTTCTCTGGCACCCGCAAAGACACTTTGCGCGCCGATGATGAAACGACCTGGAAGGTGGTAGACCGCGCAATCATCCTAGATCATGCTGTCCTGACACAAAAATCGCTTGGGATATTCTTTTGATGCAAGTTTCTTTGGGCGGCGTTGCGGTCGTTACCGGTGGCGGCAACGGGATTGGTGCCGCGATTGCGGCGATGCTTGCCAACGCCGGGGCAAGCGTAGCGGTGGTGGATGTAGACTCCGCCGCGGCAAACGATGCCGCCACAAAGGTCGGAGGCGAAAGTTTCACCTGTGATGTGGCCGATGAGGCCGCCGTTCAGGCCTGCGCGCAGGCAATCACCGAAAAGATGGGTCAGCCGCGGTATCTTGTAAACAATGCGGGCGTTGTATCTCGCCCCGGTCAACCGTTCACCAAAAATACCGAAAAGGATTGGGACCGCACCTTTGCCATTAACGTCAAAGGGGCCGCTTTTTGGGCTGGTGCCCTTCGCGATGGTTTGATCGCAACAGAGGGCAGGATCGTAAACGTCACCTCCATCACGGGGGTAATTGCCGCCCCTTTCATGCCACCATATTCAGTGTCAAAAGCAGCTGCCAACGGCCTGACGCGTGTGCTGGCGCGTCAGTTTGCGCCCGATCGTGTATCAGTCAACGCAGTGGCACCGGGGTTCGTGTGGTCACCCCTGTGGGAAGATCTTGGGCAAGTCATGGCGGAGGCCTCTGACGGGGCGCAAGGCACCACCGCGCCGGAGGTTTTTGAAGGCCGCATCCGCGATCTTGTCCCGATGGGCCGTCCGCAAAGCCCCGAAGATGTGGCCGCGATGGTTACGTTTCTGTGCTCAGATATTGCGGGCAATATCACCGGCCAGATTATCGGCGTCGATGGGGGTATCACCATTTAAGCATGCGTTGGCTTTATCGCGCTTTCCCCTTGCGGCAGCAAGGAAATTGGCGATAGTCGTCGTCGCCTTTTAGATAGATAGTGAGACATTCATGGCCGATATTTCAGACCCCGTGGCCCCATTCGGTGTTGGCAAAGTATTTTCCGACGCGTGGTATGTATTCAAAAAAGGGTGGTTCGCCATTTTGCTTGTGTTCATTGTAATGAGCATTGCCCTCGCACTCGTCGTCATTCCCTTTGGGCTTTCGATCGGCAATCTTGCTTTGATGGCCGACGACCCGGAGGCGATTGCTGCGATGTTCTTTTCTGGCTCCTTTCTGCTTCTGTTTATCGGTGCCTTGGTCGTGATGGTCGGTGGCTACGCTGCTGCGCTGAAAGTGACGTACAATGTCGGGCATGGCGAACCGCCCGCGGTTCTGGCTTCGATACTAGGTATCTTGCCACGGGTTCCCGTTCTGGCAGTCATATCAATGATCGTGTCGATCATTATTTCTATCGGGTGGTGGGTGCTCATCGTGCCAGGGTTATGGTTAACCGGTGTATTCATGCTCACGTTTCCGATCGCTGTGCTCGAAAACACGGGCTTTGGCGCGCTTGGCCGTAGCGTTCGCCTGTCACGGGGGTATCGGTGGCAAATTCTGGGCACCATGGCCCTCAGCTATATCTGTATCTTTGCAGCCATGATCGTCATTTCCATTGTCGGGTCATTGGCCGTGTTGCCGCTTGCCCTTTTGGCAGGCGAAAGTGGCGTCATGCTGGGCCTGTCGATTTTCTTGTCGTCCATTCTTCAAGTTGGCGGAATGATTGTCGGGTACAGCTTTTTCTTTTGCACCATCGTGTCGATTTACCAGCGCGTGATCGACATTAAGGAAGGCGGCGGCATCGACCGGGTGCACGACGTGTTCAGCTGACGGGTTCAGCCTCGATATGCTCACCTTTGCGGCCGCTGTCTTTTTCCTGCTGATCACCCCCGGCCCCGGTGTGCTTTCACTGGCCGGGGTTGGGGCATCCTTTGGTTACCGCGCAGGCGCAAGATACTTCGTTGGCCTTTGCGTTGGGTCCAACATGGTGATGCTGGCCGTTATTGCCGGGCTAACAGCGGTCATTCTCGCGGATGAGCGGATTCGACTGGTGCTGATGGTCGCATCATTCACCTATCTGCTTTACCTGGCGGCGCGAATTGCGCTGGCCGGGTCAAGGATTGCCTTCATCGACAGAGGCGCCCCGCCGGGCATCAAGGGCGGATTGGCACTTCAGGCCATCAACCCCAAGGCCTATGTGGTCGGCACATCACTGTTCACCGGGTTTCCGTTTGAAAACACCCCGCCTTCGGCCGAGATCATCATTAAACTCTTGGTTCTGAACGCCATTTGGATACCGATTCACGTTCTGTGGCTATGGGCCGGCGTTGCGCTGCGGCGGCTCGACCTGCCACCGCGCAAACAACGCGCAATAAATGTCGGCATGGCGCTGTCCATGGTCATGGTCGTTGTGCTGGCTGCATTATCTGCCTAACCAACGCAGTCGCCGGGGTCAGGTCAGGTCCGCAGCATGCGCGCGCAAATCTTCCAGCCCCGCAATTTCAAGCGCCATCAGGTGCGTTGCGTTCAACCGCACGCGCGGTGCCTTGCCTGCGCGCATTGCCTCGACCCAGCGCGCCGCGCACAGACACCACTGATCCCCCGGTTTTAACCCCTGAAACCCAAACTCCGGGCGCGGCGTGGACAGGTCGTTTCCCGCATCTTTGGAAAAACTAAGGAAATCCGCCGTCATTACTGCGCAAATTGTATGCGAACCATGGTCCATGTCAGAGGTATCGCAACAACCGTTTCGATAGAAACCGGTGACAGGGTCATGGGAACAAGGGGCAAGCGGGCCGCCAAGTACGTTTGTTGACGGGTATATTTCTCGTGAAGTCATAACGTGCCACCTCGCATCCATCGGAACCTGATATTACATAGTAGCGTATTACCTGTCAGAGGTAAGGAGACAAGAATGACGAATTTGACAAGACGTGGCCTTATCCAAGGCGCAACAGCCGGTGGCGCAGCCCTGACATCGGCGCTGATAGCTGGTCAGGCAA
This sequence comes from Pikeienuella sp., assembly GCA_049608645.1. Classification (GTDB taxonomy): domain Bacteria; phylum Pseudomonadota; class Alphaproteobacteria; order Rhodobacterales; family Rhodobacteraceae; genus Pikeienuella. Next base: position 27,085 of record JBMYXS010000019.1, on the reverse strand, counting down.
GCGCGGCGAGTGCAACTGAAATTGCGCGTGACGTGGCGGCGTCTGAACAGTTTCTGTTCAACACCGTTCCCGGCTCAGCCGAATTGGCCGCGCGCGCGCGTGGCGTGTTGATTATGCCAGACGTAATCAAGGGCGGGCTGATCATTGGCGGGTCTTACGGCGAAGGCGCGCTCAAGGTCGGGGGCGTCATTCAGAATTACTATTCTGTTGCTGCGGCCTCTATCGGGTATCAGATCGGTGTGCAGAAAACCTCCCATGCGCTGTTTTTCATGACCCAACCCGCCCTTGAAAAATTCCGTCGCGCGGATGGGTGGGAGCTTGGCGCAGATGCGGAGTTTACCGTTCCGGGCGATGGCATTTCGCTAAACGTCAATTCGACAACAATAAAATCACCCGTTGTCGCGATCGTTTATGCGCAGGATGGCCTGTTGGCCGGCGCCAGCCTGGAAGGCGCAAAATATACTCGTATTGTTCGCTGACATCGCACCCCGAGGGTTATGAGCCTTCGGGGTGACCGTTTTCGGGAACGAAGACGCCTCAGCGCGCGCCCTCACCCGCGCTGCGAATGGCCGCGATCAGCTTGGCATATTCAGCCGCATCCGCCCCTTTATACACGGCAGACCCTGCCACCAGCACATCCGCCCCAGCCGCGGCAACCAAGGGCGCGGTTTCGGGCGTGACACCGCCGTCGATCTCAATATGCACCGGCCGATCACCGATCATGGCGCGCAGGCGGCGAACCTTTTCGACCTGTGAATGAATGAACGATTGCCCACCAAAGCCGGGGTTAACCGTCATCACGCAAACAAGATCGACATCATCAAGCACATATTCAATGACGCTTTCAGGGGTGGACGGGTTCAGCGCAACGCCTGCCTTGCAACCCAGCCCCCGAATGACCTGAAGCGAGCGATGCAAATGCGGCCCGGCCTCGGCGTGGATCGTCAACACATCGGCCCCCGCTTTTGCGAAGGCTTCCAGATACGGGTCTGCCGGTTCGATCATCAAATGAACGTCCATAACCGTTTTGATGTGCGGGCGAATGGCCGCGCATACCGGGGGGCCCATCGTGATATTGGGCACAAAATGACCATCCATCACATCAACATGGATCCAATCGGCTCCACCAGCTTCTACATCCTGAATTTCCTGCCCAAGCGCAGCAAAATCAGCGGCAAGGATCGAAGGCGCAATTTTGATGGGGCGGGCTGGGTCAAAATCAGTCATCGGCATGGGTGAAGCTCCTGTGGTTGCGCGCGTCCTACCCTGCCCCGGCTCGGGTCGCAAAGAAAAACCTGTGAATGTCGCATCAAATTTCAAATTCTGTTGCCCCGCACGCGACAGGGAGCCTCAAACGAATATCGCCCCAGCCGGGGCCGGGGCGATATTTTTTTTGCGGGCGACACCTGCCAGAGACGCTGACAGGCGCATGGATCAGACCTTAGGCAGATGGCCCTGCTGGCTCTTGCGGTGCCACTTCCGCTTCTGTCACAGGGGGTTTGTTGCCGTCCATCAGGTCAGAGGTCACCTGCGCCATACCGCCCTCCATGCTAAGGCCAAGCTCATCGCCCAGTTTTTTGAGCGCAGGCAGTTGCACAGCCATCCCAAGAATGCTGTCGAGTGCTTGGTTAACAACGGGTTTGCCACTTTCGTTGGCCGTTGTGCCGCCGAGCACGCCGCCGCCGCCCATACCACTCACCTGATGAATCTTGATGGAATCGATCTTTTCAGCGGGTTTGACCATTTCCGCAATGATCCCCGGCATCGCCTCAAGCCGCGCCAGATCCACCTTCATGCCGATGATACGCTCATCGGTGAAGTTTTCAGCTTCCACAATCGCGCGGCGGCCCTCTGCTTCGGCAAGCAGGTCATTTTTCTTGGCTTCCGCTTTGATGTTCAACGCATCAGCCTCACCCTGCGCCGCTTCGCGAAGGGCATCGGCACGATCTGCCGCTGCCACTTTTTCAGCGTTGGCCATCAGGCGCAAGCGCGTCGCATCCCGTTCCGCCTCACGGCGGGCTTCGATCAAGGTTACACGCTCCTGACGTTCAGCCTCTGCAACCTGCTGTGCGGTTGTCACCCCTTCGGAAGCAGCGGTTGCCAGCGCGCGGGCTTCGTCAGCAGATGCGCGGGCGCGGCTTTCTTCCTCTGATTTTTGAGCAATGATGATCTTGCGGTCCTGATCAGCGACCTCGATTTCACGTTCCTTGTTGATCTCCGCCTCGCGAATGACCTTTTCACGGGCGATCTCAGCGGCGCGAACCTGACGTTCCTTGATAATACGCGCCTCCGCCGCTTCGCGGTCACTGTCTTCGCGGCGGCGGGCAATTTCCGCTTCCTGCAAGGCTTTCGCGCTTTCGATTTCCTGCTGTTGCTGGATCCGTGCCTCTTCTTCCTGACGCTGGATTTCCAGCGTGCGGCGCGCGGCTTCCATCGTAGAGGTTGAAACGGCCACCTGTGCCTCTGCCTCGATCTCGGCGCGTTCTTTCTTGGATTTTGCAATCACTTCGGCCAATTTGCGCATACCAACGGCGTTAAAGGCGTTGTTTTCGTCCAGCGCCTCAAACGGTGTTTGGTCGAGCGCGGTCAACGACACCGATTCCAACTCCAACCCGTTTTTTAGCAAGTCGCCAGACACGGCATTCTGCACTTCCTGCACAAAGTCAGAGCGGTTTTCATGCAGGCCATCCATGGTCATCTGGGCAGCAACGGCGCGCAGGCCATCAATCAGTTTGCCTTCGATCATCTCTCGCAACTGGTCCACGTGGAACGTGCGGTCACCTAGCGTTTGCGCGGCCTTGGCAACGCCCTCCTCAGTGGCATTCACCGAGACATAGAATTCCACGCCGACATCTACGCGCATCCGGTCTTGCGTGATCAAGGCCGCTTCGCCGTTCCGTTGCACTTCTAGACGCAAGGTTTTCATGTTTACGAGGCTGATTTCATGCAGCAAGGGCACAACAACCGTGCCGCCGTCCATGATCACCCGCTTGCCGCCCGAACCTGTTTTCACAAGACTGACCTCACGCGTCGCACGGCGATACAGGCGCGCAAGGACGAGGCCGATCAGTACAAACAAGACAATGATCGCAACGACCGGAATCAAAAGTTCTACCATATTAGATCCTCCAGAAAGGGTAGTTTGAAATGGCGCTTACCCCGCGCCAGGGAAACTCGGTTTCAGTCGTCCCCAAAGGGTATGACCGGGTAAATGTCGCCCACGGGGCGAAAGATGATGACGTCGGTGCCTTGTGGGATGGTCACACCGTCTTCGCGCGGCTCAACCCGCAAATATTGCGGATTGCCATAGCGATCGACGATCCGGGCCTCCGCCGGGCGGCCCTTTGAAGCCGTGCCCTGCGTAATGACGCCGATGCGCCCGCCCAGAAACTGCCGTGAGATAGCGGAGCTCTCGGTTTTGGGGGCCATCGCCGAAATCGCACGGGCGATGATCTTGCCACCAATAATGCCCGGAACGATGGCAAGCGGCGCGATGATCACAGCCGGGATCATTCCTCCAAACATCGCATTAGACATCAACTGCGCGCAGTACCCGGCAATGCCAAATGATGTCGCCACACCCGCCAGCCAAAGCACAAAGGGCGCTTCGCCAAGGCCAAGCCACGCGAGCGGGCCGCTGGGTACCGCCCCATCAATCTCGCTGTTCAGTTCCGGTTCAGCCCCGACCTCACCGTCGAAGTCAAATTCTGCTTCCAGATCAAGTTCTGGCCCATCAGCATCCATGCCGATCAGCGACCCGCCGAGCAGAAGGAACACCAGCTCCAGCACAACCAAGCCAATGACAAGCAAAAAGGCAAAACTGAAGGGAGCCATCTCTGGCGCGAGAAGAAAATCCAACATGCGTCACCCCACAATTAGTAATACCAATCAACCACAATCAACATATGGTGATCGAGCATGTGCGTTTCAACACTTGGTATGCAGAAATTGCGCGTTGTTTGTGAAAATGCATTGTGGAGACAATTCGCCCGCAGTGGTTGGAAATGGTCATCTGCGGGCGAATAGGAAAAGGCTTAGTTCCGCGTCAGGCGCCGCATAAGTGACGAGGTATCCCAACGGCCGCCGCCCATATCCTGCACCTCTCCATAGAACTGATCGATCATTGCCGTAATGGGAAGGCGCGCGCCGTTGTTGCCGGCTTCATCCAGGCAAATGCCCAGGTCCTTACGCATCCAATCAACGGCAAACCCGAAATCAAACTTGTCCTCTGACATGGTGACAGCCCGGTTTTCCATTTGCCAGCTCCCCGCTGCGCCCTTGGAAATCACGTCAATCACGTCGGGCACATTCAGGCCCGCCTTGCCGGCGAAGTTCACAGCCTCCGACAAGCCTTGCAGCAGGCCCGCAATCGCAATCTGGTTCACCATCTTGGTCAGTTGCCCGGCCCCGGTGTCCCCCAGCAAACGGTGCGAACGCGCATAAGCATCCATAATCGGCCCAGCCCGGTCATAGGCCGCCTGATCGCCGCCACACATAATGGTCAATACGCCGTTCTCTGCCCCCGCCTGACCGCCTGAAACCGGCGCATCGACAAAGGCAAAACCATCTGCCGCCATAGCCAATTCACGCGCAACATCTGCGGAGGCCGTGGTGTGATCAACAAAAACCGCGCCATCCTGGATGTTAGAGAATGCGCCATCGGCACCGATTGTGACTGATCGCAAATCGTCATCATTGCCAACGCAGCACATCACAAACTCCGCCCCAGCCGCCGCAGCAGCGGGTGTTTCATGGGCGGTGCCACCAAATTCCTTGGCCCATGCCTGTGCCTTGGCGGCGGTTCGGTTGTAAACCGCAACCTCATGCCCCGCCCGCGCAAGATGCCCTGCCATCGGGTAGCCCATCACGCCCAATCCGATAAACGCTGTTTTGGCCATTTTTTTCTCCGCTTTTTGAGGTCACATATTGGCGGCACACTCGCCGTCAGGCTACACACGGTCAAGGGCGTTAGGGAATCGTATGCGAACCCTTTTCAAAGTACTGATCTGGCTGTTGGCTGGCGCGAGCGTTTTGACGGTCGCGGCTGTTGCATTGGCGTTCTATCTGGTAAACCGATCCCAGCCCGACTATGGCGCGACACTTGCCGTCGATGGATTGACAACTGACGTTCAAATTGTGCGCGATGCCTTTGCGGTTCCGCACATCTATGCCGACAGCGACGAAGACGCCTATTTTGCTCTCGGCCTCGCGCATGCTCAGGATCGTCTTTGGCAGATGGAATTGTCGCGGCGTGGCGCGCAAGGCAGACTGTCAGAGATTTTCGGGGCGGCGGCCTTGTCACTCGACAAACGTATGCGGGTCTTTGACCTGCACACGATTGCGCGTAAGTCATTGGGCCATCAAACCCCGGAAACCCGCGCCGCGCTTGAGGCATATGCGAAGGGCGTAAACGCGTGGATACGCACAGTAAATGAGCAAGCCCGCGGCCGTGGCGCACCGGAGTTTTTCCTGTTTGGCAATGGCCTTGCCCCCTGGACACCAACCGACAGCCTTGCGGTGCTCAAAGTTATGGCGCTGCGGCTTACCGGGTCAGCGGAGCGGGAGATAAAGCGCGCAAAACTGCTTCGCCAACTACCCCCTGAAAAAGTGGATGACCTGTTCCCCGAATACCCGGACGCAGGGTTGATGGCATTGCCTGCCTTTGCCTCGGCATATCCGGGGATGCGCTTTCGCGCCTTTACCCATCGCGCGGCGGCCACGCCGTTGGATGAAATTTTCCTGCCACGTGCGCGGATGGCTGGTGCTTCCAACGCGTGGGCTGTTGATGGTGCACGCGCGACCACTGGGGCGCCCCTGCTGGCCAATGACCCGCATCTTTGGCTATCCGCACCGAGCCTGTGGATGCTCGCGCATATTGAATTTCCCGATAAGGGTGTGATCGGCGGATCAATCCCCGGTATCCCGGCCATTATCGTCGGGCGCAATCGGTCTGTTGCCTGGGGCCTGACCAATGTCGGGATGGATGATCAGGATGTTTACATCGAAAAGCTGAACCCGGAAAATCCGAATGAATATCTTACGCCATCCGGCTGGGCGACTTTTCAAACCCGCAAGGATCTGATCCCGGTCAAAGACAGCGACCCGGTCGAAATCACCCTCCGCTGGACGCGCCACGGCCCGGTTATGCCTGCTGATCTATACGACGTGGGCGCGGTTACGCCGGTTGGACATGTCGCGGCTCTTAGCTGGTCCGCATTGTCAGAAGAGGACCGCTCCCTCAGCGCCATAATGCGGCTGAACAGAGTAAACAGCGTCGAAGAAGCGGTGGAGGCTGGCGCAGATATGCTCGCCCCGGCGCAGAATGTAACCGTTGCTGATGCCCGTGGCGTCGGAATCTATGTTGCGGGCCGCGCCCCGATGCGAAAACCGGAAAGCCGCAGCAGGGGCCGCATTCCCGGCCTTGGCTGGATTGCGGCAAACGACTGGGACGGTCTGGCCCCTGCCTACACCACACCGCGCGCGCTACGGCCCAGGTCTGGCATCGTCGCCAACGCCAACAATCGGGTGACCAATGCGCCCTTCCCCGATCATATCTCATCGCACTGGGCGACGCCTTACCGTATCCGCCGGATTGAACAACGCCTGAATGCGCGCGAATTTCACACCCGTGAAAGTTTCATCGAGCTTCAGAACGATTCAGTTTCGGAAATGGCGCGCTCCGTACTGCCTTTGATTGGCACTGATTTCTGGTGGACGCGGGATGAATCCAATGCAGACGAAAAGGCCAATCGCCGCGATGCCGTGTTAAGCCGCCTTGGCGACTGGAACGGAGAGATGAGCGAACATGCGCCGGAGCCCTTGATCTTTACCGCATGGATGCGCGCCCTGACCCGCCGCATTGCTGGCGATGAACTTGGCGAGGCCCTGTCCGAGGTCGAAGGCCCCCGCCCGCTGTTTGTGGAGCGCGTGTTCCGCAATGTGAACGGTGCTGCTGTGTGGTGTGATATCGACAAGACAACCCGTGTGGAAACATGCGCAGAGGTCGCCAAACTGGCGCTTGATGATGCGCTGGAGGAACTGAGCGCCGCCTATGGCGAAAACCCGGACACATGGCGCTGGGGGGAAGCACATCGCGCACGGCATGCCCACACCCCGCTTGGCACCAGGTTCCCCTTTGATCTGTTTGTGAACATCGAGCATGAAACCTCTGGCGGTGACTATACGATTTTGCGCGCGCAGACGGCTGGCAAGGGCCCGGAACCCTATCTGAACATTCACGCAGGCGGTTATCGGGCCGTCTACGATTTTGCTGACCTTGACCGATCTGTCTTTGTGATTGCCACGGGGCAAAGCGGGCACGTGCTCTCATCGCACTATGACGATCAGGCAGAGCGGTGGCGCAGCGGGGGCTACATCCCGATGACCATGAACCGCGATGATATCGAAGCGGGTGCCTCGGGCACGACAACGCTGCGGCCACGGCGCCCGGACTAGCGGCATTCGCCCCCCACCGACGGGCCGCGCAATACCGCCCGAATCGCAGGCTTGTTTGACTTTTCGACGGTTCTCGGTATTTTGCGCCGCACAAATGAGGCGCTTGTCGATACGGGCTGCGCTGGGCCGCGCTGGACAAATGCGGCCATGATGAAGCCGCCTACAAAAAGCACGCGGAGCCACATGACAAAATTCTCTGATCTTTATCTCGATCCGAAGGTCCTTCAGGCCATTACCGAAGCGGGATACGATACGCCGACACCGATTCAGGAACAGGCGATACCCCAAGCCCTGATGGCCAAAGATGTTCTTGGCATCGCGCAAACGGGTACAGGCAAGACCGCCGCATTTACGCTGCCGATGATCTCCATTCTGGCGCAGGGCCGCGCAAAAGCACGTATGCCGCGCTCTCTCGTGCTTTGCCCGACGCGGGAATTGGCGGCACAGGTTTCCGAGAACTTTGAAATCTACGGCAAATACCACAAGCTGAGCATGGCACTGCTGATCGGTGGTGTGAGCTTCAAGGATCAGGACAAGCTGATCGACCGGGGCGTCGACGTTCTGATCGCAACCCCGGGTCGTTTGCTCGACCATGTAGAACGCGGCAAGCTGATGCTTACGGGCATTGAAATCATGGTGGTCGATGAAGCCGACCGGATGCTCGACATGGGGTTCATTCCCGACATTGAGCGCATCTTCAAGATGACGCCGTTCACACGCCAGACGTTGTTCTTTTCAGCAACGATGCCGCCCGAAATTACCCGCCTCACGCAGGAATTCCTGCATAACCCGACGCGGGTCGAGGTCGCCAAACAGTCAACAACCGGCGAAAACATCACCCAACGGGTGGTATCGTGGAAAGCCGCAACCAAGGACACATCAGACCGTGAAAAACGCGATGTGTTGCGCGCTTTGATCGATGCGGACCTGAAGGCAGAAACGCTGACCAACGCGATTGTGTTCTGCAACCGCAAGTCCAACGTCGATATTGTTGCCAAAAGCCTGAACAAGCACGGTTATAACGCGGCGGCTATTCACGGGGATCTGGACCAGAAGGTGCGCATGCGCACGCTGGATGGGTTCCGGGCCGGCGACATTAAGATCCTCTGCGCTTCAGATGTGGCTGCACGCGGGTTGGATATTCCTTCGGTCAGCCATGTTTTCAACTTTGATGTGCCAATCCACTCCGAAGACTATGTGCATCGCATTGGCCGCACGGGGCGCGCGGGGCGCTCGGGCTTTTCTTTCACTTTGTGTTTGCCTCACGAAGAAAAATACATTGAGAAAATCGAAGAACTGATCGCGAGCAAGGTAGAACGGATGGACCCACCAGAAGGTGCCATCCGCGAAATGCGCGGCAGGCCGCGTCGCCAGAACGGTGAAAAAGCCGAAGGCAACGCCCCAACCGGGCGGTCATCCTCCCGCCGCCGCAACAACAACGACAAAGACCGGAACCAGAAACAGGACGCCCCGGCAACGGAAGCACAGGCTGCCGCTTCTGCACCAAGCGCCGAGCCGAAGGCAGAGGCACAGGCCCCGACCGCCAAGGCAGAGACACCCAAACCCCGGGAAGAGCGCGCACCACGCCAGCAAATGCAGGACCGCAATGCAGAGCCGCGCTCAGCTGCAAAAGACAATAACCAACAACAGGAACGCCAGCCACGCGGCCGCGGACGGGGGGGTAACAACCGCTCACGTTATGACAATGGCCCTGTGGTAAAAGGCCTTGGCGATCATGTTCCGGCCTTTATGAACATCCCTTTGCCCGACCTGAAGGCGACCTCACGGAAGACGACAGCGGACGATGGCGATGATGATACCGGTGACGAGGCGGCATAAACCCCGCCAACAAGCCAAATGAAAAACCGCCCCAACGCGTCAGCCTTGGGGCGGTTTTTCTTTTCAGTGCACCACAAGGTGGCTGCAAGGCGAGCGGCCATACCTGCCGCCGCCTTTCGTTCAGCCAGAACTATTCAGCTTCGAGGCGGGTCAGCAGTACCGATACAACGGGCTTTTTGCCCCAGGTTTCCGAGCACACCTTACGTGCCACCCGACGCGCAAGGTCTTCGAGCGCCTTGTCGTTTCGCAATTCACGCTTCGATGCATTTTCAATCGCCGCATCAATACGCCCGGAGATCATCTCATCCAGCGGGCTATCGCCACCGGGGTCAGTTGGTGCGCCTTCGACAATGACGCCAGGGTCCGCGAAAAGCTCGCCATGCTCGTCGACAACGATGGACACCGCCACGTGCCCCTGACGCGCCATTTTGAGGCGGGACCGGACCACGCCATCCATCGCGCCAATAAGCGTCTCCCCATCCAGATAAAGTTTCCCGGTTTCCACATGGTCGACCACACGCCCGGTTTCGAGATCAACCATCGCACCATTCGATGCCACGACAGAGGCCTTTGCCCCCCATTGCCGTGCAAGACGCGAATGCTCTACCAGATGGCGATGCTCACCGTGCATGGGAACAACGAGTGTGGGGCGAACCGCCTGATGGATCGTGCGGATTTCATCGATACGCGCATGGCCGGAAACATGGATCTTCTCCATATCACTGTCGATAATCTCCACGCCCTTTTCCGAAAGCTGGTTATAGATCTTATAGACCTCTACCTCATTGCCAGGAATGGTTTTGGAGGAAAACAAGACGAGATCCCCCTCCGTCATTTTCAGGAAGGGGTGGCTATCGTTGGCGATCCGCGCGAGTGCCGCCCGGCCCTCACCTTGCGAACCCGTGATCAGGTAGAACGTGTTTTCACGCGGCAAGCCCTTGGCGCGCTCATCTGAAATAATAGGCGGAAAGCTCTTGAGCGCACCTGTCTGAATTGCGGTTTCGATCATCCGGCTCATGGCGCGGCCCGCAACAACGACGGACCGGCCAGCGGCCTCTGCGGCTTCGGCCAAGGTCTTCAGACGCGCCACGTTGGAGGCAAACGTCGTCGCCGCTACTGCGCCTTTGGCATCGCGGATAAGACGTTCAAGCACGGGTTTGAGCGGTTGCTCCCCCCCCGCTTCGCCATCTTCAAAGATGTTGGTGCTGTCGCACATCAAGGCAAGCAAACCATCATCACCGATCTGTTTCAGACGGTCCATATCGGTCGCGTCACCTATGATCGGGTCTGGGTCCAGCTTGAAATCCCCCGTATGAAGCACCTTGCCGCTGGGTGTTTCGATCAACAGCATCGCGGGGTCAGGGATCGAATGGGTCACGTGCAGAAAGCTGACCTCAAACGGCCCGGCCTTCACAGGTTTATCCCACTTTACGGTATGCACCTGCTGCACCGGGGCACCGCATTCGGACATTTTCCGGCGTGCAACTTCAGCGGTAAACAACGGCGCATATATCGGCGCCTTGAGACGACGCCACAGGCGGCCGATCGCACCGATATGATCTTCATGGGCGTGCGTTATAAAAATCGCATCGAGATTGTCAGCGATGTCCTCGACAAACTCCACATCGGCCATCACCAGATCAATACCGGGGCTGCTGGACATGTCGCCAAAGCTCACCCCGCAATCAACCATGATCCAGCGACGGTTTTTGCCCTGACCATGCCCGTAAAGATACATGTTCATACCGATCTCGCCCGCCCCGCCAAGCGGGACGTAGACGAAGTTCGATTTACTGCTCATTTTTTCTTAACCTTTATTCTCATTATATATTTTCACGAGGCCGCGCATTGTCAGCTCCGTGTCGACATGGTCGATCGCATCCGTGCCCGTCGCGAATAACGCGCTCAGGCCGCCGGTGGCGATGACCTTCATTTCCGTTTGACGTTCTTCGGCAACGCGCCGACATACGCCTTCGATAAGGCTCACATAGCCCCAATAGACCCCTGACTGGATGCAGGAGATCGTATCCTGCCCAACCACCTTTTCAGGTTTGGCCACGTCAACATTAGGAAGACGTGCTGCTTCTTGATGTAGTGCTTTCAGCGACAGATTTACACCCGGCACGATCAGACCGCCCGCATAGGCACCTTCCTCATCCACCACGTCAAAGGTCGTGGCCGTGCCAAAATCCACCACAATAAGGTTTGGCCCATAGGCATCAAAAGCACCAACCGTATTCACCAACCGGTCAGCGCCCACTTCACGTTCACGCTTGACCTTGATTTTCACGCCCAGCTTGCAATCTGGTTCCCCAATGATCAGAGGCGCGCAATCGAAATAATCCCGGCAAAGCGCGCGCAGGTTGAACAGCGTTTGCGGCACCACGGTCGCAATGATGGCCGCATCGATGGCATTGATATCAACACCTTTGAAATCCATCAGGCGATTAAGCCAGACGAAATATTCATCTGAGGTGCGCGCGCCATAGGTTGAACAGCGCCAGTTCGCGACCAAGGTAGTACCATCAAAAACTGTAAAAACCGTGTTCGTGTTTCCGGCATCTATGGCAAGCAACATCGCTATCCCCTCCGCTCAGGCGAAAAATATATCAGCGGCGTGGATCTGATGGCGCACGCCTTTTGCACGCAGGATCAGCGCGCCCGTTTCATCAACGTCCTCAAAAACCCCGGTGAGTGATTTGCCCGGTAACCGCGCTGTTATCGTCTCGCCGATCTTTACGGCACGTGAAAGCCAGGCATCGCGCAAGGGACCAAACCCGTCACGCGCAAGAACCATCTCCCACTTATGTAAAGAGGCCGCAATCACCGTCAAAGCATCTTCGGTTGAAACCAGTCGCCCGGTGGCTGCGCGCAAGCTGGTCGGCGGATGGGCAGCGTCGGGCTCACCGGGTGGGCAGTCAGCAAGATTCACCCCAATGCCAATGGCAAGCCAATCCAACCTGTCACCTGCGCCCGATCCTTCCAACAGAACGCCAGCAACCTTGCCACCGTTCAGGAGCGGATCATTGGGCCATTTCATTTGCGCGGTACAGCCTTCGGCCTCCAACAGGTCACCAACCGCCAGACAAGCCGCGAACGACAGCCGCGCTGCATCCGCTGCCCGGCTTTTCGGCTTGATCAAGAGCGTCGCAAACAGATTGCCCATAACAGGCTCCCAAGCGCGCCCCTGACGACCGCGCCCGCCCGTTTGCTGATCCGCCATAATCCAGAGCGGGCCCGCCTCCCCCGCTTCGGCGCGGCGGCGGGCCTCCTCATTTGTGCTGTCGACCGTACCTAGACGAACGAACCCAACACCCTGGGGCCAATCTGCCAACTACTGTAGCAGGGACGCTGCTGCGGCGCCGCTGATCTCCACCAGACCAAAGAGGTCAATGCCAGGCACCCAGCCAACCCCCATGATCACCGCTGCAACGCCAAGCGCCAAAGCGTGTACACGGCTCATCCGGCCATCGAGCGCATCAGTCACTTCATCGAAGTAAATGATCTTGATGATGCGGATGTAATAGAAGGCACCGATAACGGATGCGATAGCACCGGCAATGGCAAGCACGCTCAAACCGGCATCAACCGCCGCGAGGAAAACAAAATACTTGCCGAAAAAGCCTGCAAGCGGCGGAATACCCGCGAGTGACCACAACAGAACGGATACCGCGAGGGCCTGCCGGGGGTTGGATTTGGAAAGCCCCGCAAGATCAGAGATCTGCGTAACAGGCCGGCCGCCACGTTCCATGGACAGGATGAAAGAGAACATCCCGACGTTCATCACCACGTAAATTGCCATGTACACAAGCAACGCCTGCGCGCCCTGCTCAGACCCGGCAGCAAGACCCATGAGAGCAAAACCCATATGACCGATCGAGGAATAGGCCATCAGGCGTTTGATGTCGGTCTGGCCGATCGCGGCAATCGAACCCCAGAACATCGAAGCGACTGAGACAAATACGATGATCTGCGTCCAGGCCTCTGGTGCGTCGCCAAAGGCATCGAACATGACCCGCGCAAACAGGCCAGCCGCCGCAACCTTGGGTGCCGTCGCGAAGAAGGCGGTAACAGGTGTTGGCGACCCTTCGTAAACATCCGGCGTCCACATGTGGAAGGGGGCGGCGGAGATCTTGAAAGCAAGCCCGGCGCAAAGGAACACAAGGCCAAAGGTAAGGCCTAGTGATACGCCCTCTGCCTCAATCACCGCAGCAATATTCGCAAAGTTGGTGGAGCCAGTGTAGCCGTAAACCAAGGACGCGCCATAAAGCAAAAGACCTGAAGACAGCGCACCGAGCACGAAATACTTCAGGCCCGCTTCGGTCGATTTCAGGCTGTCACGACGGAAGGCCGCAACGACATAAAGCGCCAGCGACTGCAGTTCCAACCCCATGTAGAGGCTCATCAAATCGCCTGCGGAAACCATCATCATCATACCGACAACCGCAAGGGCAATCAGCACCGGGAACTCAAACTTCATTAAGCCCCGTTTGGTCAGATAGTCTTTCGCCAGCACCAGAATGGCCGCTGCACTGAACAGCATCAACACCTTGGTATATTGCGCGAACTTGTCAGCGACAAAGGCCCCGTTAAAGGCGCTGCCCTGCGACGGGTCAACCGCGATCCAGAGGCCCAGCACAACCAGCAACCCAACGGTCAGCCAGTTCACCAGCTTGGCCACGCTGTCGCCACCGCCATAAGTGCCCAGCATCAGAAGGGCCATGGAGCCGACGGCCAGCAGCAACTCTGGCATTACGATGGAAAGATCAGTGACGATCATAACAGTCTCACTTCATGGCCAGTTGTTCAGCCGCAGCGCGCGCGCTGTCGACATTCGCCACCAGCGCCTCGACCGCAGGGCCGAAAATGTCGGTGATGAGGCTGGGATAAACACCCAGCAGCAAGGTGCCTATGACGAGCGGTGCGAAGATCAACTTCTCCTGCCCGGTAAGGTCTTCGATGGTTTTCAGGTTCGCCTTGATCAGCTCACCAAATACAACCCGACGATACAGCCAAAGTGCATAGGCAGCGGACAGGATCACACCCGTTGTGGCGAAGAACGCTGTCCACGTTGAAACCTGGAACACACCTGCAAGCGTCAGAAACTCGCCGACGAAACCAGAGGTGCCCGGCAGGCCGACATTGCCCATGGTGAACAACAGGAAGATCGCCGCATAAACCGGCATCCGCACAACCAGGCCCCCATAGGCCGCAATCTCTCGCGTGTGCATCCGGTCATAGATGACACCAACGCAAAGGAACAATGCGCCCGAGATAAACCCGTGGGAGATCATCTGGAAAATGGCGCCATCAAGCCCCTGCTGGTTGGCTGCGAAAATCCCCATCGTCACAAAACCCATATGAGCGACAGACGAATAGGCAATCAGCTTTTTGATGTCTTCCTGCATAAGCGCAACCAACGAGGTGTAGATAATCGCCGTGGCACTAAGGAAGAAAACCAGACCCTGAAAATACTCGGACGCAACCGGGAACATCGGCAAGCTGAACCGAATGAAGCCATAGCCACCCATTTTCAGCAGCACCGCCGCCAGCACAACCGACCCTGCGGTTGGCGCCTGAACGTGCGCGTCGGGCAACCATGTGTGAACCGGCCACATTGGCATTTTCACGGCAAAACTGGCGAAGAAAGCCAACCACAGCAGCGATTGGAAACCACCAACCAGATGCCAGCCCAATATCTCAATGTCGGTGGAGGAGAAGTTATGCTCCAGCAACGCGGCAATGTCTGTGGTGCCGGCATCCCAGTACATGGCAATCATGGCAACCAGCATCAGCAACGAGCCAATCAGCGTATACAGGAAAAACTTGAACGCCGCGTAAACCCGTTCCTTACCGCCCCAGATACCGATGATCAGGAACATCGGGATCAGGCCAGCTTCAAAGAACAGATAGAACAGCACCATATCCAGCGCACAGAACACACCGATCATCAGCGTTTCCAGCAACAGGAAGGCAATCATGTATTCCTTGACGCGGTGTGTCACACCCCATGACGACCAGATGACGAGCGGCATCAGGAAGGTGGTGAGCATCACGAACAGCACCGAAATGCCATCAACGCCCATGCGATAGGTCATAATCCCGAGCCAGTCACGCTCCTCGGTGAACTGAAACCCCGTATTTGCGGGGTCGAAACCAGCCAGCATGAACAGTGAAAACACAAAGGTGAAGATCGTGCCGAAAAGCGCGACCCAGCGCACGTTGTTTACCGCTGTTTCGCTTTCACCTTTAACAAAGGCAAAAATGATCAGCGCGGCAATCGCGGGCAAAGCCGTGATAATCGTCAAAAGTGGGAGATTTTCCATAACTGATCAGCCCCCTACCACGGCGTACCAAGTGATCAGGGCAGCAACACCCATGATCATTGCGAAAGCGTAATGAAACACGAAACCTGATTGTGCACGGCCAGACAGGCGCGTGATGAACGGGATCACACCCATCGCCAGGCCATTAAGGAAGCCATCAATGACATTCCCATCCCCCCGTTTCCAAAGGAACCGACCAAGCCACATAGCCGGACGCACAAAGAGGAAATCGTAGATTTCATCGAAGTACCACTTGTTCAACAGGAACTCGTAAAGTGGGCGCTGCTGCTGTGCGAGGGTCACGTTCAGACCATATGGTGTGACAAAGATCAGGAAGCCAAGCACGAGCCCGACGCCAACCGAAACCAGTTCCGACTGGCCAGCCAGCAACAGTACCGCAGTGATGCCGAGACCGAATGCAGGTTTGTACAGCTTATTGAAACCTTTGATATACATCGCAACCGCAAGGCCGAGCCCGAAGAGCATCGCAACAAACGGCGACACCTTCACCCACTTGTCGACATTATGCGCGTCGTGAACCGTGTGATTATCCGGGCCAGAGAAGATGGCACCGCTCCAGAACTCATTCTCGTAGTGGCCAAAGAACGGCTCATACCAGATCATACCGGCCAGCACCGCGCCCGCCGCCAGAATGTAGAGCGGAATCATCATTACGTTCGGGCTTTCGTGGGCGTGGTCGTGCGTATGTGCATCGCCCCGCGCCTCGCCAAAGAACGTCATAAAGATCAGGCGCCATGAATAGAACGAGGTCATAACCGCAGCGGCCAGCAACAAAACGAACGCATAGGATACACCGTGATCACCAGCATAGACGCTTTCGATGATCGCATCCTTTGACAGGAACCCTGCAAAACCGATGTAGGTAAGGGGTATGCCAACCCCGGTAATGGCGAGCGTGCCGGCAATCATCATCCAGAACGTCAGCGGAATTTTCTTCCGCAACCCGCCATAGTTGCGCATATCCTGCTCGTGGTGCATCGCGTGAATGACCGAACCAGCGCAAAGGAACAACAATGCCTTGAAGAAGGCATGCGTGAACAGGTGGAACATCGCCGCTTCATAGGCGCCAACGCCCGCTGCTGCGAACATATAGCCAAGCTGAGAACAGGTGGAGTACGCAATCACGCGTTTGATATCGTTCTGTACCAAACCGATGGTGGCAGCGAAAAACGCAGTCGTCGCACCGATAACAGCAATCATTGTCATCGCAGAAGGCGCGTATTCAATCAGCGGCGACATGCGGCAAACGAGGAATACACCCGCTGTAACCATGGTCGCCGCGTGAATCAGCGCCGAAACAGGCGTCGGCCCCTCCATCGCATCGGGGAGCCAGGTGTGCAGGAAGAACTGCGCCGATTTACCCATCGCACCGATGAACAGCAGAACCGCAAGCAATTCAGCGGCGTTAATCTCGATCCCGATAAAGGACACCGTGCGCTGCGCCAATTCTGGCGCGGCAGCAAAGATCGTATCGAACTGCACACTGTCGGTCAGGAAGTAGATGCCAAAAATACCAAGCGCGAACCCGAAGTCACCGACACGGTTGACCACGAACGCCTTGATCGCAGCGGCGTTCGCGGTGGGTTTGTGATGCCAGAACCCGATCAGAAGATAAGAAGCAACACCAACGCCTTCCCATCCGAAGAACATCTGGATGAGGTTGTCAGACGTCACCAGCATCAGCATGGCAAAGGTAAACAGGCTCAGATAGCTGAAGAACCGTGGCTTGGACGGATCTTCAGACATATAGCCCATCGAATAAAGGTGCACGAGGCTGGACACCGACGTGACCACCACGAGCATGACCGCCGTCAGCGTATCAACGCGAATAGACCAATCAGCCGTGAGCGAGCCGCTGTCGATCCAGCGGAACAGGGAAACCGTATAACCGTCGGCCCCCGTGTGCGTGAAAAACACCACCCAGCTCAGAGCGGCGGACAGGAACAAAAGGCCTGTTGTCAGAAGCATCGAAGAGCGTTCGCCCAACGTGCGCCCAAATAGGCCTGCGGCTAGTGCACCGAGGAGCGGCGCAAAAAGGATTATGTGCAGCACCAGATCAGCCCTTCATCATATTCACGTCTTCAACCGCGATAGACCCACGGTTGCGGAAGAAACAGACCAGAATGGCCAAGCCAATCGCCGCCTCCGCCGCAGCCACGGTCAGAACGAACAGGGTAAACACCTGCCCGACCATATCGCCGAGATGCGTAGAGAATGCGACCAGATTGATGTTCACGGCGAGCAACATCAGCTCCACCGACATCAAGATAACGATGACGTTCTTCCGGTTTAGGAAAATTCCGAAAATGCCGATCACGAACAGGATCGCCGCTACGGAAAGATAGTGTTCAAGGCCGATTTCCATATCAGATCCCCTGCCCCGGTTTGACATCGACAAGCGCGACAGCTTCTTCGCGTGTGCGGTACATCTGCTGTGGCACCGACTGGCGTTTGATATGCTCGCGGTGGCGCAGGGTCAGCACGATGGCACCGATCATCGCAACGAACAGGATCAGACCAGACGCTTGGAAAAGGTAAACATAATCGGTGTAGATCAACTGACCGATCGCCACCGTATTCTGCACATCCGCAGGCGCGGGCATTTCGGCCGCACGCTGTGCCGGCGCGCCGTCTGCAATGACCCAGGCCCCGATCACAAGGCTCAGCTCCATCAGAAGTATGATCCCGATGAGGCCCCCAAGCGGCAGGTGCTCAGCCATACCGGCCTTCAGCTCCGCAAAATCAACGTCCAGCATCATTACAACGAACAGGAACAACACCATGACAGCGCCGACATAAACGATGATCAGAAGCATGGCGACAAACTCTGCGCCCATCAGGACAAACAGGCCAGCCGCCGAAAAGAACGTCAGGATCAGCCACAACACCGAATGGACCGGGTTACGTGCAACCACGACAAAGAGCCCCGAGGCGATAGCCACCGAGGCAAATGCGTAAAAAGCGATGGCGGTCAGCGCCATGATTAGTCCCTCTCTGTCGACCCGTTGGTCGTCTTATTTCCTCAGTGCGAGGACCAAACTGCCCACAACCACAATGGTGATCACGGCCATCTTCATTCCGTCTGTCGGCTCTTCAACAAAAGCGCGGGACCGTATGAAAAACCACACGGTCGCCGGAAAATTCATCGGTAAGCAGCGTCCAGTTCGATATTCTTCGCGATCTCACGTTCCCAGCGTTCGCCATTCGCGAGCAACTTGTCCTTGTTGTAGAACAGCTCCTCGCGCGTTTCGGTGGCAAACTCAAAGTTCGGCCCCTCGACAATAGCGTCTACCGGGCAGGCTTCCTGACAGAAACCGCAATAAATGCACTTCGTCATGTCGATGTCATAACGCGTTGTACGCCGGGAGCCATCTTCGCGCGGCTCAGCCTCAATGGTGATGGCCTGTGCCGGGCAAACCGCTTCACACAGCTTACATGCGATGCAACGCTCTTCCCCGTTGGGATAGCGGCGCAGGGCATGTTCACCGCGAAAACGTGGCGAAAGCGGCCCCTTTTCGAAGGGATAATTGAGCGTCGCCTTTGGCTTACGGAAGTATTTGAAGCCAAGTTTCAGGCCGCCAACAAAGTCTGCGAGCAGAAAATAACGGAACGCCCTATCAAGTGGGATACCCATCATCAGCCTCCTACGGCCCAGCGGGCATAGCCCGGTACATCAAGATGCGCAAAGGTCGCCGCGATCACGACCCAACCAAGCGACAACGGCAGGAAAATTTTCCAGCCGATGCGCATTAATTGGTCGTACCGATAACGTGGAACGACGGCTTTCACCATGGCGAACATGAAGAAGAGGAAGGAAACTTTGGCCACAAACCACAGCACACCATCAGGCAGGCCAGGAATTGGGCTAAGCCATCCCCCAAAGAACAGGATGGTCGTCATTGCGCACATCAGCACAATGTTCATGTACTCGCCAATCATGAACAAAAGGTAGGGCGTTGAGGAATACTCAACCTGATAACCCGCAACCAGTTCCGATTCAGCCTCCGGCAAATCGAAGGGCGGACGGTTGGTTTCTGCCAAGGCTGAGACGAAGAAAATAATGACCATCGGGAAATGCGGGATCCAGTACCAGTTCAGCAAGCCTAGCCCACCGTCCTGCGCGCGCACGATGTCAGAGAGGTTCAGCGAACCCGTAGAGATCAACACGCCAACGATCACAAAACCGATGGAAACCTCGTAGGATACCATCTGCGCAGCTGAGCGAAGACCGCCAAGGAACGGGTATTTGGAGTTGGACGCCCAGCCCCCCATGATCACGCCGTACACACCGAGCGAAGACATCGCAAAAATGTACAGAATGCCCACATTCAGATCGGAAATGACCCAGCCGTCTGCAAAGGGAATGGCAGCCCAGGCAACCGCAGCGATTACAAAGGTCGCAAGGGGCGCAAGCAGGAAGACGTATTTGTCAGCGCCGGCAGGCACCACAATCTCTTTCACCGCGAATTTGATGAAATCCGCAAATGATTGCAGCAACCCAAATGGGCCGACCACGTTTGGACCACGCCGCAACTGCACCGCCGCCCACACCTTCCGGTCCAGGTAGAGCAGGAACGCGAGGCTCACCAGCAAGGCAATCGTGACCGCAAGGCATTGCGCCAGGATGATCAGGAATGTGCCGAAGTTTGTATCAAAAAAGTCCATTACGCCTCTTCCCCAGCGGTTAGGCCCGCTTTTGCGCGTCGTTTTACCAGGCCTGCACGCCCCGGTTTGGAATTATGCGAACGTCGAGCGTTCATCACGCAGCCTCCGCGCAGTAAGCGAGGAAAGTTGCCAAAGCCAGCACACCGTCATCCGGGGTTTTGGCCGCCTTGCGGGGCTTTGCAATTTCAAACGTCTGATAGACGAGATCCGCGCGCTCGGTCTCACCTACAATATGGCTGGACACACCGCCAACCCATTCCAGGTAACCGGCGTTCAGTTCCCTCGCCTTATAGGCAGCGGCACAGTGAATCGGGTCCAAAGCCGCCTTGTTTTCAATCGCACCACCCACACGGATGACACCGTCATCAAGCAGGCGCACCTCAATCGCATTGCGATCGACGACCGGCGCAGCCGCTTGCGGCGCAGGTGCCTGCGCAGTCGGCGCGCAGGCCGTAACAAGCGCGAGCGCGCCACATATGCCGAAGCTGCGGATCACTCCGCGGCCACCTGTGCGCTTGCACGTTCCTTCGCAAGCCGCGAAAGCTCGGCCATGATCTCAGAGGCGCGCGCGATCGGATTGGTCAGGTAGTGGTCAGTGACCGCAGACACAAACGCACCGCCGTCCATCGCACCCGCTTCAGTGACATCAAGATCAGCAGCTTCGATCTGATCAACCCGTGCCAAATGAGGGTGTTCTGCAAACAATGCGGCGCGGAGTGCAGCAATGTCATTCCACGGCAGCACCGCGCCGAGTTCGGCTGAAAGCGCCCGCAAAATTGCCCAGTCTTCCTTCGCATCGCCGGGTGGGAACCCTGCGCGCGTTGCCATCTGCACACGGCCTTCGGTGTTCAGGAAGATACCGGATTGCTCCGTATAGGCACCGCCAGGCAAGATCACGTCAGCCCGGTGCGCACCGCGATCACCGTGGCTCCCCTGATAGATTACGAATGCGCCCGGTGCGATTTCGATTTCATCCGCACCGAGATTATAGACAACATCCGCACCATTCAGTGCATCGTTGACGCCACCCTCATGGGCAAAACCGATTTCCATGGCCCCAACGCGGCTGGCCGCTGTCTGCAAGACCATGAAGCCGGAGCCGGAAACCTCTGCCATTTTCATGGCGGCGGCCAAAACGGCGTCGCCATCTGGCCGCGCTGTTGCACCGGCGCCGAGGATAACCAGCGTTTTCTTGGCTTTCGTCTCGTCGGAAACACCCTCATTGATCATTTCGTTCAGGCTGTCGGCGCCATTACCTGCATGGTAATAGTCATAGGTCAGATCGACCTTTTCACCGACCAGCGCCACCTCTGCGCCATTGATCCAAGCCTTGCGAATGCGCGCATTCAGAACAGGCGCTTCGATCCGTGGGTTGGAGCCGACGATCAAGATCATCGTTGCATCATCAATATCTGCAATCGTTGCCGTCCCGCGATAGGCAGAGCGATTTCCGATTGGCAACTGGGCACCATCGGTACGGCCCTCTACGACACCATCCATCCCCGTCACCAGGGTCTGAAGGCTGTAGAGCGCCTCGACCGACGCCAGATCACCGCCAAGACCAGCAACTTTCGTTGCGCCTTTCATGGCTGTCGCAGCAGCACCCAATGCCTCACCCCAACTGGCCGGGCGAAGTTTGCCGTTTTCACGAATGTAGGGTTTATCAAGGCGCTGACGGCGCAAACCGTCACAAATGTGGCGGGCTTTGTCCGCAATCCATTCCTCGTTCACGTCGTCATGGTTGCGCGGCAGAATGCGCATCACTTCGCGGCCACGCGTATCAACACGAATGTTGGAGCCGAGCGCATCCATCACGTCAATCGTTTCGGTTTTCTTCAATTCCCACGGACGGGCGTTGAAAGAATAGGGTTTGTTCGTGAGCGCACCCACCGGGCAAAGATCCACGACGTTACCCTGCAATTCACTGTCGAGCGCCGCATTGAGGTAAGACGTGATCTCACTGTCTTCACCGCGACCTGTCTGGCCCATCTGTGTGATGCCTGCGACCTCGGTCGTGAAGCGCACACAGCGGGTGCAGGAAATGCAGCGCGTCATCTGCGTACCGACAAGTGGGCCAAGGTTGATATCATCAACAGCGCGTTTCGGCTCGCGGAAGCGAGAGAAATCAACGCCATAGGCCATCGCCTGGTCCTGCAAGTCACACTCGCCGCCCTGATCGCAGATAGGGCAATCAAGCGGGTGGTTGATGAGCAGAAACTCCATCACGCCTTCGCGGGCCTTTTTGACCATAGGCGTGTTGGTGAAAATTTCAGGCGGCTGCCCCTCTGGCCCCGGACGCATATCGCGCACCTGCATGGCACAGGAAGCAGCGGGCTTTGGCGGCCCGCCCTTTACCTCAACCAGACACATCCGGCAGTTGCCTGCAATGGAAAGGCGTTCATGGTAACAGAACCGCGGAATTTCCTTCCCCGCTTCCTCACAAGCCTGCAACAGGGTCATGGCCCCATCTACTTCGACTTCAACGCCGTCAACTTTGATTTTACGAAGGTCGGTCATAAGTCACTCTCGAATGTACGACGTAGGCGCCGAAAACGGCGAATGCGGGTCTCTGCGACCATATTGGGGTCTTTGGGTATGACCGCTTTGGCATTTGATGCAAAGATCGGGCGGTTTACTTCTGCCGCAAACTCATTTGCCGCGCGGGTTACGCCAATCCAACCGGCATAGTCATCAACGATCAACACACCATCATCAGCCAGAATAGGCCAGAACGCGCGGAAATCAGTCAGTGCTGCAAGATATTCGTGCGATGCATCAATATGGATCACGTCAGCCTTGAACCCCGTGCGGGCCAAACCGCTGGCGGCCGAGGCACCATCAAGCGGCAAAGGCGTGATCACGTCCTGATGCCCTGCACTGAATACATTGTTCAGGAAGGTTTCATACAGCGTCGGGTACCCCGACTTCTCGCAAAGCTCGGTACGACGCGAAGGCTCCGCGATATGAGCGGAAGACCCAAGCCAGGTATCAATCGCCAGAATGGCACAATCCCGGCCAGCGGCCTTATTGCACGCCGCCATGTGAAGGCTCGACATGCCTTTCCAGACACCAAGTTCCACAATGATCTTGGGCTGCACCGCATTCAGCGTTGCATCGAAATACTGATGGTTGGAGTTCCACCCCTGCATATCCACACGCGAAGGATCGGGGGTGAAATCCGCAAACGGGTCACGCAACGACAATTCAGCACGCAACAGCGCGGCAGGCGTCATTGCACCGGTATTTGTACCATCCATCATAAGCGCGCCTCCGCGCTCAGGGTCATATGACCGCTCTTGCTCACTCCGCCGCGATCGCGCTGACGCGCCCGGTGCGTTTGTGTTTAATGCGGTCCTCAATCTCGTCACGGAAATGGCGGATGAGGCCTTGGATGGGCCAGGCCGCTGCGTCGCCAAGGGCGCAGATTGTGTGGCCTTCGACCTGTTTGGTCACGTCCAGCAGCATGTCGATTTCCTCGACCTCCGCCTCGCCCTTCACCAAGCGGTCCATGACGCGCATCATCCATCCCGTGCCTTCGCGGCATGGTGTACACTGGCCGCAGCTTTCGTGCTTGTAGAAGGCCGACAGACGCCAGATCGCTTTGATCACGTCCGTTGACTGATCCATCACAATCACCGCCGCCGTGCCAAGGCCGGAGCGTTGATCTTTCAGCCAGTCGAAATCCATGATCGCGTCCTTGCGCATCACGTCGGCGGGCAACAACGGCACCGAAGACCCGCCGGGGATCACGGCCTTGAGGTTGTCCCACCCCCCACGGATGCCGCCGCAATGGCGATCAATCAATTCATCGAAGGGGATCGACATGGATTCTTCCACCACACAGGGGTGGTTCACGTGGCCGGAAATCGCGAAAACCTTGGTGCCCACATTGTTCGGGCGCCCAAAGGATGAAAACCAATCAGCCCCGCGCCGCAGGATCGTCGGCACGACCGCGATGCTTTCGACGTTGTTAACGGTGGTCGGGCAACCATAAAGGCCGGTATTGGCAGGGAATGGCGGCTTGAGACGGGGCATGCCCTTTTTACCCTCAAGGCTTTCCAGCAATGCCGTTTCTTCGCCGCAGATATACGCGCCCGCACCGTGATGCAGGAACAGATCAAAGTCCCACCCCGATCCAGCAGCGTTTTTACCCAGCAGGCCGTCTTCATAACATTCGTCAATGGCCGCTTGCAGCGCCTCACGCTCACGAATGTACTCGCCGCGCAGGTAAATATAGCAAGCGTGCGCGTTCATTGCGAAGCTGGCGATCAGGCATCCTTCGATCAGCGTGTGCGGATCATGGCGCATGATTTCCCGGTCCTTACAGGTACCAGGCTCAGATTCATCCGCATTCACAACAAGGTACGACGGGCGACCGTCGCTTTCCTTGGGCATGAACGACCATTTCAGACCTGTCGGGAAACCCGCACCACCACGACCACGCAGGCCGGATGCTTTCATCTCGTCAATGATAGCGCCCGCACCGCGTTTAATGATGTTGCCCGTGCCATCCCAATGCCCACGCGCCTTCGCGCCTTTGAGGGAGCGGTCGTGCATCCCGTAAAGGTTGGTGAAGATGCGATCTTTATCGTCAAGCATGCCTCAGCCTTCCAGCCGTTGTGCAGGGGGCAAGCCCACCTGCGGGTTACTTTTATTCGCCTTTAGCAAAGGCTTTGGCCTGACCGATCCAATCATCACGAATGATCCGGCCTTTGAATTTCAAGCGCGCATCGACCCATTCAACCTCTGCCGCCGTCCACACGGCGATCTGGTCAAAATGGTAAACGCCCAGGTCGTTCAGTGTTTTTTCAAGCCCAGGGCCAACGCCCTTGATACGCTTCAAGTCATCTGCGCCACCATCGCGTGCCGCCGACAAGGTTTCGGGCTGTTTTTCAGCAACCGCTTCGCCCGCAGGGTCTTCCGCGGGGGCTTCGGCCACGGGTGCAGCCTCCGAAGACGCCTCCGCCGCTTCACCCTCATAGCGCCACTTGCCGACGCCATCGCGCAGGGTTTCCTCTTCGGCCAAAACAGCAGAGGGTTTCAGCTCTGATTGACCGCGATTTGCAGATGCCTTGCCTGAATCGGCTTTGACGCCAGCGGCCCAATGGCCTGCGGCCTTCGCTGGTGCCGGGGAAGCGGCTGGGGCCGTTTTGGCAACGGGTGCCGCGTCTGCTTCGGCGGCATCTGCGCCACTTTCCATGTGGCCAAAGCCACCCTTAGGTTCAGATACGCCCCGGCCATCAGTGATCCGCGCATTTGTATCGGCCAAAACGCGCGCCAATTCCTTGGACGCGTTCTCTGGCATGCGCTTGTCATCAGGAATGATCAGTGACGTCAGCCCACCAAGAGGTTCAGACGCATAGCGACCGTTCTGGGGGCCAGGCGTCGGCACATCACCACGCGCAAACTCGTCGATGATCTCGGCAAAACGCGCTGCCGTCAGATCTTCGTAGTAATCTTTGCCGATCTGGGCCATGGGCGCATTGGAGCAGGCGCCGAGGCACTCGACCTCTTCCCAGCTGAACTTGCCATCAGGCGAAATTGTGTGGGGTGTAGCGGCAATTTTCTCTTTGCAGACAGCGATCAAATCTTCGGCACCGCAAATCATGCAGGATGTCGTGCCGCAAATCTGAAAGTGCGCAACCGTGCCAACAGGCTTGAGCTGGAACATGAAATAGAACGACGCGACCTCAAACACACGGATCGACGCCATGCCGAGCATCTTGGCAACGGTTTCGATGATGGGTTTAGACACCCACCCTTCCTGTTCCTGCGCCCGCCACAACAACGGAATAACGGCAGAGGCCTGACGCCCCTCTGGGTATTTCGCGATCTGCGCCTCTGCCCAGTTCAGGTTCTCAGGCGTAAAAGCAAAGCTGTCGGGTTGTTCGGTATGAAGACGGCGAAGCATTAGCGGTCAATCTCCCCGAACACGACATCCAATGACCCTAGGATGGCGCTGACGTCGGCCAACTGGTGGCCCTTGCAAAGGTGGTCCATGGCGGCGAGGTGCGGGAACCCTGGCGCGCGAATTTTCGTGCGATAAGGTTTGTTTGACCCGTCACTTACCAGATAAACGCCAAATTCGCCCTTGGGGGCTTCAACCTTGGCGTAAACCTCTCCCGCAGGCACATGGAAGCCTTCGGTGTAGAGTTTGAAATGGTGAATGAGAGCTTCCATCGAGCGTTTCATGTCACCGCGTTTGGGCGGCGCGATCTTACCATCACGGGTGATCACGTCGTCGCCCTTGCACTGGTCCAGTTTCTCAAGCGCCTGACGCATGATTTTGACGGACTCGCGCATTTCCTCCATCCGGCACAGATAGCGGTCATAGCAGTCGCCATTCTTGCCAATCGGGATCTGGAAGTCGAATTCGTTATAAAGTTCATAAGGCTGCGCGCGGCGCAAATCCCATGCCCAACCAGAACCACGCACCATAACGCCGGAAAAGCCCCATGCCTGCGCCTCTTCAATCGAAACAACGCCAATATCGACGTTACGCTGCTTGAAGATACGGTTTTCGGTCAGCAATCCTTCGAGGTCATCGAGAACTTCGGGGAACTCTTCGGTCCACTGCCAGATATCGTCGCACAATTCTGGTGGCAAATCCTGATGCACACCACCGGGGCGGAAATAAGCGGAATGGAGCCGCGCGCCACAGGCCCGCTCATAAAACACCATCAGCTTTTCACGCTCTTCAAAGCCCCAGAGCGGCGGCGTGAGAGCGCCCACATCCATGGCCTGTGTCGTGACGTTCAACAGGTGGTTCAAAACCCGAC
>JBMYXS010000018.1:0-51013 GCA_049608645.1 Pikeienuella sp. | reverse complement strand
CATTTTTCGGGGAACATTAGGAAGAGAGTTA
Organism: Pikeienuella sp.; assembly: GCA_049608645.1. GTDB lineage: Bacteria > Pseudomonadota > Alphaproteobacteria > Rhodobacterales > Rhodobacteraceae > Pikeienuella. The sequence goes on along the minus strand of JBMYXS010000018.1, from coordinate 50,982 downwards.
TTGCAGCAAACGGTGTGGCGACGTTGATCAAGCTCAAAGGGGACAAATTGGATGGGGCGTTTCAAGAGAAACGAGATAATGTTCGACGCTTGTTGGCACAATTGGAGATCCGTGTCACCTACTCTGACATCTATGGCAATTCTAGAGGCACGAAAACTAAAGGTCTCGAATGGTTTGGTCGCCACTTCGCTGAATATGACATGGGTGCACGTCGTTTACGGAGAGCCACCGAGTGAAAGTTCCTGATACGCACCCAATAGGGGTTGCGACTCTCTCCCCACAAGCCTATAGACCGCGCTCTACACACCTCCACCGGGGATAAAGGTTACCGTTTGTTCGGGCTTTCCGGTGATGTCGAAAAGGAACTAAGTCGATGAAAGCTGCAGAGCTTCGTGACAAGACGCCGGAAGAGCTTCGCGAGACCCTCGCTTCGCTCAAGAAGGAAAGCTTTAACCTTCGCTTCCAGCAGGCCACTGGCCAGATGGAGAACACGTCGGGTTTCCGCCGTGCTCGCCGTGACGCCGCACGCGTCAAAACCGTATTGAACGAGAAAGCTGCCGCAGCCGCCGCAGCAGCGGGAGAGTAACATGCCCAAACGCATCCTTTCGGGCAATGTCGTCAGCGACGCCAACGACAAAACTGTCACGGTTTTGGTTGAACGCCGTTTTACGCACCCCGTTCTGAAGAAGACCATCCGTAAGTCCAAGAAATACCGGGCTCACGATGCCGAGAATGCCTTCAAGAAGGGTGATTTCGTTCGCATTCGCGAATGCATGCCCGTCTCGAAAAACAAGCGTTGGGAAGTTGTAACCGAAGCGTAAGCGCCGGAAGCAGTTTTCCGCATAGTCGAAACCGTGGGGCAGGGTACTAAGTCCCCACAGGTCGGGAGAAACCAGTATGATCCAGATGCAGACCAATCTGTCGGTCGCCGATAATTCGGGCGCTCGCCGGGTACAGTGCATCAAGGTGTTGGGCGGCTCCAAGCGTAAATACGCTTCGGTCGGCGACATCATTGTGGTCTCTGTCAAAGAGGCCATTCCCCGGGGTCGTGTGAAAAAAGGCGAAGTCCGTAAGGCTGTCGTTGTTCGCACGTCCAAAGAGGTCCGTCGCGAAGACGGTACCGCTATCCGGTTCGACGGTAATGCAGCCGTCATTCTGAACAACAACATGGAGCCGATTGGCACACGTATCTTTGGACCAGTGGTCCGTGAGCTGCGCGCCAAGAACTTCATGAAGATCATTTCGCTCGCGCCGGAGGTGCTGTGATATGGCTGCCAAGCTGAAAAAAGGCGACAAGGTCGTTGTTCTTGCAGGCAAGGACAAAGGCAAAGAAGGCGAGATCACCCAGGTGATGCCGAAAGAGGGCCGTGCGCTCGTTTCCGGTGTTAACATGGTTATCCGTCACACCCGCCAGAGCCAGACCGCACAGGGCGGCCGCATCCCCAAGGAAGCGTCCATTGACCTGAGCAACATCGCATTGGTTGACCCAAAAGAAGGCGGCGCAACGCGCGTTGGTTTCAAAATGGTTGATGGTGCGAAGGTGCGCTTTGCCAAGAAATCCGGGGAGGTCATCGATGCTTGACGCCGCCGAATATACCCCTCGTCTTAAATCCATCTACGCGGAGACGATCCGCGCAGAGATGAAAGAAGAGTTCTCGTACAAGAACGACATGATGATCCCGCGTCTGGACAAAATCGTCCTGAACATGGGTGTTGGTGAGGCTGTTGCCGACTCCAAGAAAATCAAGTCGGCCCACGACGAGATGATGCTGATCGCTGGTCAGAAGCCGGTTATCACCAAAGCCAAAAACTCCATCGCTGGTTTCAAGGTTCGTGAAGAGATGCCACTCGGCGTCAAAGTCACGCTCCGCGGCGACCGCATGTATGAGTTCCTTGAGCGTCTCATCTATATCGCAATGCCTCGTATCCGTGACTTCCGCGGCATCAAGGCGACTGCGTTTGACGGCCGTGGCAACTACGCCATGGGTATCAAAGAGCACATCATTTTCCCTGAGATCGAATACGACAAAGTCGACGCGGTTCGGGGTATGGACATCATCATCTGCACCACTTCGCAGAATGACGATGAAGCACGCGCGCTGTTGACCAAGTTCAACATGCCGTTTGCGAAATAAGCGCGGAGAGATAGAAACATGGCTAAGAAAAGCATGATCGCTCGCGAGACCAAACGGCAGGAGCTGGTGGACAAATTTGCCGCCAAACGCGCCGCGCTGAAAGAGATCGCTTCGAACGAAGACCTGAGCATGGAAGAGCGGTTCAAGGCTCGCCTCAAATTGGCGAAACTGCCCCGCAACTCTTCCGCGACCCGTTTGCACAACCGTTGCAAAGTGACCGGTCGTCCAAAAGCTTACTACCGTAAACTCCAGATGTCGCGGATCGCGCTTCGGGACCTCGCCTCAAACGGCGAAATCCCTGGCATGGTCAAGTCGAGCTGGTGAGGAGGGCTAAGATATGAACGATCCTCTCGGCGATATGCTCACCCGTATCCGCAACTCACTGATGCGCGGCAAGTCCACCGTTGAAACTCCCGCTTCGAAAATTCGCGGCTGGGTTCTGGATGTGCTTGTTGAAGAAGGTTACATCCGCTCCTACGAAAAAACCGTAGGTAAAGATGGCCATCCCGCATTTTCCATCAGCCTGAAGTATTTTGATGGCGCTCCCGCGATCCGCGAGATCAAGCGTGTATCAACTCCAGGCCGTCGCGTTTATGTCGGCGTTTCTGATGTTCCTGAGGTCCGTCAGGGTCTCGGCGTCAGCATCGTCTCCACATCGCGCGGTGTCATGTCAGACGCGCAAGCACGCTCCGCCAATGTTGGTGGCGAAGTGCTCTGCACAGTGTTCTGAGGAGGCTTAGATGTCACGTATCGGCAAAAAGCCAGTCGAGATGCCAGGCGGTGTTTCCGCCTCCGTATCCGGCCAGACAATCGAAGTGAAAGGCCCCAAGGGCGTTCGCACTTTTACAGCTACGGATGACGTAGATGTGAAGGTCGACGGCCAGGCCGTTTCCGTCACGCCTCGCGGCATGTCCAAGCGGGCACGCCAGCAGTGGGGCATGACACGCACGCAGATCCAGAACCTGGTTCAGGGTGTGTCGGAAGGCTTCAAGAAAGAGCTCGAAATTCAGGGTGTTGGTTACCGTGCTGCGGTACAGGGCAAAGTTGTAAAGCTTTCGCTCGGCTACAGCCACGATGTTGAATACCAGATCCCAGAAGGGGTTGAGGTCAAGGCACCAAAGCCAACCGAAATCGAGATCACCGGCATTGACCAGCAGCAGGTTGGTCAGGTCGCGGCCGAAATTCGTCGCTGGCGGAAACCAGAGCCCTACAAAGGCAAAGGCATCCGCTACAAAGGCGAGTTCGTCTTCCGCAAAGAAGGCAAGAAGAAGTAAGGATCAGACAGATGGCAAGCAGCAAAAGGGCATTGTTCCAGCGCCGCCGGATGCGCGTCCGCTCCCGGCTTCGGAAACTCGCGAACGGCAAACCGCGTCTCAGCGTTCACCGTTCTTCCAAAAACATCTCCGTTCAGGTCATCGACGACGTGAACGGCGTCACTCTCGCATCGGCTTCCACGTTGGAAGCGAAGCTTGGCGTGGTCGGCAAAAACAACATCGAGGCAGCCGCGAAAATCGGTTCCACGATTGCCGAGCGTGCGAAAGCAGCGGGTGTTGAAGAAGTCGTGTTTGATCGCGGCGGTTACCTCTTTCACGGGAAGGTCAAGTCGCTCGCCGACGCCGCTCGTGAAGGTGGTCTGAAGTTCTGAGGAGGCGAAAATGGCCAGAGAAGACAACCGGGATCGCGGTCGTGGCAAGCGCCGCGAGCAAGAAGAGCCGGAATTCGCCGATCGCCTCGTAGCGATCAACCGCGTCTCCAAAACCGTAAAGGGTGGTAAACGCTTCGGCTTTGCAGCTCTTGTGGTTGTGGGTGACCAGAAGGGCCGCGTTGGCTTCGGATCGGGTAAGGCCCGTGAGGTGCCTGAGGCGATCCGTAAGGCAACCGAAGACGCAAAACGTCAGATGATCCGTGTACCTCTCCGTGAGGGCCGCACGCTTCACCACGATGTCAAAGGCCGTCACGGCGCTGGCAAAGTGGTTATGCGGACCGCTCCTCAGGGTACAGGCATCATCGCAGGTGGCCCAATGCGCGCCATCTTCGAGATGCTCGGTGTTCAGGACGTGGTGGCGAAATCCATCGGCTCGCAGAACCCCTACAACATGATCCGTGCTACGTTTGATGGCCTGTCGAAGGAGTATTCTCCTCGCATGGTTGCATCCCGTCGTGGCAAAAAGGTAGCTGACATCATGCGTCGGGGCGACGAAGCCCCAGCCGCAGAAGCAGCACCTGAAGCTGTTGAAGCGTAAGGAGACGTCATCATGGCAAAAACCATCGTCGTCAAACAGATCGGTTCTCCGATCCGCCGCCCCGCTGATCAGCGTGCAACCCTTGTCGGCCTCGGCCTGAACAAGATGCACAAAACACGTGAGCTGGAGGATACGCCTTCGGTTCGTGGCATGGTCAACAAGATCCCGCATCTCGTCGAAATCATCGAAGAGCGCGGCTAAGACTTTTCCCGCTCCGGCCTGGTGCCGGGGCGGGATATTTCACGCGATGTGCAGGATGGCATATCGTTTTAGACAACCGTGGCCGAGGGGCCTTGACGCCTCCACCCCTTGTGTCCGGAACATGGAGATAGCGTCATGAAATTGCATGAACTCGCCGATAACCCCGGCGCATCAAAAGCTCGCAAACGTGTTGGTCGTGGCCCAGGCTCCGGCACTGGTAAAACCGGTGGTCGTGGTATCAAAGGTCAGAAATCGCGTTCAGGTGTTGCGATCAAGGGTTTTGAGGGCGGCCAGATGCCGATCCACCGTCGTTTGCCAAAACGCGGTTTCCACAACCCAAATGCCAAGCATTTCGCAGTGATCAACCTCGGCACTTTGTCCGAAGCTTTGGAGCGCGGTGCGCTGAAAGCTGGTGACGTGATCAACGAAGATGTACTGGTTGCATCCGGTGTTGTTCGTCGCGCGCTTGACGGCGTTCGTTTGTTGGCCAAAGGCGAACTTTCAACGGCACTCACTCTTGAGGTTGCTGGTGCTTCGAAAGCTGCGATTGAAGCGGTTGAGAAGGCTGGCGGTAAAGTTGAAATCGTAGATGTTGTTGCTATCCGTCGCGCCGCCGCTCGTGCAGCGAAAGCCGACGCTTAATAACAATCGCAGGAAATTGTCTCGCGCCTCTGTTGGCGCGAGATTATCCGCATCCGGGAATTTGAGGTGAAGCATGGCGTCAGCTGCTGAACAACTCGCGTCCAACTTTAGCTGGAGCGCGTTCGGACAGGCGAAGGAACTGCGTCAGCGGATTCTGTTCGCTCTTGGCTTGCTGATCATCTATCGCCTTGGCACATATATCCCGATGCCTGGCATTGATACGGTTCAGCTTTCGCGTTTTCTTGAACAAACGCAGGGTGGCATTATCGGTGTCTTCAACATGTTCTCAGGCGGCGCTATCAGTCGCATGGCGATTTTCTCGCTCGGGATCATGCCCTATATCTCCGCTTCGATCATCATGCAGTTGATGACGTCAATGGTGCCTTCGCTTGAGGCGCTGAAAAAAGAGGGCGAAAGCGGACGTAAGAAAATTAACCAATACACCCGCTACGGCACCGTCGCGCTTGCGACCGTTCAGGCTTACGGTGTTGCTGTTGGCCTGCAAAGCCAGGGTCTCGCTGTAAATCCGGGTATGTTCTTTGTCGCATCTGCGGTCATTACGCTGGTTGGCGGCACGATGTTCCTCATGTGGCTTGGTGAGCAGATCACGGCGCGCGGCATTGGTAACGGTATTTCGCTGATCATCTACGTCGGCATCATCGCTGAGCTGCCAACGGCGCTCGCGCAGTTCTTCGAACTTGGCCGCACGGGTCAGATCGCAGCGTGGCTTATCCTCGCGGTTCTGATAGGCGCAGTTGCCGTGATTGCCTTCGTTGTGTTCCTTGAGCGCGCTCAGCGCCGGATCATCGTGCAGTATCCCAAGCGTCAGGTTGGCCAAAAGATGTATGGTGGCGACAGCAGCCATCTGCCTTTGAAGGTTAACACCGCAGGGGTTATTCCGCCGATCTTTGCCTCGTCCTTGCTGCTGATGCCGCAGACGTTGGCCGGGTTCTCCGGTGGTGGCGGGTCTGAGTGGGTTCAGTATCTGACGACATCGCTTGGTCGTGGTCAGCCTCTGTTCCTGATCATCTTCATCTCGCTCATCGTGTTCTTCTGCTTCTTTTACACGGCGGTTGTTTTCAACCCCGAAGAGGTTGCCGACAATCTCAAGAAGCAGGGCGGCTTTGTGCCCGGCATTCGCCCCGGCAAAAAGACGGCTGAATACCTTGATTATGTCCTGACGCGTTTGACGGTTGTTGGTGCGATCTACCTTGCGGCGATTTGCGTGTTGCCAGAGTTGCTGATCAGCCAGTATTCGGTACCCTTCTACTTTGGTGGTACATCGGTGCTGATTGTTGTGTCGGTTACCATGGACACCATCACGCAGGTCCAGAGCCACCTTTTGGCTCACCAGTATGAGGGTTTGATCGAAAAATCCCGACTGGGCGGCGGTAAGAACCGTGCCAAGGCCCGCGCAAACCGTAAGACAGGACGGAAACGCTCATGAATATCATCCTAATTGGCCCACCAGGTGCCGGCAAAGGCACGCAGGCGCATCGCTTGGTCGCTGAACGCGGTATGGTTCAGCTTTCTACCGGCGACATGCTGCGCGAGGCTCAGTCCTCTGGGTCAGCTATGGGTGAGCAGGTCAAGGGGATTATGGCGCGCGGCGATCTTGTTACCGATGAGATCGTGATCGGCCTGATTGCAGAAAAGCTCGATAATGGCGCGGCTGACAGTGGCGCGATTTTTGATGGTTTTCCGCGTACATTGGCGCAGGCCGATGCCCTCGGCGAGATGATGGCCAGCAAGGGGCTGACCCTTGATGCGGTCGTCGCCATGACGGTCGATGACGATGCGCTGGTTGCGCGTGTCACAGGCCGGTTCACCTGCGGTGAATGTGGTGAGGTTTACCACGACGAAAACAAGAAGCCGGCGAAAGCGGATACCTGCGACAAATGCGGGGCCACTGACAGCTTCAAGCGGCGTGCGGACGATAATGAAGAGGCCATGCGTACGCGCCTCTTTAACTATTATCGCGATACATCGCCGTTGATTGGTTACTACCATGCCAAGGGCGCGCTGCGCACCGTTGATGGCCTGGGCGAAATTGACGATGTAGCGGGTCTGATTTCAGGCGCGCTCGACGGTTAAAAACTCAGTTTTCGCGGCCTGGCTGCGTTGGTTGAGATGGGGTTGACGGGGGGGCGCGCGTTTCTATACTGCGCGCTCCCTCGGCAGAAGCACCTTTTCGGGCGGAAATGCCTGATTTGGAACAGTTTTTCGGGATGGAAGGCGAATCATCGCTGGAAAGCCCGGTAGTGGACAGGCCCTTAGGGGCGAGGAACGGAGCATCATCGTGGCGCGCATTGCTGGCGTAAACATTCCGACGAACAAACGAGTGCACATCGCGCTCACTTATATCCATGGCATTGGCGAGACGACTGCCAAGGCAATTTGCGAAGCGACCGGGATCGACCTGACCCGCCGCGTCAACGAACTGAGCGACGCCGAAGTGTTGTCCGTTCGTGAGCACATCGACGCCAACCTGATGGTTGAAGGCGATCTGCGTCGTGAGAAAGCCATGAACATCAAACGCCTGATGGACCTGGGCTGCTATCGCGGTCTGCGCCATCGTCGTGGTCTTCCGGTGCGTGGTCAGCGGACCTCCACCAACGCACGCACCCGCAAGGGTCCGGCGAAGGCCATCGCTGGCAAAAAGAAATAAGGGATAACATTCATGGCTCGCGAAAAAGTACGCACCAAGCGCAAAGAGCGGAAGAACATTTCTTCCGGTGTGGCGCACGTGAACTCCTCGTTCAACAACACCAAAATCACCATTGCCGACGCACAGGGCAACGTGATTTCGTGGTCGTCAGCTGGCGCTATGGGCTTCAAAGGCTCGCGTAAGTCAACGCCATACGCGGCGCAGGTTGCTGCTGAGGATGTTGCAAAGAAAGCTGCCGAGCACGGCATGCGTACCCTCGAAGTTGAAGTTCAGGGCCCAGGCTCTGGCCGTGAAAGCGCATTGCGCGCGTTGCAGGCACAGGGCTTTGTTGTCACGTCGATCCGCGACGTTACACCAATCGCCCACAACGGCTGCCGCCCGCCAAAACGCCGCCGCGTCTAAGGCACGGGTAGTATTGTTCGATCGGCCCACCCTCATTTTTGGGTGGGCCTTTCGAGTTTGAAGACGATTTTTTCCTCGGGCGCGTCCGCCCCCGGATCGGGCGCGATGCAAGGATGGAGGACCACAAGATGATCCACAAGAATTGGCAAGAACTGATCAAGCCTACCGGGCTTGAGATTACGCCTGGCGCTGATGTTGCCCGGATGGCGACGGCAACGGCCGAGCCGCTTGAGCGGGGCTTTGGCCTCACGCTTGGCAACGCTCTGCGCCGTGTGTTGATGTCTTCGCTTCAGGGTGCGGCGATTACGTCGATCCAGATTGACGGCGTGTTGCATGAGTTTTCGTCCATTGCTGGCGTGCGCGAAGATGTGACGGACATTGTCCTGAACATTAAGGGCGTTGCGGTGAAAATGGATGTCGAAGGTCCAAAACGCCTGACGCTTCGCGGCAAGGGCCCCGGTGCTTTGACGGCTGGTGACATTGATGAGATCGCTGGTGTTGAGATCCTCAACAAAGACCACCTGATCTGTCAGCTTGATGAGGGTGCAGACCTTCACATCGAACTGACCGTCACAACGGGCAAAGGTTTCGTTGCGGCTGACAAGAACCGCCCCGAGGATGCGCCTATTGGCCTGATCCCGGTTGATGCATTGTTCAGCCCTGTGCGCAAGGTTTCCTACAAAGTGGAGCCAACCCGTGAGGGCCAGGTGCTCGATTATGACAAGCTGACGCTCAATGTTGAAACAGATGGTTCGCTCAGCCCAGAAGACGCGATTGCCTATGCGGCTCGTATTCTTCAGGATCAGCTTCGCACGTTCATCAACTTCGATGAGCCACAGGACGAAGTGCGCACCGATGATGTTGATGAGTTGGAATTCAACCCGCTTCTCCTCAAGAAGGTTGATGAGTTGGAACTCAGCGTTCGTTCCGCGAACTGCCTGAAGAACGACAACATCGTCTACATCGGTGATCTGATTCAGAAAACCGAAGCCGAAATGCTTCGTACGCCGAACTTCGGTCGTAAATCGCTGAACGAGATCAAAGAGGTTCTGACCGGCATGCAGCTGCATCTGGGTATGGACATCGTTGATTGGCCACCAGACAACATCGAAGATCTGGCTAAGAAATTTGAAGATCAGTTCTGATCTTTGAGTGGGGGGCTTCGGCCCCCCGACATGGGCGTTTGCCCCAAGGTGAGCGGTTCCCAACGCAGGGCCGCCGGACAAAGTATAAACCGGCAAAGCCGGGATTTTAATGGAGATGACAAATGCGTCACGGACACGGATATCGGAAGCTCAACCGTACACATGAGCATCGTAAAGCAATGTTCGCCAACATGGCGTCTTCGCTGATCGAACATGAGCAGATCAAAACGACTCTGCCAAAGGCAAAAGAACTGAAGCGTATCATCGACAAGATCATCACGCTCGGCAAACGCGGCGACCTTCACGCACGCCGTCAGGCACTTGCGATTATGAAGCAGGAGCCTGCTGTAAAGAAACTCTTTGACACAATCGGCCCACGCTATGCCGAGCGTAACGGTGGTTACTCTCGCGTGTTGAAGGCCGGTTTCCGTTATGGCGACATGGCACCAATGGCAATCATCGAGTTGGTTGACCGCGATGTTTCGGCAAAAGGTTCTGCTGACAAGGCGCGCGTTGCTGAAGAAGAAGCTGCTGCGGACGCTGAATAAGCTCTGGCTGCACGGTTATTGAAGGGGGCCGCCCATTGGGCGGCCCTTTTTCGTTGTCGAACCTGTTACGCTTTGCCCCTTGAATTGCTAGCGTGCGTTGGCATCTCAATGACAGGGAAAGCCTTTTGAGAGGCAAGATGCTGATAGGGGATGATCTTTTATGAAAGTTCGAAACAAACTGGCGCAAGCTGCCGTTGTTGGCCTCAGTGTTTTCTTGAGCAGCGCGATGGGGAACGGCGTTGCTGTCGCGCAATCAGTTCCGTCGTCCAAGGCAGAGATAACGCTTAGCTTTGCACCCGTTGTTAAACGCGCAGCGCCGGCTGTTGTGAATGTGTTCACGCGAAAAACAGTGCAGCGGCGCAATCCCTTTGCGGGGGATCCGTTCTTTGAGCGTTTTTTCCGTGAGTTTGGCGGCCTCGGTTCTGGGCGGCGAATGCAGAACTCGCTCGGCTCCGGCGTTATTCTGACGTCAGACGGGTATGTCGTGACCAATAACCATGTTGTTGGGGGCGCGGACGAAATTCGTGTTGTGTTGAGCGATAAGCGAGAGTTTGAAGCCGAGATCGTCTTTGCTGATCCACAGTCAGATTTAGCGATGCTAAAGCTGTCGGGCGTTTCCAATCTGCCGGTGCTTGAACTGCGCGACACAGATGAGCTTGAGGTGGGTGATCTGGTGCTCGCAATCGGGAACCCCTTTGGTGTTGGGCAAACGGTTACATCTGGCATCGTTTCGGCCCTCGCGCGGAGCAACGGTGGCGGCCGTGGGCAGGTCGGCGGCTATTTCATTCAAACAGACGCGCCAGTTAATCCGGGGAACTCCGGCGGCGCGCTGGTTGATATGGCCGGGCGCCTGATTGGGGTAAACACCGCAATCGTCAGCCGCTCTGGTGGGTCCAATGGCATCGGCTTTGCCATTCCGGCAAATCTGGTACGACAGGCGTTGTCGCTGGCATTGGTTGGGGAAACCGAATTGAGCCGCCCCTGGGCGGGGATTATCGGGCAAAATGTAACGGGCGATATTGCGGAAGGCCTGGGCCTTGTTGTGCCCACGGGCGTTATCATCGCTGACATTCACCCCCAAAGCCCGTTGAAGGCCGCAGGCCTGAAGATTGGTGACGTCATCTATTCGTTTGAGGGGCGCCCGGTTGAAACATTGGAAGAGCTTGCCTTTCGCATGACAGAGGTCGGCGTGGGCGGTACTGCAGAGGTGCGATATCTGCGTCGCGGCAAGGAGCGTGAGGCCAGAGTGGCCCTGAAACCGGCCCCCGAAAGTCTTCGCAACAGATGAGCGACTTGTTTGATACCGGCGGCGGGGCAAGCACGCCCAAGGAAAGCGCGCCTCGCCCGCTTGCGGATCGCTTGCGCCCGCAGTCCATTGAGGAGGTCGTGGGGCAAGACCATTTGCTTGGCGAGGGGGGGCAGTTGTCATCCATGCTCGCGGCGGGGTCATTGTCGTCGTTGATTTTCTGGGGGCCGCCGGGGGTTGGCAAAACGACGATTGCACGTTTGCTGGCGGATCGAACCGACCTTGCCTTTGAGCAGATCAGTGCGATTTTTTCTGGTGTGGCGGAGCTTCGAAAGGTGTTCGATGCGGCAAAGCTACGTCGGCAAAATGGGCGCGGCACCTTGTTGTTTGTTGATGAAATCCACCGTTTCAACAAAGCGCAACAGGATGGGTTTTTGCCGCATATGGAGAGCGGCGTTGTAACACTTGTCGGCGCAACCACCGAGAACCCTTCGTTCGAATTGAACGCTGCTATCCTCAGCCGGGCACAGGTTTTGACGCTGCGTGCGCTGGACCTTGCTGCATTGGAGCGTTTGCTGGAACGCGCCGAAGCGATGGAACAGAAAAAACTGCCGATAACGCCAGAAGCGCGCGAAGCCCTTACCGAAATGGCCGATGGCGATGGCCGTACACTTTTGAATATGGCTGAACAGCTGTTTCGGGTTCAGGGTGGCCCGCTTTCAACAAGGGAAATGGCTGACCGCGTTTCGCGCCGTGCGCCGGTTTACGATAAATCTGGCGATGGTCATTTCAATCTCATTTCGGCATTGCACAAGTCGGTGCGCGGCTCAGACCCCGACGCGGCGCTCTACTGGTTTGCGCGTATGTTGGAGGGGGGGGAAGACCCGCGCTATATCGCGCGCCGGGTTGTGCGGATGGCCAACGAGGAAATCGGCCTCGCGGACCCGGATGCGGTGCGCCACGCGATTGCCGGGCGCGATGTTTATGAGCAGCTCGGCTCACCTGAGGGAGAACTGGCGATTGCACAGGCGATTGTCTATCTCGCGCTCGCCCCGAAATCGAATGCTGTCTATGTGGCCTATAAAGCGGCGCGTCGCGCGGCAAAGGAAACCGGGTCAAAATCTCCACCCAAACACATACTGAATGCCCCCACAGGGTTGATGAAGGATGAAGGTTATGGAGCCGGTTATGAATATGATCACGATGCCGAAGATGGTTTTTCAGGGCAGAATTACTTCCCTGATGGGATGAAACGCGGGGTCTATTATGTTCCTAATGAACGCGGTTTTGAGCGGGAACTGACAAAGCGGGTGGAATGGTTTGCCAAGCGGCGCAACGCGCGATCCCAATAGGAATGCGGGCCGAAGCGGCGATGTTGCGCCAAGCCGGCGAACAACAGGTCATCTTGACATAAGCCGCAACGGGGGGCCTAACCCGGTCATGTTCAAAGGTTGTACCCTATGACCCTGCTTTGGGTTGCTCTTGGTGGTGCCATTGGTGCCGTACTACGCTATGTGAGCGTAACGGCAATGTTGCGCGCCGTTGGGCCGGGGTTCCCTTATGGTACGATGATTGTAAATGTTGCCGGCTCGTTCTTGATGGGCATGGCGGCCATTATGATCCTCGAAAAATTCGGCGGCGGGCGGGCGTGGGCATTTGCGATGACCGGGGTGCTGGGCGGGTTTACGACGTTTTCGGCGTTTTCGCTGGATGCTGTCTATTTGATTGAAAAAGGCCGCATGGCGGCGGCGGCAGGTTACATTGGCGGCACTGTTGCCCTTTGTCTTGTTGCATTGATGATCGGCCTTTGGCTGGGAAGGGCTGCGGCATGAGCGGCGTACAAATGATTCACGTAACCGAGGACGAGGCCGATCAGCGGTTTGACCGGTTTTTGCGCAAACGGTTTCCACAGTTGCAGCAAGGGCGCATCGAAAAGATGTGCCGTAAGGGTGAATTGCGCCTTGATGGCGCGCGGGTAAAGCCAGCTGTTCGCGTTGCAGCGGGGCAGGCGGTGCGTGTGCCGCCCTTGCCATCAGCCGATGCGCCGCGCCCAAAAGCCGAAGTTGCAGGCCCAACAGCCGAAGAGGCAGCGATGATCCGCCGTGCCGTGATTTATCGTGATGATCATATCATCGCGATCAACAAGCCCCCCGGCCTTGCTTCGCAGGGTGGCACAAATCAGACCACGCATCTGGTGATGCTGGCAGATGTTCTCAAGTTTGAGCTTGATGATGCGCCCCATGTGGTTCATCGCCTTGACCGCGACACATCCGGGCTGATCTTGCTGGCGCGTACGGGCAAGGCGGCAACGGCGCTGTCAAAGCAGTTTCAGTCGCGTGAAACGCTGAAAACCTACTGGGCGGCTGTTGCCGGTGCTCCGAAACCACATATGGCGACCATCCGCTTTGGCCTTGTAAAGGCGGGCGGTGCGGGCGCCGAAAAAATGTTCTGCATTCACCCCGAAGAGGTGAAAAACCGCGAAGGGGCCAAACGCGCGACGACAGATTATGCCGTCATCGAAGCGGCGGCGACGCGCGCCGCCTGGGTTGCGCTTCGCCCGATCACGGGGCGCACTCATCAGCTTCGCGCACATATGGCAGAGATTGGCCACCCGATCGTGGGCGACGGCAAATACGGCGGCAACACCCAGACCAATGAGGGAGAAGGCTGGGGCGCGCAGCTTGGCGGCGGTATCAGCCGAAAATTGCACCTGCATTCGCGCTCACTGGTGCTCGCGCATCCGATGGATTCGTCAAAGACGCTGAACCTGACCGCTGAACTGCCGGAACATATGGCCCGCACGTGGGAGTTCTTTAACTGGCGTGAAAGCGATGCGGCGGCTGATCCTTTCGATTTGGAGGAAATGTGAGCGCATTTGTCCTGCTTCACGGCGCGTGGCACGGTGGATGGTGCTGGGCGCGGGTAGCAAATATTCTGCGGGCGCGGGGGCATGTGGTGACCACGCCCACCCAGACCGGGGTGGGAGAGCGCGCGCATCTGCTTTCGGCAGACATCACCTTGACGACCTTTTGCGAAGATCTGCACCAGCATTTGTTGTTTGAAGACCTGTCTGACGTGGTTCTGGTGGGGCATTCCTTTGGCGGTAATGCCTTGTCTTACGCGGCGGAGGTTGCACCAGACCGAATTTCGCGACTCGTTTATCTGGATGCGATGATTGTCGAGGCGGGGGAAACGCCGCTTGATACTGTCGCGCCTGATATTGCCGCGCTTCGCCGTCAAATGGCACAGGACAGCAGTGGCGGCCTGACGCTTCCGGCACCGCCCGCTGTTACCATGGGCGTTACGGACCGGGCCGACGTGGCGTGGCTCGAATCGAAAATGACACCGCACCCGTTCGCGACTTTCACCACCCCATTGCCCATTCAGGGGGCACCAGGGGGCGCGTTGCCAGCGGAATACATCATGTGCACGGCCCCTGAATATGAACCGCTGCGCGAATCGCGCGCCCGCGCCCGTGCGCTCGGGTGGGGGATGCGGGGTATTGCGGCAGGGCATGACATGATGGTGACAGCCCCCGAAACCTTGGCTGATATGCTGGAGGTTCCAGCATGAGCGACGAACTCTCGCTTGTTATTTTTGACATGGATGGCACGCTGATCGACAGTCAGGCGGCGATTATAGCGGCGATGCGGCGTACATTTGCCGCCGCCGATCTGCCCCCGCCCAGTGATGATGCGACGCGTTCAATCATTGGCTTATCGCTTCCCGAACTGTTTCGTGTGCTGGCCCCGGCGCAAGACCCTCACCATATGGCGGACCTTTATCGAAATAGTTTCGTTGCGGTGCGCGCCGAAACCGGGGGGGAGGCAGCATCGCCCCTGTTTCCCGGTGCGCAGGCGGCCCTGGACCGTTTGGCGGGAGAGGGGCGTTTGCTTTCCGTGGCAACGGGCAAATCGCAACGAGGGTTGCGACACGCCGTCAAAAGCCATGGGTGGAGCGACGTTTTCACTTTTCCGCAAACCGCTGATGACGCGCGTTCCAAACCGCATCCGGAAATGGTGCTGACCTGCATGGACCGCCATGGCGTTCGCCCGGAGCGAACAGTCATGGTCGGCGATACGACCTATGACATGGAAATGGCGCGCGCAGCGGGCGCATTCACCATTGGGGTCACCTGGGGGTATCACCCGGTGGAAGATTTGCGAAATGCTGGTGCGACGCTGATTATTGATGATTACGACCAGCTAGGCGGCGCAGTGGCGCAAGTGTTGGGGGAGATATGAAACGGTTTTATAAGGCTGCAACGGCGGGTGAAGCGGAAAATGGCTGGACGGTCCACCTCGACGGAAAGCCCATTCGGACCCCGGCCAAGGCTGCGTTCATTGCACCGGAAAACGCGGCGAAGGCAGCGGCCGCTGAGTGGGATGCGCAGGAAGATGTGGTTAATCCCGGCAACATGCCAATCACGCGCGCGATCAATTCCTCTATCGATCGCACGGCCCCGGAATTTGATGCGGTGGTTGAAATGGTTGCAGCTTATGGCGGGTCTGATCTGATTTGTTATCGCGCGGATGGGCCGGCGGAGCTTGTTAACCGCCAAATCGCAGCCTGGAACCCTCTGATCGAGTGGGCGCGTGATCGGTTCGATGCGCAGCTTGTGACGGCGACGGGTGTGATGCACACGCCCCAACCCGAAGCGGGGCTGCAAAACCTCGCCAAAGCTGTTGCAAAATATGAGCCGCTGGCGCTTACCGCGCTTTATGATCTTGTGGCCCTGTCGGGGTCACTGGTTATCGGGCTAGCGGTGGCAGAGAAGCAGATGAGCGTCGAAGACGGGTGGGCAACCTCGCGCGTCGATGAAACCTGGCAGGCAGAGCAATGGGGCGTTGATGATGAAGCAGCGGCATTGGCCGCCCGCAAAAAAGGCGAATTTGCTGCAGCAGCACATTTGCTGACCCTGCTTTAGGCATATCAGTTAACGCACAAAAAAAGGGCGGCTCATTGAGCCGCCCTTTTGGTTTGGTTGGGATAACCTTAGTTCGATGCGGTCGCCCGCGCATGAGCGATCAGGTGGCGCTGCACAATTTCAAACCACTTGCCGTCGTTGCGGATTTCCTGAATGCCTTTGTTCACAACTGCCAGCAGTTCATCTTTCTGCGGGTTGTCGATAGAGGCCACAGCGTGAAGGTGAACGATGGTGGCAAGGTCTGGTGCCTCAGCAACCAGGTTCGCGACATCAAGTTTTGCGATGGTGTCCTCTGCCGTGATGGATGCCATCGGCACAACATCTACCCGACCTTCGAGCAGGGCTTCAAAGCAATCGGTTGGTGAATCAGGGGTAAACATCGTCACGCGCGGTGGGCTGATGTCTTTCTCTTCCAGCATGAAGGTCGCCCACCCAACTGGGCGGCATACTGTCAGGCCGAACAGGTCAGAGTGCTTTGTGAATGCCTGCACCTGATTTGGGCGCACGTAGTAGCTGATGATCTGTTCGAATACAGGGTCGGACCAGGCGAGGTTGTTGCACCGGAACTGAGAGTTTTCACCCAGCTTTTCGATCACGTCGCAGTTTGGGCGGTACCATGGAAAGGTAAATTCATAGTGCCCGTCAGATAGCAGAGGAGAGAACTGCGCACCCCAATCGTTCACGAAGTCGATCTTGTAATCGTCTTCTGAAACAACCCGCTTCATTGCTGTGTCCAGCAGTTCGGTAATCATCCCGCCCTTTGGCAAGCTGCGGTCGGTGAAGGGCGCAAAGTCATCCGCTGTGACCATGCGGAACCTCATGCGCTGCTGTGGTGCAGGTGCGGGAGCGGCCGCCGCTGCGGTGGCTGTGGTTGTGTTGCGGGGGCGCGCGGCGCTGGTGGTGGTCGAAGCCGAAGTCGCCGCTGAGGTCGCGCCATCGCGACATGGAATCTGAAGAACCATGCCCACTTCGATCTGCGATGGGTTCGGACCAACAACTGCCGCATTGGGTTTGTACATCAGTTGCCAGGATTTCCCTGGGCCATATGCCCGGTTGGTCAACCGCTGAAGGGTATCGCCCGGCTTGATTGTGTAAGATTGACCGCAGGCAAGCGCCTGCGCTGAGGCGTTGGTCGTAAATCCAACACTGGCGACAGTCGCCAAACAAAACGCACTCGCTAGAGCAGTGAACCGCATCACAGCCTCCCATTTCACGCATAATAGTTGATTGATCATGCGGTAGCCTCGCAGAGGTTGCAAGCGTGGTGATGCCCGCAATCGCACGCTGACTGGTCGTTCTCAAAAATATGGGCGGCGATGACGGCTCAATCTTTTGAAAAATGGCTCTGCGCAGTCGCTATCGCACCGAATGGCGCAGGGCCTTGGTGACCTCCGAATCAAGGAGAGAGGCCCTGGGCGATCTTGGGCGGGCTGAGTTTTTTGCGGCTCCGGCTTGGCATGATGCCTGTCTATCGACAAAGTTCCACGCATTCACGCCCGCAGGCCGCTTAGTGGCAACGCAAAGAAGGAACGAGCACACATGAGCATGAAAGCCAACAGCCCCGCTGACTTTCCATCGCCCGAAGAAATGGCCGCGATGTCTGGCCTGGAATTTATGACGCGAATCAAAGACGGGACGTTGCCCCACGCGCCAATGGCGCAAACATTGAATTATCAACTTGATACGGTTGAGCAGGGGCGGGTTGTCTTTTCCGGTGTGCCGGGGTTTGCGAGCTATAACCCAATCGGTTCGGTGCACGGGGGCTGGTATGGCACGTTGCTCGACAGTTGCATGGGGTGTGCCGTGCAAACCATGCTTCCTGCAGGCAGAGTTTACACCACGCTGGAATACAAGGTGAATGTGCTGCGCTCCGCTTCGGTTGAAACGGGGAGACTATATGCCATCGGTGAAGTCGTTCGCGTCGGGCGGCGAACTGGTGTGGCTGAGGGGCGGATCGAGGATGAAAAGGGCAAGCTCTTTGCAACGGCGACCACCACTTGCCTGGTTTTTGAAATTGGACCTGAGTGAGAGAATCTGTGCCCCCAAAAATCGGTTCGGCGCTGAGGCCTACTTATGTTTGACTGGGGAATGGTATTATTTTGGTACTTTACCTTTGGTTAGTTCGGTTTTTTTTTGGGGCAGTATTTTTGACCTATTTATGCGAGTGATATGCGTGCGCACTAATTAGCACCCCACAAAAATGGCCCAAACGCAGCGTGATTTTTGCCGCCTTTGATTTCTCCCGGACTCACGATGAGCGGAAATGACCTGCGCTGTGAGGCCAAGGGGCAGGGCGATCTGAATTAGTCTATAGTGATGACATAAATTGTCTTTGTGCGCCCAACCGCCAGCGCCCTTCGCGCAAAATTTGCGCAACGTCGCCTTGTGCAGGCCCTTGACGCGGTTTGCGTGGAGTGATCACACTTAGAGCGCATCAGGGGGAGAGCCGGCGATCAGCAAGATCGGGTCCGCCCCTAACGCGTAGTGAACATCAGGGAGATGTAGAAATGAAAAAATCAGTATTCCTCGGCGCATTGGCGATTGCCGGTGTGGCAGCGGGTGCAGCGTCAGCGGGCACGCTCGATGACGTGAAAGCAGCCGGCGAGCTGAAGTGCGGCGTATCAACGGGTCTGGTTGGCTTTGCAGCACCAGACGCAGACGGCAAATGGGACGGCTTTGACGTCTCAGTATGCCGCGCGGTTGCCGCAGCAGTTCTGGGCGATTCGTCCAAAGTTAAGTTCGTGCCAACAACGGGTAAGACACGTTTCACCGCGCTGGCTTCCGGTGAGGTTGACGTGCTCGCACGTAATACGACATGGACATTCAGCCGCGATGTTGACCTCGGCTTCGAATTTGTCGGCGTGAACTATTACGACGGCCAGGGCTTCATGGTTCCAAAAGAGCTGGGCGTTTCGTCCGCGAAGGAACTCGACGGCGCAACGGTTTGCATCCAGACCGGTACAACCACCGAGCTGAACCTTGCAGATTTCTTCCGTTCAAACGGCATCTCCTATGAGCCGGTTCCGATCGAAACCAACGCAGAAGCACAGCAGAAGTATCTGTCAAATGCTTGTGACGTTTATACGACTGACGCATCCGGCCTCGCAGCGACACGGGCTACATTCGAAGATCCGTCAGCTCACACTGTTCTGCCAGAAATCATTTCGAAAGAGCCACTCGGCCCGCTCGTACGTCACGGCGACAACCAGTGGGGCGACATCGTTCGCTGGACTCTGAACGCTTTGATCACCGCAGAAGAGCTTGGCGTGACCGCTGCGAATGCAGCTGAAATGGCCAAAGGCACGAACAACCCAGAAGTTAACCGTTTGCTCGGCACTGAGGGTGATCTTGGTGCGATGCTCGGCCTCGACGCTGCTTGGGCGCTCCGTGCGATTTCCAGCGAAGGCAACTACGGCGAAATCTTCGAGCGTAACCTTGGACCAGATACCGCAATCGGCCTTGGCCGTGGCGTCAACGCGTCCTACCGCGATGGTGGTCTGCTCTACACGCCGCCATTCCGTTGATCGGCGCCTGAGCTGACTATCCGCTAACAGAGGGCGCGCTTTTCCCAACGGAAAGGCGCGCCCTTTACAATTACAACGGGTCTGCCAGGGGGTCCTAAAATGTCCGCAACAGGGACAAATCAACAAGGCGGAGGCTTTCGCCTTTCGCAGCTAATTTACGACACGCGATACCGGGGCGCGACCATTCAGGTCGTTGTCTTGCTCGCGCTGGTCTATGCATTGTTCTGGCTGGTGAACAACACCGTGCAGAACCTTGAAGACCTCGGGAAAGATTTCAATTTCGGGTTCTTGTCTTCGACAGCGGGTTATGACGTGAACCAGCGATTGCTGGAGTATACCTCGCAATCCACGCATGGTCGTGCCGCGGTCATGGGGATTCTGAACACTCTGGTTCTCGCCTTGGTTGGCTGTATCACCGCGACCGTTATTGGCGTTCTGGCCGGGGTTGCCCGTCTATCAAAGAACTGGGTCGTTGCCCGTTTGATGACGGTCTATGTAGAGGGCTTCCGCAATGTGCCGGTCCTTCTCTGGATCATTATCGTTACGGCCTTCGTTAACGAAAGCCTCTCTTCCCCGCGCGAATTCCGTGGCGTTGATACAGGGGCCTTCGTGTTTACGAACCGCGGTTTCTATATGCCGGAGGTGTTGTTCTCACGCGGGTTGGGTGATTTGGATTTCGGACTGTTCAAGGTTTCGCTTGAGCTTTTGGCTGTCATCGTCGTCCTGGGTGCCAGCCTGTATGTTTCCCGGCGGATCGGCAAGTCCGCTGATGCGATTCAGGCCGCAACAGGTGAGCGCCCGAATGTCCTTTGGAAGCGCCTTGGCGTGGTCTTCTTGCCGCTGATTGCCCTTCTTCTGGCGTTGGGTTTTCACCTCGGCTTCGCGGAACTGAAAGGCTTTAACTTCAAAGGCGGCACCTATCTGCGTGATAGCTTCGTTGCCCTTTGGTTGGCGCTGAGCCTCTATACAGGCGCATTCATCGCGGAAAGCGTTCGTGCTGGTATCCTGTCGGTCTCCAAAGGCCAGACCGAAGCTGCGTTCGCACTCGGCATGCAGCCGGGCCGGACCATGAACCTGATCATTCTGCCGCAAGCGATGCGGGTGATCTTTCCACCGCTGATTTCACAGTACCTTAACCTGACCAAAAACACGTCGCTCGCCATTGCTGTTGGCTACATGGACGCGACCGGCACGCTGGGCGGTATTACGCTGAACCAGACCGGCCGTGAGATGGAAACCATCCTCCTGCTCATGGCGTTCTATTTGGTCGTGTCGCTGTCAATCAGTGCGGTGATGAACTGGTACAATGAACGAACCAAGTTGAAGGAGCGGTGATATGAGCGATAAAAAATCAGTCGCCTTCGTCGCGACAGGCCAAATCCCGGCTTCCCCTCCACCTGCGAACGCGGTCGGGCCAGTCAAATGGATGAAAGACAACCTGTTTTCAGGTGTCGTGAACTCGATCCTGACAGTGGTATCCGTGTTTTTCATCGCGTTGATCGTGTATGAACTGCTCCCCTGGCTTTTGGATAGCTCCTGGCGGCCAGCGGAGATGTCGCTCAAAGGGTGCCGTGCCGAGGCAGAGGGTGCCTGTTTCGCCGTTATTGTTGAGCGGTTCTGGCAGTTTATCTTCGGGTTCTACCCATCAGAGCTGTACTGGCGCCCGACATTGGCCTTTGTGTTGATGATCATTGCATTGGCACCGGTGCTCTTCACAACCATGCCGCGCAAACTGCTGATCTTTTCGGCTGTATACCCGCTTATCGGCTACTTCCTTGTCTGGGGTGGGTCGGTTTGGTTCCCGGTTGCCATTCTGGTTGGCCCGGTACTCGGTTATGCCGTCGTCAAATACGGATCTGACCTGTTCACATCTGTTGTGGGTGAGGCCTTCGGGCCGCTGACAACGATCGTTGTCGCAACGCTTGCGGTGCTGGTGTGGTGGTTCTTTGGTGCCGCTGAGTTTGAAACGGCATTTGAATCGGCAATCCCGCTCAGCATTCGTACTGTCGAAAGCGGCCTTCTTGGCGGCTTTATGCTGTCGCTGATCATCGGGGTGTCTGGGATTGCAGCGTCCTTGCCCATCGGCATCGTGCTTGCGCTTGGCCGTCAATCCAACCTGCTGATCGTCAAGGCGGTTTCGGTTGGGTTTATCGAGTTTATCCGCGGCGTGCCGCTGATTACGCTCTTGTTTGTGGCATCGGTGCTGTTTGCCTACTTCCTGCCGCCGGGTACGACTTTTGATATCATCCTGCGCGTCTGCATAATGGTGACGCTCTTTTCCGCCGCTTACATGGCGGAGGTGATCCGGGGTGGTATCGCGGCCTTGCCGAAAGGTCAGTATGAAGCAGCTGATGCGATGGGTCTGACTTATTCGCAATCCATGCGGCTGATCATTCTGCCACAGGCGCTCAAGATCTCGATCCCCAACATCGTGTCGTCCTTTATCGGACTGTTCAAAGACACGACGCTGGTGATCATCATCGGGCTTCTTGATCCGCTCGGCCTTTCAACCGCCATCCGCGCTGATGCGGCATGGAACGGCGTTGTGTGGGAGCTTTATGCCTTCATCGCGCTCTTCTTCTTCATCTTCTGTTTCGGCATGTCCCGCTACTCTCAAGCACTTGAGCGTAAGCTGGCCACCGATCATCGCTAAGGGGGACAAGTTACATGTCCGATACAGCAACCAATGTAGACCGCTCGAACATGCAAGTGTCCGATGAGGTCGCCATCGAAATCCGCAACATGAACAAGTGGTATGGTGACTTCCACGTTTTGCGGGACATCAACTTGACGGTGAACCGGGGGGAGCGGATCGTGGTCTGCGGCCCGTCCGGGTCCGGCAAATCGACGCTCATCCGGTGCATCAACCGGCTGGAGGAGCATCAGGCCGGTGACATCATCGTCGATGGCACGGAGTTGAACTCCGACCTCAAGAACCTCGACAAGGTTCGGGCGGAGGTTGGCATGTGCTTTCAGCACTTCAACCTGTTCCCGCATCTGACGATTTTGGAGAACTGCACGCTGGCGCCGATCTGGGTCCGTAAAACGCCCAAGAAAGAAGCCGAAGAAACGGCGATGCATTTCCTCGAAAAGGTGAAAATCCCTGAGCAGGCCGACAAATACCCCGGCCAGCTTTCGGGTGGTCAGCAGCAGCGTGTGGCCATTGCCCGCTCGCTCTGCATGAAACCGCGCATCATGTTGTTTGATGAGCCAACATCCGCGCTCGACCCTGAGATGATCAAAGAGGTGCTCGACACCATGGTTTCCCTCGCGGAAGAGGGGATGACGATGATTTGTGTGACTCACGAGATGGGCTTTGCCCGTATGGTCGCCAACCGCGTTATCTTCATGGATGCAGGGCAAATCGTGGAGCAGAACGAGCCGGAAGAGTTCTTTAACAACCCGCAGTCCGAGCGGACGCAGTTGTTCCTGAGCCAGATTCTCGGCCACTAATCACTGACAACAGAATAAGGGGGCGCTCCGCTTGGGGCGCCCTTTTTTGTGGGGAGAGCAAGATGACCGATAACCCATATGGCTGCGATCCGGCGGCGGTCACGCTTGCTAACTGGCGCGCACGGCCCCATAGCCAATGGGCCTTTCAAAACGTCGCGATGCTTGTCCCCTCTGCGCCGATCACGGGTGGTGGCGGCGGTGAATTGCCGGGGGAACCAACGTTATCGCTCGCGGATGTCCCTGTTGGCCCGCATGGCATGGCCGCGCCAGAGTTTCTGGCGGCATGTGAAGCTGATGAATTGTTGGTCGTGAAGCGTGGGCAAGTGGCGGCCCGTTGGCGCGCGCCTTACCGCGTTGCATCCCGCCCGCACATCGCGTTCTCGATCTCAAAATCGATCACGGGCGTCATTGCCGGCATTATGGCCGACTATGGTGTTCTGGATGTTGAGAAAACCATCGCGCATTACGTCCCGGCGGCAGCACATTCAGGCTATGGCGATTGTAGCGTTCGTAACCTGTTGGATATGCGCGTCTCTCTCAATTTCAGCGAAGAATACCTGAACGAAGACGGTGATTACGCCCGTTATCGTCGTGCGATGCTCTGGAACCCTGCACCACCGGGGTATGATGTTGAACCGCTGGCGGAGATGTTGCAGAGCCTCAAAAAAGGCGAAGGCGAACATGGCGGTGTGTTCCGCTATCTTTCACCAAACTCAGATATGCTCGGCCTTGTGCTGGAGGCGATCACCGGCGCAAAATTCGCGGATCTGGTGTCGGAGCTGTTATGGCAACCGCTTGGCTGCGGTGATGCGCAACTTACGGTTGATGGTGTTGGCGGGCCAC
This sequence comes from Pikeienuella sp., assembly GCA_049608645.1. Classification (GTDB taxonomy): domain Bacteria; phylum Pseudomonadota; class Alphaproteobacteria; order Rhodobacterales; family Rhodobacteraceae; genus Pikeienuella. Next base: position 27,005 of record JBMYXS010000018.1, on the reverse strand, counting down.
GAACCGCCGGGGGTATCTCAACCTATACGGACGATCTTGCACGTCTCGGCCTGATGCTCATGGCAGGCGGTGAGGGGATCGTGTCAGAGGCCTGGGTAGCGGATATGAAGGCAGCGGGCGACAGGGCGGCCTGGGCCGCCAGCGATTTTGCCGACTTCATTCCCGGCGGGCGCTATCGCGGTCAGTGGTATCAGTTTCCCGCGCCGTCACAGGCATTCATGGCGGTTGGTATTCATGGTCAATGGCTTTACGCAGACCCAGAGCGGGATGTCGTGATCGTCATGCTTTCATCACAGGCCGAACCACAGAATGATGAGAAAGACGTGATCGCCATAAATTTCCTCAAACAGATCGCAGCGATCGCCTGAACAGGCCTTTCCTTGCATCGCGGGGTGCGGGGGCTAAGTTTGGGCAATGGTTCTTCAGTTCAAACCGCAGGGCATCTATTGCCCCGCCGGGGATTTCTTCATTGACCCGATGCGCCCGGTTGACCGGGCCTTGATTACCCATGGCCATGCGGACCACGCCAGAACGGGGCACAAACGCTATCTTGCCACGTCGCAGGCAGCGCCCGTTATGCGTCACCGGTTGGGCAAGGTTGTGATGGACACCATCGAATATGGTGAAACGCGGCGCGTTGGCGGGGCGCTGATCAGCTTTCACCCTGCAGGCCACGTCCCAGGTTCGGCCCAGATCAGGGTGGAGGTAGACGGAGAGGTGTGGGTGGTTTCGGGTGATTACAAGACCGAAGCTGACGGTCTGTCAGAACCGTTTGAACCTGTTCGCTGTCACACGTTCATTACTGAGTGTACTTTCGGATTGCCCGTTTACAAATGGGATGATCAGGCAGGGGTGATGGCGTCGCTGAATGAATGGTGGCAAGGGAATCGGGCGAAGGGGCGCTGTTCCGTTATTGGCGCATACTCGCTTGGTAAGGCCCAGCGGATCATTGCCAACATCGACGCCAATATTGGCCCCATTCTTGTCCATAGCGCGATTGAAAACACCAATGAGATTTTGCGCGCGCAAGGCTATCGCTTGCCGCCCACGGTTCGCGTGACCGCAACAACAGATGTCAGTGCCTACACGGGGGCATTGGTGATCGCGCCGCCTTCGGCTTTGAATGGTGAATGGATTACCCCATTCGGTGAGGTGGCGACTGGTTTTGCGTCTGGGTGGATGCGTTTGCGTGGGCACCGTCGCCGTCGCTCCACGGGGCAGGGGTTTGTCCTGTCAGACCATGCAGATTGGGAAGGCTTGAACGGGGCAATACGCGCAACAGGCGCAGAAAGGGTATTTGCAACGCATGGCTATACCTCGGCCTTTGCGCGGTGGCTAAAAACGCAGGGGTATGACGCCGGGGTGGTGCAATCGGCTGGACGGGGCGCAGGCGGCGCCCCGCGTGAGCAAGAACCCGAGCATGACCAATGAAGCAGTTTGCGACCCTTTTCACGGCGCTTGATGGTGCGGGCGCGGGGGCCGACGATGTGGCGGCCTTGTCCGACTATCTTACCCACGCTGCAAAGCAAGACAGCTTGTGGGTTATCGCGTTGTTATCGGGTCAGCGGCCAAAGCGCAGCGTCACCACAAATATGCTTCGCGAATGGGCAATCGAATGGGCGTGCATTCCGGCGTGGTTGTTTGAAGACTGTTATTCAACAGTGGGCGACGTGGCAGAAACGATTGCTTTGATCTCACCAAAAGCCACACAAACAAACGAACGCTCGTTGGCAGAATGGATGGAGATTGCCGTATCTCTGCGGGGGCAAGATGCAACTGCGCAAAAGGGCGTGGTTCTGAATGCATGGACCTGCATGAGCCATGTTGAGCGGTTCCTGTTCAACAAGCTGATCACAGGCGGCTTTCGCGCACCGACAAGCCAAAAAACTCTGGTACAGGCACTTGCGGTTGCAACAGGCGTTGATGAAACCACGCTGGCGCACTCTTTGTCAGGCCCTTGGACACCAGAAACCGTGACCTTTGACGATCTTGTTTTCACGCAAGACGGGAGCGCGGATTTATCACGCCCCTATCCATTTTGCCCAGCAGTGCAAATTGATGGCCCCCCGTTGTCGGGCGGGGTGGATGATTGGGTTGTGGAACCGAAATGGGAAGGTATTCGGGCCCAGCTTATCCTGCGCGGTGGGCAGCATTTCCTCTGGTCCCGAAGGCAGGAGATCATAACCGGCGCTTTTCCCGAATTTGCGACACTCGCAGCAGGAATAAACGATGGCTCAGTGATTGACGGTGAGATTGTCGCCTGGGCAGACGGGGCGACCTTGCCGCATAGTGTGTTGCAGCGCCGGGTTGGGCGAAAAAAGGCGTCCAAAACAGTGCAAGCAGAGGCGCCTGTTGCCTTGATGGCCTTTGATCTGCTTGAGGATGCGGGCAAAGACATTCGCGCCATGCCCTATGTCGAGCGGCGTGCACGCCTGACAGCGTGGCTGAAATCGCGCGGGGCTGACCGCCCGGTGAAATTGTCGCCTTTGGTTCACTTCCAGAAGTGGAATGAACTGGCGGCGCATCATGCTATCTCACGCAGGCAGGGTTCCGCAGGCTTGATGCTCAAGCACACCGCGGCCCCTTATCCGGCGGAAGATGCGGGGAAAGAATGGCAAAGCTGGAACGCAACCCCGATGACGGTCACCGCGGCGATAATCTATGCGCATGCCGTGCAGGGGCGGGGCAAGATTGGCGAATTTACCTTCGCCGTTTGGCGAGGTAACGAACTGATCCCATTGGCAAAAGCGGTCGAGGGTCTATCAGCGGCGGAGATTGGCGAGCTTGCCACATGGGTTCGTCAGAACACGCTAGAACGGTACGGCCCGGTACGGTCGGTCAGGCCAGAGCATGTCTTTGAAATTGCGTTCGAAGGTATCCACGCCAGCCCACGTCTCAAGTCAGGCCTCGCCTTGCGGTCACCACGGGTTGTTCGCTGGGCGCGGGAGGCCACCCTTCAGGATGTTGCCAAACTCGAAGACCTGACGGTGCTGCTGAACACGTAAGGACAGCCGCCGCCCCAGATGAGAGGCGGCGGCCTTTGTTGTTTTAGTGGACAGTCGCTTGCGGTGCATCTGGGCCGGATGTGCCGACCCGCTGCACCAATTCACCGATAATCAAACCATCGGGGCCTGCGGTGACTTCCACGACTTCACCATCGCGGACTTCACCGCTCAGGATCAGTTCGGCGAGCGGGTTTTGCAGAGCTTTCTGCACCACACGTGCCAGCGGGCGTGCACCGTAAACGGGATCATACCCTTTATCACCGAGCCAGTCTTTGGCCGCCTCATCAAGCGCGAGCCTGATCTTGCGCATTGCAAGACGTTTTTCCAAGGTCGCAAGCTGGATATCCACGATGCCGTTCATGTTCTCACGCGTAAGGCGATCAAAGATCACAATCTCGTCGAGCCGGTTCACGAACTCTGGCCGGAAATGGGCACGAACAGCCCCCATCACAGCGTCTTCAGCATCGGCCACATCACCACCAAGACCAAGTGCTTCTGCACCGAGGTTGGAGGTCAGGATGATCAACGTGTTGCGGAAATCAACCGTGCGCCCCTGACCATCGGTCAAACGCCCATCATCAAGCACCTGCAGCAGGACGTTGAATACATCAGGGTGTGCCTTTTCGACCTCATCGAACAGGATCACCTGATAGGGGCGACGGCGGACCGCCTCAGTCAGAACCCCGCCTTCATCGTGCCCGACATAGCCGGGAGGGGCCCCGATCAGACGTGATACGGCGTGTTTCTCCATATATTCCGACATATCGACGCGTACCATCGCGCTGTCATCGTCAAACAGAAACTCCGCCAACGCCTTGGTCAACTCGGTCTTGCCGACACCGGTTGGGCCAAGGAACAGGAAGGAGCCGATGGGCCGTGATGGGTCGTTCAGCCCTGCACGTGCGCGGCGGGTGGCGTTGGCCACGGCGGTCACGGCCTTGCGCTGGCCGATCACCCGACGACCGATTTCATCTTCCATCCGCAGGAGTTTATCACGCTCCCCTTCGAGCATCTTGTCGACGGGAACGCCTGTCCAGCGTGATACGACAGCGGCAACGTGTTGTGGGGTGACGGCTTCTTCAACCATCACATCAGCGGTGGATTCAGCCTCCCCCAATTTTGCCTCAAGGTCGGGAATGACGCCGTAAGACAATTCCCCCGCCCGCGCGAGATCACCGGCACGTTTGGCTTGCTCCAATTCTGAACGCGCATGATCAAGTGCCTCCTGCACCTGGCGAGCACCTGCGAGTTTGTCGCGTTCACCCTGCCAGCGCGCTGTCATCGTCGCGGAGCGCTCTTTCAGATCACCAAGCTCCTTTTCGAGCTTTGTCAGGCGGTCTTTGGAGGCGGTGTCCGTTTCCTTTTTCAGAGCTTCAGCTTCGATCTCTCGTTGCAGGATGTCGCGGTCAAGGGCGTCGAGTTCCTCGGGTTTGGAATCCACCTCCATCCGCAAACGCGATGCTGCTTCGTCCATCAGGTCAATGGCTTTATCCGGCAAGAAACGGTCCGCGATATAGCGACTCGACAAGGTTGCGGCCGCCACCAGCGCGCTGTCAGTGATACGAACGCCATGGTGCAGCTCATATTTCTCTTTCAGGCCGCGCAGAATGGAAATCGCGTCCTCCGTTGTCGGCTCTGCGATGAAGACGGGCTGGAAACGCCGGGCGAGTGCCGCGTCTTTTTCCACGTGTTTACGATATTCACTCAGCGTGGTTGCACCGACGCAGTGCAATTCCCCCCGCGCCAGGGCGGGTTTCAAAAGGTTGGAGGCATCCATCGCGCCATCGCCTTTGCCTGCACCGACAAGCGTGTGCATTTCGTCGATGAACAGGATGATTTCGCCGCTCGCGGCGCTTACCTCGCTTAGCACAGACTTGAGGCGTTCTTCGAACTCACCGCGATATTTTGCGCCAGCAATCAATGCGCCCATGTCGAGCGACATCAGGGTTTTGTCTTGCAGGCTTTCGGGAACATCGCGGTTCACGATGCGAAGCGCCAACCCCTCGGCAATCGCCGTTTTACCGACGCCGGGTTCACCGATCAAAACCGGGTTATTCTTGGTGCGCCGTGAGAGAACCTGCATCGCCCGGCGAATTTCCTCGTCCCGGCCAATAACCGGGTCCAGCCGACCTTCGCGTGCATCTTCGGTGAGATCGCGCGCGTATTTCTTGAGCGCATCGTAGTTGCCCTCAGCATTTGCGCTGTCGGCGGTGCGCCCCTTGCGAAGGTCATTGATGGCTGAGTTGAGGGCCTGTGGGGTGACGCCAGCTGCCTCCAACGCCTTGCCAGCGTCAGTTTTCTTCGCGAGCGCAAGCGCGGTCAGAAGACGTTCTGCGGTGACGTAACTGTCACCGGCCTTTTCGGCAATCTTGTCGGCTTCGGCCAGTACCTTTGCGGTGGTACCGTCCATGTACATTTGGGTATTGCTGCCCTCCACAGATGGTTGCTTGGAGAGGGAAAGCTCAACCGCCTGAAGCGCCGCGTTCGCATCACCGCCCGCCCGGTTGATCAGAGAGGCAGCAAGGCCCTCACGGTCATCCAATAGGGCCTTGAGAATGTGATCAGGCAAAAACCGCTGGTGGTTTTCGCGTAGCGCAATGGTCTGTGCTGCTTGAATAAATCCGCGTGCGCGGTCGGTGAACTTGTCTAAGTTCATGGTCGTCTCCTCTAAGCGCGATCCTGTGCCGTGCCCGAAGCGCACCGCGTTATCGCCTTGTCTTCACCAGAGCACCCGATGTGGCATGCCCGTGATTGGTAGATGGGGGCAGAATTGCGTAATGCAATAATTGCCGCTTTGAATTTTGACCTTTCTCGATGCAGTGGACGCCGCGCGACGTAGCCTCTAGGTATCAAGAAAGAGAACTAACAAAGGATGAAACTCATGCGCTTTTTGCACACGATGGTGCGGGTCGAGGACATCGATGCATCGCTCGATTTCTATTGCACCAAACTGGGGCTGATCGAGACACGCCGGGTTGATGTGGAAGCGGGTCGCTTTACGCTCATTTTCCTCGCCGCGGCGAAGGATGAAGCAGACGCCCGCGCAAACAACGCCCCTGAGTTGGAGTTGACCTATAACTGGGACAAGGAAAGCTATTCCGGTGGCCGGAACTTTGGGCATCTGGCGTATAAATGCGATGATATTTATGCCCTTTGCCAGAAGCTGATGGATGCAGGCGTGACGATCAACCGTCCACCACGGGATGGTCGGATGGCGTTTGTCCGCTCACCTGACGGGATCTCCATTGAGTTGTTGCAGGAAGGCGAGGCGCAGGCCCCTGCGGAACCTTGGGTGTCCATGGAAAACACGGGGGAGTGGTGATGAAATTCCATCAGTTTGCCTATGGCTCCGACAATTACGGCGTGCTTGTCCATGATGAAACCAGCGGTCAGACGGCGCTTGTTGATGCGGGGGATGCCGGGGCGGCATTGGCCGCATTGAAAGAAACAGGGTGGACACTTTCCCACATCTGGATCACGCACCATCATTGGGACCACACCGATGGTCTGGCGGAGGTGAAAGCGGCCACTGGTGCCGAGGTTATCGGCCCCCACCAGGTATCCCAACCCATCGACGGGCTGGACCGGGAAATGGGGGAGGGAGACGTTTTTACCTTTGGCGGAACTGATGTGCGCGTCCTGCACACACCTGGTCATACCACTGATATGATCAACTTCTATCTGCCTGACGTAGGTGTTGTTTTTACTGGTGATACGCTTTTCACGTTGGGCTGCGGCCGTATTTTTGAAGGTAATCCTGCGATGATGTGGGAAAGCCTGTCGAAACTGGCGGATCTGCCTGCGGAAACAATCGTCTATTCGGCCCATGAATATACGCTGGCCAATGCGAAATTTGCCGCGTCGGTTGATGCCGATAACCCCGACCTTGTCGCACAGATTTCCGCCGTGCAGGCCAAACGTGAGCGGGGGGAGGCAACATCGCCTTCAACCATCGGAATGGAGCGGGCAACCAACCCGTTCCTGCGCGCGGCTGATCCGGCAATTCGGGCATGTCTTGGCATGGAAACGGCAAGTGATGCCGAAGTGTTTGCAGAGATTAGGAAACGCAAAGACAATTTCTAACTGCGCGTAGAAATCAAACCCCTTCGCTGTCAATGTCCGGTGCGGCGGAGGGGCATATTCACGGGGCGAGAGATGGTTAACCCTGCGGGGTCATCACCTTGCGGGCCAGCCGCCGTTCGATCCCCAACTGCCGTTCCCGCCAGATAATCAGCAAACCACCGCACGTGGTCAGGCCAGCGCCCACCAACATCGTTCCTGTCGGCAATTCACTGAACACGAAATACCCAATCACCAGCGCCAACAGCATTTGGGCATAGTCGAACGGCGCGACCAGCGATGTTTCTGCGTGGCGATAGCTCATGGTCAGCAAAATCTGCCCGGCACCGCCCAACAGGCCAGTGGCCACCAACATGAGCGCGGTCATCATGTCGGGCATCACCCATCCGAACGGCAAGGTGCCGAGCGAAAGTGTTGTCGTCGTGATGGAGAAATAGAAGACAATCGCCCCTGTGCTTTCCTTTGACACCAGCTTGCGCACAAAGACCTGCGCCAAGGCTGCGAAAACAGCGGCGATCAGGGCCGCAAAGGCACCAATCGTTTCCATCTTGGTCGCACTTTCAGGATCAATTTCTGACAGACGCGGTGAAATAATCAAAACAACTCCGATCAACCCAAGCCCCACAGCGACCATGCGATAGACCCGGATGGTTTCGCCGAGGAACATGGCCGCAAAGATGGTCGCGAGGATAGGCGCAGCAAAGCCAATGGCGATTACTTCGGGCAGCGGCAGCAGCCCAAGCGCAAGAAAGCCAAACGCCATACCACCGGATCCGACCAGGCCGCGCCACAGGTGCCCAACCGGGTTTGGGGTGCGCAGCGCGCCGGGAAACTCCCCCCGCAGGCTGAGCCAGATAATGACGACCGGCAAGGCAAATGCGGACCGAAAGAAGACCGCCTCTCCCGCAGGTACCACAGGGGCTGTCGCTTTGACGAACGAAGCCATCGCCATGAAGACAGCGACAGAGAGGAGCTTATAGGCAATGCCACGCATAGGGTTCATGCGGCCATGTCTAATCTATTTTGCGCGCGTGGTGGTATGCAGCTTTGGAAGACCCGGCATGTGATGTTGTTGCGGGTGACTCATGGGCGCTTTTGAACGCAAAAACGCCGTCGCAGTGATTGCAAAGCGTGGCTGTCTTGACCAACACTACTGCCAATCGGCTTTGGGCCGTATTCAAGAGCAGGAAAAACCAATGCCCGAACTGTCGCTGGACGAAATCGAAAGCACAACAAGAACTGCGCTGGAGCGCCACGGCGCGCAAACCTGGATTGCGGCGGAAGTTGCCAAGGCAGTGCGCAAGGCTGAATCAGTCGGCAACCGCATTTGCGGCCTTTACTATCTCGAAAGCTATTGCGTGCAGCTTAAGACAGGCCGCGTTGACGGCAATGCCGATCCGGTCGTGACACGCCCTCGGCCCGGCAGTGTGATGGTGGATGCAAAATTCGGCTTTGCCCAATCAGCCTTCGCACGGGGCTTGCCCGAGGCGATCGCGGCGGCGAAAGAATGCGGTGTGGCGAGCCTTGCCGTCGGGCATGCTCATACCTGTACTTCGCTGGGTTATTTTACCGAACAGATCGCGCGCGCAGGGTTGATCGGGTTTGGCCTAACCAATGCTTCTCCCATTGTGGCCCCTCCCGGTGGCAAAACCCGTGTGATCGGCACGAACCCGATTGCGTTTTCCGTGCCAGACGGCGCGGGCGGTATCGCGATGCAGTTTGACCAGTCGACCACCACGGTTGCGCTGGGCAAGATTACCATGGCCAAGGCCGCTGGGGAGAGCATCCCGGAGGGCTGGGCGCTTGACGCCGATGGCAACCCGACGACGGACCCCGCCGCCGCTATCGGCGGCTCCCTCGTCAGCATGGGTGATTACAAAGGCTGGGGCTTTGGCCTGATGGCCGAACTGCTGGCCGCTGGCATGACCGGCGGGGTGGTCAGCCGGGATGTGAAGCCACTGAAAGCACCAGAGGGGCCACCGCATGACCTTGGCCAATATTACATGCTGATGGACCCCGGCACGTCACCTGCCTTCTTTGACCGGTTGCAACAAGTCGCGGAAGGCGTGGCGCTGGACGAGGACGCACGCATGCCCGGTCAAGGCAAGGTCGGGCAAGACCCGGTGCAGATCGAAGATGCGGTTTGGGCGCAGACGCTCGGGCTGGCGGGGCTGGGGTAGAGGGGCAGTGGCGGCGCGCTCTCAGAACTGAACGGTAAAGGGCGTTAAAGAAAGTTCATATGTAGATTGGCCAGATAGTGCCAGACAATGAGAGCGCCCACTCTGCCTCTGACCCAGTAGAATGCACCCCATGCGACGCCGAATATGCCAGCCACAAAAACTGTGATTGTGCCTCCGCCCCAATGCATCATCGCAAAAATGATGGTCGCGAGCGGGATTGCGATCCACCAACGGAACCCTCTGGCCTTGAGCCGGTCAAGCAGGAGTTTGCGGAAGACCAACTCCTCAACGATTGCAACCAGCAGGAGGCCAACCGTGAGGTCAAAGACCCGCAAGGCATAGTTTGGGCCAGCCTGAAACCGAAACAGAAGCTCCCACAGCTTTTCCGTTTCGCTGGCGTTGCCGGAAAGAGCCGTCAGGGCCACAAACGGGAGGATCAGCAAATAGACGAGGAATAATAATCCGAAGTCCTTTACGCTGTCGGTGCCGTCGTATCGCTCCAGTGCAAGGCTGGTGTTTATGGGGCGATACATCGCAGCAGAGGTGAAGATGAGCGCCAGCACGGCAATCCTGAACGCATAATCGGCGACCAACAAAGCCGGTTCCGCCCATGTACAATCAGACCGATAAATCCCAATGAAAACAAAGTCATTGAGGTAGAATATGAGGATAATGAGCCACAAGCGCATGGTGTTACCCTAGCAGAGGGCTGTGATCAGGCCGATGCGTATTGTTACAACGCACTAAAAAGGCCCCGCCGTAGTTGTGGGGCCTTTCATAGTTTTACTCGCCTTACGATTTGCCCAAGGGGCAAAGCGCTGGGCTCGGTCGTCGTTTTCGCTAAAGCGAAATCGACTTAGTTTTTCGCTTTATCAACCATCTTGCCAGCAGAAATCCATGGCATCATGGCCCGCAATTTCTCACCAACAGCTTCGATCTGGTGGGCATCGTTGTTGCGGCGTGTCGCTTTGAAGGACGGCTGGCCGACCTTGTTTTCCAACATGAAGTCACGCACGAACTTGCCGTTCTGAATGTCGGTCAGAACCGCCTTCATCTTCGCCTTGGTCTCGTCGTAAGGCAGGATGCGTGGGCCGGAGACGTATTCGCCGTATTCCGCCGTGTTGGAGATGGAATAGTTCATGTTGGCGATGCCGCCTTCGTAGATCAGGTCTACGATCAGCTTCACTTCGTGCAGGCATTCAAAGTAAGCCATTTCAGGCTCATAGCCAGCTTCGACCAGCGTCTCAAAGCCCATGCGGATCAGCTCAACAAGGCCACCACACAGAACAGCCTGTTCACCGAAGAGATCGGTTTCACACTCTTCCTTGAAGTCTGTTTCGATGATGCCGGACCGGCCGCCACCGATAGCCGAGCAATAGGACAAGCCGATTTCGAGGGCTTTGCCAGATGCGTCCTGATGGACCGCAACAAGGCAAGGCACGCCGCCGCCTTTGGTGAACTCACCGCGCACCGTGTGGCCAGGGCCTTTTGGTGCCATCATGATCACGTCAACGTCTGCGCGTGGCTCGATCAGCGCGAAATGCACGTTCAGGCCGTGGGCAAAAGCCAAGGCTGCGCCGGGCTTCATGTTGTCGTGGATATATTTGTAGTAGGTTTCTGCCTGCAATTCGTCGGGCATCGTCATCATGATGACATCGGCCCAGGCAGCAGCTTCGGCAATGCCCATAACGGTCAGGCCTTCAGCTTCGGCTTTGGCAGCAGAGGCGGAACCGTCGCGCAGGGCGGCGGCGACGTTTTTGACACCGCTGTCACGCATGTTGAGCGCATGGGCGTGGCCCTGAGAGCCATAACCAACAACCGCAACATTGCGGTCTTTGATCAGGTTGATGTCGCAGTCACGATCGTAATAGACGCGCATATCCCGCATCTCCTTCTTGTTTGATTGTCGATGGGGGGAGCATAGGCATGCGTGTTGCGTTTGCATGTCTTTGTTGCCCGAATTTGCGATATTATTGGAATAGACATTCTGAAATTTATCTGCTGTAAGCAAATTCATGCACAAGATAGATGATATCGACAGACGCATCCTTCGGGAGCTGCAAGAAGACGCAACATTAAGCGCCGCTGAGCTGGCGCAGAAAGTGGGCCTCTCGACCTCTCCCTGCTGGCGGCGGATGGAGCGGATGCAGGATGCCGGTATTATTGAGGGCCGCGTCGTTGACGTCGATTTGCGCAAACTTGGCTATGACGTAATGGTCTTTTTGCGCGTGCGGCTTGACAAGACCCACCGGGGCGCGTTTGAAGAATTTATCGCCGCTGCCAAAAAAGTACCCGAAATCCTTGTTTTGCAAACACTTTTGGGGCGCGTTGATGTTCGTATGGATGTCGCGGCACGGTCGCTGGAGCACTATCAGGATATCCTGAAAACCCGCATTCTGGATCTCCCACATATCGCCGATATTGACGCGCTCATGCTGATTTCTGAGGTCAAGAGCACCGAAAGACTGCCGCTATGAACCGGTTTGAGCCTGATGCCACCGACCTTGCCCTGCTGCGGGCGTTGATGGCCGATGGGTCACTGAATGCCAAGCAAGCGGGGGAGCAGGCTGGCGTTTCGCAGCCCGTGGCGTGGCGTCGAATCAAACGTCTGGAAGACCTTGGCGTGATCAGCGGGCGGCGCGTTGCCTTGAACCGCAAGGCGCTGGGCTTTGAGGTTGTGGTGTTTTTGGGGGTCAAGCTGGCCCGTTCGGGGCGCGCATCGGTTGAAAGCTTTGAGCGGGCCGTGACAGCCATTCCCGAGGTGCAACTCGTTCAGCACGTTTTGGGGGTTTATGACTACCGCCTGCGTGTGGTGGCGCGCGATCTCCCTGATTTTGAACGCATCTTGCGCCGACGCATAATGACCCTGCCCGGTGTGGGCGAGGTCGAAAGCAACGTGCTGTTGTCTGAAGAGAAATCGGAAACCGTTAGAATTTGATCTATTTTCGAATGGCGCGAATGTTAACGATTTGTTAATAAATAGAACATGACCAGAACATTCGCATATGCCTGCGCCGCTTTGGCTTTGGCTTCGCCCCTTGTGGCGGAGGAAAGCTGCAAGTTTTATACGTATCACGCGGAAATTACCGAGGTGGTTGACGGTGATACGGTGCGCGCAAATATCGACCTTGGGTTCCACATCTGGGTGCGGGATGAAAAATTGCGCCTCTATGCGATTGATGCGCCAGAGCTTCGCCGATACGGCGCGGGCGCGGCCGTATCTGATGAAGAAAAAGCAGCGGGCGCAGCGGCAAAGGTCGCACTGGCCGATTTGATCGAGGGCCGTGAAGTGACCCTGTGCACGATCAAGGATGGCAAAGGTAAATACGGGCGGTATCTCGCAGAGATCTACCTCGATGACCTAAATGTTAATCAATGGATGATTGATCAGGGTCATGCGGTACCGTACCCGGATCGAAGAGCCGCCTTGGATTAGGTTTCAATGCGGGCGCGCAGGTCCGATTGTTGTGCGCGGTCCAAAGGAAAGTTCCACATCATCGCGACCGCGATCATCTTCAGCACCGCTGGCGCGAGGGCATAGAGCATCGCGAGGGCGGTCAGCGCAGTCTCGCCGTTTGCAGCATTGGTTTGGAAATCGACAACGTCCAGGATGATCAGGGCAACGCCCCCGCCGACCGCAAGCGCAGCTTTGGTGATCAACGACCAAATGGCGAAATAAACGCCTGTGCGCTGCTCACCGGTTTCAGCCGTGTCCTGGTCCACGACATCGGCTTGTATCGCGGCGGGCAGGGCGAGGTCAGCGCCGAGGGCGAGGCCCGTTAGCACGCAGATCACACCAAAGATCACCGTATCGCCCGGGCCGAGAAAGGCCGCTGGAATGAATATGAGGCTCGCGTAGATCATGGCGATGCCCCACGTGCGATGCTTTGACCCCGTGCGCGCCGCCAGCTTGTTCCAAAGCGGTAAGCCGATGACCGCGCAAACGAAATAGACAAGGATCAGAAACCCCGCTTCTGCGTCCTGCAACAGGTCGCGAATGTAAAAGACGAAAAGGCCAGCAGGTAACGCATTGGCCAACCCGTTGATGAAATACGCCCCCACCAACCGGCGGAACAGGGCATTCCCTGCGATAGCGCGCCCTGCTTCGCGAATTGATAATGATTGGCGTGAAAAATTGCGCGGTTCTGGCACGTACCGAAGCGCGATCAGCACCGCGATGGGCAGCGTGATAATGACCATTATTGCGACAGCGTTCAGCCCCGGTAATCCGTCGCTGGTCGCGTGTATCAACAGGATCGCCAGTGTCACGCCGACAAGGCCCAATCCCTCTCGCCAGCTGGTAACACGGGCGCGTACGTCATAATCGCCCGAAAGTTCCGCCCCCCACGCGAAATAGGGTGTCTGTGCGACCGTCCAGCCCAATGTGAGCAGCGTTAACCAAAACGCAAGGTAGCCAAAGCCAGCGTCTGCATGTGGCGTAAACAGCATCCAAACTGACAGGCAAATGATGGGCAAGGCAACGGCCAGCCAGACGCGCCGCCTGCCGAACCGCGCCAGAACACCCGGCGTATGGTCAGACAGCCACCCCATTGCCGGGTCTGTCACCGCGTCGATCAGGCGGACGGCGATAAACAAGCCGCCGATCGCAGCGAGGGCGATGCCTTGCCGCTCTGCGTAATAGGGGGCGAGATAAACGAAAACGGGGAAGTATAGCGCCGCAAGCGCAAAGGCTGGCGCGCCATAAGCGGCACATGTGAGGCGGGAGATGTGGTTCATTGTGTCAGCGTTTGCGAACACGCAAAAGGCTGCCGATCAAGCCGGCCAGAAATGCAATTCCGAACAATGTGCTGATTGTGGGAATGTCGGTGTAAATTACCCCGAACACGCGCCAGGTTTCATGCCACGTATGTTTGATCATATGGGGGTTTGATACAAACTGACCAGACGCTTGAATCAAATAGGCAGAGCGCGATGCCGCAAGAACCGTAAACAATACCGTCCCAATCCCGGCGGTTGCGATACCTGCAAGCCCGGATCCGAAAAGCCCCCGGTCAAGACGCCTGCTTAATACGAACCACCCCAGCAAAACCCCGCCAAAAACACAGGATAGCATTGGCAAGATCTTTTCAGGATCCGTATAGTCGGGACGCAGCAAATGCACCCACATCGCGGCACCGGTCGCGATGGTCATCAAAAGCGTGCTGAGCAAGGCTCCGATGCCGTAGTCTTTTGATGATCTTTTGGCCATGCGTTACGAAGGTCTCCGAATTGAGATTTGCGTCACATCTGTTGTTCCGGCCATGAAACAGCTGGCACAGGAAGCGAGATAAAAATTCCACATTCGCTTGAATCGCTCGTCAAAGCCGAGCTGGGTAATTTCATCCCAGCGGTCGTTAAAAACCTCATGCCAATGGCGCAAGGTTTCTGAATAGCTTTGACCGAACTCAACAGAACCGGTGAACTCCATATCCGCCTTGGCCACCTGCTCACGCAGCGCACTGGGGGAGGGGAGCATGCCGCCGGGGAAGATGTATTTCTGAATAAAGTCGACATTCTTGCGATAGTAGGGGAACAATTTATCCGCGATGGTAATGATCTGAAGTGAGGCAAACGCGCCGGGTTTGAGGCGGCCCCGCACCATGTCAAAATAGCCGGGCCAATATTTTTCGCCCACGGCCTCGAACATTTCGATGGAGGCGATGCCATCATATGTGCCGCGCTCATCCCGATAGTCGCGCATGACGATTTCAACCTTGTCTGCAAGACCTTCGCGAAACATGCGTTCCTTGGCGAAATCATGCTGTTCCCGCGAAATTGTCAGGCCCGTTACCTTTGCCCCGCGTACACCGGCGGCATATTCGGCAAACCCGCCCCAGCCACAGCCAACCTCAAGCACATGCGCGTTTTCGCCCATGTTCATACGATCACAGATGGAGGCGTATTTGTTGATCTGCGCCTCTTTCATGTTTTCATTGTCCGAACGGTAGAGCGCGGATGAATAGCTCATGGTTTCATCCAGCCATTTGGCATAGAATTCATTTCCAAGATCATAATGGGCGCTGATGTTTTTCGCTGAACCTGATTTGGTGTTGCGGTTCATCCAATGACGCAGGCGTTCGAACATCCGCACAAAGCCCTGCGCCGGAAAACCGCGCCCGACGCTATCGTTATTGATCATAATGACATCAAGCAGGGCTTGCAGATCTGGCGTGTCATACCAGCCGTCCATATAGGCTTCGGCAAAGCCAAGGTCGCCGTCGCGAATGATGCGCCCGAACAGATCATCTTGCCGTACGATCAACTCACCCGCCGGGCCGGGTTCGGCACCAACGGTTTCAAAGCGTTGCCCATCAGGCAACACAATGGTCAGGCTCCCTTTGCTCAATTCGCTGACGATGCCCTTAACGGCACCGAAATATCGCGGGCTTTTTGTATTCACTGCGGCTGACATTCGGTCGCAACTCCCCTCGCGGCCAGTTTCGGTCTCCCCCAACGCAAATTTTGGGGGCATTATTGATGGAAAATCAAGGTTGAGACGGGGGTTCCGTCGCTGCTTTGGGCAAAATTGCGTGCTTCTCGCCCGGATAACGGATGAAACGCGCGCCTTTCAGCTTCAATTTCAGCGCCTGCCAATGGATCGCGGCAAAGATCTTGATGGCGGCCAACGGGTGCGTCAGGCTCAGGCCAATCAGTTTACGGTCAGACAAGGGAACACGGCTGCCTGACTGCGTTGCAATCAACAGATCGTCGCCCTGGTCGGTCTGTTTTATTCGAATGGCGAGGCGTTCATCGGGGGGCCTGATCGTGAAACGATATGTCTGGTTCATTTCAATGAAGGGCGAGACGTACATTTCCTTGCATTGTTCATGGCGTGCAGCACCGTCCGGGTCGGGGCGCGCATCCAGAACGTAAGGGTGCTGATCACCAAACGTATTCTTGACCTCGTAAACGATCGTTTCCAGCCCGCCATTGCGATCATAGCAAAAATAGATCGAAATTGGGTTGAACGCCCAGCCGAGGAACCGCGGCATGGAAAGCAACATGACCGTCTCCGCGCGCGGCTGTCCCGCCTTGGCCACGAGGTTATCGACCCAGGGGCGCAGGTCCGTGCCATCGCGCGCGCCATGGTCGCGACGATAGAATGAAAACAGATTGAATTTCTCAAACGAAAACACGCGCCGTTTTGCGCTTTCGAGGGCATCAATGTTCAGCAATGCGGTAAAAACGCGATAGCGAAACTGATGGTGAAACGGGCGAAGCCGCATGTGCATCACCTCGCCAACATAGAGCCTGTGTTCTGTATCGCTCACTCTGCCGCCATAATGGTTGTTGGTGGTGCGGGCATGGTAAGGCGGGGGCCAAACGCCCGTGCCCAACCGGGCCTTGCGCCGAGCGCATCAGCCACACGCAGGCCTGATTTCAGACCGTCTTCGTGGAACCCCCACCCCAGCCATGCGCCTGCGTACCAGATGCCGCCGCGGCCCTGAATGTCGTCAACTTTTTTCTGCGCTTCAAAGCTGGCCTTGTCGAAATAGGGGTGTTCGTAGTCAAAGCTCGCGATTGTGAGTGCGGGGTCTGGCTCATTCGTTGCGTTCAATGTCACGAACAAGTCATGCTCCTTAGGCAATGATTGCAGGCGGTTCATCCAATAGCTGAGCGTAACCGGCTTATCCGCGCCATCAGCCTCGGTCAGCATGGACCAGCTCGACCACACCTTGCGCCGTTTTGGCATCAAGGTCGCGTCACGGTGCAAGATTGCGCGGTTCTGCGTAGTACGGAAGGGGGCCAATGTGGCACGCTCCTGCGCGTCTTGGTCCTTTAGCAATCGGCGTGTGGTGGGCGCGTGACAGGCCATGATGACCTGATCAAACACAGCAACCTCACCTGTTTCAAGTTTCACTTCGACCAGTTGGCCCAGCCGACGAACACTTGCAACCGGTGAAGACAGGCGCGCTGCGGGGCCAAGCCGTTTGGCAAGTTCAGATACATATTTCCGCGAACCACCTTTGACCGTGCGCCACTTCTGCGCTTCGGCCAAACCTGTGAAGAGATCATGGTTCTTGAAAAACTGGATGAAGTTTTCGGCGGGAAAGGCCCCCATTTCGGAGGCGGGGGTGGACCATATGGCGCCAGCCATTGGCAGGATGAACTGATCCTGAAACGGTTTGCCAAAGCCTTCGTCGTCAAGCCAGTCCAGTAGGGAAACGCCGGACAGTTCACCCGCTTCGAGGGCGGCAGGCGCGCGTTTCATAAACTTCAAGACTTCGCGGAACCCTGTCCAGAACCGCGGTTTGAAAATATTCGTGCGCTGGGCGAAAATCTTGTCGAGGTTATCGCAGGCATATTCAAACGCGCCGCCGTCCATCGAAAACCCGAAAGACATGTCCGATTGGATGGTTTCAACGTCGAGGTGTTCGAACAGCGCCGTCAGATTTGGGTAATTGGTTTCGTTAAAAACGATAAAGCCGGTGTCGACGTCGATAAGCTGATCGCCGCAATCTGCCGTTACTGTATTGGCATGACCGCCCAGCCGGTCAGCCGCTTCGAACAATGTCACGTCGTGGGTTTCATGCAATGCATATGCTGCGCCAAGGCCAGAAATGCCGGAACCAATAACTGCTATTTTCACTTGCTTATCCTTCGTCCGGCGCCGTGATTTCGGCGGCCTCTCTCATGTTTTTCCAGGCGTCCAATGCGGCTTGCCTGCTGCGTTTCAGGTCGACCAGCTGTTTAACCTCATGCCGTGGTTTTACAGGTGTGGACTTAGGGCGCATTGCGATAAAGTCTTGTGAAAACTGTGTTTTTCCAAGCCATTTTTGCCGATACTTTGCGCCGGGGTCGAATTTTTCGGCCTGGGTTTCGGGGTTGAAGATGCGAAAAAAGGGTGCCGCGTCAGGGCCGCAACCGGCCACCCATTGCCAACCCATCGCGTTGTTTGCCGGATCCCAGTCGATCAGGGTTTCGCGAAAATGTGCTTCGCCAACCCGCCAGTCGGTCATCAGATTCTTGGTCAGGTAACTGCCAACCAGCATTCGTGCCCGGTTGTGCATGCGCCCCGTGACCCAAAGCTCGCGCATGGCGGCGTCGATTACATCGACACCGGTTTCGCCGCGCCGCCACGCTTCGGCATCATCATTGTCACCACGCCAGGGAAAGGCAGACCATTCGCGCCGCCATGACAGGCGCTCCATCTCGGGGTCATGGAACAAAAGGTGATGGGCAAAGTCACGCCACACGATTTGACGCATCGCCGCACCGCCATTGCCATGGGCTTCGAGTTTTGCCCATACGGTTCGCGGTGAAATTTCCCCCAACGCGAGATGATCTGCCAAATGCGATGTGCCGTGCTTTGCCAATGCGTTGCGGTCATCACCGTACCTGCCTGCGCGGTCGAGAAAGTCATCCAGACGGTTAAGCGCCGCGTCTTCCCCCGCTTCGATATGGGTGGCGAGTGCCTGCGCCGCAGGCCCCATTGCGTCGCTCAGATTCCAGGACGAAAGAGCATCGCTTGCGATGGGTTTTCCAGCGGTCGGAATTGAAGAAGGCGGCGCAAGCGGGCGGGGAATGTCCATCTGACAAACGGCGCGCCAGAACGGGGTATAGACCTTATAGGCACCACCAGCCCCGGTCTTGACCCGCCAGGGATCCAGCAGCGTAAACCCATCGAAACTTTCCGCAGTAAGCCCTTCGTCCTTGAGAGCGGCCTTTACGGCCTTGTCCCGTGACAGCGCAGCGCCGTCAGTCAGGCGGCCCCACATCACAGCATCTGCGCCTGTTTCCCCGATGAGGTCTTTTAGCACGGTCAGGGCATCGCCGCGGCGCAGGATCAGCGGTACATCGAAGGCGCGCAGCTTTGCTCTGAACGCCTCGATCGCCATCTGCAAACGCAGCTTGGCCGCACCGCCGAGCGCGGCCTCTGTCTCAGGGTCCAGAATGAATACGGGTACGACTGCGCCACGATTGATGGCGGCCCGCAGCGCGGGATTGTCGGTAAGGCGCAGATCTTTACGGCACCAGAGAAGGGTAACAGATTGGTTCATGCTCTATATACGGAGCGGCGCACCAAATGGTTTACCCCGAATTCGGTTTTTCGTGATCTTTTTGCCGGCCGCTCAAAAAGTGGTCAAAGCGGGCGGGCCGCACGACTAATCAGGCGCTGAAGGTTCGCAGCGCCTGATTGAATGCAATTCTACGCGACACTGTCTGCGGCGTCCAAGCCTGCGACGACGTTCGCGAGGATCAGGTTAGTCAGCCACCCGTTTGAAAACAACGGCCGCCGCTGGTTGATCATTGCTGGAACCGGGGCGTGAACGTGTGGATGCCGCGGGGCGCAGCTGAACTTTCTGCAACTTGCAGATTTCGAGCGCATTGCCTGCCGAATCGTAAAGAACCGTGCAGCCACTGACAGCCGCAGTGTCGATGGTTTTCGCGTTACCCTGCTCATCAAAGCCAGAAAGCGTATCTGCCTGTGCTGCGCCTGCTGTCAGAATAACTGCGCCAAGAAGCGCGCCAAAAAGTTTCATATCGTTTCCTCCACCTATTGGGTTTGCCGCAGCCAAACTCCCCGCTGCAACCTGCCATCGGAAATGACGTTAGCACGGTGTTCGAGCAAGGCTAAGAAAAAATGCGGCATATGTGCAGTTTGCCAACACGGTTGTGACGAAAGGCAAACTGCGGGTGCCTCTTGCGGCACATTCACCGTCAGCCGTAGGGTTGTGGGGAAAACCCCGGAACCTAAGGATACTTGGCATGACGACCACTCATCTGCCGCTCGATGACGCCTATGACCTTTCTCTCGCTGCTCTTTTGGCCAGCGGCGCGGATCAGCGAAATGCGCAGGCGATTGCGCGCATAATCTGGCGCGCGGAACGAGATGGCGCGGCTTCGCATGGGCTGTTTCGCATTCCTGCATATGTTGAAACCTTCAAAAAAGGCAAAGCAAACGGGGATGCGAATCCCGTCATTACCGAATCTGATGGTGCGATCTTGCGAATGAACGCAGACAAGGGGTTCACCCCTCTGGCGCATGAGGTTGGCTTGCCTGCCCTAGCTGATGCCGCACGCAAACACGGTATGGCGACACTCGGGATATCGCGGGTTTTTCACTATGCTGCGCTTTGGCCAGAGGTGGAGGCGCTTACCGATCAGGGGCTTGTCGGCATGGCGTTCACCTGTTCACCCCCATATGTCGCCCCGCACGGCGGGAAGCGCCGTATGTTTGGCACCAACCCGATGGCGTTTGGCTGGCCGCGCACGGGGCAGCACGCGATGATTTTTGATCAGGCCTCCAGCCATTCGGCGCGTGGCGAGGTGATGATCATGGCGCGTGACGGGCATGAAGCACCGTTAGGGGCGGGTGTTGACGTCAACGGCAATCCGACGACCGACCCGAACGAAATTCTCAAAGGGGCGCAATCACCGTTTGGGGCCTATAAGGGGGCTGCGATTGCCTTAATGGTCGATCTTTTGGCCGGGCCCTTGATCGGTGAACTGACCTCTCTCGGGATCGAAGAAGAAGATGACGGCGAAGGCCCGGCGCTCGGTGGTGAATTGATCATCGCTTTTGATCCGACCCGAATGGGCGGCAGCGGTGCGGTTGAGGCGGGGGAGGCCTTGTTAAAGGAATTGGAAGGTGAAGACGGCGTTCGCCTGCCGGGTGCACGCCGGGCTGCAAACCGGGCGAACACAGCGCGCGATGGCATTGATGTGCCAACGTCACTGTATGAAACAATCAAAGGGTATATCTGATGAAACGCGCCGCATCTCTTGTCAGTCTAGCCGTACTGGCCTTTGCCACCCCCGGGTCCGCACAGGAGGCGGTGCAACCCGAAGACACCTATGCCGTTGGGGCGGTCAAATCTGCAACCGCGTCTTCATATATGGTCGTTGCCGCACATCCAGCCGCCGCCGAAGCGGGCCGGGCGGTGCTGGCTGAAGGCGGTACGGCGGCGGATGCGGCCGTCGCGGTGCAGTTGATGTTGACCTTGGTGGAGCCGCAAAGCTCTGGCCTCGGGGGCGGGGCTTTTGCCGTATACTGGGATGCGTCAGGGGAACGGCTCACCACATACGACGGCCGTGAGAAAGCACCCCTTGCGGCGGATGGAACCTATTGGCTTGGCGATGATGGCGAACCTATAGGCTGGCGCGATGCGGTTCCGGGGGGGAAGTCTGTCGGCGTGCCGGGCACGCCTGCCTTGTTGCAGCACCTACTGGATCGGCATGGCCAAATGCCACGTGCGCGACTGGCTGCGCCTGCCATTTCGGCGGCCCGCAATGGGTTTGAAGTATCACCCCGTCTGTCCGCTTCCATTGCGACGGGCGCGGAGCGGGGGCTGAAGGCCTTTCCCGCTGCGGCCCGCTATTTCTTTGACGAAACGGGGGAGCCGTTAGCCGCCGGTACGATCCTGAAGAACGAACCTTTGGCTGAAAGCCTTGAGGCATTTGCGAAAGAGGGCGCGGCACCATTTTACGCGGGCGCGATTGCAAAGGACATTCTTTGGGAAACGCTTGGCGCCCCCCTGAACCCCGGCATGCTGACCCCTGCGGATTTTGCTGCCTATGAGGTGGTTGAGCGGCCAGCGGTATGCGCGCCTTATCGGGGGTACGATGTTTGTGGCATGGGCCCGCCTTCTTCCGGCGCATTGACTGTTGGTCAGATTCTGATGCTGCTCGACCACCATGATATGACGGAACGCTCCGCGACGAGCTGGTTGAAATATGTGGAGGCCTCGCGCCTCGCCTATGCTGATCGCGCGCTTTACATGGCTGATAGCGATTTTGTGGATATGCCTGAGGGGCTTTTGGACCCTCGCTACATGAAGGCCCGCGCTGCGTTGATTGGCGAAAAGGCAAATGCCGTCACCGCCGGCACGCCACCGTGGCGCGAAGGCGCGCTACGTGCGCCCGACACCGATGGCGACCGCCCCGGAACCAGCCATTTTGTCATTCGCGACAAATATGGCGACATCATTTCAATGACGACGACGATTGAAACTGGTTTTGGCAGCCGCCTGATGGCGGGGGGATTTCTGCTCAATAATGAACTCACGGATTTCAGCCGCGCGCCGGAAAAGAATGGCGTGATGGTTGCTAACCGCGTTGAGGGCGGCAAGCGGCCACGGTCCTCCATGGCGCCGACGATTGTCCTGAAAGACGGCAAGCCAGTCATCGCCATTGGCTCGCCGGGGGGAAGTCGGATCATAGGCTATGTGGCCACGTCACTGATCGGGATGATTGACTGGCATATGACACCGGCCGAAGCTGCTTCGATGGGGCATGTCACGGCCTCTGGCGGGCGGGTTGACCTCGAGGCCGGTACTGAAACTGCTGAACTGGCGGCGGCGGTTGAGGCATTCGGGCTGGAAGCGCGGGTGCGCGACTTGAACTCCGGCTTGTCCGCGCTTTTGCTGGAGAACGGCATATTGATCGGCGCGGCTGACCCGCGACGCGAAGGTGTGGCATTGGGCGAATAATGCACGGACTGATATTGTACGGACGGATATTTCTCTCGTTGGCCGTCTTTGGTGGCGCGGTTTTGGCCGATACCGCCGAAGCGGAGGACAGGATTTTTGAAAGGGATTTATCCTCTCCCTTTTTGCGTGGCCCAACAGATAACCCCTTGCAAGAGCGCGATTTGCCGGGGCCGCTCCGAAAGTCCTGGCCCTATGCCAGTGCCCCTGCCGCGCCCTTTCTTGCGGTAGAGGCACGGCGCGGTTGCCATGCACGGGCGATGCATGAAATGCGCAGAATGGGGGCAAGGGAGATGCAGGCGCTCGACCGATTGCAAAGTGAAAGCAAAGGCGATTTGCTGTTCGGTGTTATCGGTCACTATGAGGTTCTGACTGACGCAGGTAAAATCAAGCTCACCGCCCGGTGCACGGTTTCTTCGCGGCAGGTCATGTCTTTTGAACTATCGGAATGACGTTTACGCCATCTGTCTGGCCTACATTACCTGATACGGTAGCACGCCGCGCCGATTGTGGTTGACCATCAATGAACGCTCCAGCGGTGGTACCGCCCGTTGGTGGCAATCGGCGCGCTCGCAGATGCGGCAGCTGATGCCAATAGGCTGGTAAGCGGCATCGTTCGCAACATCGAGGTCATCCGCGTATACCAGCGCCCCGGCATGTTCGATCTCACAGCCCAGACCGATCGCATAACGCCGTGTCGGGGCGCGGAATGCGCCGCCCGGTTTGGTGACATCGCGCGCAAGACAAAGATAGCGTGTGCCATCCGGAGTTTCGGCAAGCTGGCGAATGATCCGCCCCGGTGTTTCGAATGCCTGATGCACATTCCAAAGCGGGCATGCCCCGCCGTATCGCGCAAATTGCAGGCGCGCGGCTGAATGGCGCTTGGTGATTGTGCCGGCCTGATCCACCCGAACGAAAAAGAACGGCGTGCCCTTTGCGCCGGGGCGTTGCAGGGTCGAAAGGCGATGGGCGACCTGCTCCAGCGATACGCCAAACCTGTCTGCCAGCAATTCGATGTCGTGGCGCGTTTCCTGTGCGGCGGCCTGAAAGGTTCGATAGGGCATGACGGCGGCGCCCGCGAAATAGTTGGCCAGCCCGATCTTGCAAATCTCCCGCGCTTCGGCGGTGCGAAAATTGGCGAGATCCAGCGTGGCCTCCATAAGGTCGCCTTGCTCCAGCAGGGCAATCTGGTGGGCCAGGTGAAAGGCATGGCCTGGCCCCTGAGACAGCCGCAAGACCCGTTCGCTCGCGTCATAGTCACGCAGCGCACGCCCTTCGATCCGCGTTTCGATGCCGTGGCGTTGGCGTAACCCATCGGCAAAGCTTGACGCCGGGTCGTGCCCGGTGGCGCGGCTGGCGAAGCGTTCTGCGGCGCGGTCGACGGCGTCTACATAGTTGTCACAATAGTGGAAAAAATCACGAACCTCCTCCCACGGGCTGAGGCCAAGTGCGCCTTCGTCGCGGCCGAGGCGATCATCCAGCGCCGCAAGCCGTTCCAGCGTGGCGCGATGGTTGCGGTGGAGGGCCAGCACGCGTTTTGCAAGGGCTGGTGAGGTTGAGGCAAGTGCAGTCAGGTCGGCCAGTGATGGCGGCACCTCTCCCAATCCGCTGTCTGAGAGGGCTTCGCGTAAATCGGCGGTCAAACGGGCGGAATCGTCTGCGTCAAATGCCGAGATATCAACCTGATATGCCTCCGCCAGTGCGACAAGCACGGCGCGGCTGAGGGGACGGTGATTGCGCTCCATCTGGTTGAGGTATGACAGGCTCACGCCCAACCCTTTTGCAAAGGCTGTTTGTGTCAAGCCAAGGTTCGTGCGGATATCGCGGAGGCGCGGGCCAGCATAAGTCTTTTTCACCATCTTCGCATCTTCGCAAAAAATCTTCGCAAATGCCATAGCCTTCGCACCTGCAATAAGGTTATCTCCCTCCAAATCTGAAAAATGGGAGCGCCCGATATGGCCAACGTCCTCGCTGAACTTGAAAAACGCCGTGAAGAAGCCCGCCTTGGCGGTGGTCAGCGGCGCATTGATAGCCAGCATAAGAAAGGCAAACTGACCGCACGCGAACGGGTTGAGCTGCTTCTCGATGAGGACAGCTTCGAAGAGTACGATATGTTTGTTGCGCACCGCTGTGTCGATTTCGGCATGGAGCAGGAGCATATCCCCGGCGATGGGGTCATCATCGGCTGGGGCACGATCAATGGCCGCATGGTCTATGTGTTTTCTCAGGATTTCACGGTGTTTGGCGGCTCCCTCTCTGAAACCCATGCTCAGAAAATCTGCAAAATTCAGGAAATGGCGATGCGCAACGGTGCGCCGCTGATCGGGCTGAACGATTCAGGCGGCGCGCGTATTCAGGAAGGCGTAGCCTCCCTCGCCGGGTATGCTGATGTGTTTCAGAACAATGTTCTTGCCTCCGGTGTTATCCCGCAGATCAGTGTGATCATGGGGCCATGTGCGGGTGGTGCGGTGTATTCGCCCGCTATCACCGACTTCATCTTCATGGTCCGCGATTCGTCTTACATGTTCGTTACCGGGCCCGATGTTGTGAAGACGGTCACGAATGAGGTTGTGACGGCTGAGGAACTTGGTGGCGCGGGCACGCACACCAAGAAGTCGTCCGTCGCTGATGGTGCTTACGAAAATGATCTGGTCGCCCTGCAAGAGGTACGCCGCCTGGTTGATTTCCTGCCGCTTTCCAACCGCGAAAAAGCACCTGTGCGCCCGTTCTTTGATGATGTGGCGCGGATCGAAGACAGCCTTGATACGCTGATCCCTGACAACCCCAATACGCCGTATGATATGAAGGAATTGATCCTGAAAATCGCGGATGAGCATGATTTCTTCGAAATTCAGGAAGATTTTGCGAAAAACATCATCACGGGCTTTATCCGCTTGGAAGGGCAGACCGTGGGTGTCGTTGCAAATCAGCCTATGGTGCTGGCCGGTTGTCTGGACATTGATTCATCCCGCAAGGCGGCGCGTTTCGTGCGGTTCTGTGATGCGTTCGAAATTCCGTTGCTGACACTTGTGGATGTGCCCGGCTTCCTGCCCGGCACGGGTCAGGAATATGGCGGTGTCATCAAACACGGTGCGAAACTGCTGTTCGCCTATGGCGAGGCGACGGTGCCCAAGGTGACGGTGATTACGCGCAAGGCCTATGGCGGTGCATATGACGTGATGGCCTCCAAACACCTGCGCGGCGACATGAACTATGCCTGGCCCACGGCGGAGATCGCGGTGATGGGCGCCAAGGGTGCGGTGGAGATCCTGTACCGGTCCGAATTGGGCGACCCGGACAAGATCGCCGAGCGCGTGAAAGACTACGAAGACCGCTTCGCGAACCCGTTCGTGGCAGCCGAAAAGGGCTTCATTGATGAAGTCATCATGCCCCGCTCAACCCGCAAACGCGTGGCGCGGGCATTCGCTGCGCTACGGAACAAGCAGTTGAGCAACCCGTGGAAGAAGCACGATAATATTCCACTTTAAGGCACCGCAAAGATGCCCTTTTCTGATGATTTGAGACCACCGACAGGGTTGCGCCTGACCTGGGTGGGCACTTGCGCCCTCCCGTGGGGAGGTCAGGCGCAACCCGTTTCGAAGGCGAAACGGGTGCGTTTCTTGGTCGTCACGCTAGCGGTTATCTCTATGATGTTTTTTGCCGGCAGAGCCGTTTCTGAGCAAGTCAGCCCGGAAAGTTTCACGGCCCAATTTGAAGGGATCGCGATTGCGGAGTTTCCAAATGTAGGTGAGGTGCCGCGCTTGACCCTTCTTGTTGACGGCGATGCGCCTGAAACCCCTTCTTCATTCGGAATTCACGCTGTTGGTGTTTGCCGGGCGAATGGACAGAAGGTCATCGACCATGTTGCGAGCAATACTGGCCGATCATTCGATAACATTGCAATCAGGCTAAGCCGGGTGGCTTCGAATTTTGGGCTTGTGAAGAAAAAGCAGCACTGGATTTGGGTTTACGAGATGCCGGGGTGTAAATCTTATGAGTGACCTAACGGCTGCCAAACTCTACAAAAACCAGGCCTTCACCATCGCCCATGCTGACAACGGCCAGTTTGAGGGCGCGGGCCTGCGGCCCTTTTTCGAATACCGCAAGCTGGGCATCGCCGCCGCCTCGCAGGGCAAATATGACGCTCATGTCATCCGCGCCGTGCCGGGGATGGAAAGCCCGGCGACGTGGCACACGCATGATCTCGATTTTCAGATGGTCTACATCCTCAAGGGCTGGGTCGTGTTCGAATATGAGGGAGAGGGCGAGCATATGTTGCGCGCCGGGTCCTGTGTTCTTCAGCCGCCGGG
>JBMYXS010000017.1:0-54712 GCA_049608645.1 Pikeienuella sp. | reverse complement strand
TGGTTCAAGCTGACACATTTCTGAAGCTGCTACGCAAATACGCCAAATCTGAGGCCGCAGGTATGGACGATCGCCTGTTCGGTGATGGCCTTGATATGAGCTCTATCGCCTTCACGGAAATGATCATGCAGCTTGAAGATGAATGCGATATCGACATCGACATCGATGATCTGGATGCGTCAATCACCACCGCGGGCCAGTTGTTTGAACGACTTTCAGCATACTGATTCCCAGCCATGGACGCGAAATGCGGCGTGACCTAGCGCACAGCAATCGCCACAAAATAACCCGATACCCCATGTTCGGTGCTGCGATGCGAAGAATGAGCCGCATCTGCGGCTGCATGGTCGTTGATAAGCCATATTTGTTGGGATAGATCAGGCCCAATTTCAAAATGTTGAAGGGTCAGCAGAGAATGAAAACCGTCTATTACGTTGTTGCTCCGCAATGCTCTGGCAAGACCACAGCCGCACGCAAACTTGCCAAGCGGATGGATCTGCCACTTTACCATGCTGACCTGATCTACAACATGCTCCGCAAGGAGTTGAACATTGATGTACCACCGGGCCGCCTGATCGACCCGCGCAAATGGGACAACCCACAAGAGCACGGCCTTGAAAGCTGGGGCGGTCACAAGAACATGGATGAGGCCAAGGCCCCCCTGTTTGAAAAGCTGATCGAAGACAAAAGCGGCGATATCATCCTCGAAGGGTTTACGCTGTCATTTGCAAGCGAACGCGCCCTGGTGGAACGGGTCGTTGGCCCGCACCGTGCGGTTCTCCTTCAGATCGAGCTGCCCTATGAGACATGGCTGGAGTTCTTCAAGTCCCGCCATGGCGAAGAGCGGAAATCGCCCTCACAAGCGAACTATGAGCGCCTGACATCATATTTCGAGGCGTCGCCGACGGACACCGTCTACAAGTTCAGCAGTCCGAATGGTGTTTTTGTTCACTATGCTGAATACCAGAAGTCTGAGTTCGTCACGAACAAGATCAAGGCGCTGCAAATTCCCGTCGAAAAAGGCGATGTCATCAACGATATCGGCTGTAACGAAGGGAATATCGGCAAGTGGTGCCTCGATAATGGCGCGAGCGAAGCCCACGGGTATGATGCCAACTGGCGTTTCCTTGACCGCGCACGTGCAAACGGCCTTGTTCCGCACCTCGGTAATGTTGAGATCGACCCGCTCGAAACCGCCGACATCACCCTTTGCGTCAGCGTGTTCCATTATTTCCGTGATCCACAGTCATTCCTGGAAAAGGCGGCCAAAGCCACCAAGCGCCTGTTCGTGCTGGAAATCCCGATTTATCAGAAACCGGGCTATTGCTCCATGTGGCTGCCACGCACCCGCATCACGCGTTATTCGAAAGATCTGATCGAATATTGGCTGAACGAGAACTTTGCTCAGGTGAATTGCATGGGTGAAAGCGTTTCGCCTGACAACTCCTATCGTCTCGTCTTTCACTGCTACGTCTGATCGACGCCGCCGGGCGAACGGGTAAACATGAGAGTCATCATTCACGCCGGGATTCACAAGACCGGTTCCAGCTCCATCCAGGACACGTTCAGCGCGCACACGCCGGACGGGTTCGCCTACGCGCCATGGCGCATTGCGAACCATGCTGGCTTGATGACCCTCTTTGCCGAACCAAAGCCGGAGAAAAGCCGCCCGTTTTGCAACGCCAAAGACCCGCTCAAAGCCGTTGCAGCGGCGCAGGCAGAGTGGCTGCCCAAACTCCGTGAGATGTGCAGCGCCACCGGCCCGCATCACACGGTGATTTTTTCGGCGGAGCGGGTGTTTGCAATGCCCCTTAGGGTCAAACAAAACCTGCACGCCTTTTTCGCGGAACTTTGTGACGAGGTCCGCGTCATCGCCTATATCCGGCCCCCGGCATCCAAGGCCGCTTCATCTGTTCAGCAAGTGCTCAAAGGGTTCGATATCGACGTGCAACTCGCAAGTCGCTGGCCGAAATACCAGAGACGGGTCGAGGCGCTGGATACGTCTTTTGGCCGCGAAAATGTGGAGCTTGTCCCCTTCAGGCGTGATGCATTGAAAGATGGCGATGTGGTTGCCGATTTTGCGCATCGTATCGGGGCAAACCTGAACCCCAATGACATAATCAACTCCAACGAAAGCATGTCACTCGAGGCAATGGCGTTTCTTTATGCCCAGCGGCGATTTGGCGATGGCATGGCGAAAGCAGAGGCCGGATGGCGCCCGCGCAACGAAGCACTTGTTGCCAAGATCACCACGCTCGGCTCCCGCAAGGTGACGTTTTCACCCGAGTATCTGGAAAAAATGTCAGCCGAGCATCGCAGTGATGTGGAATGGATGGAACGGCGGTTGGGCGCATCCCTCGCTGAGACACCCCATCCTGACGGCCTGACCGAAGTTACCGACCTGATAGAGATCGCCCTTCAGAACGCTGACCTGCTGCGGCAGTTGACCGATCAGGATCTTGGCCAAATGACCACCATCGAACAGGTTGCCGCCGCAGTGGATGTTATCCGTCTCGGTTGATGTTCAATTCACGACTTGGCGTGCAGGTCAGTTCACGGCGTCGACCGCATATTTTGCAACGATTTCAACACCACGTTCGGGCGAAGTGATGGGCGGCAACAGTGTCTTGAACCGCCCCTGCCCATCCATCAGGTAGATATGAGAGCCGTGTGAGAATATCGGGCCATATTCAGGGTCATCGAACACATGCTTGCGCTGAACCCTGAACAGCTTTCGCACAGCGGCCAGTTCATCCTCCGACCCCGTTAGCCCCACAATATCCGCGCCCAATTCCGCCAAGGGCGCGCGCATGCCCTCGACCGTGTCGCGCGCAGGATCGACCGTGATCATCACCGGTGTCACGGGGATGCCAGCGGCTGTGGATGCGGCCGCTATCTCTGCCATGGTTGGCAAGGCGGCTGAACAAATAGCCGGGCAATTTGCGTAACCAAAGAACACAAGCTGCATATGCCCATTGGGGTCAGCCTCACTCCGCGCGGCACCTGTTTGATCGGTCAGCGTAAACGAACCACCAAAGGAAAACGGAAACGGCTCCGTGTCCGGCGCGGGCGGATCAACAGCCGCCCGATGTTGGGCGGCCTCCTCCGCTGAGTTGTGCTTGACGCCATCATGGGCCACGGCGGGCAGGGCAAAACCTGCCAGCGCGCAGCCCAACAACGTCACCATTACCCGCATCATTCGAAATAATACTCTATGAACGCCGCGTCGGTTTCTGCGCCAAGGCCAAGGTATCCGCTTTCGGCAATCTTCGCCTTTACGCGCGGGTCCCGGCGAAACCATGGCCCTTTACCCTTGGCATCGGGGTTAGCCTTTGCCCATTCCTTGGTCCACTGGTTGGTCTTGGTCCATTCGCTCGCGCCTTGTTCGCGGATCAGTTGCACCATGTAGTATTTGACCGGGGTTTCCTCTTCATCCCCGATCAGAACGCCGTCAACTTCCACCGCTTTGCCACAGAACGGATAGATATCCGTGGCCGCGCCGGTAAAGGCTGCCTGGCGGTTTTTCAGCGGCAGGATCAGCGCATTGTCACTGTTTCGCAGCAAACCAAGCTGCCGCTTTCCCCCACCACAATCAGCCGGGCAATCGCCCGCCAGTTCGCACAGAATATCGACAACCTTCGCCTCGAAACGGGCTTTTTCCTCGCCTTGAAGGCCCCATTCCTTTGCTTCGGAGTTGGTTGAAAAATCTTCGGCCAGCGCAGGGGTTGCCAACAGCGCCAGCGCCGCAATCGCATATCTGATCATGCCGCCCCTCATTTGTTTGGATCCGGAATCGCAAAGCCAGGCACAACGTCATAGTCTTCATGCGAAAGGTTGGTGATGCCCGCATCGGCCACAACCTGATTGACGACGATGTAATTCACCCCATCGCGCACATAATGCATGCCATCAGCGGTTATTTCGTGGCTGGCGATGTTCAACAGCGTATCACCGCCATTGGCCGCATCGTCATCCTCGACCTTCAGAACCATGTAAACGGTGCCATCCTCGGCCAGCAGGCCCACCGGAATACCGCCCGCCGCACACCACAGCGCGCAGGTGTGATGCGCGCTGCCGACCACAGCATCAGGCCCGCCCATTACACCGGAAAAATAGCACCATGTATCAATGGCCTCACCTTTTACGGTGATCCGCTCGGCAGCTTGAACTGCCCCGCCCCACAGCGGCGCAGCACATGCTACGGCCGCCAATATCAGTCCAAATCGCATTACATATCCTCCTGCGGCGACCTTGCCGCAAAACCGCAGGTTTGTGTTGTCACATTTCTGCGACGAGGTGTTCTGCCGCCGCACCGAGGCGCAGAATACGGGCTTCATCAAACGGGCGGCCCATGAATTGAATGCCGCAACACGGGGTCGCCGTCGGCAAGGTCAGGCCACATAACCCCATCAGGTTGCCAATTCGTGTGTTCCGCAAGGCAAGCAGGTTTTCGGTGGTGAAAAACGCATCATCAGACAGCAGCCGTTCCGCATCTGGCGGCAAAATCGGCGAGGTTGGGATGATCACCGCATCAAACCCTGCGGTTGCCATCAGATAGGATTGGCGTAATTCATCAAGCCGCTTCCAGCCCCGTGCAAATTCGGCGGCGCTTATCGCTGCGCCTGCTTTGAACCGATCACGAATCGGGGGGTGCATCAGGCCGCCCTTCGCTTCAATCGTTACGCCCCATTCGGCCCATGCCTCTGCTGTGAAAAGGCCGCCAGCCATCGACAAGGCCTCTGCAACAGCGGGAATTTCGCCACGCACGATTTGCGCACCTGCCTTTGCCAACTGATCAACAGCCGTTTCAAACGCGGCGCGCGGCTCATCACGGCAATCGGCATCGAGCGCGACGGTTTCGAGAACCAACAAACGTGCGCCCTTCAAACCGACACCGGCAAGGTCAGGTGCACGCCCCCCGGTTAGCATGGCGGTCAACAGGGCGGCATCTTCGACCGAACGGCAGAGCGGCCCGGCCGTATCAAACCGCGCACAAAGCGGCACAACACCATCGTTGGGCACCAGGCCGTGGGTGGTTTTCAGGCCCACCATCGAATTCCACACCGAGGGGATACGCACCGATCCCCCTGTGTCAGACCCGATACCCGCCGCAGCGAGGCCAAAGCCGACGGATGTCGCCGCGCCTGACGAAGACCCACCGGGCGCAAGGGCCGGGTCAACGCTATTGGGGGGGGATGCGGTAATTGGGTTCATGCCCAACCCCGAAAATGCCAGCTCCGTCTGGTGAGTTTTACCAAGAGACACCACACCCGCGCGGCGCCCACGCGAAACCACAACCGCATCACGCTCAGGGATCCGCCCTTTCAGAAAGGCACTCCCCGATTCGGTGGCAACGCCCGCAGTATCAAACAGATCTTTCCAGGAAATCGGCACCCCATCCAACACCCCACGGCGCAGGCCAGCCTTGGCCCGTGCCGCAGCGGCGTCCGCCTCTGCCCGCGCGGCGTCAAATGTGGTGCGCGCATAGATACGGTCGGTAAATTCATGCGCCTCTATCGCAGCAATATACGCTTCGGTCACATCGCGGGCATTGATCGTGCCTGTTTCGATCTGACGGCCCGTGTTGGCAGCGGTCTCTCTGGTGATATCCATGATCTTTTCCTTCTTTGCGCGCCAGATTAGGCGGAGCGCCCCCCGCTGCCAATGCAAGATCGCCCGCGGGCTTTCGATCGTATCCGGGGGCCCCTGCGGCGCCACGTTCATGGACATCGGAGCCGACCACACCGATATATCAGACATGAACAAAGTCTATGATTGTGATGCTATCGTCGTTGGCGGCGGACTTGGTGGTGCGGCCTCTGCTTTGGGCCTGGCTCATGCGGGTCTTTCTGTGATTGCGCTTGATGCTGACCCCGGCACCGCGACCAATGCCGCGAGTTTTGATGGGCGGGCCTATGCGGTTGCCCTCGGCTCGCAACGGTTCTGGAATGCGGTTGGCGTTTGGGATCGCGTCGCGGATCAAAGCGAGCCCATGATTGACGTGCTTGTCTCTGACGGGCGGGTGAGCGAGGGCGCGTCCCCGCTGTTCATGCATCTTGATCACCGAGAACTGGCCGAAGGCGTTTACGGCTACATGATCGAAGATCGCCATTTGCGCCCCGCATTGGTCGACGCGCTGGGGGCGGCGGTCGATTATCGTACAGGCGTTCGTGTGGCATCGGTGGAATATGAAACCGGGCGCGCGATTGCGACCCTGTCAGACGGCACAACGCTGGCCGCGCCCCTGCTTGTCGCGTGCGATGGCGGTGCCAGCCCGATTGCGGCGGCAGCAGGCATTCGCCGCGTTAAATGGAACTATGACCAAAACGGCCTTGTGTGCGCGGTCGGGCATGAATTGCCCCATCACGGTGTGGCGCATGAGATGTTCTTGCCCGGCGGGCCGTTCGCCATTCTGCCCCTGCGCGGCAACCGCTCCTCCCTCGTGTGGACCGAGCGCACGGCGGAAGCGCAGCGTATTCATGCGCTTTCGGATGAAGGATATGTGCAGGAACTGGAGAAACGCTTTGGCGATTTTCTGGGCGATATCACGTTGGAGGGGGGGCGCTGGACCTATCCGCTACGCCTGTCTCTGGCCCATGAATATGTGCGCCCGCGTCTTGCGCTGACGGGCGATGCGGCACATGCCGTCCACCCAATCGCCGGGCAAGGCCTGAACCTTGGTGTTCGCGATGCTGCGGCATTGGCGGAGGTTATCGGCGATGCCCTGCGCGTGG
Organism: Pikeienuella sp.; assembly: GCA_049608645.1. GTDB lineage: Bacteria > Pseudomonadota > Alphaproteobacteria > Rhodobacterales > Rhodobacteraceae > Pikeienuella. Next base: position 47,978 of record JBMYXS010000017.1, on the reverse strand, counting down.
GCGAGGACATAGGCGCACTTGATGTGTTGGAGCGGTATCAACGCTGGCGGCGGTTTGACAGCACGGCACTCGCCCTGTCGATGGATGCCCTGAACCGCGTGTTTTCCAATGATTTCACGCCGCTGCGCGCGCTGCGCGATCTTGGGCTTGCGGCCATGAACCACCTGCCCGGCCCCCGTAAGTTTTTCATGCGCACGGCAACCGGGCTGACGGGCGAGACGCCAAAGCTGATGCAATAGGCCCCCTGCCCGCGCGGCCCAGCGGCCACCCTTGTGACCATCACGCAACACATCCATTTTGCGGAACGCGATCACTGTGCCACTGATTGACCCGCGCCCATGCGCTTCTTAGGTAGCGGTGCACGGGCCGGAGGCGCCCGCCGCTCGCTGGGCAATCCCATGGTGAAGACCTCCCTGTAAAGTATAGCTCATCTCCTTCCTCTCGCAGGGCGATGGCAACGCGAGCGCCGACGCCGACAAAAGCGAAATGAAAGGATGACGCTATGTCGCCCCGTTCTAAAAACATGTCTGTAAATCAGACCCGCATCCCCCCGGTTGCCGAATTGAAGGCAGCGGCCAAAGCACTTCGCGCCGAAGCCGCAGCACCAATGACCCACAGTCAATCGCTCGAAGCACTGGCGCATCACTATGGGTTAAGTGACTGGAACACATTGCGCGCCAGCGCGCAGCCTGCGCAGGTGCCGCACCCGTATCCTGGCCCGCATCTTGGCCCGCATCTTGGCCCTTATCTTGGCCAACGGGTTGAGGCGATCTATCTGGGACACCCGGTTACCGGTGTGATCCACGCGGTCAAGCGTATGGGGGCCAATGGCGCACATCGCATAGCGATTGACCTCGATAAACCCGTCAACGTGTCAGCCTTTGAGGGCATGGATGTGTTGCGTCGCCGCTTACAGGCGACCATCGGGCCAGATGGTGCCACGGTCGAAAAAACCTCTGACGGGCGCCCGCAATTACAGGTCAGGCTCTAAACCCCTTAATCGGCCAGTAATTCATCAACCCAAACAGGCACAATCGCCGTCGCTGGACCATATCTGGCGGCGGCAAAATCCGTCGCGCCTTCTGACGGTTCAAGGTTCAGTTCCAATGTATCCACCCCTGCGCGGTCAGCATCCTGCGCAAAGGCAGCCGCAGGGTAGACATTACCGGATGTCCCGATAGACACAAAAAGATCAGCCGCGCGGATCGCGTTCCAGATCTCGTCCATCCGATAGGGCATTTCGCCAAACCACACCACGTCAGGGCGCATCTTTGGCGCACCGCAACTTGCGCAGCAGTCGCCAACATTGATGTCACCACGCCACGGCTGCCGTTCTTCGCAGCGGGCGCAAAGCGCGCGCATCAACTCGCCATGCATATGAATCAGATTTCGCGACCCGGCACGTTCATGCAGGTCATCGACGTTCTGTGTCACGATCAGCACCTCATGCCGCCCGTCAGCCTCCAACCGCGCGAGGGCGGCATGGGCAGCGTTGGGGGTGGCATCTGCACAATTTTTCCGGCGCTGATTGTAAAAATCCTGAACCAGCGCGGGGTTGCGGGCATATCCCTCGGGCGTAGCCACATCTTCCAGCTTAACCTTGGTCCACAGGCCGTCTTTGTCACGAAATGTGCCAAGACCGCTTTCCGCGGAGATACCTGCGCCGGTCAGAATAACGATGTTCATGGCGATCCCCTCAGCCAGTTTTTCTCAAGGCTTCAGCACCTTATCCTGCATCCGCGTGGTCATAAACCGCCTGATTATGTTGCCAAAATACGTTGGCTTGGTAACGAAATAGCGCGCATGCGGGCGATCTGCCTCCAACGCGTGAATCAGTTTTTCGGTTACGGCAGCGGGCAAAAGTTCAAACTTGTCCTTTGTTTTATCTTTGTAGAGGCGCCGGTGGATCGTGTCCCACACCTCTTGCGGGTGCGAAGACCCTTCGCGCGACATCCATTTCTCAAACGGCGCACGGCTGTTGGCGCGAAACGGAGTCTTGATCGGCCCCGGTTCGATCAGAATGGTGTGGATGTTCGATGTGCTCGCCAGTTCCCGGCGCAGCGTGTCGGTCATCCCCTCCAACGCAAATTTGGAGGCGTTGTAAGGCCCGCGATAGCCGAGCGCGACCATGCCCAGAACAGACGAACAGTTCACAATGCGACCCGACCCCGCCGCGCGCATCGCTGGTAAAACCGCGCAGGTCAGTTGGTGGGGGCCAAAAAGATTGGCCTCAAAAATGGCCCGCAATCCCGCGCGCGGCACATCCTCCATCGGGCCGGGTAGCGCCCATGCACCGTTATTGAACAAGGCATCCAGCCGTCCATCGCAAAGATCCAAAGCCTGTGCGGCACCTGCCGTGACCGAGGTTTCATCTTCATAATCAAGCTGCCAGCTTTCCAAACCCTCACCGCGTAGCCGTTCGGCGTCAGCTTCTTTACGGCAGGTGGCAAAAACGCGCCAACCGCGCTTGGCCAGCGTATGCGCCGCATCATAACCGATGCCCGTGGAACAGCCCGTAATCAGGATGCTGCGATCCGGTTTTGTCATAATCTCATTCCCAATAAATCAACCTGTAGATGAACGATTGCAGTGCAATCACCGTTCGTCAACCTCAGGCCGATCTGCTCCTCTCGATGATGCAGGGTGCCTCATGCGTGGCCCGAATGCTGATACATCTTTCCCCGCAAACGCAAATCGCTTTATACCGCTTCTATGGCTGATTTGATCGACGATAACGAGATGAGCGCGATATCTTCCGAACCCATGCGCCGGGCGCTTGGTGATCGGTATTTGCAATACGCGCTTTCGACCATCACCAACCGGGCTTTGCCCGATGCGCGCGATGGTCTGAAACCTGTGCACCGGCGTATCCTGTATGCGATGCGCGGGCTGAAGCTTGACCCCGGCACATCCTTCCGCAAATGCGCCAAGATTGTGGGGGAGGTGATGGGTAACTATCACCCCCATGGCGATCAGGCGATTTACGATGCGCTGGTGCGTTTGGCGCAGGATTTTTCCGTGCGCTATCCACTTGTGGATGGACAGGGCAATTTCGGCAACGTCGATGGCGATAATGCCGCCGCCCAGCGGTATACAGAGGCCCGCCTGACCGAGGCGGCCAAGGCGTTGATGGAAGGGCTTTCCGAAAACGCCGTTGATTTTCGTGACAACTATGATGGGTCCGAGCGTGAGCCGGTGGTCCTGCCCGCGGCCTTCCCGAACCTGTTGGCAAACGGGTCCAGCGGCATTGCGGTTGGCATGGCAACATCCATCCCGCCCCATAACGTGCATGAGCTGTGCGATGCGCTGCTGCATCTGATAAAATCGCCGAACGCACGCCATGATACACTGGTGGACATGATCCCCGGCCCGGATTTTCCCACCGGGGGCGTGTTGGTGGAACCGCGCGAGGCGATCCAGAAGGCGTACGAGACCGGGCGCGGGTCATTCCGCCTGCGCGCAAAATGGGTGGTTGAGGACCAGGGACGCGGCCAATACGTCGTCGTGGTCACCGAAATCCCCTATCAGGTGCAAAAATCAAAATTGATCGAACGCATTGCCGATCTGATCAATGCCAAGAAAATTCCCATTCTGGCCGATATCCGCGATGAAAGCGCAGAAGATATCCGCCTGGTGCTGGAACCGAAATCACGCACGGTCGATCCATTCATGTTGATGGAAACACTGTTCAAACAGTCTGATCTGGAGGTGAAATTCCCGCTCAACATGAATGTGTTGATTGACGGGCGCACACCGCAGGTGTGTTCTTTGCGTGATGTATTGCTGGCCTTCCTGGGCCACCGCCGCGAGGTTCTGGTACGCCGATCCGAACATCGACTGGAACAGATCGCAAGACGCCTCGAAGTGTTGGGCGGATATATCATTGCCTATCTCAACCTCGACCGCGTGATCGAGATTATCCGTTACGAGGATGAGCCAAAGCAAATGCTGATGGCGGAATTTGAACTCAACGATGTGCAGGCCGAAGCCATCCTGAACATGCGCCTGAGGTCATTGCGCAAGTTGGAGGAAATGGAGCTTCGCAAGGAACGCGATGCCTTGCTCGAAGAACAATCCGGCCTGAACGCGCTTGTCGGCGACGATGTTCTGCAATGGGCACGCGTGGCTGAGGAACTGCGCGACGTGCGCAAACGCTTTGGACGCACCTCCGAAGGCGGCGCGCGACGCACATTGATCGAAGATGCGCCGGATGTCGAAGACATCTCGCTAGAGGCGATGATCGAAAAGGAACCTGTTACGGTCGTTTGTTCTGCAAACGGGTGGATCAGGGCAATGAAAGGGCACATCGCGCTCGATTCAGAGCTGAAATTCAAAGATGGCGATAGCGGTCGTTTCATCCTGCATGCGGAAACGACCGATAAACTTCTGCTCGCCGCGACCAATGGCCGTGTTTATACGCTGGATGTTCACAAACTGCCCGGTGGGCGCGGTATGGGTGAACCGGTGCGTTTGGTGGTCGACCTGCCCAATGACGAAGACATGGTCGCACTTATTCTTCACCGAAAGGGCCAAAAACTGTTGTTCGCGTCATCAGCGGGCGATGGGTTTATTGCCGCTGAGGATGATCTGATTGCGCAAACACGCACAGGCCGGCAGGTTCTCAACGTCAAAGCCCCTGTTCGCGCGCAGGTCTGCAAACCCGTCAACGGCGATACGATCGCGGTGGTTGGCGACAACCGCAAGGTGCTGGTCTTCCCGATCAGCGAGTTGCCGGAAATGACACGGGGCAAGGGCGTCAGGTTGCAGAAATACAAAGACGGTGGCCTGTCTGATGCAACCACGTTCACACGTGCGAGTGGCCTTAGCTGGATCATGGGCGGGGGCAAAACCCGCACGGTGGTCGAATCAGACTTGATCGAATGGGAAGCAAAACGTGCCAGCGCCGGGCGCATGGCCCCACGCGGTTTCCCGCAGGACAAAAAATTCTAGGCCACAAACCAGCCGGAAATAATGGGCCCCTTGCGCAGAACGCAGGGGGCCTTTTCTTGTTCTGTGGCCCGCAGACATCCCCAGGCGTCGATATGGCGAAGGTGCCCGTCGCAAATGCAACGTCGCAACCCATCACTGATCAGATATTATTGTATAGACAAAACGCAGGAATGTTTGATTTGTGGAAAAGTTTCCGATAAGAAACTCGCAACTTTGATAGGCAACGCGTCACGCGCCCGTTTTAGACAGGGGTTTGTCGCAATATCCTGGGCCTGTGCATGGGTCCGATCAGAAGGATGGCACGAATGAGCGACTATGATCTTGTTGTCATTGGCGGCGGGCCGGGCGGCTATGTTGCTGCGATCCGTGCGGCGCAACTCGGCCTGTCAGTGGCCTGTGTTGAAGGGCGCGGCAGCCTTGGCGGAACATGCCTGAATGTTGGCTGCATCCCTTCGAAAGCCTTGCTGACATCCTCCGGCAAATACGCCGAACTCAGCCATCTGGCCGCCCACGGCATCAGTATTGAGGGGGCGGCGCTTGACCTTGGCGCTATGATGGGGCGCAAGGACAAAACTGTTGAAGACCTGACCAAAGGCATCACATTTCTGTTCAAGAAAAACGGCGTTGATCTTGTAGAGGGCTGGGCATCCATCCCCAAGGCGGGCTTCGTCAACGTAAAAACATCTGACGAGACGGTCCAGCTTACGGCAAAAAACATCATCATCGCGACAGGCTCTGAACCGTCTCCCTTGCCAGGTGTTGAGGTTGATGAGGTGAACGTCGTCAGCTCCACCGGTGCCCTTGCACTGACAGCGGTGCCAGAACACCTCGTGGTGGTTGGTGCTGGTGTTATCGGGTTGGAACTTGGGCAGGTGTGGTCGCGTCTTGGCGCGAAGGTCACTGTGGTCGAATACCTTGATCGCATCCTACCCGGTATCGACGGTGATATTGCCAAACTGGCGCAGCGCGCGCTTTCAAAACGCGGGCTGAAATTCCAGCTTGGCCGCGCCCTGAAAGGGATTGAGACAAGCGACGCCGGCATGACCCTGACGCTTGAACGGGTTGGCAAAGACAAAACCGAGATGTTGGAGGCAGATAAGGTTCTTGTCGCCATCGGCCGCCGCCCGGTCACAACAGGACTTGGCCTTGAGGCGCTTGGCGTCACGACGGATCGCGGCGTCATAACCGTGAACGACCGCTTTGAAACATCCGTGCCCGGCATTTTCGCGATTGGCGATTGTGTGCCCGGCCCAATGCTGGCCCACAAGGCCGAAGAAGACGGCGTTGCCTGCGTGGAAATGCTTGCGGGGCTTTCCGGCCATGTTGACTATGGCAAAGTACCGGGCGTTGTTTACACTGATCCCGAAGTTGCCTCTGTCGGCCTGACCGAGGAGGCGCTGAAAGAGGCTGGAACCGATTATATCGTCGGCAAATTTGCCTTCATGGCCAATTCGCGGGCGCGGTCGTCAGGTGAGACGGATGGCGCGGTAAAGGTTCTGGCAACGCCAGCGGGTAACATTCTGGGCGCCCACATCTGCGGTGCACATGGGGGCGACCTGATTGCGGAACTGGTACTGGCCATGAGCAAGGGGGCAACGGTGGAAGACATCGCGAATATGAGCCACGCCCACCCGTCCATGGGGGAAGCCGTCAAGGAAGCCTGCCTTGATGCCTTGGGTCGCGCCATCCATGCCTGAAGAACAGATCACCTCCGCCGCGCCACAGGTCACCACCGAAAAACGGGCGCGCCACCCCGAAAAGGCGCATAAGCCCAGCACGGTTGTGCCGCGCAAACCACCGTGGATTCGCCTCAAGAAAATCGAGGGGCCGGAATATTACGAAACCCGCCGCCTGATGCGCGACCATGACCTTGTTACGGTGTGTGAGGAGGCATCCTGCCCCAACATCGGTGAATGCTGGTCCAAACGCCACGCCACCATGATGATCATGGGAGAGGTGTGCACGCGCGGCTGTTCGTTCTGCAACGTCGCAACTGGGCGCCCCGATGCGCTGGATGTGTTTGAACCGGGGCGCGTTGCGGACGCGGTCAAGAAACTCGGCCTGCGCCATGTGGTGATCACCAGTGTTGACCGCGATGATCTTGACGATGGTGGTGCCGACCATATCGCGCAAACCATCCGCGCGGTACGCCACAAAAACCCTGAAACGACGATCGAGGTTCTGACGCCTGATTTTCTGGGAAAGGGCGACGCCAGCAAACTGGTGTTTGATGCAGCACCCGATGTTTTCAACCACAACCTTGAAACGGTGCCCCACTTGTACCCGACGGTGCGCCCCGGCGCGCGGTATTATGCTTCGCTGCGCCTGCTTGATGATGCCAAAAGCGCCAACCCGGAGGTCTTTACCAAATCCGGCCTGATGGTCGGCCTGGGTGAAACACTGTCAGATGTGCGGCAGGTTATGGATGACATGCGCGCAGCACGGGTCGATTTCCTGACGGTTGGTCAATATCTGCAACCCACCGCAAAACATCACCGTATCGACCGTTTCTGGACACCGGAAGAATTTGAAAAGATCGAACAGATCGCCCGCGCAAAGGGGTTCCTTGGCGTGTCGGCAACGCCACTGACCCGATCATCATTTCATGCCGACGAAGATTTCGCCGCCCTGCGGCAGGCCCGCCAGGAAACGCTTGCCCGTCGCGCAGCGCCCCACCCAAAAGGATAACACCATGAGTGACGCCCCCCAACGCACCCCCCTTTATGACCTTCATGTAGAGCTTGGCGGCAAGATGGTTGATTTCGCCGGCTGGGAGATGCCAGTGCAATTTCCGATGGGCATTATGGGAGAGCACAAACATTGCCGCGAAAAAGCGGCGTTGTTTGATGTGAGCCATATGGGTCAGGTGATCCTGCGCGGTGAGGATATCGCGACCAAGCTGGAGGGGATCTGCCCACAGGCCTTTACCGCCCTGAAAGAAGGCAAGGCCCGTTACGGTTTTTTCACCAATGCCGAAGGCGGCGTCATGGATGACCTGATCGTTTCAAACGCCGGTGATCATTTCTATGTAGTTGTGAACGCCTCCATGCGTCATCAGGACATTCCCCACATGAAGGCCAATCTGGAGGGGGTCGAGGTTACGGAAATTTTTGACCGTGCCCTGATCGCGGTTCAGGGCCCCAGCGCCGAGGATGTGGTTGGCGCGCTTTGCCCCGCCGCACGTGATCTGGCGTTCATGCAAACCACGGTTGCCAACATCAACGGCATTGAATGCCGCGTCTCGCGTCTCGGCTATACGGGTGAAGATGGGTATGAGATTTCAATTCCCGAAGCCCATGCAACCGATATCGCACGCGCCTTCCTCGCCCATGAGGATTGCGAGCCTGCGGGCCTTGGTGCACGTGACAGCCTGCGACTGGAAGCGGGCCTGTGCCTCTATGGCAACGACATCGACCAGAGCACATCTCCCGTCGAAGCCAGCCTGACGTGGGCTATCCAGAAACGCCGCCGCGAAGAAGGCGGCTTTCCCGGTGCTGATCGCATCCAGCGGGAACTGGCCGAAGGCGCCGCCAAGAAACTGGTGGGCATCAAGCCGGATGGCCGCGCACCCGCGCGCCAGGGCGTCGAAATTCAGTGCCAGAATGGTAATTCCATCGGTACCATCACTTCGGGTGGGTTTGGCCCAACCGTTGGTGGGCCGGTCGCGATGGGTTACGTTTCCAAAGGCCATGGGGAGCCGGGCGAAGCGGTCAACCTGATCATCCGCGGCAAAGCCCATCCTGCAAAAATCGTCTCGCTGCCGTTCGTGCAGCAAAACTACAAACGCTAAACGGGGAGTATCCTGATATGTCTATCTATTTTTCCGAAGATCACGAGTGGGTTTCAGTCGAAGGCGATATCGCCACCATCGGCATCACCAAACACGCCGCAGAGCAGCTGGGTGAAATCGTCTTTATCGAACAGAAAGACGTGGGCGATGAGTTCGAAAAAGGTGAAGAAATCGGCGTGATCGAATCGGTCAAGGCCGCCTCCGAAATCTACGCACCCGTCGATGGGGAGCTGATCGAAGTGAACGAAGATCTGCCCGACAACCCCGCCAGCATCAACGACAGCCCAGAGGGCGATGCATGGATCTGCAAGTTCAAAATGTCCGACAAGGGGCAGCTTGCCGATCTGATGGATCTTGAGGCCTACACCGCCTTCATCGGCTGAATCATCTACATCCTTTCGCCCGGACAACCCCCTGTCCGGGCGTGCGCAAACTACGCTCAGGAGCGCTGAAATGGCATTCGAACTGACCACCTACGAAGCATATGATTTCGCAAACCGTCGCCACATTGGCCCATCGCCGACCGAAATGGCGGAGATGCTGAAAGTTATCGGTTTTGAAAGCCTTGATGCCCTGATTGATGCAACCGTGCCGCCCGAAATTCGTCAGGCCGAACCGCTTGAATGGGGCCCTTCGATGAGCGAGCGCGACGCGCTGTTCTACATGAAAAAGGTTGCGGAAAAGAACACCGTTCTGACCTCCCTGATCGGCCAGGGGTATTACGGAACCACCACACCGGCACCAATTCTGCGGAATATTCTCGAGAACCCCGCCTGGTACACGGCCTACACACCCTATCAGCCCGAAATTTCGCAGGGGCGTCTTGAAGCACTGCTGAACTTTCAGACGATGGTGTCTGATCTGACCGGTCTGGAAGTTGCCAACGCATCCTTGCTTGATGAGGCGACCGCCGCCGCCGAAGCGATGGCCATGGCTCACCGCGGGTCCCGCTCCAAAGCCAACAACGCCGCATTTTTTGTCGACCGGAACTGCCACCCGCAGACTGTTGCCGTGATCAAAACCCGCGCCGAACCGCTCGGCATTGATGTGGTTGTCGCTGACCCCGAAACGCTGGATGCCGCCGCCGTTTTCGGTGCCATTTTCCAGTATCCCGGCACCCACGGCCACGTGCGCGATTTCACTGACCAGATCAAAGCCCTGCATGAAAACAAGGGCATTGCCATTATCGCAGCTGATATTCTTGCGCTGGCACTGTTGAAATCGCCCGGCGAAATGGGCGCGGATATCGCCGTCGGCTCAACCCAACGCTTTGGTGTGCCGATTGGTTATGGCGGCCCGCACGCTGCGTATATGGCAACGACTGACAAGCTCAAACGCTCCATGCCCGGCCGTATCATCGGTGTTTCCATCGACGCGCGCGGGCACAAGGCCTATCGCCTGTCCCTGCAAACCCGTGAGCAGCACATCCGCCGCGAGAAAGCCAACTCCAACGTCTGTACCGCTCAGGCCCTGCTGGCGGTTATCGCGTCCATGTATGCGGTTTACCATGGCCCTGACGGCATCAAGGCCATCGCGCAATCGGTCCACCGCAAGACCAGCCGTCTGGCCGACGGGTTGGAGGCGCACGGCTTCAAGGTACAGCCAGACGTGTTCTTTGACACGATCACGGTAGAGGTTGGCGCGCTTCAGAAAACGGTGATGGAAGCTGCTGTTCTGCGCGGCATCAACCTGCGCAAGGTTGGCGAGACGCACGTGGGTATCTCCCTTGATGAACAGACCCGGCCCGAAACCATCGAAGCGGTTTGGGGTGCCTTTGGGATCGACCGCAAGGACGACAGCTCAAAGAAACATTACCGCCTGCCCGATAACATGCTGCGGGAAAGCGAGTATCTGACCCACCCGATTTTCCACAAGAACCGCGCCGAGGCGGAGATGACCCGCTACATGCGCCGTCTGGCTGACCGTGATCTTGCGCTTGACCGCGCGATGATCCCGCTTGGCTCCTGCACCATGAAGCTGAACGCGACGATTGAAATGATCCCGGTCACCTGGCCGGAGTTTGGCAACCTGCACCCGTTCGCACCTGAAGATCAGGCGGTGGGTTACCATGAAATGATCGACGATCTGAATGACAAGCTCTGCCAGATCACCGGGTATGATGCGATCTCGCAACAGCCGAACTCAGGCGCGCAGGGTGAATACGCCGGGCTTTTGACCATCCGCAACTATCATATTGCGCGGGGGCAATCGCAGCGCAATGTCTGCCTCATCCCCACTTCTGCACATGGTACCAACCCTGCGTCCGCACAGATGGTGGGCTGGAAGGTTGTACCGATCAAGGCCGATGACAACGGCAACATCGACCTCGATGATTTCCGCAGCAAGGCAGAAAAACACTCGGAAAACCTGGCCGGCTGCATGATCACTTATCCTTCGACCCATGGTGTGTTTGAAACCACCGTGCAGGAGGTATGCGACATCACCCATGAACACGGTGGGCAGGTCTATATCGACGGCGCGAACATGAACGCCATGGTTGGCCTCTCGCGTCCGGGTGATATTGGCGGCGATGTCAGCCACCTGAATTTGCACAAGACCTTCTGCATCCCCCACGGTGGTGGCGGCCCCGGCATGGGCCCAATCGGCGTGAAAGCGCACCTGACAGAGCATCTGCCGGGTCACCCCGAATATGGCACGGCGGTTGGCCCTGTTTCGGCGGCACCTTTTGGCTCCCCCTCCATCCTGCCCGTTAGTTGGGCATATGTGTTGCTGATGGGCGGGTCCGGCCTGACGCAGGCGACCAAGGTTGCGATCTTGAACGCCAACTATATCGCAGCGCGCCTGAAAGACGCCTACCCGATCCTGTACACATCAGAAACCGGGCGGGTGGCGCATGAATGCATCATCGACACGCGTTCGCTGAAAGACGTGGCGGATATCTCCGTCGATGATGTTGCCAAACGCCTGATCGACAGCGGCTTTCACGCGCCCACCATGTCATGGCCCGTTGCCGGCACGTTGATGGTTGAGCCAACGGAATCTGAACCCAAAGGCGAACTGGACCGTTTCTGCGAAGCGATGCTGTCCATCCGCAGCGAAGTGCAGGATATCGTCGAAGGCCGCAGCGACCCGGAAAACAACCCCCTGAAGCGGGCACCACATACGGTGCGTGACCTCGTGGGTGAGTGGAACCGCCCCTATGGCCGCGATCAGGCATGCTTCCCCCCCGGCAACCTTGGGGTGGACAAATACTGGCCCGTGGTAAACCGCGTGGACAACGCCTACGGCGACCGCAACCTCGTCTGCACCTGCCCCCCGATGGAGGATTACGCCGAAGACGAAGCGTAATTGGCATAAAGCTAAAGACGAATACGAACGACCCACCGGCCCGCCCTTCAAAGGCGGGCCGGTTTGGGTTTGGGTGGAAGGAACCGCTCCCACACCTTCCCTTCGCCCGCAACCCACGCTAAACCCCGCTCCAAAGGAGCGCGCTCATGTCTATCAACAGTTTTGGCCATCTTTTCCGTGTCACCACGTGGGGTGAAAGCCATGGGCCCGCGCTTGGCGCTACGGTTGATGGGTGCCCGCCGGGTATACCGCTGGAAGCCCCAATGCTTCAGCACTGGCTTGATCGGCGCAAACCGGGGCAGAACAAATATACCACGCAGCGGCGTGAGGCCGATGAGGTGGAAATCCTTTCCGGTGTATTCGAAGGGCTTACGACGGGCACGCCGATCCAGCTGATGATCCGTAACACCGACCAACGCTCCAAAGACTATTCCGACATTATGGAAAAGTTCCGGCCCGGCCATGCGGACTATACCTATTGGATGAAATACGGCATTCGCGATTATCGCGGTGGGGGGCGGTCCTCTGCACGTGAAACCGCCGCGCGGGTTGCTGCTGGCGGTGTGGCGCGCGAAGCCATCAAGGCGCTTTGCCCTGACCTGTCGATCCGGGGGGCGATGGTCCAGATGGGCCCGCATGGTGTAAATCGCAGTCAGTGGGATTGGGATGAAGTTGAAAACAATCCATTCTGGACGGGTGATGCAGCGGCTGCGACCGATTGGGCGACTTATCTCGATGGCCTTCGCAAATCCGGCTCCTCCGTCGGGGCGGTCATTGAGGTCGTGGCATCAGGTGTGCCAGCGGGCCTCGGCGCGCCGATCTACGGCAAGCTCGACACAGACATCGCCGCCGCGATGATGTCGATCAATGCCGTAAAAGGTGTTGAAATCGGCGCAGGCATGGGTGCCGCGGCACTGACGGGCGAGGAAAACGCCGACGAGATGCGCATGGGGCCTGATGGGCCAGAATTTTCCGCCAATCACGCGGGCGGTGTGCTTGGGGGTATATCCACGGGCCAGGATGTCGTGGCGCGGTTCGCCGTCAAACCCACATCATCCATCCTGACCACGCGTGAGACGATCACCAAACAGGGGCAGGACGCAGAGATCATCACCAAGGGCCGCCACGACCCCTGTGTCGGTATCCGCGCAGTACCCGTGGGTGAGGCCATGATGGCTTGTGTGATTCTTGACCACCTTTTGCTGCATCGTGGTCAGGTTGGTGGCAATCAGGGGCGGATTGGCGAAAACGCGCCATAACGCCCCCCCCACAACCCAGACCGTTTCGAAACCGCAAAATTCGCTTAAAATTGAGCGAGATCAAAGACGCATGCCTGTCTGACGCGCATCCTGCTCTCGCAATCAGGAGGGCTGCGCCATGAGTTACAAAACCATCACCACGCTTTTGCATGATCCGGCGACTTATGAAGAGACGCTCCGCTTTGCCATTGCCGCCGCAAGGCGATGGAACGCGCATTTGCACATTGTATGCGCAGGCGTGAATTTCACTGAACCGGGTTTCTATTACGCCGGCGCGCAGGCCACCATCATGGCCGATAACCGAGACGAGGCCAAAGCCGCCGCAACAGAGTTATTGAACGGCGTCAAAGGCATAATGGCCAGCGAAGATATCCTTTGGGATACGGAGGGTGTCATATTGATGAACGGGGCGGTTGATGCATTCCTCATCGGCCATATGCGATATTACGATCTTGTGGTCTTGCCATCCCCTTATGCCGAGACCAGCGGGCGAATTGACGTCGCCATCTACGAATCCTGCCTGTTTGGCGCGCGCTTGCCCGTGCTTGTTGCCCCGCCAAAAGCAAAGCTGGGCGCGGCCCCGCTTCGCTTCATGGTCGCTTGGGATGATGGGCAAGAGGCCCTCGCCGCCGCAAAAGCCGCCGCGCCCCTGTTCGAAAAAGGCAGCCTTGCAGAGGTCTGTATTATCAACCCGCCACCAGATGGCCCGGACCGCTCCGACCCCGGTGGCCGCGTTGCACAAATGTTGGCGCGTGCAGGGGGTAATGTTGAAATTTCGGTCATGGCAAAGCTCCAATACGATATCGCGGAGCAATTACTGCAACATGCAGCTGAAACGCAGGCCGATTTGATTGTCATGGGGGCCTATGGCCATTCCCGCTTCCGCGAGGCTGTCATTGGTGGCGTGACACGCACCATGCTGCGCAAGTCTACCTTGCCGGTACTGATGGCGCGTTAAACCCATTACGGTGGCGGCGTGCACCGGAAAGGCAATAGGCGGCAAAGTGTCTGGCCGTAATCGTCCTATGGCGATAGCCTTTTGCGTATGAGTGAAAGCCACACTAAAGGTGCCCGTGTCTTCCTGTCATACTCCCGGCGGGACGGGGCTATGGCCACACGCGTGTTCGATGCGCTGACGGCGGCGGGTGTTGATGTGTTTCGCGACACCGAAGACATCCTGCCAGCCGAGGATTGGCGTGATCGTTTGCGCGGCCTGATCACCTCCGCCGATGCCATCGTTTATCTTTTATCGCCGGATTCCGCCCGCTCCGAGATTTGCTCGTGGGAGGTGGACTACGCAGAGTCGCTCAATAAACGGCTGATACCCGTGCTTTTGTCACCCGTGGCGGAAAGCGATACGCCCATCGCGATTGCGCGGCTGAATTACGTGTTTGCGACAGCCGAGCATGACTTTGAAGACGCCATAACACTGATTACATCTGCCGTTTCCACCGATATCGGCTGGGTACGTGACCACACCCGTTACGGAGAGCGGGCCGGAGAATGGCACAGCGGGGGCCAAAAACGCGCACTGCTACTGCGTGGTGCGGCACTGGCAGAAGCAGAAGCGTGGCTCGGGAAGCAGCCAGTCGATGCGCCCTCGCCTTCATCATCTGTGCGCCACTGGATCACCCAATCACGCAGTGCCGCAACGCGGCGGCAACGGTCATGGGTGGCCGGCTCACTGTTGGTTGCGGCGGTGTCAATCGGCTTGGGGCTTTTCGCGGAGATGAACCGCCGTATCGCCGCCGAGCAACGTGATCGGGCAGAACGTATTCTCGACAGCGGCTCACAAACGGCAAATGATCTGGTGTTCGATATGGCACAGCGGTTCCGCGACCGCAGTGGCGTGCCGGAGGCTTTGGTACAAGACCTTCTGGGCCGCTCCAAAAGTTTGCTCGACCAGCTCGCCGAAGCCGGAGAGACCCGCCCGGACCTTCGCCGCAGCCGTGCCGCCGCATTGACCGAAATGTCAGTCACATTGGCCCGGCAAGGGGCGATAAACGATGCAAGGGCCACCGCCGCAGAGGCGACAGCCCTGTTCCGCTCGCTCGCCGCAAATGGTGGGCTTGAGGCACAAGCCGACCTCGCCGTCGGGCTGGACCGGGAGGGCGACGTCCTGCTGCAAGCGGGCACCATCGACGCCGCCGCCGCCCGCTTTAGCGAAGCCCATCAAATCAACACCACCCTGGTCGCCGCCGCCGCCCGGCCAACCTGGCAGATAAACCTGGCGGTGAGCGAGGAAAAGCTGGGCGATATCGGGATGCTGAACGATGACCCCGCCGGGGCCTTGGCCGCCTTCAAACGCGCACTTGCCTTACTCGGTAACGGGCCTTCGCGGGGCGTGGCCGTGCTCCATGAAAAACGGGGGGACGCATTTTCACTGCTGGATAAAACGCCGGAGGCCATGGCAGCTTATCTGGAAAGCCTAGATCTGACGCAGGCACTTGCTGATAAAACACCCGATGATACACGGCTGGCGCGCGATCAATCTGTCATTCATCAAAAACTGGGCGACCTTTTGGCAAGAACCGAAGGCATAGAAGCCGCAGAACCTCATTTCGCCGCCGATATGGCCATTGCACGGCACCTGCATCGTGCAGACCCGGCGCGGGAGGATTGGGCGCTTGATCTGGCGGTCAGCCTTGACCGCTATGGCGTGCTGCGCTTTCAGATGGGGGATGTGACACAGGCCATGTCGTTGCTGAACGAAGCGGCAACGCTGGTTTCAGATCAGGCCAACGAAAAACCCCACAGGGCAGACCTGCAACGCGCGGCAACCAAAGCCACCCAAAAGCTGAGCCTTGTCAGTTTTGCTGCGGGCGATTTTGAACGCGCCGCAACGGCGGCTCTGAACGATGAGAGACGGCTTGGACAGGCCGCTGCCCGCAATACATCATTAGCCGAACAGCATGCGGATGCGGTCAACAATGTTGCATGGTACAGCCTGTTCACCGCCAACCCGGAGGCCGCATTGGCCGCCGCCCGCCGTGCGGTTGAGATGCAACCACAATCAGCAATTTACCGCCTGAACCTTGCCCATGCGTTGCTTCTTACCGGGCAGGAGAAAGACGCAATGGCAATCTATCAAGGGGAGCGTACCCAAGAGTGGCTCGCGATGATCAGGGCCGATTTTGAGCAGTTCACGGCCTATGCCATCGCCACCGATCTGGTTGACAGCGCACGTCGTTCGCTACTTCAATAGCTATGAGAGGGGGCAATATGCCAAGATTTCTGTTGAGTTTAGGTGCCGTTCTGCTCACCGTGCAGGTTGCGGTAGCGCAGGCGGTTTACCCGGTCGTGTTTGGTGATAACCGCGTTCTGGCCGAACTGGGCATCCAGATGCGCAGCCATGTCGGCGGGGTGGAGGTGCCGCAGTTTGACAACAAATGCCACTATTACGGCGATGGCGGTCCGCTGATCACCCTGTCTGATGATTTCGTCGCGCCCTATCTGGCGAAGGGTTTTTCGGTGCCATCGCTCTGCATGGGGGTATATGCCGGTGTTCGGTTTGACCCTGACACCGGCAGGCGGCTCGCGACTTTCATGGTCGCGGATCTGGACGCGATTGATCAATATGGCTTTGACCCCTTCGCAATAACGGAAGAATTCGGGTTGGAAATTCCGACCTGTTTTGCATCCGGGCGTCCGCTGACCGATTGCGATTTCAAGTTTGACCCCAAAACCGGTGCGGCCCTCAATGAACAGGTCCGCCAAAATGTGCGGGGGCTTGGCAATGCAACGGATGCGATTGCGACAAAGGCCATCCGCGCAGGCCAGTTCGCAAAGGAATGTGCCACCGGCGGCCCGGTCTTTCCAAATTGCCGGACAGATTTTTACCCCGATGAGCCTGACAATGAGTTCGTCAAAGGGTTTCGGGGCAGGGAAGAACCACAAGGCCTGAACTGGCCTGTCACCTTTCTGGACGTTTCTGATGAATTTCCCGCAGGTTATGGCTACGCAATCTTCGCCTCGGGGGAGGCCGGGCCATCCGCTGAACTGGATGCCGAGAAGATCGCCGTGGACCCCAAACGCCGCGCATCCAAGGCCATCATGGAATCGCTTATCGTCAAGCTAAAGCAATAGTGCCCGCAAGGCCGTAGTGCGCCACCGCTGCCACCAAGTTCTAAGGGGGGATTCAGCCTTGTGACAGCAAGAGGTCAAGCGCCTGTTTCCACTCCTGAAACAAAGTGGCACTGCCTGCATTGCTCACCTCTACCTCATTCACAAAATAGGTAGGGGTGGACCACACACCACGGCGGGCGGCGTGGCGAATGGGGATGCGGGTTTGTGCAAAGGCCTCGTCCGTTTCCATCCGTGCGGCGACATCATGCTCCGCGGCGGACCATTCGTGTGTGATCTCAACCGCGAAATTCAACAGATTAGCATGCCCCTTGTCCGCAAAAGGCGCGTTAAAGAACCGATCCTGCTGATCATAAAGGTAGGTCACAAAATCACGGAACTTATCGGCGTCAGCCCCGGCAACCGCATGAACAAGGCGGGTCATATCCCAGGCTTGCCGATGGTTCGCCAACACAATCATTTGCAGCCGAAGCGCCACCTGATCGGTGCCATAGGCATCGCGAATGGCCATTAGTGTCGGCCAGGCCTTTTTTGAAAACGGGCACTGAATGTCGAGGAAAACCTCTAGCAAGACAGGGGCGTTCTGATCGCCCAGCACATAGCCGCTGGGCCGCTTCGGCACATTCAGTTTCATGGCATCAGCCCCTTATCCCGCACTTGCCCTCAGGCGGCGCGCCGCAACGATTGCGCCATACAGTGAATACCGCCGCCGGTTTTTGAAATTTCGGCGGTATCCACCGCGGCCACCTCAAACCCCCGTGCACGCAGTTGCCCAATCAGGGTTTGCGAAGATTCCGGCGCAATGATTTTTCCATTTCCCAAAGACATCATATTGCAGCCAAGCGCCATGGTATCCTGAAACGGCACGTCGATAATTTCATGCCCCTTGGCCTTTAACCATTCAACAATCGCCGGGTCGGTACAGGCAACACAAACGGCGGTCAGCTTTTCAGCAATAGGCACGACCATCAGGTCGATATGCACGTAATATTCGTCAATGAAGGCCAGGCGGACCTCCCACCCTTCATCCTCAAACCACCCGGCAACCTGCCGCGCGCCTGCTTCGTTGGTGCGCGCCTCGCCGCAACCGATCAGCACGCAGCCTTCCTCGATCACGTTAAAATCCCCACCCTCAAACGTGCCAGCGGTCACCATGTCATAGATGGGGATGCCAAGTTTTTCATAAGCACGGATGGCGGCGTAATTCTCTCCCCGCCGCCACCATTGCGACATTGCGGTGATGAACGCGCCATAGGGTGTCATCACACTGCTGTCGCGGGAATAGACCTGCATGGTCAGTTCTGGCTCGGCCTCCAGCATGTGAACATTGACGTTGAAATGACGATAGGCGTCAACCAGTTCGGCATGCTGCGCCTGCGCAACCTGAATGTTGCACGGGGCTTCGCGAAGGTGTTTGCGCGACAGGCTGGATGTGGCGCGGTGAAAAAGATGCGCGGGAGAGCCAAGCAGAACATCGGTCAACGGATCAGTCTCATTACGAAACCCCCACCCAGACAGGGGCGCGGTTCCGCCACCCATCTTGCGGCGTTGGAGGGTAAAAGGGTCAGCAAAATTGTTGAAGGTCATGCGATCTCTCCTTTGTCGGCACCATTTAGCCATGGGCGAAATGAAAGAGAAAGCCTTTCATGTACTCCACATCGAAGCAGGCACATTCAGTCAAATCCGGCGGGTGAACGGCGTGTTCGGGACAGAGCGGGGAACGCCCGTATTGCCCGCTAAACCTCCAGCCATTCCTTGCGCACATCTTCACGATTGCGCAGGTCATCCGGAGTTCCTTCAAACACCACCTGCCCCCGGCCCATCACATAGACCCGGTCAGCAATATCCAGCGCGATGGACAGTTTTTGTTCCACCAGCAAGGTCGCAACGCCGCGTCTGGCGATTTCCTGCAAAAGCTCGGCGACACGTTGCACCATCTGGGGGGAAAGCCCCTCCGTCGGTTCGTCAATCATCACCAGGTCAGGGTCACCCATCAACGTGCGGCACATGGTCAGCATTTGCTGCTCCCCCCCCGACAGCACCGACGCCTCCACGTCCGCGCGTTCGCGCAGGTTGGGAAACAGGTCAAACATATCGTGCATCGACCACCGACCTGTGCCGTCTTTCTGCCCCCCCTTCAGGCCAAGCGTCAGGTTCTGACGTGTGGTGAGGCCCGGAAAGATATCACGGTTCTCCGGTACATACCCAATGCCAAGATTTGCAATTTCGAAAGGCTTCCTGCCCGCGATTTCGGTGCCCCTGAAGACGATTTTTCCATGTGGCGGTACATCGCCAATAATCGCCTTGCAGGTTGTTGAACGCCCAACACCGTTGCGCCCCAACAGGGCAACAATTTCCCCCTCCGCAACAGACAGGTTCACGCCCTGCAGAATATGGCTTTTGCCGTAAAAGGCATGGAGGTCCGTCACCGTCAGCATATCAATGCCCAACCTCCAATGCGGTCCCAAGATAGGCTTCCTGAACCTTGGGGTTTGTGCGCACTTCATCTGGTGTGCCTGTGGCAATCACCTCTCCATACACAAGCACCGAAATACGATCCGCGAGGTCAAACACAACGCCCATATCATGCTCCACCATCACCAGCGTCTTGCCGATGGTTACCTGCCGGATCAGATCAACAATATAATCGGTTTCGGAACGGCTCATCCCCGCAGTCGGTTCATCGAGCATGATGACATCAGCACCGCCCGCAATGGTAATCCCAATCTCCAACGCGCGCTGTTCTGCATATGACAGAACACCTGCCGGCAAATCACGCCGGGTCGTCAGGTTGATCTGCTCCAGCACCTGTTCGGTGCCTTCGTTCAACGCGCGGGCGCGGGAAACCATGTTCCAGAACGAATACTTGTACCCCATCGACCAAAGAAGGGCGCAGCGCAGGTTTTCAAACACCGTCATTACCGGGAAAATATTGGTGATCTGGAAAGACCGCGAAAGGCCGCGGCGATGTATCAGATAAGGGGGCAGGCCCGCCATATCCTGACCATGCAACGCAATGGTGCCTGATGTTTTGGCAGTTCGCCCGGTGATGAGGTCAAAAAGCGTGGATTTCCCCGCCCCGTTCGGCCCGATAATGGCGTGCCGTTCCCCCGTTTCGATACAAAGGTCCACGCCCCGGATAATCGCCGTTTTCCCGTAACTTTTGCGCACATCGGAAAGCACCAGGGCAGGTGCATCTGCATGGGCAATCGCGGGGCGGCTCATAACGCGCCATCCACGGTTGTCGCTTCATGCCATGCATCCTGCATATGCGGGGCCATTCGACCGGCCACCCAAAACCCCCCTGCCGCGACCCCGCCGCTGATCACCCAGGGTAAAACTGCATGATGCGAGAACGTCACCCAGAACACCGTCATTTCATCATCGCCGATGGTGGCATGCCGCGCATGGAACAGGATTTCCACAAAAGCAGACAGAGCCAACACACCAATACCACCAGGCACGAGCGTTTTGAGGTAGGGCATGACAAGCCCCGCGATCTTCCCCGTTCGCCATGGCGTCACATGCATCGCCAAAAGGCCCGCAAACCCGCCAGGGAAAAACATCACCGTCGCCACGAACAGCGCCCCAACATACAGCTGCCACAGCTCTGTCTGTAAACTCAGCACCGACTGCAACAATGTAAAAATGACCGCCCCGATGATCGGACCAACAAAAAAGCCAACGCCCCCGAGAAACGCAATCAACAGAATGATGCCGGAATTCGCGAGGCTAAGGTTCTCCCCGGTCAGAATTTCATAGTTTATCGCGAACAACCCACCCGCCACACCGGCAAAAAAACCCGACGCGCAGAACGAATAATACCGCACCCAGCGAGCGGAATACCCCAAGAACTCCGCCCGCTCCGGATTGTCGCGCACAGCATTGGCAAGCCGCCCGACCGGGGTTCGGGAAAAAAGATACATCAGTAATGCGGAGCCAAAAACCCAAGCGCCTGTCAGGTAGTAGACCTCGATCCGTTTGATAAATTCGATGCCAAAAACGGGCAAACCATAAGTGCGATCACCGCTGATGCCCTCTTCGCCGCCAAAGAATACAACGATGATGATGGAGCACGCGGCAATCAGCTCCCCCACCCCCAGCGAGATCATCGCAAACACCGTGCCCGCCTTGCGCGTGGAAAACACGCCAATCAACATCGCGCACCCAAGGCCAAACAACCCCGCAAACAGCGGTAACAGCGGTAGCGGAATGGGCAAACTGTCTGCCGCGACCCAGTTCATCACATGCATCGCGAAAAAACCGCCAAGCCCCATGTAGACAGCGTGCCCAAACGAAAGCATGCCCGCCTGCCCAAGCAGCATGTTGTAGGCCAGCGCAAAAACAATGGTGATCGCCATTTGGTTCATAATGGTGATCGCGCTGTTCGCCGTGAAGATCAGCGGCAAAACCAGGATCAGGATTGCCGCAAGTGCCCAGGGCGCAACGGCCCCAAGGGTCAAACCGCCGGAAAGGCGCGGTGCTGGCGCAGCTCTGCCCGGCATCAGCCACGCTTTCCCAGAATGCCTTGCGGGCGAAACACAAGAATTACGATCATCAGAAGATAAGGCAGGATCGGGCCAATCTGCGGCAAGGTCAGTGACCAGGCATCGCGGAACAGGCTTTCAGACAGGTCTACAGGCGGCTCGAACCCAAGCACGATGAACAGATCCGCCAAGCCCACATTGTAGGACGCTGCAAAGGTCATAAGCCATCCAATCAGCAAGGAGGCCACCAAGGCACCGGGCACAGACCCAAGCCCCCCAATCACGATCGTCACAAAAACGATGGAACCAAGCACAACCGCCATACCCGGAAACGTGCCGAGCACTGGCCCCGCAATCACCCCGGCAACACCCGCCAGCGCCGTACCGACCCCGAACACGCACATGAATACCAACGGCACATTATGCCCCAGTGTTTCAACGGTGCGCGGGTGGCTCAACGCGGCCTGTATGATCAGGCCGATACGGGTACGTGTCAGAACCATCAGCAAACCAATAAAAATGCTGAGAGACACAAAGATCATAAACACCTTGTAGGCGGGGATCGCGTTGTTCCCGATGGAAAACAGCGTGAATTGCAAAACCTCAGGCGGGTTATAAGGCAGTTGGTTCTTGCCCCAGAAAAACTGCACGACCTCTTCGATCAGAAAGGCCAGACCAAAGGTAAAAATCAATTCCGGCACATGGCCAAACCGATGCACTCGACGCAGGCCATATCGTTCGATCAACGCGCCAACAATGCCAACAAGGGGCGGTGCCACCAACAGCCCCATCCAGAACCCCAAGCTCAGGCTGATCTGATAGGCGAAATATGCGCCCAGCATATAAAAACTGGCGTGGGCAAAATTCAGCACGCCCATCATCGAGAATACAAGCGTCAGGCCCGCCGACAGCATGAACAGCAAAAGCCCGGTGACCAGTCCATCAATCAGGTTAACGAGGATAAGCTCCATTCAGCGGCACCTTTCCTCAGTTTTCGCTCGCGCCGTGCCCGCCCACATGGGAATGTGCAAGCATTCACTGGCGTCTGCGCCTTTGCAAAGGCGGACGCCAGTGAAACAATCCGTCAGTTACGGGCGGTCCATCACACAGCTTGTTTCGCTGTCCATTGCCGCCATTTCAACGGTCGATTCCGTGAACAGGCCGTACCCGGAATTGTCGTAATCAAACGTGATGTTTTCATCGGTATGGGCGTGGATGTGGATATCCTGAATGGCCTGATGATCCTGCGGGCGCATATAGACCTGACCACCCCAAAGGCTGTCATAGGTCATCCCTTCCAGCGCGCTGGCAATCGCCACCACATCATCGGCTGACCCGGCTTTTTCTATCGCCAACCCGAGCATATCAACGACGTTGAAGATGCGGGACTGGTCAATGTTGCCATCAGGGTATTTTGCCTGAAACGCGCTGTACATATCAGCGGCCGCCTGGCTGGCGGGCGGGTTGATCTCGCCCTGTGCGACCATGCGGATAACACCCTTACCAGCCGCACCAAACGTGGCAGTGATGCCAGAGCCGCCCGCGTAGTAGGTGTAAATCGGCCCGGAGTAGCCGTTTTCCACAACAGATTTGCCAAGGCCGCTCATATCCGTGCCCCAGTTGCCCGTGATGATCGCATCGGCGCCGGAGGCGATGATTTTGCGCGCGTAGGGGGTAAAATCCTTGACCTTGCCGATGGGGTGCAACTCATTCCCGACGATTTCAATGTCAGGGCGTTTGGCAGCGAGATTTGACACCGCCGCGGCAGCGACCGCTTTACCGAACGAATAATCCTGCCCGATGATGTAAACCTTTTTGACGCTCTCATCTTCGGCGATCACGTCGGTCAGAGCGTCCATCTTGATGTCGGCATTGGCATCAAACCGAAAGTGCCAGAAATTACATTTCTCGTTCGTCAACGCCGGGTCAACCGCCGCATAATTAAGGAACAACACGCGGCTTTCCGGGTTGCGCTTGTTGTGCTTGTTCACCGCTTCGGTGATCGCGTTTGCAACGCTGGAAGAGTTACCCTGCGCGATGAAGCGGATGCCCTGATCAATCGCGACCTGAAGCTGGATCAGCGTCTCTGTCGGGCTGAATTTGTTATCGAAGGGTACAATTTCCATCTTCGCGCCGCCCAACAGGCCGCCTTTTTCATTGATAAGTTTTTCCGCCGCAAACTCAAACTGGTGCAGGCCATTGGTGCCATTGGCCGCAAATGGGCCTGACAGCGCCTCAAGAAACGCAATCTTGATCGTTGAATGCGATCCGCCAAAGGCAGCCGCCGCGCTCAGCGCAACGCCCGCCAAAGCTGTTACCGTTGTCTTGAGAATTGTCTTCATGTGTCCCTCCGGGGTGCGGCACTGCCGACGCGCGGTGGCGCGGCCAAAATTTACGGTGCACAGGTAGCAGTGCATTTCCCCGCATCAGTCAAGGCCAAAGGGCAATTAACTGGCCCAGCATCACCAATTATGGACCAGAAACGGAGTTTCCCAATGGGCAGGCACATCGTAACGTGCCACCAACACAGCCATCAGGCGACATAAAGCGGGAGATTGAGGCGATGAGCATGTTTGACAAGGAGCGCCTCCGGCGGATCGACGAATGGATGTTGGCGTATGTCAACGACGGCAAATTCCCCGGCTCGACCTTTTTGTTGGCACAGGGCGGCAACATAGTGCATCGCGCCACAACCGGCCTGCGCGCGGTTGAAGAAGGCTTACCCTTCGAAGAAGACACGATAGTCCGCATTTATTCGATGACCAAACCGGTCACGACCGTTGCTCTGATGACCTTGGTGGAACGTGGACTGTTCCCGCTCGACACTCCGATCAGTGAGTTCATCCCGGAATTTACCGATTGCCATGCGTTGGTGGACGGCGCTACGGCCCTTGATCAGGTCGAACGATGCGCAACACCAACTGTGCACCAGCTTGCCACGCATACATCAGGCCTCAGCTATTCCTTTAACCCCGGATTGCTCGCAACGCCCTACAAGGAACAGGGGTTGGATTTTTCGCCCGATGGCGCAGGGCTGGAAGCAACGGCAAAGGCGGTTGCCGCGCAACCCCTTGCCTTTGCACCAGGCGCGCGGTGGAACTATTCGGTCGGCATCGACATCCTTGGGCGTATCATTGAGGTGGCAAGCGGCAAGTCGCTGGATCGCTATTTCGCCGACGAAATTCTTGACCCCCTCGGCATGAGCGACACAACCTTCACCTTGCCTGACGATAACCTCGGGCGCATGGCGCATCTTTACACCTCGCTGGAAGGTGACCCAATGGCGCTTGGCTCTGCCGCATCAGGCATCTTGCGTCAGGTCGATAACGCCACTGACAGCCCCTATCGCACCACCAAAACGCTTTCAGGGGGGGGTGGATTGCTGTCGACGGTCGATGATTATTTTCAGTTTGCCGAGATGCTGCGCAAAGGTGGCAGCCATAATGGCGCGCGTATCCTTTCGCCCTCCACCATTGCGTTCATGCGCCGGAACCACCTGCGCGGGGATATCGCCTCGATGGGTCCGAAAAGTTTTGCAGAGATGCCGATGGATGGCGTGGGCTTTGGCCTTGGCTGGTCGGTCATGCTTGACCCGGCACTGGCGCGTACCCCCGGAAATGTGGGGGATTTTTCCTGGGGCGGCATGGCCAGCACGATCTATTGGGTAGACCCGGTTGCAGACCTGACGTGTGTTTTCCTCACGCAGCTTACGCCCTCATCAAGCTATTCCAATCGACCAGAGCTGAAGGCGCTGGTCCATGGCGCAATGGTTTAGGATAAAGTCGGCGCGGCGGGCTTTACAGGTCCGCCAAGACACCGTCGCGCCGCAAGTCGCCAATAATGCGTTGCGCCATTTTCGGCGTGCGTTGCTGGATCAGGGGCATCATCTCCCCCATCACGGTGGGAAGTTTACCCATGATCGCCGCCATTTCGGGGTCGGAATAGATCTTGATCAGCAGGTCAAGCTCCCGCTCATTCAAATTATTGGCGTAAATCTGGATGATATCGCCTTCCATCTCTTTCATCAGTGCAAAGAACTCAACGGTAAACCGGTCTATAATTTTCTGTGCCTGGTCCGCTGTCAGCGATTTACCCTTTGCCTGTAGCTGCTGGTTGATCCCGCTGACCACGTTCTCACCAACGGTGATCCCCATGTCGCCAACCATTTTGTCAGACACGGCAAGGTTATAGGCTTCGCGCGCTTTCCTGAGCTGATCACCATCAGCGGCCGCCCCGCCCGCAAAAAGAACGGTAAAAACAAATAGAATACGTACCAGCATTTGGACCTCATGGAGTTTGACAATACAGGCAGTATAACCGGGCACGAACGAATGGCGACCCTATTCAGGGCTAACCTGTACCATGCGTTTGCCCCGGTTTTCCCCGGCCAACAACCCAATCAGCGCAGCGGGGGCGTTTTCAAGCCCATCAACGATATCATCGACCACCCTGATGGCACCCTCATTGACCCACTGGCTGAGCTTTGCTTCGACATCCGCCGCCTGGTCGGCAAAATCCATCACGATGAACCCCTCCATACGAAGGCGTTTAACAACAACCATTCCAGGTAAGTTTCGCGGCCCTGATGGGGCGGCATTGTCATATTGGCTGACAGCACCGCAACAAACGATCCGCCCCTTTTCGTTCATAATGAACAGGGCTGTTTCCAATATCTTGCCACCGACATTGTCGAAATAGACATCAACACCCTTGGGGCAGACCGCACGCACAGCCTTGAAGAACCCCGGTGCACGATGATCAACGCAGGCATCAAACCCCAATTCCTCTACGACCCAGGCGCATTTCCTTGCGCCACCCGCGATCCCAACCACATGACAGCCCAGCGCCTTTGCAATCTGACCGACGTACATCCCCACCGAACCAGCAGCAGCAGAAACCAATACCGTTTCACCAGCCAGCGGTCGCCCCACATCAACCAACCCATGATAAGCTGTTTTGCCGGCGATCCCGAGTACCGACAAATGGTGCGACAGCGGGCGATGGTCCCCGATGATCTGTGCGTGCCGGGCCTTGATCACAGCGTGGTCTGCCCAACGCCCCTCTGCCGCCACGATCATGCCGGGTGACAGACGCGCATCGTTAGAGGTCACTACCTCACCAATGGAGAACGTATGCATCGCATCACCCGCCAGGATCGGCTCTCGATAGGTTGCGCCTTGCATCCACGCCCGGTTCGCCGCGTCGATGGACATGAGAATCGTACGGATAACCGCCTCCCCCTCACCGGCGATGGGCATTGCCCCCGCGCGCATCTCAAAATGGTCTTGCGTTAGCGAGCCTTCAGGCAATGTGGTGACGATGATTTCGCGATTGCGGGCGGTTGGTTCGTTCATTGATCAGTCTCCCTGTTGACAGCCATGTGGCTTCACTTTTAAGAGTTAGTCAATTCATAAATTGAAGTGATGTGATATGAGCCGCGCCGACCTTGCCGCCAAGACATGCACCCTTGCCCGCGCCGTAGAGATCGTTGGCGATGGCTGGACCCTGATGATCCTGCGCGAGATGTTTCTGGGCGTAAGGCGGTTTGACGAATTTCAACGCCAGACCGGTGCCTCCCCCGCATCCGTCAGCGGGCGTTTGCGCAAGATGGAAGACGCAGGGCTGATACGCCGTGAAGCTTATTCCCAACATCCGCCGCGCCATGAATACCGGCTGACCGACATGGGAAAGGCACTGTGGCCTGCAATCATTGCCCTCAAGACATGGGGTGATGAATGGGTTGAAGGGCCAGTTGATGGCCGTGCCACCCCGGTCGAGATCATCCACAAATCCTGCGGGCATGTCGTGGTCCCGAAAATGACCTGCCCTGAATGTAACGAACCGATGGAAGCGCATGACGCGCATGCCCGCCTTTCTGCCCCCTTCTTTTCCGAACGACGAGCGGCCCAAAAGGGCTGACGAAACCAGACACGAGGACACGTTATGAAAACCCGCATCACAGAACTTTTCGGCATCAAACACCCGATCATTCAAGGCGGCATGCACTATGTCGGCTTTGCAGAACTTGCCGCCGCTGTTTCAAACGCTGGTGGGCTTGGCACGATCACAGGGCTGACCCAAAAAACACCTGGCGATCTTGCCAATGAGATCGCCAAGGCCAAAGACCTGACCGACAAGCCGCTGGCCGTAAACCTGACATTCCTGCCCACCGTGAACGCGCCCGATTATCCCGGCTATGTCAAAGCGATCATTGAAGGTGGCATTCCCGTTGTGGAAACCGCGGGCCGCAACCCGGCGCAGGTGCTGCCTTACCTGAAGGATGCTGGCATCAAGGTCATCCACAAATGCACCTCTGTGCGCCATTCCCTGAAAGCACAGGAAATCGGCTGTGATGCGGTTTCGGTCGATGGTTTTGAATGCGGCGGGCACCCCGGAGAGGATGACATCCCCAACATGATCCTGCTGCCCCGCGCGGCGGATGAATTGGAAATTCCGTTCGTGGCCTCCGGTGGCATGGCCGATGCGCGCAGTCTGGTTGCGTCCCTCGCGATGGGTGCCGAAGGCATGAACATGGGCACGCGCTTTATCGCAACGAAGGAAGCGCCCGTGCATCAAAAGGTCAAGGATGCCATTGTCGCCGCGTCTGAATTGGACACGCGCCTTGTCATGCGCCCGCTGCGCAACACGGAACGCGTTCTGCGGAATGATGCGGTTGACCGTTTGCTGGAAAAAGAAAAGCGCCTTGGCGACAATCTCAAGTTTGAGGACATCATTGACGAGGTCGCTGGCGTTTACCCTCGTATCATGATGGACGGTGATATGGAGGCTGGCGCATGGTCTTGCGGCATGGTTGCCGGCCTGATCCATAATATCCCAACCTGTCAGGAGCTGATTGACGGTATCATGTCCGAAGCCGATGCATTGATCCGCCAACGTCTCGAAGGCATGGTCGCTTAACCGCTCACATTCCAGAGGGCGGCGCCTGATCGCGCCGCCTTTTTTGGATATTTTGAAGATAAAGACAAAAAGGGCGATCGCATGGTCGTCTTTATCTTCCAAATATCCACTGCGCCTCGCCAGAGGCGTTCTTGCAGCCGTCGTTCAGAAAGGCCCGTAGTCATGTCATACGAAACAATCGAATTCGAACTGAGCGACGCCATCGCCACGATAACCATCAATCGGCCTGAAAATGCCAACGCCCTTAACCTCAAGATGGCTGAGGAACTATTCGATGCGTCTGTGCGCTGCACCCATGATGATGTGCGGGCGATCCTGATCACAGGGCGGGGCAAGATGTTCTGTGGCGGGGGCGACCTTGCGGAAATGGACGAAGCTGGTGACGGGCGCGGCGCGATGTTGACGCGGATGGCCACCATCCTGCACCAAAGCCTGATCCGGTTTGCGCGGCTTGATGCACCTGTTGTCATGGCCGTTAACGGTGCCGCGGGCGGTGGCGGGTTTTCACTGGCTCTTTCGGGCGATTATGTCATCGCGTCTGAAAAGGCCAAATTCGTATCGGCCTATACCGCTTCAGGCCTGACACCAGATGGGTCGTCGACCTATTTCCTGGCGAAACACGTGGGGCTGTTGCGCGCCAAGGAGCTTATGCTGACCAACCGCGTCTTGACCGCTGCCGAAGCGATGGATTGGGGCATCGTCAACCGGGTTTGCGCGCCTGTTGACCTGGCGGCCGAGGCACGCGCTGTTGCCGAACAGTTCGCCAGCGGGCCGACAAAAGCCTATGGCGGTGTCAAACGCCTCGCTCTTACGGCCTATTCCGACACGATGGAAACGCAGCTTGACCATGAGACACGTTCCATCGCTGCCATGATGGATACCTATGATGGCCCGCACGGGTTGAACTCATTCCTGAACAAGCAAAAACCCGTGTTCAAAGGGGAATGAGCCGTGAGTTTCTCCCACCTGATCCTTGCCCAAAACGGCCCGGTTGCCACCATTACGCTGAACAGGCCGGAGGCGTTGAACGCCTTGTCGGTGGGATTGGAAGCGGAACTATCCACAGCCTTTCGGGCACTGTCGGCAGATGACAGCATTCGCGCCATTATCCTGACAGGTGCAGGGCGGGCGTTTAGCGTCGGTGTTGACCTCAAGGAGCTTTCGACCGACCCAAAGGGCATGGCGGAACGCAACTGGCACGGCCCTGAAAGCCTTTCCACGGTCATACGCGCCTGCCCCCACCCGATCATTGGGGCCATCAATGGTTTTGCCATTACTGGTGGGCTGGAATTGGCACTGTTGTGTGATTTCCTGATCGGGTCTGACACTGCGCAATTTGCAGACACCCATGCCCGCGTCGGCATCACACCGGCATGGGGGCTGACACAGGTTCTGCCCCGCCTGATCGGCATAAACCGCGCGCGCCAAATGAGTCTGACAGGCGCTTTCATAGGCGCATCGCAAGCCCGGGAGTGGGGGTTATTGAATGAAGTGACGACCGCTGAAGGGTTGCTGCCACGCGCCCAGGCTCTTGCCGCAGAAATTGCCGAAACCGACCAGCCAACCATGGCCAAAATTCGTGACCTGATCACTGCAAGTGCCGAAACCAGCTTTGCCGAGGGCTGTGTACGCGAGCTAAAGGTGTTCGATGCCCATATGCCGGGCGTTACCATGGGCAAGGTCGCGACCAATCGCGCCAAAGTACAGGCCCGAGGCCGTCGCGTTACGCAGGACAGGTCATGACGCCGCAGCTTTTCACGCCTTTGAAGGTGCGGGAGCTGACGTTCAAGAACCGCATCGTGATCGCGCCGATGTGCACCTATTCGGCCACAGACGGTTTCGCCTCTGACTGGCATCTCGCGCACCTTGGGAAATTTGCCCTCGGTGGCGCGGCGGCGATCCTGACCGAAGCGGCCGCTGTGCAAGAGCGTGGGCGCATAACCCACGGCGATCTTGGCATTTGGTCTGACGACCATGCGGCTGCGCTCAAACCAACGATTGCGTTCCTGCGTGCGCAGGGTGCCGCGGCAGGCGTGCAGATTGGCCATGCCGGGCGCAAGGCCTCTATGCAGCGGCCCTGGTTTGGCAATGGTCCGCTCACTGCTGATGATCAGGCGCGTGGTGATATGCCTTGGGATATCATTGGGGCATCACCTGCGCCGTTGGATGAAGGGTGGCTGACCCCGGCTGAAATGACCGACGCGGACATTCATGCACTGGTAGAGGATTTCGCCGCTGCCGCCCGCCGGTGCGATGATATTGGCTGCGATTTCATCGAGATACATGGTGCGCATGGGTATCTTTTGCAGTCTTTCCTTTCCCCCCTTTCAAACCATCGCAATGACCAATGGGGCGGCGATCTGGCCCGGCGCATGGCTGCGCCACTTGCGGTGACAAAGGCTGTCCGCGCGGTCTGGCCAAAGGAAAAGCCGCTGTTTTTTCGCATCTCGGCCGTCGATGGCGTTGTCGGGGGCTGGTCGATGGATGACAGCGTGGCGCTTGCTTGTGAGCTAAAGGCCCTTGGCGTTGATGTGATTGATTGTTCATCGCTTGGGAACACATCCCAAGGCGCAACCGCTGCGCCCGGCCCAAGGGGCGTTGGGTTTCAGACACCATTTTCCGAGCGCATTCGCAGAGAGGTCGGCATCGCCACACAGGCCGTTGGCCTGATCACTGATGGTCCAACAGCGGAGGCGGTGCTGACTGAGGGTCGTGCTGATCTGATCGCGATTGGACGAGAGGCATTATACGATCCGTTCTGGCCACATCATCAAGCACACGCCATGGGTGTCAAAGGGTATGAGGGATGGCCCGAACCCTATGGCTGGTGGCTTTCACGCCGCGAGGGTGCCTTGGAGCGGATCAAGGCTGACCCGGTTTGGTCCAAACTGCCACCGACCGAGAAATGACGGGCAGACCCCGGCAAAAAGGGCTATCAAAGGCATCGATTGCCCTGAAAAGTGGCACAAACCCAAAGAGGGAACGACCATGAACATACAGACCACATTGCCCGAAGTCCGGGATCGCGTCTCCGCCGCTGAATGGGACGCGCGGGTGAACATTGCCGCATGTTATCGCGTTGTTGCCCTGCATGGGTGGACCGACCAGATTTTCACCCATATCTCCGCCGCCGTACCGGGGGAGGAAGGGCATTTCCTGCTTAATCCATACGGCCTGATGTTTGAGGAGGTTACGGCATCATCACTCGTGAAGATCGACCTCAACGGCGATATCGTTGATGATACGCCCTGGAAAATTAACCAGGCAGGTTTCACGATCCACTCTGCGGTTCACGCGGCGCGGCACGATGTTGAATGCGTGATACACACGCACACCCGGTCAGGTATGGCGGTTTCGGCGCAGAAAGATGGCCTGCTGCCGATCTGCCAGAACGCGATGCAGTTTTATAATCGCATCGCTTATCACGACTACGAAGGCATCGCGCTTGATCTGGATGAGCGGGAGCGGCTGGTGGCGGACCTTGGGTCACACCACGCGATGATCTTGCGGAACCATGGGTTGCTGGTCGCAGGGCGCACCGTCGCCGAGGCATTTACCCTGCTTTATAATCTTGAGGTTTCCTGCCAAACGCAGTTGGCAGCGCAGGCAGGGGGGGAGTTGATCTTGCCGCCCGCTGATGTGTGCGAACACGCCGCCAGCCAGTTCTGGCCCAAGGGCCAAACCAGGCCGAGCGCCGTGCTGGACCATGCGTGGGCTGCGCAAATTCGCCGCCTCGATCGGCAGAACCCCGGATATGACGCATAGAAGGAAAGCCAACATGAAGGTCTATTTCGCGCCCAACTCCCGCGCTGTTCGTACCGTCTGGTTGTTAAACGAACTAGGCATCAAACATGAACTGGTTCGGTTTCAACTTGGCGACAAAGCCATGCGCGCGCCTGAGCATCTGGCGATCAACCCCAATGGCCGCGTGCCAACCCTGGTTGATGGTGATGTGACGATCTCCGAAAGCACCGCCATCGCGCAATATCTCGTGGCCCGCCACGGCCCGCATCTGGCACCGGATGCGGCGTCGCCCGATTTTCCCACATACCTGCAATGGCTGCATTATGCAGAGGGGATGATCATGCCGCCGGTGAATAATTATGTGGTTGAAACCATCCTACTCCCCCCGGATCGGCGCAACCCTGAGATCGCGGCGCGGTCGATGAAACTGCTCTCCCGCACTCTGATGGCGGTTGAGGCCTTGCTGGCAGACGGGCGGGAATATCTGGTCGGAGACTTTACTGCGGCTGACACGATTACAGGCCACGCTTGCATGATCTCGGAACAGTTCGGGGTTGATATGACGCCGCTGCCGTCGATTGCGGCCTATAACGACAGGCTCAGATCCCGGCCCGCGCTGGCGGCGGCTTTGGCGGCATGAGCCAGCCCGCCAAAAAGCCTGTCGCCCTGATTGTTGGTGCTGGTGATTACATCGGTGCCGCCATCGCCAAGCGGTTTGCGGCAGGCGGGTTCACCGTTTGCATGGGGCGGCGCAATGGTGACAAGCTGGCGCCGCTGGTCACAGAGATTGAAGCGGCGGGCGGCACGGCCCACGCCTATACCATGGATGCCCGAAAGGAAGACGTGGTCGCCGACACCTTTGCGCGGGTGGAAGCCGAGGTCGGGCCGATAGAGGTATGCATCTTCAACGTCGGCGGCAACGTGCGCTTTCCCATTCTCGAAACGACCGAGCGGGTGTTCCGCAAGGTTTGGGAAATGGCCGCATACGCCGGGTTCCTGACCGGGCGAGAGGCCGCGCGCTATATGGTGCCCCGCGGCAAGGGCTCGATATTCTTTACAGGTGCCACGGCCTCCCTGCGCGGGTCATCTGGATACGCCGCCTTCGCAGCAGGCAAGTTCGCCCTTCGCGGCATGGTACAAGCCATGGCGCGGGAATTGGGGCCAAAGAACATTCACATCGCTCATCTGGTAATCGACGCAGCGGTCGATACAGCCTTTGTGCGGGAGCGGATCAAAGCGGCAGGGCGTGACGCTGACGCTATACCGCCAGATACGCTGATGGACCCCAATTCAGTCGCGGAGGCATATTGGATGTTGCACCATCAGGCCCGCGATGGCTGGACCCATGAAATGGACCTAAGGCCATTTGGGGAGAAGTGGTAGACGTCGCGCAACCACTGTCCCGGGCCTGACCCGGGACCGCACCGTCGATCAGCCGTGATCGTCTAGACCCCGGTTCAAAACCGGGGTAACGGCGTGAAAACACACGCTTACCCACCACACGACAATCACCCCCGCATATTCGCCCCGTTCGCATCGTAGACAGGCGTGCCTATCACCTCCGCCTCATAGAACTCCGCCATGATCTCCACCTGCAATTTTGTGCCGGGTTCAGCGTGCTCTGCCCCGACATAGGCCATTGCCATCGACTTGCCGACATGGTGGGCATAACCGCCCGAAGAGACGTAGCCGACGGCTTGGCCATCACGCAGAACAGCTTCGTCGTTGCTGACGTCGATCCCATCCACATCAATGGTCATCACGACGAGTTTCTGTTTCGGCCCAGTGGCGCGTTCGGCCTCTGCCGCCGCCTTGCCTACAAAATCTTTCTTCCAGTTGATGAACACATCCATACCCGATTCCGCGGCCGTAAAATCGGGGCGATAATCGAGCGTCCAGACGCCCCAGCTTTTCTCCAGCCGCATCGACATCAGCGCCCGCGCGCCGTACCAGCGATAGCCAAGGTCGGCACCCGCTTCCTCCACCGCTTCGGCCAGCCGCAGCAGGTATTGCGGTTTGCAGTAGATCTCGTAACCCAGTTCACCGGAAAAACTGATCCGGTTCAGGATCACAGGCGCACCGCCCACGAAGGTCTGGCGCAGGTCGCGGAATTTGAAGGCTTCCGCGCTCACATCCTCCCGCGTAATGCGTGCCAGCAATTCACGTGATTTCGGGCCTGAAAGGGCAATGCCGTGCCAGTCGTCGGAGACATTGGCATAGGTCACATCATCAGGCAGGTCTTTTTCAAACCAACGCCTGTGCGCCTCCTGCATCGCGCCGGAGCCGAACAGCATGAAATGCTCTTCGCCAAGGCACGCCACCGTCAGATCGCCATAGAGCTTGCCCTTTGGCGTCAGCATTGGCGTCAGGGTCAGGCGGCCCGGTTTTGGCACATATCCTGCCAATATGCGGTCAAGGTATGCACGCGCGCCGGGGCCTTTGAACTCATGCTTGGCAAAGTTGGCAATCTCGATGCCGCCGACGGCTTCACGCACGGCTTTGACCTCCCGCGCGACATAGTCGTGGGAGCGGTTGCGCTCAAACGTCGGTTCTTCATGCGCATCTTCCGGCCCATCAGCGAACCACAATGCGTTCTCCAGGCCAAACCCCTGACCCATCCGGGCACCCTTGGCGACAAGGCGGTCATAGAGGGCAGTGGTTTTCTGCATCCGGCCTTTTGGCAATGTCTCGTTCGGGAAGGTCATCACAAAGCGGCGCTCGTAATTCTCCGTCGATTTGATTGTGCCCCATTCCGGTGTGGCAAATTCCCCAAAGCGCGCCACGTCCATTGCCCAGACGTCGATTGATGGCTCTCCGTCGATCATCCATTCGGCCATGGTCAGGCCCACGCCGCCGCCCTGACAGAACCCTGCCATCACACCAACCGCGACCCAGTAATTCTTCATCCCCGGCACTGGCCCGATCATCGGGTTACCATCAGGGCCGAAGGTGAAGGGACCGTTGATGGTGTCCTTGATGCCAGCCTCGCCAATGGCGGGAATGCGTTCAAACGACATTTCCAACCGGTCCGCGATGCGGTCTAGGTCTGGTTGCAGCAACTCATGTCCAAAGTCCCACGGCGTGCCACCGACCTTCCACGGCGTACCCTTCGGTTCATAGGTGCCGAGCAACATGCCATGGCGTTCCTGCCGAAAATAGATGTTGGCTTCATAGTCGATGCCAGCAGGCAGGCGCCCAGCCTCCCCCTGTTTCATCCGTTCGGTAATTTCCGGGATCGTATCGGTGATGAGGTAGTGGTGTTCCATCGGCTGCACGGGCAGGTGGATGCCAGACATATGCCCAACTTCGCGCGCCCAGAGGCCCCCGCAGTTGACGATCTGCTCGGCGTTGATCTGCCCCTTTGGCGTGGTCAAATCCCATGAACCATCGGGGCGCTGAGACATGGCCGTGACGCCGCAATGGGTGAAATACTGCGCGCCGTGAACCTTGGCGGCCTTGGCGAAGGCATATGTGGCACCGGAGGGGTCAAGATCCCCGTCCTGATCATCCCAGAGCGCGGCGTGGTAATGTTTGGGGTCAATCAGCGGGTGGCGTTCGGCCAGTTCCCTGGGGCTGATAAATTCCTGATTGAGGCCCATATAGCGGGCTTTGGAACGCTCTCGCTTGAGGTAGTCATACCATTCCTTGGTGGAGGCCGCATAAAACCCACCCGTGATATGCAGGCCAACGGAATGGCCAGACACCTCCTCAATCTCTTTATAGAGATCAATGGTATAGGATTGCAGGCGGGAGATATTGGGGTCAGAGCTGATCGTATGGATCTGCCCCGCGGCATGCCATGAAGACCCGGAGGTCAGCTCATCGCGCTCCAGCAGCACCACATCTTTCCATCCGAATTTGGCAAGGTGGAACAGGATCGAACACCCGACGACCCCGCCACCAATCACAACGACCTTGGCGTGAGAGGGGAGTTTTTTGTCGGTTACGGCATCGGCTTGTTGGACTTCAGGCATCGGTAGAGCTTTCATTGGCGAGCAGGAGCGCCTCGACGTCTTTGCCGGGCGCTGCGTTCAGAATGTCAGAGAAATCGCCACCGCTGATAATCTTGCGGGCGGCGTTGATCAGGGCACCTTGGGTGACGCGGGCAATACCCGAACCCAGCGAAATGCGGGCAATGCCCATCGCGGCGTATTTGCTTTTCGGGATAGCCGCATATTGCCCGACGGCCAGCACATTGACCGGCTTGTCAGTGGCATCAACGATGCGTTGCAGGTCAGCGACGGTTTTGGGCAGGGGAGCATAAAGGCAATCGGCCCCTGCCTCATCATAGGCGCGCAAGCGGCGCAGGGCCTCTTCGATATCATAACGCCCGTTCATAATGCCATCGGCGCGGGCGCACAGCACAAAATCATGGGGTAGTGCACGTGCGGCGGCAACGGCGGCGCGGATACGTTCCACTGACAGGTCAAAGTCGTAATAGCCAATGTCGGCCATATCAGTATCCTCGATAGAGATGCCCGCGAGGCCTATTTCTGCGGACATGCGCACCGTTTCGGCCACGGTTTCGGGGTCATCGCCATAGCCATTCTCAAAATCGCCGGAGACGGGCAGATGCGTTGCCGCCACAATGTCCTGTGCATGGGCCATCGCCTCGTCTCGGGAAACGCGGCCCATGTCCGGGCGGCCAAGGGTAAAGGCATGACCGCTGGAGGTGGTGCCAATCGCCTCCGCCCCCAATGCGGTCAGCACCTTGGCGCTGCCGATGTCATAAGCATTCGCGAGGATGAACGGGTCGCCCCTGCGGTGAAGCGCGCGGAATGTCTCGCCAATGCTCATGCCAGTCTCCTTCAGATGTCGTCAGAGGGGCGGCCCGCGCGGGGCCGATAGCGAGGAAGCGAAAGCCCCCAGACAAGCGCCGCAGCGCGCAGGGTGATCCCGGCTGTAAACCCGGCAATCATGGCAATCTCGCGCGGCATACCTAGATAATCCATGGCAACAAATGTGATTGCGCCAGTCAGAGCGGCGGTAATGTAAATTTCACTGCGCAATATCACCGGGCTTTCGCCCCCCAAAAGATCGCGCAGGATGCCGCCAAAGGTAGCGGTGGCAACGCCCATCGCCACAGCTATGGTGCCGCTTGCCCCTGCATCAAGCGCCCGCTCCGCGCCCGTGACAGCGAACAGCGCAAGGCCGACAGCATCAAACCAAAGCAGGTATTTATACCGCGACTGGGGGATATGAGCGACAAAGAACGTCAGGCAGGATAACGCGATACAGGTCAGAATATACTCCGGGTGATCGACCCAGAATACAGGCGTCTGGCCGAGCACGACATCGCGGATTGTACCACCACCGATACCCGTGACCGACCCAAGCAGGGCAAAGCCGACAATATCCATCTCCTTGCGCGACGCCACCAGCGCGCCGGTGATGGCAAAGACACAGAGGCCAAACCAATCAAGGATGATCGTGGCGATTTCAAACATGGGGGCCAGTTTCTGTTCGCCCGCATTCAAGGCCAAGCGAACCATTGTCCGGCAACCCTGTGCTTGCAAAGCACCAGAGGTGGGCGAGCGATTGGCCGTCCCACGGCTTACCACTCAAGCGGTCACCTGCTGGGTGACACCTGAGGGCCGGGCCAGCGCGTAGCGTCAGGGGATCAATACCAGGCATCGGGCAACTCCCCCTTCCGCTTGGCGACATAGGCCTGCAACGCCTCATCAACCGCCGCATCAATCGGGGGGGCTTCGTAGCGTTCCAGCATGGCTGTCCACCGCTCATAGGCGCGCTGACGCATATCGCTTGCGCCGCGTTCCTCCCAACTTTCGACATTCTCACTGTCGGACAAGG
This sequence comes from Pikeienuella sp., assembly GCA_049608645.1. Taxonomy (GTDB): domain Bacteria; phylum Pseudomonadota; class Alphaproteobacteria; order Rhodobacterales; family Rhodobacteraceae; genus Pikeienuella. Next base: position 9,627 of record JBMYXS010000017.1, on the reverse strand, counting down.
CCGGCTCATAAAACGCGGTTTGGTAATTTCGCATCGTATGATCGCAGCCAAGGAAATGGCCGCCGGGGTCAACCTCCCCATAGGCATCGCGCGCCAGTGCCTCATCACTGACATCAAGACCTCCGAGCAGTTTCTGGTATCCGCCCAACCTGTCCGCATCCATCACCAGTTTTTCAAACCCGGTGCACAGGCCCCCCTCCATCCACCCTGCCGCATGCAGCACATAATTGGCACCCGCCAACATGGTCGAATGCATACTGTCGGCACTTTCATACGCCGCCTGTGCATCCTCGATCTTGGAGGCGGTCAAAGACCCGCCGCAGCGCAGCGGCAGGCCCGCGCGCCGCGCAAGCTGCCCAATGGCATAATTGGACATGACAGGTTCCGGCATCCCGAATGTCGGCGCGCCGGATTTCAAAGACATTGACGACAAAAAATTGCCAAGCACAAAGGGCGCGCCGGGGCGTACCAACTGGCTAAAAGCACAAACCACAAGGGCCTCGGCCATTGCCTGCGCCACGCTTGCGGCGGTTGATACCGGCCCCATCGCGCCCGACAGGATAAACGGCACCACAACGATACCCTGATTGCGCGCGCAATAGGTGCGGATCGCTTCGGTCACCACCTTGTCGACCAACAATGGTGAGTTGGTGTTGACGTTGCCCATGATGACGCAGTTGTCCTCCATCACCTCGCGCCCGAACACGATCTCAGCCATATCGACACTGTCCTGAGCGCGCGACATCTCGGTGATCGCCCCAAGATGCGGTTTGTCGGAACGCGTCATATGGATATAGAGCATATCGAGGTGACGTTTGGAGACAGGCACATCACACGGCTCACAAGTCACAAACCCGCCGTGATGCAATGCGGGCAGCATGTAGGTGAGTTTGACCAGATTTTCGAAACTCTCAATATCACCGTACCTGCGCCCGCCTTTCAAATCACGTACGAAAGGCGCGCCATAGATCGGGGCAAACACCTGATTTTGCCCCCCGATACGGACAGAGCGTTCGGGGTTGCGCGCCAGTTGCGTGAACTCTTTCGGGGCGGTCTTGCACAAATCACGGATCATTTGCGCATCGGCGCGAATACGGCACCCGTCGGGTTTTACGCCCGCCTTTCGCCAGATATCGAGCGCGACAGGATCATCGCGGAAATCAATGCCGACGTTTTCAATCAGCCAATCAACCTGCCCCTCCAGCCGGGCAATCTGCTCTTCATCAAGTGGGTCAAAGAACGCCAGCCTGCGCTGGATATATGGCGAAGCGGCAGAGATAGCATCCGCCTTCGCTGACGGGTCACGACGCGCGCGGCGGCGGGAGGAGCGGGCATCTGCCATGGGTTCAATCTCCGCAAGATGTCTCGTGACATTATCCATAACCTGTTGTCAGGCCCTTGTGACGCTTGAAAATAGGAATGCTTCGGATAACTGTGAGTTATGCAAGATCTGTGGAAACTCGTGCAATCACCCCGCCATCTGATGGTGTTCGAAGCTGCGGCGCGCCTCGGCTCTTTCACACGGGCGGCGAATGAAATGAATGTTCAGCAACCTGCGGTCAGCGCCGCAATACGGCAGCTGGAAACATCACTTGGCACCGCCCTTTTCGCGCGCACCCACCGCAAGGTGGAACTTACCGCAGCAGGTGCCCGGTTCTATGCAGATGTGTCACGCTCGCTCGGGGTTATTCACAACTCGGCGGCGGAAATCAGCGGTGCAGCAGGGCGTAGCCATGTGACGCTGAATGGCTCATCGGCTTTTGTCTATTATTGGATGATGCCACGCTTGCGTGATCTTCACGCCCTTCACCCCGACGTTGACCTGCGCCTGCAAAGCAGTGACCGGGAACCTGACATCGCCGCTGAAAGCATCGACCTTGCCATCCGCCGGGGGAACGGCAAATGGCCGGGCTGCGATTCAGCGTTGATCGCCAAAGAGGTGATTTTCCCCATCGCCAGTCCCCGCGTGATGGCCGCCGCCAAAAACCTGCGCTCGGTGCCAAACCTGCTGCATGAGCGCCTGATACACCTGGAAGAACCCACGCGGGAGCGCCCCACCTGGGGCCAGTGGTTCGCATATCACGGCGTGCCAGGCCGCGAACCAGCGCGGGGATTGCGCCTGAATGACTACGCATTGGTCCTGCAAGCCGCCATAGCCGGAGAAGGGTTTGCGTTTGGATGGCAACATGTGACAGCAGGCCTGATCAATCAGGGCCTGCTGGCGGCACGGCGCGAATGGGCGTGGGAAACGGGGCAGAGCTTTTATCTTGTGTGGTCAGCCACTGACCGCCTCAGCCCGAATGCAACCGCGGTGCGTGATTGGATCCTGTCCGCCCGATAGGGCGGGTGGCGCTTGCATCCCTCTTGATACAGCGCCACGCCGCGCAATGCGCGACCACCATTCAAACCCATGCGGATTGGCGTATGGTGATCTAGATTCGAGCCTCAATAATCGCGGTAATCTCAGCGACCTTTTCAGCCAAAAGCGCCGCATCGCCGCGTGTCTCCACATTCAGGCGCAACACAGGTTCGGTGTTTGACGATCGCACATTCACCCGCCATTCAGGGTATGTCAGGCTTACACCATCAATGCGTGTTACCGCGTCAGCCTTGGGAAGATACTCCGCCTCGATCGCAGCAATGGCGCCGACTTTGTCTTCAATCTTGAAATTGATCTCGCCCGACGACGGATAGGCGGCTTTCATATCGGCAATCAATGCTGACAGCGGTTTACCGGTTTTCGAAATAACCTCCGCCACCAGCAACCACGGGATCATCCCACTGTCGCAATACATGAAGTCACGGAAGTAGTGATGGGCGGAAATCTCACCTCCATAGGCGGCATCTGCCTTGCGCATATCGGCCTTGATAAAGGAATGCCCCGTGCGCGACATGACGGCTCCGCCGCCGAATTCTGCGATGATCGCCTCGGTGTTCAGAACAACACGTGGGTCATAAACAATGCGCGCGCCCGCTTCCTTTTGCAAAAACGCCGTGGCCAGCAAACCGACGATGTACTCGCCATCCACAAATGCGCCAGTTTCATCGAAAAAGAAACAGCGGTCAAAATCACCATCCCACGCCACACCCATATCGGCCCCCGCTGCGCGCACCGCATCAGCGGTCACAGCGCGGTTTTCAACCAGCAAGGGGTTCGGGATGCCATTGGGGAATGTCCCGTCAGGCGTCATGTACATTTGCTCAAACGTAAGGGGCGTGTCCGCCAGCGTCTCGCAAATGGCATCAAACGCCGGGCCGGCAACGCCATTGCCCGCGTTCACCAGGATTTTCATGGGACCAAGCGCGCCAAGATCGACCATGCCAGCAACATGCGCCGCATAGGCCGCGCGCGGGTCTTTCTCAATACGTTTGCCGGGCGTCTCGGCGGGTGCCGGGCCATCTCCCTCCGCTGCGGCCTTGATAACGGCCAGGCCGCTATCCCCGGCGAGCGGCGTTGAACCTTCTCCGACCATCTTGATACCATTGTAATCAATAGGGTTGTGAGAGGCTGTCACCATCAAACCGCCACCGGCCTGATAATGAGAGGTTGCGAAATACACCTCCTCAGTTCCGCACAGGCCAATATCGATCACATCAACGCCCATGGCCGTAAGCCCGTCGATCAACGCCGTTTGCAAGGCGGCGCTGCTTTCGCGGCAGTCGCGACCACAAACAACCATCTTCGGGCCAAGGGCTTCTGCAAAGCCACGCCCGATACGACGGGCGATGGATTCATCCAGATTGACGCCAAGCTGGCCCCGCACGTCATAGCTTTTGAAGCAGGTAAGTTCAGTCATCAGTCAGTCTCCATCACATTCCGGCATCTGCGCACCCCCATCTGGGCGACCATTGCGGCGGATTAATGCCGTCCATGCCTGATTTTCCGGTTTTCTATATGTCAGTCTTCAATGACACCAGATGACTAAAATCATAGTGCGGCCGCCCGAACGCATAGAAGGCTATGATTTCGTATAGCGGGTGTGACGCAACGCGTTGAAAGCCCTTTAAAGCGACAAACCCGTCAGGGTCGCCAGTTCCTGAATCGCGTGCTGATAATCATCAAGCGGCACCTTGATGGTCGCCATGCCCATCGCTTGCGCAGGTTTCAGATTAACCCCAAGATCATCGAGGAACACCGCCTCCGTCGGCAGAACGCCCAGCGCCTCACACATCATCTCATAAATGCGTGGTTCCGGTTTACGCACGCCTGCCTCCGCGCTTTCAATCACATGGTCAAACCGCGCCATGATGGCGGCGGCCATTGCCTTGTCTTCCTCTGATCGCGCCCATTCGGTCGCGGCACCTTTTGGCATGTTATTAGTGATGCACCCGGTCTTGAACCCCGCCCCCTTTACCGTATCCAGCGCCGCAATCATGTCCGGGCGAAAGGTCATTTGCATCAGATCAATCAGTTTTCGCCCTGATATTTCATGCCCGGCGGCGCGGGTTTCCGCGGCGAAAGCATCATCAAACTCTTCAACCGTGATCTCACCACGTTCAAAGCGCGAAAATGCCCCCTGCTCCGATCTGGAGGCGATGACATGCCCAATAAACCGGCGCGACAGGCCGTTGGCCTCTTCATAATCTGCAAAATGAGACACAGGGGAAGAGGTGAAAACCCCGCCAAAGTCAAAGATTATTGCTTTTAGGGAGTCGCCGGACATGATCCGCACCTCTTGGCTGTTTCATCGAAAATACACGATGTCACCTAACGCATTACGGCGCAGAAGCGAAAGGTTGACCCAACGTCGCCGGGTGTTGCACCACTTGCCGTGCGAATAGACAGGAGCGCCCTGCGTGCAAACGCGCATCATCACCTTTGCCCTCGCGCTTGTTGGCGTTGCGCTGTTTCATCTGGCGCGATTACCGCTGCCCTGGTTGTTGGGGCCGCTTTTTGCCTGCCTTGCCGCCGCCCTCGCAGGTTTGCGATTGCAAGGTGTGGCGGCCCTTAACGACCCCATGCGAACGATTCTTGGCGTGGCCATAGGTACCGCGATCACACCTGCATTGCTGGGCAGGCTCGATGTGATGATCAGCAGCATCGCCCTCATCCCGGTGTTTCTGTTGTGCATTGGCGCGTTTGGCTATCCCTATTTCCGCCGGGTCTGGAGGTTTGACAAAGCGACGGCCTATTATGCCGCGATGCCCGGTGGCTTGCAGGATATGTTGATCTTTGGCGAAGCCGCAGGTGGCAATGCGCGTTCACTGGGCTTGATCCACGCAACACGTGTTTTGATCATCGTTGTCAGCCTGCCGCTGTTTCTGCAATTCGGGCTTGGCATCCCACTTGATCGTCCTCCGGGCGCACCTGCCTCCGCTGTGCCATTGTTCGAACTGATACTTATGGCTGTGCTTGGCCTTGCCGGGTGGCGCATTGCCAGATGGTGCGGGCTTTTTGGCGCCTCTATCCTCGGCCCGCTCATCCTTTCGGCAATATTCAGCCTTTCAGATGTTCTGCACCACCGCCCCCCTGCAGAGGCAATCTATCTGGCACAATTCTTCATCGGGCTAGTGGTCGGCGTAAAATATGTTGGCATTACAGGGGCAGAGGTGCGCCGCACGGTTATCGCCGCCATTGGCTATACCGCTGGCCTGTTTCTGCTTTCGGGCATCTTTACAGGTTTCGTCGTTTGGATGGACTTCGCACCGCTTGTTCCCGCGCTTTTGGCATTTTCACCGGGCGGACAGGCAGAAATGGCGGTCTTGGCCATTGTCGCGGGGGCGGACGTTGCCTTCATTATCACTCATCATCTGGCACGCATTACCTTGGTGATCATCGGCGCACCGCTGATAAGACGACTGTTCCCCTGAACGCCGGCCTTATGGCCGCGCTTTGAATACCGGGTCTCAGTCTTCAAATATCCACATCGCCAAAGGCGAAGCTGAGCATCGCTCAGCCTTAAAGGCCTACGCCCAGGGCGGCGGCGTCTTGCCAAAGAACGCATCAATACCCGCCGTTGCCTCCGGATCTTCCCAGCTATCGGCCAAGCGTTCGATGGTTTCGTCAATCACTGCCTTGTCGATCCGTGGGCCAAGATAACGCGCGAGCGATTTGGCCCGGCCAACAGCACCCGGCGCGACGCTTAGATAGGGCGCAACCTCCGCCTCTATCGCGGCATCTAGGTCAACCTCCGGTACCGCTTTGGCAACAATGCCAAGTTCCGCGGCCTCCACGGCTCCAAACAGACGCGCTGACATAAAGACCCGCCGCGCGTTACCTTCCCCCATTCGGGCAAGCACATATGGCCCGATGGTTGCGGGGATTAAACCAAGGCGAGTTTCAGTCAGACCAAATTTCGCGGTATCAGCGGCAATGGCCACATCCGCGACGCAGGCCATACCAACCCCGCCCCCAAACGCGCCGCCATGGACACGTGCGATCATGGGGGTGGGCATCTCGTTCAGTGCGTTCAGCATTTCGGCCAGTTTGCGCGCTTCACGCATGCGCCCGGCGCGGTCGGCGGCGATTTGCTGTTTCATCCACGCCAGATCACCGCCTGCACAAAACACCTTGCCAGCACCCGCCAGCACAATCGCCCGCGTCTCACGCGCCGCGCCGATGGTGTGCGCCATATCAGTCAATTCAGCGATCATCGCCGCGGCCAGCGCATTGCGTTTGTCGGGCATATCCAGCGTCACATAGGCAACACCCCGATCATCGGTGCGAATGTCCAGCGTTTCATAGGTCATGTCATATCTCTCAGCGTTTTGGCGAAGGTCGCGGCTTTGGCCAGTTTGGCGTGGTCAATGCCCGTGCTCAGACCGCGTGCCTCTACCATTTCCACAACCGCTTCGGTCGCCACATTCCCCTTGGCACCCGGCGCATAAGGGCAACCACCAAGGCCACCAACCGCAGCGTCAAACGTCGTCAGCCCCTTATCAAGGCTCACCGCGATGCTTTCCAGGGCGCGATTGTTGGTATCATGGTAGTGACCGGCCAGATGCTGCGGGTCAGCAATGGCCAGTACAGCATCCAGCATCGCTGCGATGCTGTCCGGCGTACCCCTGCCGATGGTGTCACCAAGCGAAACCTCATAGCAGCCCATCGCCAGCATGGCCGCCACGGCATCAGCTACATCTTTTGGCGCGACAGGGCCATCAAACGGGCATTCCACGACACAGCTGACATAACCGCGCATCTTGACGCCTTGCGCACGCGCTGCCTCAGCGACCGGCGCGAACATTTCCAACGCAGCGACCCGCCCCCGGCCAAGGTTGGAGTGGGAGAACCCCTCAGAGGCCGAACCGAATATCGCGATTTCGTCCACATTGGATGCGACCGCCCGCTCAAACCCCTTAAGGTTTGGCGTCAGCGCGGTATAGGCCACACCCGGTGCACGGGCGATTGCGGCCAGTACATCTGCGCCATCGGCCATCTGCGGCACCCATTTGGGGGACACAAAACTAGCCACTTCGATCTTGGAAAAACCCGCGTCGGTCAACATGTCCACAAGGCGCACCTTGTCGGCCGTCGCGATCATCGCCGCTTCGTTTTGCAGACCATCGCGCGGCCCCATTTCGAAGATCGTGACATCAGGCATCTTCAGGCTCCAACGCAATCAAAACGCTACCCTCATCAACCTGATCACCCGGCGCGGCAGAGACAGCGGCAATCACACCAGCGCGCGGTGCCTTGAGCGTGTGCTCCATCTTCATCGCTTCCATCGTTGCCAACGGGTCACCGGCCTCAACCTCATCGCCAACCGACGCAGTAACGGTCTTGACAAGGCCCGGCATGGGCGCGGTCACAACATCGCCGCCTGCCCCCTGGTCAGCCGCCGCCGCCAGCGGATCAGTCAACGCAAACCCATGCGCACCATCCATGAAAACGGTGACGTTCAGACCATGGCGCACGGCCCGCGCGGTGAAATTGCGATCAGGCGTGTGAACGGCCAGCCGCTCCCCAACGCGTTGCACCGAAAGGGTTGTCTCCGCATCCCCGGCAATAACGGTGAATTGCGCACCGTCCTGCTCGACGCGCACAACCTCGTCATCCAGCTTGACAGTTGCCGCCGCTGGCCCCCACAGGCGAAAGCCATCGGATTTTGCAAAGGCCGCGCCATCATCGCCCGGCAGGCCCAGCGCCGTTATCGCGGCCAACGCCCGCGCCTCTGGGCTGGTTGCGATGGGCGTGGTCAGCGCATCGAAATCCCGCTCGATCAGCCCGGTATCAACTTCGCCACGGGCAAATCCGTCGTGCGCGGCAAGGGCAGACAGGAAAGCAACATTTGTGACCGACCCGGCAACCTCTGTCGCTGCCAAAGCCGCACGCAGGCGCGCAAGGGCTTCGTCTCGTGTGGCCCCTTCGGTGATGATCTTGGCAATCATCGGGTCATAGAATGGCGTGATGCTATCGCCTTGGCGCACGCCGGTTTCAATCCGTGAACCAGCGGGGAATTGCAAATGTTCCAACGTGCCTGTCGCGGGCAGGAACCCTTTTGCGGCATCTTCGGCATAGAGCCGCGCTTCAAAAGACCACCCGTTGATGGACAAATCTTCCTGTTTGGCCGGGATCACCTCCCCCGACGCAACGCGGAGCTGCCATTCCACCAGATCGACACCCGTGATGGCCTCCGTCACAGGATGTTCAACCTGCAACCGTGTGTTCATTTCCATGAACCAAAACCCATCGGGGCGAAGGCCATTGGCACCATCAACGATAAACTCAATCGTGCCTGCACCAGCGTAGTTGATCGCCTTTGCGGCCTTTACCGCGGCATCGCCCATCGCCTTGCGCACCTCATCGGTCATGCCCGGGGCGGGGGCCTCCTCAATCACCTTTTGATGACGACGCTGGAGAGAACAATCGCGCTCAAACAAGTGCACGGCGTTGCCATGATCGTCGCCAAAGACCTGAATTTCGATGTGACGGGGGGAGAGGATATATTTCTCGATCAGCACCGCGCCGTCACCGAATGACGCCTGCCCTTCGTTGGAGGCGGCGCTCAGGGCGGCTTTGAAATCCGCCGGGTCATCAACCCGCCGCATCCCCTTGCCACCGCCGCCCGCACGGGCCTTGATGAGCACGGGATAGCCGATTTTCTCCGCCTCTTGGGCGAGGAAATCGGGGTCTTGTTCGGCACCGTGATAACCGGGCACGACGGGGACCCCGGCCTCTTCCATCAGTTTCTTGGCGGCATCCTTCAGCCCCATCGCGCGGATCGCTGAGGCGGAGGGGCCGATGAAAGTGAGGCCCGCCTGTTCGACGGCTTCCACGAAGTCTGCGTTTTCTGACAGAAAGCCAAAACCGGGATGGATGGCCTGCGCCCCCGTCGCCAGCGCGGCGTCAATGATGCGCTGCGCTTGCAGGTAGCTGTCGGAGACGGGCGCCGGGCCAATGCGCACGGCCTCGTCCGCCATCACAGCATGACGACTGCCCGCGTCCGCGTCTGAGTAAACAGCAACTGTCGCCACGCCCATCCGGCGTGCGGTGTTGATAACCCGGCAGGCGATCTCGCCCCGGTTGGCGATGAGGATTTTAGTGAACATGTGAATGACTCTCGTTGCAGCCGAAGCAAGCCGGAGTAAGTTGGACACACCATAGGTCGGTGTTCGATCCGACGGGGTGGGCGAGAAGCGCCCGCCCCGGGGGGGCGGATCGGGCGCCGACCGGCCCGCAAGCGGTCC
>JBMYXS010000016.1:0-55410 GCA_049608645.1 Pikeienuella sp. | reverse complement strand
CAGCCATGCACCGGTGAAATCGGTGCTCTTACGAGGATATCAAAATGGAAGCCTCTCGCCGCGCCAAAGCCGTTTATGGTGACCCAAGAACTTCGGTTAAATCTCCAAGTCAGGTCGAATATCAGGCCTTTGCTCGAATTACCAAAGACCTCAGTTCAGCAGCGGAAGAAGAGGGCGATGCATTTCCCCGCCTCGCCGCTGCACTTCATCAAAATCTCCGATTGTGGACGATTGTTGCGACCGATGTGGCCGCAGATGACAATGCTTTGCCGAAAGATCTTCGCGCACAGTTATTCTATCTCGCGGAATTTACCCGCGCGCATACCGGCAAAGTCTTGAAGGGCGAGGCTTTGGCCAGTGCCCTCATCGACATCAATACCGCCGTGATGAAGGGGCTTCGCACACAAGAAACCCCCCCGGGGGAGGGCGCAGCATGCCTGGTCTGATCCTGAAGCTCTCTCCCCATGAACGGTTCGTCGCCAATGGTGTGGTGATTGAAAATGGCGACCGGCGCGCAAGGCTCAACATCCTGACCCCTGACAGTAACGTCCTTCGCCTTCGTGATGCGATACACCCGGAGCAGGCCAACACACCTGTCTCGCGCGTGTGTTACATCATTCAACTTGCTCTGGCCGGCGAGGTGGAAGGAAACGCTGCTCAGATTCAGGCGCTCTCGGGCATCAAACAACTCGGTGCCGTTTTCACTGATGAGCAGAGCATTGAGCGATTGCAGCGGGCGCAGGAAGATGTTTCCGCCGCCAGGTTCTATCCGGCATTGCGAAACTTGCGTGCGCTCCTCCCGGCAGAGGGCCACCTGATGGCACTGGCCGAACTGTCATGAGCTTCGCGCCGCTTCTTCCCGCGACAGGGGTTGCCGGGTTTCGCCTTCTTGCGGCGACCGAGGCAACGCAAAGGGCGGTTTTTGAGCGGCAGCCGGAAATCACCCGTGATGTGGATTATTTTCTTCAAAACATTGGTGATGTGCGGTCGGCGGAGGACCTGGTCGCAGATCGGCGCCTGATGCGTGTTGCACTCGGCGCGTTTGGTCTGGATGAGGAAATTGATAAATCAGCGTTCATGCGGAAGATTCTGGAGGAAGGGTCCGAAAATTCGGACTCTTTCGCCAACCGTCTTGTTGATCCGCGCTTCAAGCGGATGGCCCGTGCATTTGGGTTTGGTGATTTTTTGGGCGCGCGCACCTCTGATGTAGGGTTCGCGGCGGGCATCGCAGCCGCATATCAAGAACGTCAGTTTGAGATCGCTGTCGGTCAGCAGAATGAAAGCCTTCGCCTTGCGCTAAATTTCAGGCGTGAAATTCAGGTTCACGCGCGTTCCGCCGACCCGGCCGGCGCGGCATGGTTTTCAGCGATGGGCGATTTACCAGTTCGCCAAGTTCTTGAAGGGGCGTTGGGCTTCCCAAGCGGGGCCAGCCAGCTTGATATTGATCGGCAAAGGGATGAATTTCGAGATCTGAACAGCAAGACATTTGGCTCAAAATCACTCGCGGTTTTTGATGACCCGGAGAATATCGACAAAGCGATCACCCGCTTTCTCGCCCGCCGATCCATCGAAGAGGGGCCGTCTTCAAACACGCCTGGGTTTGCCGCTCTTACGCTTTTGACCTCGCAGACGACGGGGTTGGGGGCGGTTGGTTTGCAGAATGTCGTTCTGTCGGGCGGGTAGATGCGCCGGGCGGTGTGCGCCTTTGTAAGCGTATGATCGACCCGGACCCCGATTTGGCGGTCAGAACCGTCATCGGGCCGAGATGTGTCATCGCGACGGTTTTCGGGACTCTTGGTCGCGAAAGTAAGGAGCATTGAGTGCCACATTCCCTGAATCCGACGTCAGACTGGTGTGGTCAGTGGCTCCGTGATTGACAAAGACCCGTGTGGGGCGCGATAGGCCAATCAAGTTTCGGAATAGATGCGGACCCCGAATGGTGATTGTGCAATGACGATCAAGCGGCCAACCCTACGCGATGTCCTGCCCTTCATGGTTTGGGCACCGATGGTAACGAGAGAGTCGGTGCGTGCCGATCTCATCGCAGGCCTTACGGGTGCCACGATTGTTCTGCCGCAGGGTGTCGCTTTCGCGGCCATCGCCGGATTGCCGCCTGAATATGGGTTCTATACCGCAATGGTCCCCGCTGTGATCGCAGCCTTGTTCGGTTCAAGCTGGCATTTGGTGAGTGGGCCGACCACGGCGATCTCTGCGTTGGTTTTTGCCGCATTGGTAGGCTCGCTGGCACCGGGGTCGAGCGCATTTATTCAAGCTGCCATCGCCCTGACCCTGATGGTGGGGCTGTTCCAGCTGGCGCTGGGCCTGGGGCGGTTGGGTGCTCTGGTCGATTTCGTTTCCCATTCGGTGATGATTGGTTTCACTGGCGGCGCGGCCTTGTTGATCGGGCTTAGTCAGGTGCGTCATGCCTTGGGGATGGATCTGCCGCGACCAGAGCATTTTCTTGATTTTGTTACCGCACTGGCAACCCGCGCGGGCGAGATTGACCCGTTTGCCGTGTTGATCGCGGTCAGCTCGCTGGCAACTGCAATAGCCGTGAAGCGATATGCGCCGAGGGCCCCTAACTATCTGATCGCATTGGGCGTCGGCTCTGCCCTCGCTTATATTTTGGGCGCGTCCGATGTTGCAATGGTCGGGCATATCCCTTCGATCACGCCGGGCTTTGCCATGCCCATTGTCGAGACAGAGTTGTTCCGTGATCTTGCGCCGTCGGCGTTGGCGATCGCCCTAGTCGGGCTGTTGGAGGCGGCTTCGATTTCACGCGCCATTTCGATCAAGTCGGGGCAAAATCTGGATGCCAACCAGGAATTTGTCGGGCAGGGATTGTCGAATATCATCGGGTCTTTCTTTCAGTGCTATGCGTCTTCGGGGTCGTTTACCCGCTCTGGCGTGAATTTTGAGGCCGGCGCGCGCACGCCACTTGCGGCACTGGCTGCGGCGGCTTTCTTGCTGCTGATACTGATTTTTGTCGGTGATTGGTTTGCCTATGTGCCTATTCCGGCGATGGCTGGCGTGATTATCCTCGTCGCGTGGAAATTGATCGACTTCAAAGGCATTCAGCACATCGTTTCGACCAGCCGGAACGAGACAGCTATTGCGATTGTCACTTGTATCACCACGCTTTTCATCAACCTGGAATTTGCCATCTATGTCGGTGTTTTCCTGTCGTTGCTGATCTTTCTGAAAAAGACGGCGAACCCGTTCTTGGGTATTGGCGCGCCGGATCCGACGACGCCAAACCGCATGTTCCGGGATGCGACCGGCAATGAGCTGCCCGAATGTCCGCAGGTCGTGATCGTGCGGCTGGATGGCCCGTTTTATTTTGGTTCTGTTGAACACATCCGGCGCTGGTTCCGTGGGTTGGAGGTGAAACGCTCGGCGCAAAAGCACATGCTGTTCATCATCAAGGGGGTGGGTGAAGTGGACCTGCCCGGCGCTGAATTGCTGATTGAGGAGGCCGCGCGGCGCAAGCGTTATGGGGGATCGTTCCACGTTTTGACAAAGGCGGTGCGGACGATTTCACGGCTGCAAAAATTTAAAGTATCCAATGCCCTGTCGCTGGAGCATGTTCACACCTCCAAGGGGGAGGCGCTCGAGGAGATCATACCCCGGCTCGACCCCTCTATCTGTGAGCAATGCAAGTTGCGGATATTCAGGGAATGCGCGGCGCAACCGGGTGGCGACGCCGCGCTGAGCGGGGTCAAACCGGGCGGCGTCAGCGCCGTGGCGCAGCACCACGCGTAATCGCCTAAGGTGTTCCTCGTGGTGTGAAAGGTGCTTGACCGTGGCGTTACGCTGTCGTCAGCATGTGCGCCATGACCTATTCCAAAGATACGCTCGCCGCTTTTGAAGCGATCACCACGGCAACGCTCACCACTGTTCTTCTCAAAAAGGGGCTACGCAATGTATGGATGCGCGGTGCCTTTCCGTTGAGGGAAGGGCAAGCGCGTGTTGCCGGCCCGGCCTTTACGTTGCGGTTCGTCCCCGCGCGGGAGGATCTGGCAACGCCCGAAAGCTGGTCTTCCCCCATCTCGACGCGCACCGCGATTGAGGCGATGCCGGCGGGGTGTGTTGCGGTCGTTGATGCGATGGGTGTCACTGATGCGGGTGTTTTTGGTGATATTCTTTGTGCACGAATGGCGGTGCGCGGCGTTGCCGCCATGGTGACGGACGGTGTCGTTCGTGATCTGGAAGGGGTGCTTGAGACAGAGTTGCCCGTGTGGGGCGCAGGAGCCGCAGCCCCGGCTTCGGTTGCCGGGCTGACATTCGTGAATTGGGGGGAGGCCATCGGTTGTGGGGGCGTGGCGATCTTTCCCGATGATCTCATCGTCGCGGATAAGGACGGCGCGGTGGTTGTTCCTGCCGCCCTTGTGGATGAGGTGTTGGCTGCTGCTACTGAGCAGGAACGGCTCGAAGGCTGGATCATGGATCAGGTCAGAAACGGCGCGGCGTTGCCTGGCCTGTATCCGCCGGATGCGGCCAACAAGAAACGCTATGAAGAGAGCAAGACCTGAGGTTCAGGACGGCGCGCGCACCTTGCCCCGGTAAAACTGCGTCAATTCTTCCGGCGCTTCTTGTTCGTCATAAAAGCCAAGTGTGATGCCTTTGCGGAGCGTTTTTCCCGGCATGTTCGCCATGTCCTGTTCGCTTTTGGTCTGGCGTTGGGAGGAGCGTCGCGCCCACACGGCCAGCCGATCATACATCATGGAAATGATGTCATCGTGCTGGTTGCCCTTGGCAAGATCGACCAGTTCATCAGGGTCTTCCTGCAGATCAAACAGTTGTGGGCGCAGGCCCTCTGCATGCATGAATTTCCAACGCTTGTCCGCGATCATAAACAGGCGCGCGTCTTTGGGGGCCTTGCCCAGATTTCCGGCAATCGGCGTTGCTGAATAGTCGTATTCGCTTATCGCATAATCGCGCCATTCTTCGGGTTCTTGCCCCTGCAGGAAGGGGCGGAGGGAGCGCCCCTCCAAAATATGTTCGAGGTCATTACCACCGGCAACATCAACAAAGGTGGCGGTCAAATCTATTGCCTCGGTCAGTTCATCGCAGACGGTTCCACGCGCCTTGTCAGCTTCTGGTGAGGGATCATAGATGATCAAGGGCACCTTGGCGGAGCAATCATGGAACAGGTTCTTTTCACCTAGCCAGTGATCCCCAAGATAATCGCCATGGTCGGACGTCACAACAATCATCGTGTCGTCCATCCGGCCGGTGTCTTCCAGCCATTTGAACAGAACGCCCAGTTGATCATCACATTGCTTGATCAGGCCCATATAGGCAGGGATCACAGAGTTGCGTACCTCTTCCCGGCTAAACGCCTTGCCGACCTGTGATTTGGTAAAGGCTTCATAAACCGGCTGCGGATTGTCCAGCTCATGGTCCGCACGCACAACGGGTATCACGTGATCCTTGTTGTACATGTTGTGATAAGGTTCAGGCACGATATAGGGCCAATGTGGCTTGATGTAGGACAAATGGCAGAGCCAGGGCGTGTCATCGCGGCTTTCGATAAATTCCATCGCGCGGCGGGTCATATAGGGGGTTTCGGAGTGCTCTTCCTTGATTGCGGCAGGCTTTTCCGAATGTTTGAGGAACCAACCGGAGGCAAGGTTGCCATCATCATCGCGCCCTGAGTTGGCAAAATCGTGCCAAGGGTTTTCGCTTTCGTAGCCTTGCGCACGCAGGTAGTCATTGTAGATCTTTGCGCCATCTGGGTCGTAGGAGCCGTCTGGCCCCTCCGGTTTCAGGCCGTCATCCCGCTCCCACACGTCAAACCCGCATTCTGAGACGCGGGCACCGATAATTGAGCCCGGATCGAGGCCCAGACGCTCCATCCCGGCTTCGTCGGCGCGCATGTGCGTTTTGCCGACCAGCCATGTTTCCATGCCAAGGGGACGCAGGTGATCGCCCAAGGTCATTTCGCCAACCTTCAGGGGGATGCCGTTCCACGTGGCCCCATGGCTGTGGCAATATCGGCCCGTATATGTCGACATGCGCGAAGACCCGCAAATGGGCGATTGCACGTAGCAGCGTGAAAACCGCACTCCCTTTGCTGCCAAAGCATCAATATTTGGCGTTTTCAGATGGGGGTGCCCCGCGCAGGAAAGATAATCCCACCGCAGTTGGTCAAACATGATGAAGAGGATGTTTTTCGTCTTGCGGGCCATTGGTGCATTCTCCCTTTTTGTGCCCTTAAGTAACCCCAACTTCATGGGGCTGTCGAGCGGCCGCCGCTTGGTCTTTGCATCGCTTTTGCCAGCGTGCTTATTAGAGGAGACAGGAGAAGGCGTATGGAATTTCTAGATACAGCGACCGGGTCTTTGCATGTAAGTGTTCAAGGCCCGGCGAACGGCCCGGCGATCATTTTTGCAAACTCTTTGGGCACCGATTTTCGGATATGGGACAGGGTGTTGCCCTTGTTGCCAGCTGGTTTGCGGGTGATCCGCTATGACAAGCGGGGACATGGGCTGAGTGATCTTGCGCGGGGTGAATGGGGTATGGGCGACCACGTTGCTGATGCCGCGGCGGTCATGGAATGGGCAGACGCGTCTGATGGGGTTATCGTCGGCCTGTCAGTGGGCGGTATGATCGCGCAGGGGCTTGCAGCGGAACGGCCTGACCTGATCCGGGGAATGGTGCTCTGTGATACTGGTGCCAAGATCGGATCTCCCGATATGTGGGGCGACCGTATCGCGGCCCTCCGCGCGGATGGGCTGGATGCCATGGCCGACACCGTGATGGAGCGTTGGTTTTCGCGCGCGTTCCGCACTGGCCGCCCAGCGGAATTGGCTGTCTGGCGCAACATGCTCACCCGTACACCGCTGGAAGGCTATATCAATGTCTGTGCTGCGATTGCCGAAACGGACCTGAAGGAAAGCACAGCGCGGCTTCGCATTCCGGCCATGGCGATGGTTGGTGATGAAGATGGGTCCACTCCACCTGATTTGGTGCGAGAGACAGCGGAGCTGATACCTGGTTCTGCATTTCACATCGTTCGCGGTGCCGGGCATTTGCCGTGCATTGAACAACCGAAGGCAACCGCCGCGCTGATTGGTGATTTTCTTGCAGGAATTGGCCATGTTTGAGGTCTTGCTGCCTGATGCGGCAGCAACGGACCGGGTGGGCGCCGCGCTTGGCATATCATTGCGGCAGGGTGATGTGCTGTGCCTGTCCGGTGATCTTGGTGCAGGCAAAACCGCTCTTGCCCGCGCGGCGATTGCTGCGCGGCTGGCGACAGGTGGCATGGCGGAGGATATCCCATCGCCCACATTCACGCTGGTACAAACCTATCAGGCCGATATTCCGCTCTGGCATGCTGATCTTTATCGCCTGTCCGATGAAGAAGAGGTGTGGGAGCTTGGCCTTGTCGATGCCTTTTCAGATGCGGCTTGTCTGATCGAATGGCCCGACCGGCTGGGAACACTTACCCCGGCGCGGCGTCTTGAAATTAGCCTGACGATGGCGGGCGACGGGCGCCGCCTTTCGGTGACGCCGCTCGGGGAAAATTGGGCGCATATCGAAGATATTTTTACAGGGGCTATTTGATGCGCGACGACATGAAACGCGAATTCCTGAGCACAGCCGGGTGGGGTGACGCGGTTGTGTCATCGCTCGCGGGGGATGCCTCCAACCGTCGGTATGATCGGGTGGCCGGACCACGAGGCAACGCTGTTCTCATGGATGCCCCAGCAGAACGGGGCGAAGACATTTCGGTTTTCCTTGATTTTACCGCGCTGCTGCGTGGCATGGGTTTGAGCGCGCCAAAGGTATTAGCGGCTGACAGGGGCGCTGGTTTTGCCTTGCTCGAAGATCTTGGTGATGACCTTTATGCGCGGGTCGCCGCGCAAACACCTGAGCTGGAGACAACAATCTATGCAGCGGCTGTTGACGTGCTGGTGGAAATGCACGCGGCGCAGCCCCCGACCCACGCAGGTACGCGACTGATTGCGCCTTATGATGCGGCAGTCTTGATGCGTGAGGCTGAACTGGCGACGGAATGGTGGGTGCCGGCCGCGTCGGCGGCACCATTGGGTGATGCGCAACTGACCGCATATACTGACCTGATCAAACAAACCTGCGCAGAAGTTTCCGGGCAACGCGATGCCTTGGTCTTGCGCGATTATCATGCCGAGAACCTGCTGTGGCTCCCTGATCGGGATGGTATCGCAAAGGTGGGGCAGCTTGACTATCAGGATGCGCTGATCGGGTCCCGCGCTTACGATCTTGTCTCCCTGCTGGAGGACGCGCGGCGCGATACCACCGCCGATCTGCGGGAGGCGATGCTTACCCGTTATGTGGCGGCCAGTGGCGTGGATGAAGCGCAGTTTCGGTCTGACTATGCGGCGCTCGGCGCTCAACGAAATCTCAAGATTGTTGGCATATTCGCGCGCCTGTGGCTGCGCGATGGCAAGGCCGGTTACCTTGATCTGATCCCCCGTGTGTGGGGGCATCTGATGAATGATCTTGGGCACCCTGATTTGGCGCCGCTGGCGGCGTTTGTTCATGCGTATATCCCCGCGCCGACGCCAGAGGCATTGGCCAATGTTCGCGCGGCGCGCGCATTATGAGTGGCCCGAAAACCGCCATGGTGCTGGCCGCAGGGTTTGGCACTCGCATGGGCGCGCTGACCGCAAATAAGCCAAAACCATTGCTGGAGGCGGGCGGCCGCGCGCTGATTGATCATGCTTTGGCACGATGCACAGAGGGCGGCGTCAGCCGTGCGGTTGTTAACCTGCACTATCTTGGGGAGCAGATCAGGCAACATCTGACAGGGCATGTTTCACCGGAAATCGTTTTCTCCGAAGAAACTGAAATTCTGGAAACTGGTGGTGGGTTGGTACAGGCCGCGCCGCTGCTCGGTGATGATCCGATCTTCACCATGAACAGCGATGCAATCTGGACAGGGCCGCCCCCGCTTCCCCGCTTGGTGGAGGCCTGGGACCCGGCGAGGATGGACGCGTTGTTGCTGCTCGTGCGGCGCGAAGATGCGATGGGCTATACGCGCGCAGGGGATTTTTCCCTGAATGACGGAAAGCTGATGCGCCGGGGGGAAGCATCGACCGCTCCTTATGTGTATACCGGCGCACAGATCTTGTCTCCGGCCGCTCTTGCCCATGGTCCGGCTGGCGCGTTTTCGCTCAATGTTATTTGGGATGCTTTGCTCGCCCGTGGTCGTTTGTTCGGTGTTGTGCACGATGGTGGCTGGGTTGATGTCGGCTCCCCCGAAGGGCTGGCGCGGGCAGAGGAGGCACTTCGCTGATGTTTGCAGACGGTGAGCCACGAATTTTTGCGCTGCCCCCCGGTGTTGATTTTTCAGCCGAAGTTGCGCGCGGTATTGCTGAACGTGTGCCAACAAAAGCCCCCGAAGCCATCGCGCGGGTGCAGGTCGTGGTAAACACTCAGCGCACCGCTCGCGCTATCGGTGAAGCATTTGAGGCCTTGGCCGATAGCACCGTTGGTCATGCGGGTTTTACACCACGCATTTCAACGGTTAGCACACTTGGCACCTTCGACGTAGGCTTGCCGCCCTCCATTGATCGGCTGACGCGCCGCCTGACGTTGACGCGACTGGTCGAAGCGCGCTTGCGCGCGGCACCCGATCTGGCGCCACCCGGTGCAGCGGGGGCGCTGGCGGGTACTTTGGCCACATTGCTTGATGATTTCGCACGGAACGAAGCGCCGTTGGAGCGTTTGGCCGATGCGGTGGAGCCGGGGGATGAACGGCTTGCGCAACACTGGCGCAAATCGCTGGAGTTTCTGAATATTCTGAAAGACGGCTGGCCCGGATTTCTGGACGCGGTCGGGCGAAGCGATATCGAAGCCCGTCGCGCTGCTGAAACCGAAGCGCAGATCGCCGCATGGCGGGTGAGCCCGCCGGAGATGCCGGTCATCGGCGCAGGTTCAACCGGCTCTACACTTGTGACGCGCCGCTTGTTGATTGCCATTGCCGGCCTGCCGCAGGGCGCGTTGATCCTGCCGGGGTTCGACTTTTCTCTGGACGCAGACGGCTGGGCTGGCATGGGGCCGGACCACCCGCAGTTTGGTTTTAAGGCATTGCTCGCAGATCTTGGGGTGGGGCCGGATGCGGTCGCGCTTTGGCGACAGCACCCAAAGACCACGCCGCGCACACATTTGCTTTCCGAGGCTCTTCGCCCCGCGCCCGTCACCGACCAGTGGCGCGCGCATCTGCCCGCGCTGTCCAAGGAAGCGCCGATTGCAACCGATGGCATGACGTTGATAGAGGCACCCGGCCCGCGGCAGGAAGCTGATGCGATTGCCTTGCTCATGCGCGGAAACCTGGAAAGTGACCCCGATGCGATCACTGCGCTGGTGACGCCTGACAGAACCTTGGCGCGCCGGGTTGTGGCAGCCTTGGCACGATGGGGGGTGGAGCCTGACGACAGCGCGGGGCGGCCCCTGTCACTGACGCCGCCGGGGTTGCTGTTGCGGGTCTTGGCTGAATGTCTTGCGCGCCCGTTCGATGCGCGAACGGCACTTGCCGCACTAAAACACCCGCTGACCGCGCCGGGCGACGCCCGCGCCGATCACCGCAGGGATGTAGAGGCGCTGGAAACGAACGGCCTGCGCAATCGTGATGAACGTCTGGCGCTGACCGAATTTGATGCGGTTCTGAAGGCGCAGGTTGGCAAGCCGGGCGAAGAACAACCTTTGCTGAGCGAAGCATTGGCTGCGCGCATGACGCATCTGCGCCCGTGGCCCGTCGCTGAACAGGCGTTGTCTGACATGGTTGCGGCGCATCGGGCGGTGGCATCTGCGCTGACGGATGGCAAGGTGTGGGCCGAAGCCGACGGGCGAGCGGCGGAGGCGCTGTTGGCACGGTTTGAGGATGCGGCGGAAACCTATGGCACAGCGATGCCCGCAGATTACCCCGCCCTTTTTGCGACCGCGTTGGCAGAAGCAGGTGATGTGCGGGCAGAGGCGTTTCGTGCGCACGCGCGTCTGCGCATTCTTGGCCCGTTGGAGGCCCGCGCACAGGCGGCTGATGTGATGATCCTTTCGGGTCTGAACGAAGGGATATGGCCGCAGGCACCAGCCGTAGACCCGTGGCTAAACCGCCCGATGCGTGCCGCAATCGGTCTGCCACCGCCAGAGCGGCGCACGGGCCTGTCCGCCCATGATTTCCAACAGGCTGCCGCTGCGCCGCGCGTCGTGTTCACCCGTTCATTGAAAGTTGACGGTTCACCCACCACCCCTTCGCGTTGGCTGCAACGGCTGACCACCTTGATAGAGGGGGCCGCGCCGGATCATCTTGCGCGTATGCGGGCAGATGGCGCGGGATGGCTCGCCTTGGCAGAAGAAATGAGCGGGCCGCTTGACCCACCCGATCCAACGCTTGCGCGTGCCACCCAACCAATGCCGCGCCCGGGTGCAGACGCGCGCCGTGCTAGCCTCAATCGGATTTCGGTCACGCAGGTCAAGACGCTGACGCGTGATCCCTATGCCATTTATGCCCGCAAATTTCTCCGCTTGAACCAGTTGGATGAGCCGGGCGCGCCTGTGGATGTGCGTGACCGGGGGCAAACCTTGCACTCGTTCATGGAACGATTTGTGGAAAAGACGAGGCATAAGGAATGGCCGGGTCAAGTTGAGGCGGGTCAGATCTATGACCGCCTTGCCGATGATACCGTGGCTGAGATTGAGGCACCCCCGGCAACAACGGCCGCCTGGCGAGCGCGCCTGGCGCGGGTACGCCCCTGGTTTCTGCGCGCCGAAGACAAACGCCGCGCCGAAGGCACCCCCATCGGGGTAGAGGTGAAAGGCAAAACCGAACTTGCCAACGGTATCACGCTTAGCGGCGTCGCAGATCGTATCGACCGCCAGCATGATGGGCGGCTGGCGATTTATGACTATAAGGCCGGCACCGCGCCAAGCGCGAAGCAGGAAAAAGTGTTTGATCATCAGCTGCTTCTGCTGGCTGAAATGGCTGAGGTTGATGCCTTTGAGGGCATTGTGTCCGGCCCGGCGGAGGTGCTTGCCTATCTGAGCTTGTCTGGCACTGACGAAGGCGGCAAGGAGGTCAAGATCCCGCGTGAGGAAGCCGAACTGGCCCATCTGTCGGAAATGCTGGACCGTTTTTTAGCCGTTGAAACCCCCTTCACTGCCCGTGTTGCACCGGAAAAAACCACCTGGGCGGGGCCATACGATCACCTGTCGCGGTTCGGTGAGTGGGGTGATGCCGAAGGGGAGGATGACGCATGACCGACCCGGCCAACGCACAACGCGCCGCCGCGAACCCGCGCGTATCCGCATGGGTTGCGGCCAACGCGGGGTCGGGCAAAACGCGCGTACTGACCGAACGCGTGGCCCGGCTGTTGCTGGATGGAGCCAAGCCAGAGCGGATAATCTGCCTCACCTACACCAAGGCTGCGGCGGCAGAGATGCAAAACCGCCTGTTCGGTACGCTCGGCGGCTGGGCCATGATGGACGATGCGCCGTTGCGCGAAGCATTGCATCGGCTGACCGGGCAGGATTTTGAAAGCACGCCCGCGGTTTCGGGGGCCACGCCGCGCACGCTTGCCGATGCGCGCCGCCTGTTCGCGATGGCGCTTGAAACGCCCGGTGGTCTGAAAATTCAGACAATTCACGCATTTTGCGATGGCTTGTTGCGCCGTTTCCCGCTGGAAGCAGGCGCGCCGCCGGAGTTTCGCGTGATGGACGACCGCGAAAAATCAGCATTGGTGGATAGTCTGCTGGACGATATGGCGGGCGAGGGGTCCTTTCTCGATATCGTGGCGATGATGAACGAGAGCACGCTGCGGGATCTGGCGGCGGAAATCATGGGCGCGCGAGAGCTGTTCCCGCCGGATGTTGATGAAAGCGCGTATTGCGTTGCCTTTGGCACACCTGCGCCGCCAGACCCTGAAACGGCCTGTGCAGCCGCGCTTGTACGAATGGACCGCGACGCGCTGCGCCGGATGATTGCCGCGTGGGAACATGGTGCAAAGGGTGATCAGGAAAAGGCCGCGAAACTGAAACTGGCAGCGGGAGAGGGGGATGCAGTTCTGGCTGATGAACTGGTCGCGGCCATGTTCACCAAAGAACTGGCACCTCGGAAGAGCCACGCCACCAAAGGGGCCAAGGCCATTGAACCGAACGCAGAGGCCTTGTGCGCCTCGCTGGAGGCAACGGCAGCAGATGTGATTGAGGGGCGCAATGCTGCGATGGCGGCACAGCGCACGCTGAAACTTGCCCGTTTCGGTGGCGCGCTGGTCGATCGTTATAACGCGGCCAAGGCTGCCAAGGCGTTGTTGGATTTTGATGATCTTGTGGGCAAAGCCCGTGATTTGCTGATCCGTTCGGACATGGCGGCCTGGGCGCTGTATCGGCTCGATGGTGGGGTCGATCATGTTTTGGTCGATGAGGCGCAGGATACCTCTCCCGCGCAATGGGATGTGATCCGCGCCATAACCGGGGAGTTTACATCGGGTGAAGGCGCGCGAGAAGCGGGCCGCACAACCTTTGTCGTGGGCGACGAAAAACAGTCGATCTACAGTTTCCAAGGCGCTGCACCGGGCGAATTTGACGCCAAGCGTGGTCTGTTTTCAGATGACTGGCAGGCGGCTGGTGCCGCAATGGAAGAGGTTGCGCTGGAAGCGTCTTTCCGTTCCGCGCCGCTGATCCTCGAAGCCGTGGACAAGGTATTTGCTGGGGAGCGCGCGCAGGGGCTGACCGCATCAGGCAAGCCGGTGAAACATAGTGCGTCAAAATCAGAAAAGGCAGGGCGGATAGAGCTTTGGCCGCTGGTGGAGCCGTTGCCCAAACCCAAAGCCCCCGAACCGTGGGAGCCGATTGACGCGATCCCATCGGACAACCCGCGTGTGCGCCTTAGCAAAATGGTGGCGGCGCGCATTGCCGCGATGTTGGCAGAGGGCACCCCGCTGCCGGGACAGGGCCGCGCAGTGGAACCGGGGGATATCCTGATCCTGTTGCAGGGCAGACCGGGGTTTTTGGCCCCACTTGTGTCTGAACTAAAGCAGCATGGTGTTCCCGTGGCGGGGGCAGATCGGTTGAAGCTGGGCGAAGACATCGGCGTTAAGGATCTGTTGTCATTGATGCGTTTGGCGGTGACCAAAACCGATGACCTGTCGATGGCAGAGGTGCTGCGCTCACCGCTTTGCAGTGTGTCCGAAGAAGATTTGTTTGCCCTTGCCTATGGGCGCAAAGGCTCACTTTGGATGTCATTATGGGCGGCGCGGGCGGATTACCCGCGTGAAGCGGCCATGATTGATGATCTGATGGGGCAGGCAGATTTTTTGCGGCCCTATGAGTTTCTGGAACGTGCGCTTGTCAATCACGATGGTCGGCGCCGGATGGTCTCGCGGCTTGGGCGTCAGGCCGAAGATGCAATAGATGAACTGCTCGCGCAGGCGATGATGTATGAGACATTGGAGGTGCCAAGCCTTTCAGGCTTTCTTGCGTGGATGGCTGCTGGTGACGAAGACGTAAAGCGCGAACAGGAGGGGGCACGCGGCGAAGTGCGTGTGATGACGTGCCATGGTGCAAAGGGGCTGGAGGCCCCGGTTGTCATTCTCCCTGATACGATGCGCGATGCTGGTGGTACGCGAGGGGTGGTGGCCAAGGCCGAGATTGCCGGAAAGCCTCGCGCGGTCTGGCGGGGGTCAAAGAAAACTGATTGCGCGCTGACCCAAGCCATTCGCGAAGGCGAGGCACGCGCTGCCGAAGCTGAGCACCGCCGTTTGCTATACGTTGCGATGACCCGCGCCGAAGACTGGCTGATCGTTGCTGGCGCGGGTGGGGCAGATAAGACAGACGGGAAATGGCGGGGCTTGATAGAAGCAGGCTTCGCGGACCTGAATATGACGCCCATCGAAGGCACGGGCCTTCCCGACGGGGTATTGGCGCTGGAGACTGGTCAGGAAAGCCGTGAGATAAACGATGCTCCCAAAGGGGAATGCACGCCTGTTTCTGCCCCGTGGATTGCAGAGCGCGCGCCGACACCCGCCAAACTGCGCCGACGGGCGGCAAGCGGGCTGGCATCGCATGACGCGCCGATTTCGCATCACCCGGACGCCGACATTGAAAAACCCCCGATGGCGGAGCCAAGCGACCCCTTGTTGCGCGATATGGCATTGTTGCGCGGGGAGGCGATTCACCTCGCATTGGAAACGTCCTCCCCTGATTTGAGCGCCCTTCGGACGGTGATTGATGCAGCCGCGCCCGATTTGCCCGAAGAGGCCCGCATCGCGGCGGCGGCGGAGGCTCTGGCGGCACGGCTATTGCCTGATGCTGGGCCATTCTTTGGCGAAGACGCGTTGGCGGAAGCGGGAGTTTCACTTTTTCTGCCCGAAAAGGGCGAGCGCATTATCGGGCGTATCGACCGATTGATCGTTGGTCCGACGCAGGTGCGATTCGTGGATTTCAAGTCGGATGCGGCTCCTCCCCCACCGGGTCAGGCCCCGCATTCCTATCTTTTGCAAATGGCGGCCTATCGCGCGGCGTTGATGGGTATTTACCCTGATCGCAGCGTGCAGGCATGCTTGCTTTGGACGGCGGTGCCGCGATTGGATTGTCTTAACGATGCGGTGCTTGATGAGGTTTGGCGAAAGGGGTGGTGACGGGTCCGCCTCGCTCAAACGGTTCCGCCCGTGTGCCCGATCGTTTCCCCAACGGGGCTTGCGCCCCCCGCAACACAGACCCATATTGAGTGCAGAGCGGTGCCGTAAACGGGCCACTCCAAGAATGTCGCTTGTAATGAGGACGGATCAATGACGCGCGTTTCTTTTGCTTCGCACCCCTTTTTGCTGGGGTTTGAACAACTCGACCGTTTGGTGGAGCGGAGCCAGAAAGGCTCTGACGGGTACCCCCCCTATAACATCGAACAATGCGGCGAGAATGCTTATCGCATCACGCTGGCGGTCGCCGGATTTGGCGAATCGGACCTTTCAATCACCGTTGAAGACGCGCAGCTTGTCGTGCGTGGCAAGCAAGCCGACGATGGCGAGCGGGTGTACCTGCATCGGGGCATCGCAGCACGGCAGTTTCAGCGACAGTTTGTTCTTGCCGACGGTGTAGAGGTTGCGGGCGCTGACCTGGAAAACGGGTTGCTGCATATCGACCTTGCGCGCGCGACCCCTGATGCCGTGATCCGCAAAATCGCCATTGGCGAACGCGGCTGATTGCTACGACACCCTCGCTCACAGACAGGAGGTTCTTATGACTTTTGATGATCTGACCAAAACCGAAGGCCAATCCGACCGCGTTGTTTACGTGCGCGCCATGCGGCCCGAAGAAATTCCAGCTGAATTGCCAGAGAATGTGCCGACGGAAGCCCTCTATTCAATCCACGATGAAACCGGACAGCGTGTCGGCATCGCGCCTGGGCGGGACGTAGCCTTTCTGGCGGCGCGCCAGCATGAGCTTACCCCGGTCAGCGTGCATTAGGCCCGTGTGAGAACGCCGCTTCCGGGATTTCTGTGATCAGCCGGCTACCCGGATCAGACTGCCACCCGGAACTGGCCGCCCAGTATAAAAAAACGCCGCCCGGTAACAGGGCGGCGTTTTCTTTATTCAGTGCTGAGCGGGCGCTATCAGGAGCCGCCCTGCTCCGCGAGAAGTGCACGAAGAAGCTGTTCTTCGTTCAGGTCTTCTACGGCGGGCTGATCGGTGGTTTCCGCGCCCATCAGGAATGCCATTTTGTCTTCTTCAGGTTCATCAACCTCAATCTGACGCTGCAACGATTCGACCGCCTGCTCGTGCAGGTCAGCTGGCGGCAGCATTTCGTCTGCGATTTCGCGCAGTGCTACGACCGGGTTTTTGTCGTTGTCGCGGTCAACGGTCAGCTCTGCACCGGTCGAAATCGCGCGGGCGCGATGTGCAGCCAGCATGACGAGGTCAAACCGATTCGGAACTTTATCTACGCAGTCTTCGACTGTGACGCGGGCCATGGGCGATGCTCCAGCTCAATATCCGTGAAGGCGCGGTGTATGCCGCAGAATCCCACCATTTGCAAGGGTGTGTGCAGCTTCATCGCGTTTCGCGTACTCAGGTCATCACATTGCGATGCCGCAACATGTAATCGTGAAGGATGTGCCCGCTCACCAATAACAGGAATGTCACGATGATCGGGTAGACCAAATTTGTGTTGTGAGGCGTATAATTGATGAATGCTGCACCACGCATCTGATCAATCAGGTGAAACATCGGGTTCCAAGTAAAGAACGGCAAGGCGTCATTCGGAATGACGTTCGCGTTCGTGAACTTCCCTGACGTGATGAACAGCACGCGCATGAAAACGCGCTTAAAAAGCTGCGCCCATGAAAAATAGAACATCATGAAACCCAGAAACATGCCCGCGCCCATGCCGCACAGCCAGCTTAGCGTGAACAACGGGAAAAACATGATCGGGGATTGTAGCTCGTAGGAACCGTTGATCATGCCATTGCCGAGATAGAGGATCACAATGGCGATGAAATAGTTGTAGAAAACCGCAATCGACTTTGAATAGACGAATAACACAGGGCTGAGATGGGGGTGGGAGGCCATATCCCAACTGCCTGTCATTGCAGAAAGGGCGGCCATCATCGTCATTTTCGCGGCGAAAAAGAACCCGATGCCAATAATGATGAAGATCATCAGATCGCCGCGAACGGCCAGACCGGTCAAGCCGGCAAAAGTCATAATGAAGTAAAATACGAGGCAAAATGCCAGCGCCATGCCGATGCCCTTGAGCAGCCCCAAAGCAGCACCACCTGACGCGGCGCGTATCTCACGCACCGTGAGCGCCCACATCAGAAATGCGTAGTTGCGCACCCCGTTCCAAAAGGTCGCATGGGGGTTCTCATAAGGTTTGTACATTTAGCCTCAGCATCATGCAGATCAGTTATTTGGCCATAAGTTAGCCCGGTTTGTTTACCACAGCCTTATCAGAGATATATACGGCGAAAAAATGAGGAGCCGACAACGCATGACCAGCCACATCCCAGACCAGATTGAAACCGTCTTTCGCCGTCTTGCCATCGAAGCGGGCCGTGCGATCATGGAAATATACGACTGTGGCGATCTGGGTGTAGAAGCCAAATCGGATGATAGCCCGGTCACGCGTGCAGACATCGCAGCTGATGAGATCATCCGCCGGGGCCTTACGGCGGCCTTTCCCGACATCCAGTTGGTGACAGAGGAAATGGCAAGCACGCACGGCGGTGATCGGGAGCGTCTTTTCATCCTCGTTGATCCTTTGGATGGCACGAAAGAATTCGTGAAGCGTGGTGGCGACTTTACCGTGAACATCGCGCTGATCGAAGATGGCACCCCGGTCGCTGGTGTTGTGTATGCTCCCGCCAAAGGGCGACTGTTCCAAACCTCTGGGGGGGGCGCGGTGGAAGAAACAGGCGCGTTCGACCTTGAAACAATGGGTGAGCGTCGCGCCATTAAATGCGCAATGCCTGACAACGCCGCGCTGCGCGTGGTTGCCTCTGCCTCGCATCGTGATGCGGCCACGGATGATTACATCGCGCGTTATAGCGTTGGTGAATTCAAGCCCGCAGGTTCATCCATGAAATTCTGCCTGTTGGCGGCTGGTGAAGCTGATTTTTACCCACGTCTTGGCCGAACGATGGAGTGGGACACCGCAGCAGGTCACGCTGTTTTGCGCGGCGCAGGTGGGGATGTTGTTCGCCATGATGACCCGACCACACGCCTTGCCTATGGCAAACCCGGAGATGATAACCCCTTTTTCATCGCGTTTGCCGAAGGTGTATCGCTTCTTTGATTTCCGATGAGGAACGCGCATGCGCGATCTGACCGTCTCAGTCATTATTCTGACCCGCCGCAGGCCCAAGGCCTTTCGGGCCTTGCTGGATGCGCTGAAACTCCAGCGGCGGCGCAAGTTTGATGTGGTCGTCGTGGGGGCGGAGGCCACTGCCAGTGAACAAGGTGTGCCAGAGGAACTGATCCCGCGGATCACTTATGTGCAGTGCATTGACGCGAATATTTCCAAGGGGCGTAACCTTGGGGTTTCCCATGCGACGGGCGACATCATTGCCTTCATTGATGATGATGCCGCACCAGAGGGGGACTGGCTGGATGAACTGATCCGCCCTTTTGCCGAGGCGGACGTTGGCGCGGTTGGCGGTTTTGTGCGTGGGCGAAATGGTGTTGACCTGCAATGGCGCGGCGCCTTGGTTGACCGCTATGGGGCGCATAGCGAAATAACGTCCAAAGACCTGCGCTCGCCCATGTTGGGTGCCCGTGATGGCGAACGGTTCGTCTCCACCGTTGGGGTCAACTGCGCGCTCCGTCGTGATGCTCTTGTTGCTGTGGGCGGGTTTGATGAGAATTTTCATTACTTTCTGGATGAAAGCGATATGTGCATTCGCCTTCGGCAAGCGGGGTGGCGAACGGTACTCGCACCGCGGGCAGAGGTTTTTCATGCCTATGCGCCAAGTGCGGAGCGGCGCGGCAACCGGGCGCCGCGCGACTTGTTTCAGATCGGTGCCAGTCGATCCTATTTTGCGCATGTTCACGGTGATGCGGATGAATATCATCAACGCGAAGTAGACTTTCGGGAACAACAGGAACAGCGCCTGCGAAAGTTTGTGCAACTTGGGCGGCTGTCCCGCAGGCAGGCGCGCGCCATTGAAGCGCGCCTTGACAGTGGTCTGGCAGAGGGAACAGCCCGGTGGCGCGCAGGGCGAAAAATCGGGCACTCCCTAAACCCCAAGGCGGCACCTGGGCGCGCTGTACCCTATATTCCGGATGGCGCACCGGAGCGTTTGCGCGTTGCCTTGGTCGTCACGACCGGGCACCGGCGGCACATCTATCATGCCGCAGCAGTGTTGGTGGACGCCGGGTGTGAGGTATCACTGTTCGATTTTGATTTCAGTGCGCGACGGTTGCGCGTTGGGTTTTACCATGGGATGTGGCGCCACCACGGTGGCATCCTGGGGCGCGACAGCATCGATTCCCCCCAGCCACCGCCGCGGCGGTGCCTGCGTGTGCGGTCCGAATTGAACCGTGTTTTCAACCGCAGGGACTTCGAGGTGGCCATCCATCCTGATCAGGAGAAATATCGACTTGGGGTTCTGTCTTTGACGCCACTTGGCGGGCCGTTAAAGGGATTCGTTGCAGAACCGTTCCGCCCCGGCGCGGGCCGGGAAGTTGCCATGAAATTGTAAATTTCGATCACGGGTAATCTCGCCTGGTTCACATTCGCGTTGAGGGTGAAACGGAGCGTTTTTTTTCATGTTAAGGTCTTGGGATGGTGTTTCTGCCACAATCTCGACACGTGGCCTGCCTAGCAGAAAACGAAGATGTTCATTTTAGCGCCTCGTGAGAGGCATGAAGAAAGGTCGCGTAAATGACCCTAAAGCCAATTCGCAAAGCGGTATTTCCGGTCGCTGGCCTCGGCACACGGTTTTTGCCTGCGACCAAGGCTGTTCCCAAAGAAGTGCTGCCTTTGGTTGATCGCCCGCTTATTCAATACGCGATTGATGAGGCGCGCGCCGCAGGAATTACCGACTTTATCTTTGTCACTGCCAAGGGAAAATCAGCCCTTGAAGATTATTTCGATAGCGCACCGGAACTGAAACGCGCGCTAAAGGCCAAAGGCAAAAAAGACCTTTTGGAGGCGATTGAACCTGCTGAGATGGCGTCAGGCGCGATCAGCTACATTCGCCAGCAAGAAGCCCTTGGCCTTGGTCATGCGGTATGGTGCGCGCGCCGCCTCGTGGGAAATGAACCTTTCGCGGTAATCTTGCCGGATGATGTGATTGCAGCGGAAAAGCCCTGCTTGTCACAGATGGTTGAGGCGTATGAGGAAACGGGTGGCAACATCGTCGCCGCGATGGAGGTCGCACCCGATCAGGTCAGCAAATATGGCGTGATTGCCCCTGATGGCGGGCGGCATGATCTGGTGCGGATGAAGGGCATGATCGAAAAGCCGGATCAGGCTGACGCGCCCTCCAACCTTGCTGTTATCGGCAGGTACATCTTGAACCCGAGCGTGATGAAAAACCTCGGCGCGATGAAACAGGGTGCGGGCGGTGAAATTCAGCTGACCGATGCGATTGCCGAAGACATCGACCTTGGCCGCGACAGTTTTGGTTGTCGCTTTCAGGGTCAGCGGTTCGACTGCGGGTCCAAGGCCGGCTATTTGCAAGCAACGGTTGCCTTTGCCCTGGCGCGCAAAGATTTGCGTGATGAATTTGCCGATTATCTTAGCTCGGTCATGGAGTTCTCGCAGGCTGCCGAGTAAAGTCCCCTTCGTCTGAGGGAGGATTTTATGGCAACCATTCTGGTCACTGGCGGCGCTGGTTATATCGGCAGTCACGCGTGCAAATTGCTTGCGGCCGCAGGACATGAACCGGTTGTTTTTGATAATCTTCGCACCGGTTGGCGCGCGGCTGTAAAATTCGGCCCACTGATCGAAGCGGACTTGCTTGACCGCGATGCGATTGGGGCGGCGATGGCAGATGTGAAGCCTGACGCCGTTATGCATTTTGCGGCGCTCTCGAATGTTGGCGAATCTACCGCGCGGCCGGATCTCTATTGGCGCAACAACGCGGTTGGCAGCCTGAATCTGTTGGATGCAATGGCTGATGCCGGGGTGAATGCGTTGGTTTTCTCGTCCACGTGCGCCGTTTATGGCATGGCTCAGGGTGCCGTGCTGGACGAAGATCACCCTTGCGCGCCGATCAACCCTTATGGTGCCAGCAAGCTTACCGTGGAACGAATGATTGCAGATTATGCCGCTTTGGGCGCGCTGAAATCGGTCGTTTTCCGGTATTTCAATGTTGCGGGTGCTGACCCGGACGCGGAAATTGGTGAACACCATGAGCCGGAGACGCATTTGGTGCCGCTTACACTGGATGCGGTTGCCGGTGATCGCGCGGCGCTTACGGTGAATGGTGATGATTACGATACCCCTGACGGCACCTGTATAAGGGACTATCTGCATGTGATGGACCTTGCGGATGCGCATGTGCGGGGCATTGACCATCTGCTCGGTGGTGGTGATGCGCTGACGTTGAACCTTGGCACGGGAACGGGCTTTTCCGTGCGGGAGGTTATGGACGCAGCAACAGCGGTTACCGGGATCAAGACGCCCTATAATATCGGTCCACGGCGTATTGGTGATCCGCCCCGTTTGGTTAGTGGGTCTGATCGGGCTTATGCGGCTTTGGGCTGGGTGCCCAAGCGATCCAACATGAACGATATGATCGGTGATGCGTGGCGGTGGCGCGCTACGGGTCTTTATCGGACATGACGCCGGCGGCGGGGGTCATCCGCCTTGATATTTCGCGTCTCCTGTCGCGGGCGGGCCTTGGCGCGCCGACGGGGGTCGACCGGGTTGAACTGGCTTGGATCGAATGGGCGCTTTCCCCAAGGTGGCGCGATGCGCAATTCGTTGCACGTGTTGCCAGCGGGACCTACGCCATTGACCGGGTCGATATGCCTGAGGTTCTCGCCGCTGTTCGGGGCGATGCGGTGCCAACATTGGACGCGCGGGGGGCAATCTCGCTCAAGAAGCGGATGGCTGTTCGGCGGATTGAAAGCCTGCTTCGGCGCCGCGCCGTACCCATGCGCCCGGCAGAGGTTTATGCCAATGTCGGGCACTCGAACCTGTCGCCCAGATTCATAGCCGAGATGCGGGCAAAAGGTGCAGAACGGGTGATCGTCAAAATTCACGATGTCATCCCACTGGAATACCCGGAATTTGCACGCAATGACGGGCCGCAAAAGATGCGCGCGCGACTGCAAGCTGCCAGGATGGCCGATGGCCTTGTGTTCAACTCCGGCGACACGGCGCGACGGGCCTTGCCCCGGATCAACCCTGAAACACAATATGCTGTCGCACCGCTTGGAATAGACATTCGCGCGGTTGATGCGCCGGAACACGGTGGGTTTGTGTGCCTCGGTACGATTGAACCACGCAAGAACCACGCCTTGTTACTGGATGTTTGGGCGATGTTGGCCGCGCCGTCCGTCCTGCACATCATCGGGCGGCGCGGTTGGTTGAATGAAGCCGTTTTTGCACGGCTGGACGCCAACCCACCCCATGTGCGGGAGCATGGCGACCTTGATGATGACGCGATGCGCCTCATGCTTGCGGGCGCGCGTGCCTTGCTGTTCCCCAGCTTTGCGGAGGGCTATGGCCTGCCCATGGCAGAGGCGCTTGCGCTGGGCGTGCCTGTTATTGCTTCTGACCTGCCCGCACTGCGTGAGGTCGGCGGTAACGCGGCGACCTTTTTGCCCACCAATGATGTTTCAGCCTGGGCCGCGGCAATCGCCGCACCGCCGTTGCGCACTGACGCTGCGTTGCAGCGATGGGCCGTGCCGCGCTGGCGTGATCATTTTGCCAGGGTCGATGATCTGTTGCATCGGCTTTAAGTTGCCTTGGCCTTTTCACAATTCATTGCGAAGACTATGCATGAAAAGGGTGGTGACCCCCCGCCTTGGTGTACGCTCGGGCAATGAAAGGACCGCGTCGCGCATATGAACGTACTTGCTGCCTATTCGCGCCGGTTTGAGCGTAAGCGACGGTTAATCCGGGCCGCACGGCGGGCCTTTGATCTTAAGCGCCAGCGCATCCGCACCAAGCAAATCAACAAGGGTGATCTTTTGTTGTTTGCGACCCTGCGCAACGAAGCCCCACGCATTCCCTATTTCCTGAACTATTACCGCGAGCGGGGCGTTTCGCATTTTCTGATTGTGGATAATGGCTCAACCGATGGGTCCGCTGAATTGCTCGAAGCGGCACCTGACGTTTCTTTGTGGACGACAGAAGCAAGTTATAAACGCGCGAATTTCGGGGTGCATTGGATCAACGCCTTGATGCACAGATATGCTCATGGGCATTGGTGCGTTGTTGTCGACCCTGATGAATTTCTCGTTTATCCCCATTGCGATACCCGCGACATTCCGATGCTGTGTGACCACCTGCAAGATGGTGGGCGGGTTTCGATGGGTACGCTTTTGCTGGATCTATACGGCGATGGGCCTATCCCTGAAACCGTTTGTGAGATGGGCGAGGACCCGGTTGCCGCCGCCCCGTGGTTTGATCCGGCAAATTACTTCATTCGCAGGAACGATCGGTTTCGCAATCTGTGGATACAAGGCGGCCCACGCCTGCGTATGTTTTTTGAAGAACGGCCAATGCATGCGCCTGCGCTGAACAAAGTTCCGTTGGTGAAATGGCGGCGTGGCGCGTGTTTCGTGTCTTCGACCCACGCGCTTCTGCCGCGCGTTTACAACCAAACCTATGATGAAGGCGGGGGAGAGCGGCTGACAGGGGTGTTGCTTCACACGAAGTTCTTGTCGGTCCTGGCCGAAAAGGTTGATGAGGAAATCACGCGCGGTGAGCATTTTGCAGGTGGGCGGGAATATCGCGCCTACAGTCGAAAAATCGAACGTGGCATGACGCTGCATAACGCGCATTCCGTTAAATATGAGGATTGGCGACAGTTGACGGCATTGGGCCTGATGGCGCGCGGGGGCTGGCTATGACGGCGGCCTATATCCTCATGGCGCACGATCAGTTGGCGGCAGCTGGTGCATTGGCGAACCAGCTTGCCGCTGGCGGTCGCCCGGTTGCTGTTCATATTGACCGGCGAACACCCGATGCGGAGGTCGCCGCATTTCAGGCCGCAACGTCCGAAGATGACCTGATCCAGGTTGACCGGAGAGCTTGCGAGTGGGGCATGTTCAGCCTGGTGGATGCCACGCTTGATGCGGCCGCCGCGCTGTTGAAGTCTGGCGGTGACTTTACCCATGTCATGTTGGTGAGCGGCGCTGATCTGCCCGCGCGCCCGCTGGCGGACCTGGATGGATACCTTGCCGAACACCCCCTCCACGACATTATCGAAAGTAACGAGCTGTCCCAGCGCCGATGGGTGCAGGATGGTTTGGTCGATGAGCGGTTTCATCTTTACCACCCGTTTAGCTGGCGCAAACGGCGCAAGATATTTGACCTGAACGTGGAACTGCAACGCGCGCTGAAGGTCAAGCGCACCACGCCGGAGCGGCTCGATCTGGCGCTCGGGTCGCAATGGTGGTGCCTGCGTCGGGAAACGCTGAATGCCATCCTTGATGATCCGCAACTGCCGGAATTGCGAAAATGGTGGCGCTGGACGTGGATCCCTGATGAGAGCTTTTTTCAAACCATGGTGCGCCGTCACGGCAAAAAACGGGTAAACCGGTCGCCGACGCTATCGCGCTTTGACCCGCGCGGCCTGCCTTATGTATTTTATGATGATCACACGCAGCTTTTGGCGCAATCGGACCATTTCTTCATTCGCAAGGTTCACCCCCGCGCCCATAAGTTGCGTGAAAATCTGCTTGCCGCCGCCCAGTCGCCAGAACAAAGCCGCGTCTTTCGTGGCAAAGCCCCAGATGAAGAAGTTTCGCGCGCTCGTCGCAACCGCACACATGGGCGCGAGCATCTGTTGTCACCAGCGCGGTTTACACTGCTGAAAGGAAAGGCGAAGCGGGCCTCTGCCTTTCCTTATTCTGTGATTGGGGGGGTGGGTGATGAAACGGCCGCCCTTATCTCACGGGAACTGACCCGACGGGGCGATATCACCTGCCACGAACGCCTGTTTGCGCCGAATGAAGTGCGCCTGCACAACCATGCAGACATCGCGGCTGGTGGGGTGCCCGCCGCGTCGCATGTGCGTGACTTCTGGCCTGACCAATACGTCATAAATCTGGCACGTGGTGCAGCGGGTAGCGCGGTGGCGTTCTGCCTTCCTGTCGAAGATCGCTATGCCATCGGGGATTTTATCGCGGCTGACCCCGGCGCGCGCATTATCTGGTTCAGAGGGGCGTGGGCGCTTGATCTGTATCGCAGTGCCCATCGGCTGGAACCCGAAGGCCTGGCCGATCGCGCACGTGATGCCGGCGTGGCGGAACGGGGGCAGCTTGCGGCATTCCGCAAAGCCGGGGCGGCCCTTACGATTCGGTCAGCCGCCGACCTGATAACGGAACCTGAGGAATGTATCGCGGAAATGCTTGAAATCGCGAACGCGCGCGCAAGCTCCCGGCGGATGAAGCCCCCGACCTTTGAGCCCGAAAACTGGGAGAAAGCGCGCCCTTTTCTGCGTTTTCTGCAAAAGTCGGGGTGTGAGGTGGAGGCCGGTTTGCTGAATTTGACCTAGAAAGGCGCGTTTCCTACGCTGACCTTATTTGAGAACAGAACGCAGGATGTGCCGTGCCTCGACCTGATCATAAATACTTCGCCATTTTCGGCGCGATGCGCACAGGCTCCAACCTGTTGGAATACACACTGGACAGTTATCGCGGCCTGACGGGGGTGGGGGAGCTGTTCAATGACGCGTTCGTGGGGAAGCCGAATGGTGACCCCTATCTCGGTGTTTCACTGGCAGAGCGAAACCGCGACCCGCTCGGATTTTTGGCCGATGTCATCGAGGCGGAAAAAGGCGTGCCGGGGTTTCGGATCTTCCCCGGTCACGATGCACAAGCCATGGATCATGCCGCGCGCGACCCGGCCTGCGCCAAGATTATCCTGAGGCGGTCTCCGGTCGACAGTTTCATCTCGCTTCAGATCGCGAAAAAGACCGGGCAATGGATGCTCAAGAAAGAAGAAAACCGCCGCCTAGTGAAAGTGCATTTTGATATCGCGGCTTTCGAGGACTATCGCGACGAGCTTGCCGCGCATTACGCGGCACTGCGGCGCAAGATGCATCTGGCCGGGCAAGTGCCCTTTGAAATTTCTTATGAAGATCTTCGCGATGTCGACGTCATTAATGGGTTGGCGAGGTTCATCGGCGCAAAAGAGCAGCTCAAGGCGGCCCCGCAAAAAATCCAACGGCAAAACCCGCCCGCGTGGGAGGATAAGGTATCCAACGCGGATGAGTTGCGATCCTACATTGGTGTGGCCCCGGCAAAAACCGTTTTTGATACGGCACCGCCCCGATTTGTCGCGACCGAAAAACTGGTCGCGTCGCGCGGTTTCAGCCTAATCTATGCGCCTGTTCCGGGTGCGGGTGCAGAAGCCATTAGGTCATTCATTCGCGAGGCTGAAACACAGGCAGGGGTAAGCGGCAAGCCGCTCGCCAATGGTTTGAATGAGGCACACATCGCCCGCCGTCGTCGTCGAGGTGGATTTGCCTTTTCGTTTATTCGCCATCCGGCCCTGCGCGCTCTGGATGTGTTCCAACGGCGGTTTGTTGCCACGGGCGAGGGTACATTCCCCAGTATTCTCGAAGTGCTGATCCAGCGATACGGAGCGCCTGACGCCGCGAAAATGTCCGAAGACCGCGCGGCGTTCGGGGTCGGCTTTGATGCGTTCATCGCCTTCATTGCTGACAACCTTGCAGGCCGTACATCTGTGAGGGAGGATCCCTCCTGGGCACCTCAAGTGGCCTTGCTCGCCGCTTTTGCCCGCGAAGCCCCGGTTGATTTCACAGGGCGTTGTGAGCGCGCGGTGGAGGACATCACCTATGTGCTTTCCCGGTTAGGTGTTGATGACCCGCACGGCGCGCTGGCACGGAAAACCGCAGATGAACTGACCGTGACAGCGGGGGAGGTCATCACCCCCGCGCGTGAACGGCGTTTGCTGGAAATCTATGCGGAAGATTACGCGCGGCTCGGATATTCACCACTGCCGGGCAATGGGTGATTTTGGCCGGGCGACTGCGTTCAAAACAGAAAATCTTCTGCTGATAAGCCTGCCTCACCAACGTTCGCGATGCGAATGACGGTGTTGTCCAACGTGATCTGATTGGCCGTGATTGTCAGATCTGCAAAATCACTGGCAAAGGCCGTCAGGTCAATCAGGTCTTCACCACTTGTGAAGTCCATTATCCGGTCGCGGCTGCCATCTGGTGTGAATACGAAGGTGTCATGCCCGCGGCCGCCGGTTAGTTTGTCATTTCCGGCCCCGCCCGTAAGCGTGTCATCGCCGCTACCGCCTTTGAGCTTGTCGTGTCCGGCTGCACCGAACAGGCGGTCATCATGGGCGCCGCCGCTCAGCACATCGCGCCCGCCACCGCCGTTCAGCACATCGCGACCTTGCCCGCCGATGAGGTGATCTTTGCCTTGCATGCCACCCAGTTTGTCATGCCCCCGCCCCCCTTCGAGACGGTTGGCAGATTGATTGCCGAACATCTTGTCATTGCCATGCCCGCCAAGCGCATTTTCGATCAGCCCGCGCGTATCGTTGTTGTGCAGCAGCGCGGTAAAGACAGAGGCGCTGGCAAATATGGGCGCGGTTGCCCCGGCCTCCGAGGCGTTCAGGTGGGCCAGCTGCGTTGTATCGCCCGTGCTGCCCGCGCCCGCCCGCAGGTCGATTGTTGCGTTTGTGCGATAGCTCGAAAAATCGAAGCAATCCGTCCCGCCACCGTCCCAGACCGTCATCAGAATTGTGTTGGTCGCCGGGGCGGTTTCAGCCTCACCGTCAATCGAAAAGAGGCCTGTGCGCGGGTTCCAGTGATAGGTCGTATCGCCCGCTTCGTGGTCGTAGTTGGCACCATAGGCGTCTTGCGCCGCGGCAATATCTTCCTGCATCAGCGTTTGCGCATAAGAACCGTGGGCGTTGGAATATCCGCCGATGATGGGGTCGTTAATGAATGCCCGGTAGGTCATCACCGAGTATTCCATGCTGTCACGCGCCGCTGAAAGGGCACCTGCATCATGTCCGTGGCGCAAGCCAAGGGCATGGCCCGTTTCATGGAGGATCGTGTGCCACGCATAGCCGCCCTTGATCGGCGCATCATAATAGGCTTCCTCGCGCCCGAGCCAGATATCGCCACCTTCTTCAAAGTCTGACGGATAGTACCCCCAGGCTGTGCTTGGCTGCGCGCTTTGTGCAAATCGGATGTCGGCGGCCCCCGCATCTGTGCCTTCTAGGCATTCAAAGCTCAGCCCACTGACCGCAGCAAATTGTGCCAGAGCGAATTTCGCGGCGATGTTTTGGGCTGCGTTCAGGGGGGCGAACCCATCCGTTGCCTCACCCGTGCCGTAGCGTGCGGACATTGTTGCGCCCTGGCCGTAGACCTCTGCCTGGTCGGGGAAGCTGAACGTAAGCTCAGACCCCTCCCACAAGTGGTGCGTAAGCAGGGCGTGATCGTGCGCCTGCACAACATCAGCGCGCCCATCTGCCTTTGCTTGCGAGCGTGCTTCGGCCCGCGCATGTTCGATTGTGTCGTCGTTACACGCGCCGCATGCGCAGCCGTGTTCATGGTCCGAAGACCCGATTGGCAAAGCCATCTTACACCACCCATTTGCTCCTCTCCCGCACCCCTGCGGAAGATGTCACCCACGGACAGAGTTACGGTGTGGCGGTAAACAGGGTGTAAATGCGGGTGCCCCAGATGCGGATGATTTTAGCTGATTTGGCGGTGAAATGGGGCGCATGGGGTGTTCGGCATATTGCGCAGATCACGCCAGAACAGCACGACATGCCCAAACCCTGCGAAGGGCTTGGGCGTCGCAAATCCAATTTGTTTGGTTTTCCGGCGGCTAGATTGCGGCCTGTTCCCGAATGACGGAGATCGTCAGCAAGCCCAGAATATAGGTCGCAAACAAAATCAGGAACACGAGCGCAGTATTCGTGACCCTGTCT
Source organism: Pikeienuella sp. (assembly GCA_049608645.1). Classification (GTDB taxonomy): domain Bacteria; phylum Pseudomonadota; class Alphaproteobacteria; order Rhodobacterales; family Rhodobacteraceae; genus Pikeienuella. The sequence continues at coordinate 25,826 of JBMYXS010000016.1, read as the reverse complement.
GGCCGGGATGGGTCCGCCGGGAGGTTGGGGGCCACAACGGTTTCCAGGTACAGCGATTGCGCGCTGGCGGATTGAATGGCCTGATCCAGCGACGTGATTGCCGAATTATACCGAAGGTTCGCGGCCGCCAATTCGATGTTGGCAAGGTTCATCCGAGAGTTCAGTTCCGACAGTGATGGCCCGTCTGTCTTCCCGCCACCCGTCAGGCGTTGCCGCAGGTCGTCAAGCTGGCTTCGCAATTCAGCTTCTTCCAGACGTAAGGGCGCATAGCGGGAATCATTGGGATCTTTCGCAACGGTTTGCAGCTTCCTTATCTGTGACTGCACATCCGCAAGCGATGTTTCCAGTGTCAATATCCGCGCCTGAAGTGCGCCTGCCTCAGATTCGGTGGAGAAGATCTTCATCTTTTCCTGAACCTGGTTGACGTTGTTCTGGGCTTCTATCAGCCCTGCTTTTGCTTTCTCGACGTTGGCTTCGGCAAGGCGAACGCCGTCATTGCGTGACCGGTCGTTCAGATCGTTTACGCGCTCTTCACCATAGGTGATTATCGCGTCGGAAAATCGTTTCGCGGCCTCTGCCGTGGGGCCGACAACCTCCATCCGAACGATGCCTTCGGTTATGTCGTAAGACACGGCAATCTTGCCCGAGAGCAACAGGCTGCCTTTGTAATATGAATAGGCATCGTCAAAGGTGGCATCAGCCGCCAGCCGGTGAAATTCGTCGATCTCTTCGCTTTGAAAATGCTTGATATAGTCGTGGTCTTGGTCCAGCCGCCGCAGCATATCCCGTGACAGGATAAACTCCTGCAAGTCTATCGCAGGGTTGGAAATGGGTGTTGCACCACCCCCAAACAGACCGCCACCGGCATCGCCGCCTGTTGCCGCGCCGCCCTTGAAGACAAGTGAAGAGACCGACACATACATATCTGTGGCTTTTTCGTAGTAAAGCCACCCGACCACGACTGTTGGGGCCAGTACGAAAAGGGCAAACCGGAACAGAAGCCAAAACGTGCGCAAACGCCGACGTCGGCGCAATTCCTGACGAATAACGCTCATCCGGGCTTCGCGCGCGGCCTGTGCAGCGGCGTAGCCATCATCTTGCTGTATAGCGGTGGAAAGATCGCCCTGCGCGGACGGGGCCTGAATTGATGTCGGCTTAATGCGCGCAAGTTCGGTCATTTTGGGGGCCTCGCGCTGTCCGCCACCATCATTGTCCTCAGCCGTGTCACGGTGCGCGCCCGTCGGGGCCGCGGCGGGCGTGCTCTTGCGGGAGGGGGTTGGCTGTTCTTCTGCCCGATCAAAGGAAGGGTCTTTGTCATCCGGGCCATTTGCATCCTTGATGGTGAAACCCTCCGCGCGCGCAGAATCTGCCGCCGCGGTCAGCGCGGCATCAGCAATGGCCTGCCGCATCTTGCGGCGTGCCCGCCGTTCCCTGCGGCGTGCCTCTATCTGGGCGCGCTCATCATCAGGGGCTGCGGGGGGCTGGTTTGCATCATCCATTGACAACTACCTGACGGCTTTCTGCTTGCTCCTGAAAGGCGGCGGCTTCTTCGGGGCTGTCGAACATATGCACCTCTGCGTCATCGAGCACGGCAACGCGTTTGCAGATATTCTGCATTTTCTTGGTGTTGCTGGCCATCAGCATGATTGGTGTGTGGTCAAGTTTCCGTTGCAGGATGGGCCCCGCACGCTCGGCGAAATCAGTGTCGCCGGCCGATGCCCCCTCCACGACCAGATACATATCGAAATCCAACGCAAGCAACAGGGCAAGTGAAAGACGCTTTTGCAGCGTCGATGAATACACCCGAACGGGCAAATCCATGTAATGGCCAATACGCGTGAGGTCGATGGTAAATGCCAGGACCTCGTCCGGGTCGAGGCCGTAAATCATCGCGATGAAGCGGCAGTTCTCCGAACCGGAGAGGCCGGGCAAGATGCCGCCTACACCGCCAACGGGCCAGGAAATCTTGCCATATCGGTATATCTTGCCGGTATCCGGCTGTTCTGCACCAAGGATCAGGTTGCTCATCGTTGTCTTGCCACCACGGGGCGGCACGACGAGGCCAAAGTTTTCTTCAAAATGAGCGGTGAAGGTCGCGCCAGAAATGATCGGGGTCATGCGACCACGGTACAAGAAGGATTTTGACACGTCCTCAAACTGGAACATCGAACTGCTTTATCCTTACCGGGCTGACCTTTTGCCAACCTTTGTGCGACCTATCTCATGGGTAAAGGCTTACCCCAGTGTAGTTAATCAGACGTCTATGCGCAAAAAATGGATGCAATAGGGCAAAACCCACCCTTGATCAGCAACCGCGCCAGTCACGATACCAATCAACGAAATGTGTGATCCCCTCAGCCAGCGGCGTATCCGGGCTGAATCCGACGGCGGTTTCAAGGTCACCGATGTCTGCCCAGGTTGCCTGCACATCACCGGGCTGCATCGGCAGAAATTCCTTTACCGCCTCGCGGCCCATCGCGTTTTCGATTGCGCTGATCATATCCATCAACCGTTCTTTGCGCCGATTGCCGATATTATAAACGCGGTAAGGTGCCCAGCTGCTGCCTGCGCGCGGGTCATCCTTGTTGAAATCAGGGTCGGGTGTTGCCGTCGTCGGGATCAGGCGTGCAATTCCTTCGGTCACGTCGTCGATATAGGTGAAATCCCGTTCCATGTCGCCGTTGTTGAAGACCTTGATGGGCCTGCCTTCGCGGATGGCTTCCGCAAACAGGAAATAGGCCATGTCCGGGCGCCCCCAGGGGCCGTAGACCGTAAAAAACCGCAACCCCGTGGTCGGCAGGCCATAAAGATGGCTGTAGCTGTGCGCCATCAACTCATTTGCTTTCTTGGTGGCGGCATAAAGGCTGACAGGGTGGTTAACCCCGTGATCAACGGAGAATGGTTGCCGGGTGTTGCCGCCATAGACCGACGAGGATGAGGCATAGACAAGATGCGCCACCTGATGATGGCGGCACGCTTCGAGGACGTTCAGAAACCCGGTAAGGTTTGAGGCCGCGTAGGCTGCTGGGTTTTCGATGGAATACCGCACCCCCGCCTGCGCCGCGAGGTTCACCACATGATGCGGGCGGTGCGCGGCAAATGCCGAGTTCACTGCTCCGGCATCGGCCAAATCCGCCTCCACAAAGGTAAAACCATCATGTTTTCGCAAAATGGCCAGACGTGCCTGCTTCAATGAGGGGTCATAATAGGTGTTGAGGTTATCCAACCCCAGAACGGGCACGCCCGCTGACAGCAATTTTCTGGCAAGAAAGAAGCCAACAAAACCAGCCGCACCAGTGATCAGTACAGGCGGGCCGGATAACAAGCCGCCCGCCCAATTTGCGGCTTTGTGAGAAGCAGACTGCGCCACGGGTAAATCGTCTCCACGCTAAAATGTTGCCTGCCACAAAGGGCAGAGGCACGGCAAGGAATGGGCCAGTGCGCCTTTTGCATTTGTGTCTTGTTCGGCCAAACACATCTTAGGCAACAGGGGGCGGTGCCGCAATTACCATCGGCAGATTATGGTTCCGCCCTTTGTGTGAAAGGCGGAACCAGTGTGGAGCCATGTGGAAGGTTACGCGTACGCCCCGAAAAGCAGCCCTGCAATGACTGAACCGATAAGGGCAAACCCCAGGTAGCTGACAAAAACCCGTGTTTTCACCAGCGACCAGACCGCAACAGCCGCTGGAATGCAGGTGACGCCCCCAGCAAGCAGGAACGCCATTGCCGCGCCTGGTGCCATGCCCTGCTCAATCAACCCGGCAGCCAGTGGGGCAGCCGCGTATCCGTTCAGATAAGCAGGGGCACCGACAATCGCGGCCAGGAAAATGGTGCCGATACCTTCGCCGCCTAACCAGGTCGCGATATAATCAGCCGGAATCCAGCGGATCATTATGGCCTCCAACACATAGGCAAGCGCCAGCCATTTGCCGAGGAACAGGCCATTTTCAACCGCCGTTTCCCTGAACGTCGCGATGCGGGCAGGCTCGTGCCAGAATTTCCAAACCGGCTTGGCTTGAAACGGCGTTTCACTTGCATCGCCGCCGCAGCACGATGTTTCCGCTTTTGGTGCAGGTTCAGGCGCGCAGCATTCGCTCGCTTTTGCGACCATGCCGGTTTCGCGCAATGGGTCGCGGACAAGGGCAGATACCACCGGCATACCTGTAAGCGCCATGACGCCAAAACCGCCGATAAGGCCCATGCCAACAGCTGCCATCACCTTGGCGACCGCAAAATCAAAGCCAAGCGCACCGGCCGTGATCGCAAACATGGGCGGGTCCATCAGCGGAGAGGCGATCCAGAACGCCATGACCGCGGCCAATGGCGCGCCCATGGCCAGCAATGCAGCGATGAAGGGTATGACTTCACAAGAACAGAAAGGTGAAAGCCCACCCGCCATGGCACCAAACACAACCATGCGCAGCTGTGGCCCGGTAAAGGCCTTGGCAACGACGCCTTCTGCCCCCGCGGCACGAAGGTATGCGGTGGCGGAGATGGCAAAAAGGATGAAAGGTGCGGTGCCGAGCAAGGCGCTGAGCGCATCACCCAAGACGTCGGGAAATGCGGCAGGTGCCAACGCGGCGACAATCGTCAGAATCGCGGGAATGGAAACCCAAGCCCAATCTATGCGCCAGCTGGAAGGCTGATTGTGGGTGCTGAGATCAGCCATGATGATCTTCCTCTGCGGTGGGGGAGAGTTCGGCGTTGTTCATGTCGGCGCAACATTCGCGCGTGAGATAGCCTGCAAGCGCCTGAAGCCGGTCAAAATCAGCACTGCAAATCACCGATCGTCCCTGCTTTTCCTGCGCCATCAGCCCGGTTTGGGCCAGAAAACGGATGTGGTGGGATAGCGTAGATGCCGCGAGAGATGTCGCTTCTTTCAGCGCGCCCACCGTCAGGCCGGATGGTCCGGCGCGAACAAGGTGGCGCAAAACCTCCAGCCGCTGTTCAGAGCCAAGGGCCGCAAAACCGGCGGCAGCCTCCTCCGGGTCGAGGGGAAGCAGGTTTTCGAAGGGCGGGTTGTGATGGTGCGAATCGTTCATGCATCCATATAACCGGAATTATCGAATTATATAAACACCTAAATAACTAGAATATTCGAACTAATTTCGCCGCCCTGCTATTTCTCCCGCGCAAGGGCGGTCGATAGGCGCTGCGCCAGCCACGTTTTGGGGATGTAATGGCCCCCACCATGGGTGCAGAGCGTGATGGGTGGGCCGCCACAACTGGTCCAATATCGACAGGTAAACGGCCCTTCGCTGCTTTGGCGGTCTGGTTGCTGCGCGCATTCGTTTTCCGACAACCAAAGGGAAACCGCCCCCTCCGGCTCCCCTTTTGGGCCGAAGGGAAAGTCCATGACCGTGTCTTTCAGTCCATGAACATGGGTAAGGTGAACAGGCCCCGCGCAGCGTTGATCGGGGTTCCAGAGCGATCCGGCGATAGGCAGATAGGCTTTCACCACGTCGCCCTTGTCACATGCCATCCGCCACACCATTGCGCCGCCGTACGAAAAACCGGAAACGGCTACGCGTGCCCGGTCAATCGGCCAGCGCGTTGCGGCATCAGCCAAAGCAGCCAGCGCGAAATCACTATCGTCTGAGGGGCCGCCCCAGAATTGCCAACTGCGTCCCCGTCCTTGTGGGGCAATCAATAACGCGCCTGCATCATTTGCAGCATCGGCAATCCGTTTGTTTTTCAGAACGCCAGCCGATCGCCGCCCCCATCCGTGAAAATGCAATAAGACGGGCAAGGGCGTGACCCCGTCCCATCCGGTGGGCGGGGCGGCGTGATATTCCCGCGTGCCAAGTGAACAGGCCGTGCTCCCGCCACAAGCAAAGGTGACAGCGGGAAAGCACAGGAGAAGGCAAAGGCAGAGATGTTTCAGCATGACCACAGGCTAGTGCCGCGCATGGCCAACAGCCAATCAAACCCGCGCGATGGGAAAGACAGCCGCGCTACGCGCAATCGGCTGCCGCCAGGGCGATCAAGCGGTCCATGCGCTTGCCGATCTCTTCCAGCCTTTCGGGCGGGGCGTCGGGAAAAAGATGTTGGCAGCCGACAAAGGCGGCATATTCAATCTCTGCCAAGGCTGTGGCGTCAGCTTCGGCAATGTGAAATTCGCGCTGGGTCAGGCGTGACAGAAAACCGATGCGCTTTTGGTCAATGTCGCGGACTGTTTCCATCGCAGTGGGATGAGTAAGCGCAAAACGGCGTATCGCTTGCTCCATCTTGTGATCAATCAATGCGGCGATTTGATTGAGCCGCCCACGTGCGCCGCTGATCTGCCCGCTGATTTCAGCCATGAGGCCCGGATCGAGGTCATCGGCAAATTCGGCGAGCTCAGCGGGGTCGAAATCCGCCTCTGCCTCGATCATCTCGATCACATCATCGGTGTTCATGTCCTGCCAAAGCGCCATCATCGCAGCCACGAACGCCTCATGGTCTTCAAAGTGGTGGTAGAATGACCCTCGCGTTTTGCCGAGACTCTGGCAGATCGCCTCCAGCTTGACGCCATCCGGGCCAAGCGCCGTTAGCTGGCCCAACCCCTGAACAAGCCAGTCTTCGCGCGTCAGGCGTCGTGTGCGTTCAGACAAGACCAATGACCCCCAAAACGGTGATCGGGCCGAAAAGCACCCATTGGCCCATCTCCAGCCACGGCAGACGGCGCATTATGATCAGCGCGACGCTCCACCCCGTAAAGCCAAGTGCATAGGCAGTCGCGAGCATTGCCGCGCCGGGTAAAAGGCCTTGGGCGCTCAGGCCATAGGCGGCTGTCATGCCGGCGATGGTTATCGTTACAATGTGCCAGCAATAGAAGTTCGTTGCACGAACCACGGGCGAAAGGGCGTCAGTTGCATCAACCGGTGCGGCGATCTCTGGTCCGCCAACAAACACATGAATGATCAAGGTTGCGAACGACAGGGCGGCGGCGGCCAGCAGCCACAGATTAATGTCATCGAACACAGGGAATCCTCCCAAATGGCTTACCATACCTAAAGGTATGTTTTGATATGTAGGGGTGATGCCGAATCTTGCAAGGGTGTCAGTGTCGTGGTGCTTCACCTGCGCCGTGGCGTCGCAGGTCAATATTATCTCTTAAAATCAGTGTCTTGCGTGGTGTCGGGTGGTGCTCAGGCCGGATTGACGATTGCAACCCCCTCGACCTATTGTCCGCCCAACCTGAAAGAGCGGAGAAGGCACGCGACACATGGCGCGAAAACCTGAAGACCCCGCTGAAAAAGACATCGACGCGCTCAACGCGAAGATCGAAGCATTCAGGAAGGCGCGTGCGCCGAAACCAAGACGGAAGGGTGGCAAGTTCAGTGCCGCCGGTTTTGGGTGGCGCATGACCATCGACCTCGTTGTGGGGATCATGGTCGGCGCGGCGATCGGGTGGGGGTTGGATGCCTTGTTTGGCACGATACCATTGTTCCTGATCGTGATGACGATGTTTGGCTTTGCCGCCGGTATCCGCGTGATGCTGGTCTCGGTAAAGGACTATGAGAAAGATCAGGCCGGTGGTCAGGTAGACCCCGCTGGTGATGAATAATACCGCGCTCACGGCCCGCATGGGCGACAGCGCAGAGTGAAGGAAAAAGACATGGCCACAGGCGCCGACGGCAAAGTCGTCATCGACCCAATGCACCAGTTTGAGATCCATCCCCTGTTTGGCGATGGTGAGATGGGTTTCATGACGATCACCAACTCAACGCTGTGGATGGCGTTGACGGTTGTTGCGGTAACGGCGCTTTTGGTCCTGGGTGGCCGTGGCCGCGCTGTTGTTCCAACGCGTATGCAATCGGTTGCTGAGATCCTTTACAGCTTCATCCGCGACATGTGCATCGACGTTCTGGGGAAAGAGGGTATTCGTTATTTCCCTTACGTCTTCACGATCTTCATGTTCATCCTGTTCTCGAACCTGTTGGGCATGATCCCCTTCTCGTTCACGACGACGAGCCACGTGGCGGTTACGGGCGTTATGGCAATGGCCGTATTCCTGAGCGTCATCATCATCGGTGTTGCACGCCGTGGTCTTGGCTTTTTCGGGATGTTCTGGGTCGAAAGCGCGCCACTCGCTCTGCGCCCTGTACTGGCCCTGATCGAGCTGATCTCGTTCTTCGTTCGCCCCATGAGCCACTCAATTCGTCTTGCAGGTAACATGATGGCTGGCCACGCTGTTCTCAAGGTTTTCGCTGGCCTCGCCGCGATGATCGTTGCGGGCGGTCTTGGACCACTGGTTATCCTTCCTGTTGGCGCGATGGTCGGTCTGACGGCGCTGGAACTGCTGGTTGCAGTGGTTCAGGCGTACATCTTCACCATCCTGACTTGCATTTATCTCAATGACGCGCTGCACGCTCACTAAGAGCGTGCCGTGCATCTAACCTATCAATCCATCCAGAGGAGACACTACGATGGAAACTGAAGCTGCAGCCCTGTTGGGCAAATACATCGGCGCTGGTCTTGCATGTACCGCAATGGGCGGCGCGGGCATCGGTGTGGGTAACGTTGTTGCCAACTATCTCGCAGGCGCACTGCGCAATCCATCAGCAGCAGCTGGTCAGACTGCGACGATGTTCCTCGGTATCGCATTCGCTGAGGCGCTCGGCATCTTCGGCTTCCTGATCGCGCTTCTGCTGATGTTCGCTGTATAAGCGAGCGTCCTGTCAGAAACGAAACGCCACGTACTGTCCCACAATGGGGTAGTGCGTGGGGGATCAGGGGTTAGGAGGGGCCAATGGGCCTTTTGCTGAAAAGCACTGCTTTCTTCGCACTGACCGCCTTGCCAGCACTTGCTGCTGGCGATGCGTCCGGTGAGAAGAAAGGCGGGATGCCACAGCTCGACTTTGGAACATACGGTAGCCAGATTTTCTGGTTGTTCGTATCCTTGGTTGTCCTGTTTCTCATCCTGCGCAACATCGCGCTGCCACGTATCGCTTCCGGCCTGGAAGAGCGTGCGGACGCGATTGAAGACGACCTCGACCGTGCTGCTGAATTCCGCAAGAAAGCGGAAGAAGCAGAAACTGCTTATGACGAAGCTCTGACGGCTGCCCGTGCGAAAGCACAGGAAATCGCTCAGGCCACCCGTGACGAGATCCAGAAGGATGTCGATGCGGCTATCGCCAAAGCAGACGCTGAAATTGCTGCCCGCGCTGCGGAAGGCGAAAAGCGTATCGCCGCCGTGCAAGCGGAAGCGATGACAGCGGTAGAAGTTGTCGCAAACGAGACCGCTGAAGCTATCGTTGCGGCCATCGCGCCGGGCATAGCTGACGCCACGGAGATCAAATCGGCTGTTGCCGATCTGGTCAAAGCGTAAGGGAGACGTCTGATGATGAGTTTCTTCGGAGACAGCAATCTGGTCGTCACCCTTTCGACGGTCCTGTTCATTGCGCTGCTCGTCTACCTCAAGGTGCCGGGCAAAATCACGGGTCTTCTGGATGCTCGTGCGGACAAAATCCGCGCAGAGTTGGACGAAGCCCGGCGGTTGCGCGAAGAAGCACAGACACTGCTTGCCTCTTACGAGCGTAAGCAGAAAGAAGTTGAAGGCCAGGCAGAGACGATTGTTTCCAATGCCAAGGCTGAAGCTGAACGTGCGGCTGAGCAGGCCAAGGTTGACCTTGAAACTTCGATCAAACGTCGCCTCAAGGCGGCCGACGATCAGATCGCATCGGCAGAAGCTGCTGCAATCAAAGAAGTTCGCGACACGGCTGCGGGCGTTGCCATTCAGGCTGCTACAGCTGTAATCGCTAAAAACATGAACGCCGCGAAGGGCAACGCCCTGATCGACGACGCCATCAAACAGGTCGGCGCAAAGCTGCACTAAGTTTAGTGGGACAGTGAATATGAAAAGGGCCTCGCCAAACGGCGGGGCCCTTTTTTTGACTGGGGCTCATTTTTGATCGTCGTATCGTTTCTTGTAAATGACGACGGTGCAGGCGTTGGCTGAGCCTGTTACAGCTTTAGCTTGAAGCCAATATGCGAAGGCTGAAATCCGAGCCGTTCATAGAAACGGTGGGCATCGTTGCGTGTGTTGTCTGCTGCAAGTTGAACAAGGTGACATCCGCGCGCCCGGCACGCGTCAATCGCGGACTGAATCACGAATGTACCGATGCCGGAGCCGCGCAGATCCTTTGCGACGCGCACCGATTCAATTTGCCCGCGCCACCCCCCTTTGTGGGAAAGACCGGGAATGAAATTCAGTTGGTAGGTCGCAACAATGCGTCCGGCGCTTTCGCCCACGACAAGGGTGCAATTAGGGTCTGACTGCATCGCTGCGAAGGCAGCCTGATAGCCGGGGTCCAGCACACCATCGGTGCTTTCGCGAAGCCTGCCGATGTCGTCATCGACAAGCAGCGCAACAATCCCGGCCAGGTCTTCCTGCGTTGCTTGTCTGATGTTCGGTGTGCTCATGTCAGTGGCGGAAATGGCGCATGCCGGTGTAGACCATGGCAATGCCCATCTCATCGGCGGCATCAATCACAGCCTGGTCGCGCATGGAGCCGCCAGGCTGGATGACCGCGGTTGCCCCGGCTTCGGCTGCTGTGATCAGACCGTCGGGGAAGGGAAAGAACGCATCGGACGCCACCACGGCACCTTTGACGGGCGATTGTGCAAGGCCGAGTGCCTCTGCCATGTCTTCACCCTTGCGTGCGGCGATGCGGGTGCTGTCGACGCGGCTCATCTGGCCTGCGCCGACGCCAACGGTTGCCTGATCTTTCACGTAGATGATGGCGTTGGATTTCACGTGCTTGGCGACGCGCCATGCAAATAACATATCTGCAACTTCGGCGTCGGTTGGCTGGCGTTTTGTCACGACCTTCAGGTCTTCTGCGGTGATGCGGCCATTGTCGCGGGTCTGGCTCAGATAGCCGCCAGCGACCTGACGCCATGTCATCCCGGCTGAGGTTGGGTCAGGCAGGCCGCCGGTGGTCAGCAAGCGAAGGTTCTTCTTGGCTGCGAAAACGGCCTTTGCCTCATCGGTGGCATCCGGGGCAATCACAACCTCAGTGAAAATCTCGATGATCTTTTCTGCGGTGGCACCATCCAGTGTTTGGTTCAACGCGATGATGCCCCCAAAGGCGGATGTGCGGTCGCAATCAAACGCGCGCTCGTAAGCCTCCGCCAGCGTGGCTCCACGCGATACACCGCATGGGTTCGCGTGTTTGATAATGGCGCAGGCGGGGCCATCGGCGGGGTCAAATTCGGCGGCCAGCTCAAAGGCTGCATCTGTGTCGTTGATATTGTTGTAGGACAATTCCTTGCCCTGATGCTGCACGGCGGAGGCAACGCCCGGGCGGGTGGAGCCATCGGTGTAAAATGCGGCCTGCTGGTGGGGGTTCTCCCCATATCGCAACGTCTGGGCGATGGTGCCGGCAACCGCGCGGCGCCGCGGTGTCTCATCGCCGATCGCAGCAGCCATCCATGTGGAAACTGCCGCATCATAGGCTGCTGTGCGCGCATAGGCGGTGGCGGCGAGGCGCTGGCGGAGCGGATAGGAGATGCCGCCGCCATCAATGCCTTGCAAGACGACGCCGTAATCTTCGGAATCAACCACCACCGCGACATGCGCGTGGTTCTTGGCCGCTGCCCGGATCATCGCAGGGCCGCCGATGTCTATGTTCTCAACGCAATCATCATACCCGGCACCCGCCGCAACCGTTGCTTCGAAGGGGTAAAGGTTGACCACAAGCAGGTCGATTGCCGCGATGCCATGCTCATCCATTGAAGCGATATGGCCGGTGTCATTCCGCAGCGCGAGCAGACCGCCATGCACCATCGGGTGCAAGGTCTTGACGCGGCCGTCCATCATCTCGGGAAAGCCCGTAAGCTCGCTGACGTCCTTAACCTCCAGCCCGGCGTCCCGAATGGCCTTTGCGGTACCGCCCGTGGAAATCAACTCAACACCACGTTGGTGGAGCGCCTGGGCAAATTCAATCAGGCCAGTCTTGTCTGAAACAGAAATCAGGGCACGGCGGATAGCTACGGGAAGATCGGCAGTTGTGTCAGACATCGAAGTCTCCGGTTGGCGCAAACGCTAGACGGAGGCTTCCTCCACATCGCGCGGCGCAGGCTTTTCGGGCTCCGCCCGGCGGAAGGCCCATTTGACATGCCCCGCATACTCCGTTGCGAGGGCTCTGACCACGATCTGTTTTGTCGCGCGCGGCGCAACGCGGGCTTCGTCGATGTAAACGCTGTCCTCGATGGTCATGTCGCCACCGAGTTGCCGCATGATCCATATGTCACCGCTGACCAAGGCAAGGCGTACCGCGCTGCCCGCCAAAAACACATCCGCACTGACATCGGGATGCAGGTGAAAGCGGATGGTAAAGGGCACCGCCATGCGATCACCCTTGCCAGCCGCCTGGTCAAAAGCAGCCTTGGGGCCAGGGCCTGTGGCGGTGACATTGTCCTCGCCCCGAATATCGCCACCATCAGCAGATATGGTGAGACGGCGCTGGTGGATCAGGCCGTGGCTTTTCAGGTATCCGTCATGCTGGGCGAACAGGCGCACGCCATCTGCGTCTTCTTCGCGAATGCAGCGCAGGTCGCGCGCGCCTGCCAGTAGCAAATCCCCCTCCAACCGTGCAGAGGATCGGTCATCAATCGTTAGGCCGCTATGGGCGGCAGTGGCGCGTGATGCGGTGCGCCATTCTTCGCTCATGCGGCCACCAGGGCCACAATTTACAATAACCGGTCGCCGCCCGATGGAGGCTTCAAAACAAAAGGCGCTGGCGTGCATTTCAGCGGCGGCAGGCCCGGTCGGGCGCATCCCGCCATCGAATATGATCGTCGAGCGCGCCGTAGAGACACGGTGAAAGCCCATAACCTCAAACTGGCGGTGGGTTGGGCGCAGGCCGGAGGTTGCCAGCGCGCGGTCAATGCGTTCGGCATCGCTGCCCCCGCCGCCGTGGAAGCGCGCAACGTGCCCATCACCGAGCCGCAGGGCGCGAATCGCATTGGCAAGCCGCGCCATCGCGTCGGTGTGCCCATTGGCCGGGGCTTGCCCCGCGTCCTGCAGCGCCTGAGCCGCCCAGGTCAGAATCGCGAAGATCTCGACCAGATGTTCGGGGTTACGGCTGGCCACGCCGCCATCTTCGGCAACGGCGGTTTGCCCTTCTTTGCCGAGTGCGGTGATTCCCTCATTCAACAGGGCGCTTGTGCCACCTTCGAGGGCAAGGCCGGCATAGATCAGGCCAGAGGCCGCCTGAAACCGTGGTAATCCTTGCGGGGCGTGGCGCCAGCGGCGGCGCAGGTAACGCGCCTGTACGCCGATCGCCTTGAAGAACGCGCGTGATTTGTCGGGCCCGGCACCGCTTAGAACCAGCGGGGCGTGGCATATCCATCGCGCCAGGCGCGACCCTGTCAAATCGGGGTGCCACCCGGGGCCTTTCCCCTTGCCGTAGCGCGCAACCCATTCGTGCACCCATTCGCTGAGCGCGGCGCGGGTCACAGGGTCAGCAGCGGCCACATCATCAAGCCAGCGAAAATCATGCAGGGCATCTGACCACGCGGCGGTCGGGGCGGTGATATCCCAGGGGGAAACATCCGGCGCTTCGACCATTGCGCCGCCCAGCAGGAACAAGCCACCAGCAAGCCGCTTTGCGGCTGCGGCGTCACCTGTCCACAGTGGTTCAGGCGATGTGACAACCGCATTCGGCGCCTTTCCCAAACGGGCAAGACGCACGGCAATCCGGTCAGCCCGCGTAGGCCGCCGCAAGGGGTCGGTCGCTGTCATCGTATCCTGCTGCCTCATCGCCCGCTCTGACGTCGGTTGTTTGAGATAACGTAAGGTAGCGTGAAAAAGGGGTGGGTGTCACGCAGGTTGTGATAGACGACTGTCTCGGCTGTCATCATGGGGTCGGACAAACCAGATTTCGCAATCATTTCACTATTGGCCCCGGCCCTGCACCCATGCTCAAAACCGGGCAGCAGGGCGGGGGAAGGCTTAGCCAGCTTTTTGGAAACGCGCGGCAAAGAACCCGTCCATACCGCCAATTTCCGACCACATATCCGGGCGGGCGCGGTAATCCCCCGCGCGGGTGCGCAGGATAGGGTCGCCAAGCTCCTCGGCTGAATAGGGCACGCGCGCGGCGTCTTCGTGCTCTGTCAGGAACGCTTTGGCGCGGGCCTCACCCTCAGCCATGGTCAGCGCACAGGTGCAATAGACCATCATGCCGCCCGGTGCAGTTTTATCCCACGCGGCATTGGCAAGGTCGCGCTGCATCCGGCGCAGCGGTTCAACGGACCCTTCGCCACGGATATGGGGCAGTTCCGGGTGGCGCCTTACGGTGCCGGTTGCGGAACAGGGGGCATCCAGCAACACCAGATCGAACATTTCATTGGACTGCCATTCCATCGCGTCTGCGACAACCGTGGTGGCCTTTAGCTGTGTGCGTGTCAGGTTTTCTTTCACCCGCGCCATGCGGGAATCGGAGATATCCAGCGCGGTAACATCCCACCCTTGTGCTGCAAGCTGCATGGTTTTCCCACCCGGCGCGGCGCAAAGATCAAGCGCGCGCTTGCCATCGCCGGCCCCGACAAGCCGGGCAGGGACCGCTGCCGCCGCATCTTGCGCCCACCAATCGCCGGTTTCGAACCCGGTCAGGGCAGACAGGCGCCCTGGTCGGGCCAAACGCACGGAGCCGGTTGGCGTTACAATACCACCCAATGTTTCGGCCCATGATGCCGGATCACCCTTGACCGTCAGGTCAAGCGGCGCGGGCACAAGATGTGCCTCGCAAATCGCGGCGGCGCCCGTTTTGCCCCAGTCACGGCGGAGCAGCTTGTAAAACCAATCTGTAGTGGTTTGTCGCCCATGGTCGATATCGGCCCAGATCTCTGGCCCTTCTTCGGATACGCGACGCAGCACAGCGTTGATCATGCCTGATTGTTTGTGGGTGCGGCGGTTTGACTTTGCGATGCGTACGGCAGCATCCACAACGCCGTAGGGGGCTTCTTTGAGCACAAGAATCTCAATGACCCCCAGACGCAGAATATCGCGTGCCTCCCCCACCGGTGCCTTGGGGATAAACTCGCCCAATACCGCATCGGCAGAATTCAACCAGCGAAGCGCGGCACGCGCCAGCGTCAGGCCCCGCGCGCGATCTTGCGGTGCTGTGTCAGGCGGCAGCGCGCTTTCATCAAGCATTTCCAGATCATTGAGCGTGCGGCGTAAAAGGATCAGCGCGGCGCGGCGGGCGGTGGTTGCGTCGTTCATCCCCATGGGCCCTGGTCGTGCCCATTGTTCCGGCCGCCCGTCTTGGGCAGGCCAAAGCGGCGGGCGGGTGCCTCGCGGCGTGAATGTGTCTGCGTTGTCATCGTCTGGCCCGCCATGGCTTCCAGCGCCGCGATGCGGTTGGCCGGGTTTGGGTGAGTGGAAAACAATTTGTCCGCACCCTTACCGATCAATGGGTTCATAATAAAGAGGTGCGCCGAAGCGGGGTTGCGTTCGGCACTCGCCATTTCGACGCGCCCGGCATATCCGCTGATCTTCGCCAGTGCCGAGGCCAGCGCCAAAGGCTGGCCACAAATCTCCGCGCCACGTTTGTCGGCGGCGTATTCGCGCGTGCGGGAAATGGTCATCTGCACCAGGCTGGCCGCCAGTGGCGCAAGAATCATGATCGCCAAGGTGCCAATCCAACCGCCCGAACGCTCCGAGCGGAAGAAAAACGCAAATTGTGCCAGAAAGCCGATTGCCCCGGCGATGGTGGCCGAAATCGTCATGATCAGCGTATCGCGGTTCTGGATGTGGGCAAGTTCATGCGCCATGACGCCGGCAAGCTCATCCCGCGTCAGCAGCTTCATAATGCCCGTTGTGCAGGCGACGGCCGCATTTTCCGGGTCGCGCCCGGTGGCAAAGGCGTTGGGTTGTTCTTCGCGAATAATGTAAATCGCGGGCGTGGGCAGGCCAGCGTTGCGGCTCAGTTCCTCAACCATGTCATACAGATCAGGGGCCGATGATCGTGTGACGGGTTCGGCATTGTGCATCCGCAACGCCATCTTGTCAGAATTCCAGAACGCCCATCCGTTCATGGCAAGGGCGATGACAAATGCGATCACGGCACCCGCACCGCCACCCAGCACATAGCCAACGGCCAGAAACAATCCGGTCATCGCGGCGAGAAGTATGGCTGTCTTGGCGTAATTCATGCGCTATATCTCCACAGATCGAACGTAACGGCCAGTGGTGGCCGACAGGAGGCATATATGGCTGAACAGGCTCTGGAAAAAGACCAGCGGATCAAAGACGCCGCCGCGCGCGCCTTGGCTGAGGTCGAAGCACGGAAGAAATCGGCGGCTCCCGCTGCGCTTCCTACCGAATTGGGCGGGCGTGATGGGCCAGAACCAACCCGCTTTGGTGACTGGGAAAAGGATGGGGTGGTTTCTGACTTCTGAGCCTATTCGTTCGGGGGCTGCGCGCCGGGGCGTTCAAACAGCCGTGCCACCGCATTTCTGAAAGACCCTGCTGCGCGCAGGTCGCGGATCAGTTCGGGCCATTCAGAAACCCACACGACCACCGGGTTGAGGCTCTCGAAATCACGCACGAGGCCATATCGGGGCTTTTCTTCCTCTACCTGAAAGGTGCCGAACATTCGGTCCCAGATGATCAGGATGCCCGCATAATTCCGATCAAGGTACTTTTGGTCCGACCCGTGATGAACGCGATGATGCGAAGGCGTGTTCAGAATCCACTCCAAAGGGCCGAGCTTTCCAATCACCTCTGTGTGCAGCCATGTCTGATAGGCCAGCACCGTGAGAGAGCCAAAAAGTACAAGCCATGGGTCAAAGCCGATTAACACCATTGGGATGTGGACAATCAGTGACCAAATCCCTTCAAGGGGTCCAAACCGGACGCCTGTGATGATGTTCATATCGCGGGACGAATGATGGACGGCGTGCTGGGTCCATAACAGGCGCACCTCATGCGCAATCCGGTGCTCCCAATAATAAGTGAAATCGGCCAGCACCACGGCAATGATGCCTGTCATCAAGGTGGTTTCGATGGAAACGGGTGCAGCAATCTCAGCGATCACCCAATAAACCGAATAGGCGCCCGTCAGGAAAAAGGTCTGCACCAGAAGATACGGAATCTGGGTGGAGGCGCTGACCAGCATTTCGCCAACCAGACGCAGGTTCAAATTACGTTTGAAGGCCGCCTCCCCCAACTCGATCAGAAAAAGAACAAGCGCAATGATCGCGAATGCGTCACCGATTTGTGCGGCTAACTGGGTTAGTTCTTCACCGGTCACGATGTGGCCTCCTGCGTGTGGGGATGGGATAGGCCGCTGGTCAGTGTGCGCCATGCCAGCGCCGCGGCCTGATCAGGTGTCAGGTTTTGTGCCTTTACCTGCAGCCAGGCGGTGTAAATGAGGTTGTCGAAGGTGGCGGCGACCCAGTCGGTCGGAACGTCCGCCGCAAAGGTGCCCTCGTCTTTGGCAGCGTTTATGGCATGGATCATCGCCTCGTTCTGCCGGGCTTCCTGCGCTGTCAGGTCTGGTGCAACAATACGTTCATGCGCAAGGAAACCTTGCCTGTTTCCAAGCGGAATGATCGCCGCCAGCGTCAGGCGTAACCCTTCGGTGTGCGTGGATGCGCCTTTGGTTGCGATGCGCACGGCGTCGTCGATTTCCTGCAGGGCGATCCCTGCCAGCGCAGCCATCAAATCGTCACGGCCCTTGAAATGCCTGTGCAACGTCGCACGGCCAACACCGGCGTGACGCGCAACATCGGCCAGTCCTGCACCGGGGTTGGCACCAAAAACGGTAAAGGCCGCTTCGATTATCGCGGTTCTTGTGTCGGGGCGAATTTTCATAGTGAGACATATATGTCTCATTTGGTAGGTTCATGTCAATATTCAAGTTTATGCGAGCACCCGCTCCGGCACTTTGGTCGACCTTGCGCAAGGCGCGCGCTTGGGCGAACGGTAGCGCAGGGACAATGGGCGGAGACGGATATGGGTGAAACGGTTCTCGGGATTATGGGCGGCAGTGGGCTTTACGCCATTGATGGTTTGACCAATGCAGAATGGCGCGCGGTTGAAACGCCCTGGGGTGCCCCGTCAGATGAATTGCTGTTCGGCGAATTGGATGGTGCCAGGCTGGTCTTCCTGCCCCGTCATGGCCGCGGTCATCGCCTTGGCCCATCGGGAATCAATTATCGCGCCAATATTGATGCGTTAAAGCGATCAGGGGTGACTGATGTTATCTCTGTCTCGGCCTGCGGGTCGTTCCGAGAAGACATGGCCCCCGGTGATTTCGTTCTGGTGGATCAATTCATCGACCGTACTTTCGCGCGGGAAAAAAGTTTTTTCGGAAATGGCCTGGTTGCCCATGTCTCTGTGGCGCACCCAACCTGCCCGCGGCTGTCAGATGCACTTGCGGCGGCTTCGGATGAGATTGGGATAACGACCCATCGGGGTGGAACTTACCTCGCCATGGAGGGGCCGCAGTTTTCCGCCATCGCAGAATCAAAAATGTATCGGGAGGTTTGGGGCGCTGATGTGATCGGCATGACCAACATGCCCGAAGCCAAGTTGGCGCGCGAAGCGGAGCTTGACTACGCGACGGTGGCAATGGTCACCGATTATGACAGCTGGCGCCCGCAGGGAGAGGTTGATGTGACGGCCATTCTTGCGACCCTTGCCAAAAACACCGCCAATGCAGCGAAACTGATTGCGGCCGTGGCACCGCGACTGATGGGGGAGCGCCTGCCATGCCCGCATGGGTGCGACCGGGCGCTGGAATATGCGTTGATCACCGCACCAGAGGCACGTGACCCGGCGCTGCTCGCCAAGTTGGACGCCGTTGCGGGGCGCGTGTTGTAACGAAGGCCGATATCGCGATTGGGAATTGCCGGGCGCACAAATGCTGACACGTCTTTCATTGATCTGACGGGGCTGCCTGACGGACGCTTTCTCCCCATAAGGGGAAAGGTACATCATGCAATTCTGGCAGCTCACCGAACAATTTGTGACCAGCGCAGGCCCCGTAGCGGCAGGGCAGTGTGGAACCGGCCCAGCAGTGGTGCTGGCTCATGGGTGGCCGTGGTCTTCGTTGTCATGGCGGCGAATTATTTCATCCCTTGCGCAAACCCATCGGGTGTACTGGTACGATATGCCGGGCTATGGCGCGTCGGGCAAAGACCCGGCACAGGCAACCGGGTTGGATGTTCAAGGGCAGGTGTTCGCCGAGATGATGGCCCATTGGGGCCTTCGACAACCCAGCGTCGTGGCGCATGACTTCGGCGGGGCAACCGCATTGCGGGCGCACTTGCTGCATGGAGTGGAGTTTGAGCGGCTCGTCCTGATGAATGTCGTCGCCATGCGCCCGTGGGGTTCATCCTTTTTTGAGCATGTGGGCAAACATTTCGACGCCTTCCTCGGCTTGCCCGATCACATCCATGAAGCGGTCGTACGTGCCTATATCAAAGGCGCTTTGGTAAATGAGCTTGCGCATGAAGACTTTGAAGACCTGGTTGCCCCATGGTTGGGGGCAGAGGGACGCGTCAGCTTTTATCGACAATTCGCGCAGGCCGACGAACGGTTGACCGCCGAAGTCGAACCGCGGTTTGCCGCCATAAGATGCCCCGTAAATGTCTTTTGGGGGGAGGATGACCCCTGGATCCCCATTGCCCGTGGTCGTGCGCTACATGACTTGATGCCAGGGTCAACATTCAAGGGTTTGCCCGCTGTTGGGCATTTGCCACAGCTTAAGGCACCTGATCTGGTCGCAGATACGCTGTTAGGGGTGCTTTGATTCAGGCGTTGGCCAACAGCACCTCTGCCAGTTTCAACCGCTGGATTTTGCCAGATGGTCCTTTGGGTAATTCCGCCATGATGTGCACGCGGTCAGGCGCCTTGAACGCGCCGACATGGTGCACGCAAAGCGCGATGAGATCCGCTTCAGACACGTGCACACCGTCGGCCAATCGCACAGCGGCTTCAACACGCTGGCCATAGCTGGGGCAGGGGCGTGCGAAAGCGGCAGCTTCGACAACGTCCTTGTGATGATAGAGTGCCTCATCAATCTCGCGGGGCGCGATGTTTTCGCCACCCTTGATGATCAACTCTTTGCGCCGCCCGGTGACAAAAACATAACCATCTTCGTCCATCACACCCAAATCACCGGTCAAAAGCCATCCATCATTGGTGAATGTTTCGCGCGTGGCATCCTCGTTAAACAGATATTCCTTCATCACATTCGGGCCACGCACCGCGATTTCGCCTGCCACATTTGCCGGGGCAATGGCACCGTCGTTCAGAATGGTCGTTTCGTTGCCAATCGCAACACCGGGGGAGCCGACTTTGCGCATCGCAGGCGGCAGCGGGTTCGACAACATTTGCGCGGCGGTTTCGGTCAGGCCCATGGTTTCAACAATGGGAATATTAAATCGTTCCTCAAACGCGGTTTGTGTTTCGACCGCCAAAGGGGCCGAGGCGGAGCGCGCGAACCGCAGCCGCGCCCGCGTTGCCTCATCCGGGTTTTCGGGGCCATGTAGCAGGTGCGAGATGATCGTCGGCACGACTGAGAACCAGGTTGCGCCATGATCCCGACAATGTCGCCAAAATCGGCTGAGTGAGAATTTTTCAGCCACGATGACAGAGCCACCCGAAACCAACGGTCCCATCAACGTCACACACAGCCCGTTGATATGGTAAAATGGCAAAACGCATAACGCCCGGTCCGTTGCGGTCAGTTCATGGGCGATCGTCGGGGTCCACCCGCCCGCGAGCAAACTGGCCTGATCATGCACCACGCCTTTCGGGCGCCCGGTCGTGCCGGAGGTATACATCAGCAACGCGTGGTCGCGGGTGTTTACTTCGGCAAGCTCCGCCATCTGGGTGGTGGGCCAGTTGATCTCTGAGCCAACGGGAATGGTGGTGATGTCCGCGGGCTCGGCGGTCAGCGCATCCTGAAAAAGCTCGGATTGCGCCGTGCCGACAAGGGCGAAACGTGCGCGGCTGTGGGTGATTGCGTATCCCATCGCCGCCGCGCCTGCCGCCAGATTGAGCGGTGTTGCCCGAAACCCGCCGTAGAGGGTGCCGAAAAGACAGGTAATGCCCATCCGCCCATTGGGCAGACAAATCGCAATACTTTCACCCTTTTCGGCACCCAATCCGGCGAGACGCTCTGAAACCCCCCTCACCGCGTCTCGCAAATCTGCCCATGTCAGGGCGACGCCGCCTTCATCCGCAAAGATATGGCTGATCACATTGGGCGTTTCCGCCGCGCGGTGGTCGATCCAATCACGAACGGTTCCTTTTGGCGGCTGTATGCTCATGCGCCGGATGCTTTCCAATAGTCGATGAAAATTTCATCAACAGTCGGTTCATTCGGCGGAATTGGCCTGACAACCCGTGTGGTGTTCAGAAAGTGTTTCCAGTGCAGGTTCTCGTCGATGGAATTGCCGCCCCAACTGCCACATCCCATGGACAGCGAGAACGGCAGGCCATTGTCAAAGGAACCGCCATTGGCAAAGCAATGCGCCTGATTGACGATGACGCGGCAGGTCGGCGTTTCATGCCCGAGCGCCATGGCGCGGCTGTCGTCATTTGTGTGAATGCCGATTGAATGGCCCGCCCCCTGATGGCTGAGAATGCGCGAAGCGATTTCGCGCGCATCGTCGTAGTCACGTGCGCGGTAAAGCGCGACGACCAGTGACAGTTTTTCACCTGACAACTTGTGCTCTGGCCCGATGTGAGATGTTGGTACGGCGATGAAGCGCGTACCGGCGGGAACATGGTCAGTCAGGTCCAATGCTTCGAGCAGTACATCCGCATCACGGGCAAGGGCATGGCGGTTAAGAACCCCCTTTACCCAAAGACGGTCGAGCACGTGTTGTTCCATTTCCGGCGCGAGCGTTACGCCGCCCTCCGCGGCCAGGGCCGCGACAAAATCATCATAGACAGCATCCACAACAACCAAGGCATTTTCCGAGGAGCAGGAGGTGGAATTGTCGAATGTTTTGGACGCCGTGATCTTGGCCGCCGCTGCTTTCAAATCGGCGGTTTCATCGACAATGACGGTCACATTCCCCGCGCCAACCCCAATCGCGGGCGTGCCGGAGGAATAGGCGCGGCGCACGTTGTCCTGACTGCCGGTAACGATCACGAGGTCGGTTGCCTCCAGCATCCGTTGGGTTTTGATCTTGGTGCCGGGTGCAGGGATCATTTGCACGAGATCGCGGGGCACGCCGATCTTGTCGAATTCCGCGTGAATGTAACCAATCAGCCGCTCACATCCTTGCACGCCCTTGGGCGACGGGGACAGGATGATCGCATTGCCGCATTTCACGGCGTTTATGATGTTATTCGCAGGCGTCGCTATGGGGTTGGTGGATGGCACAACGCAGCCGACAACGCCGATGGGGCGCCGGATTTCAGTGATGCCTGTTGCTGGATCATCGTTGACGACACCATGGGTTTTCGCGCCCTTCAGGTCGCGCATCAGGCCCAGTGTCTTGCGGTGGTTCTTGGTTATCTTGTCCCGAACATTGCCAAGGCCCGTGCTTTGCACTGCCAGTGTTGCCAGTTCCTCGTTGCGCGCAGGCTCCATTATGGCCCAGGCGGCGGCCTCTGCGGCGCGGTCATAGCGGGTCTGATCGGCACCGGTTTCAAACGCTTTTTGCGCAATACGCGCGCGCGCGATGAGGGCGTCCACCAATGCAATATCGTCAGCTTCGGACATATGTTTTTCCGTTTGATGTGACCCCGGCACTGGTCTGCGCCGGGGTCGGGTTTCAGTGGCCTGTCTGTAAGTTACAGACCTTTGAGCAGCTCTTTCAGCGTCGTTTCACGCTTTTCCCACATCGCCAGCACTTCGTCGCGGGTCATAATGTGCATGGGGGAGCCGCCGGCTTTCATGCGTTTGGCAACGCGCTTGTTCTTGAACATCTCAGGAACGGTTGCGGCCAATTTGTCAATTACGGCCTGCGGGGTACCTTTGGGAACCATCACGCCGCGGAAGTTGACCGAAGCGTTGTCTACATCGAGGCCCTGTTCGGCCATTGTTGGCACGTCTGGCAGGAACTCGTTCCGCTCCAGATCAGCAACGCCGAGGATCTTGATATTGCCTGCTTCCCGCGCACGGAATGCGTCTGAAAGGTTGTTGACGCCGCCCAGAACATCACCCGCAATCACAGCCTTCATTGCTGCCGCGCCGCCGCCTTTGGTGGGGATATAGGTCATTTTCACGCCAGCGGCCTTTTCGATCTGCAACGCCGCGATGTGGTGCCCCACAAAGAGACCCGCGCCCGAGAACGTCAGCTTGCCCGGGTTTTCCTTGGCGAATGCAACCACATCAGCCATTGAATTGAACGGGCTGTCTTTGCCAACCACGAACACAGCCGGGTCAGCGCCCCAGTTTGCAATCGGTTCAAAGCTGTCGCGGCTGTACTGGACACCACCCTTCACCGACTGCGCAATGAAGTGGGGGATGTTGTAGGCCGCCAGCGTGTAACCGTCGGCTTCGGCCTCGTTGGCGAACCAGTTCCAACCAACGCGGCCACCGGCACCGGGTTTGTTGATGATGGCAATGGGCATGCCAAGCGCGTCTTCGTTACCGGCGGTCATCGTTACGATGCGGGCCTGAAAGTCAGTCGCGCCACCTGCGCCATAGCTGACCATCATCAGAACAGGGCGTTCCGGGTATTCTGCCTTTGCGGCCGTCATCGCGCCAACAACGCCGAGTGCGCCGATTGCCAATCCTGCTAGTAGTTTTTTCATGCGTCTTCTCCCTTTGAATGTGCCCGGTTTTTTGTGCCTGTCTTGGCGTGGGCTACATGAACATCCCGCGCGGCGTGTAGACGTTTAGAAGTGCCGCGAAGAGACCGTATAACACCGCCATGACGACGGCGGTGATGATGATGCGTTTGCCCCATGCCTTGATGTCGCCGAAGGGCGCTGGGTCATAAAGCGTGAGCAAGATGAAAAAGGCAGCTGTGGTTGAGGTGTAAAAGCCAAAGGTCTTGGCCGCCCAGAAAATGTAGAGGGCGGAAATGATCAGACCCGGTGCGATCGCTTTTGCGAGATCCAGGCTGATTCCGGCACCAACCTTGGACAAACCCAGCAGCGCCTTGCCAAAGGTCCACAGCGACAGCGCCACGAAGATCACTGATATCAGCCGTGGAAACAGGAATGCCTCCGCCGGTTGTTGCGTAAAGCTGATCCAGCACACCCAAAGGCCGATGGCCGCGATGATACCCGATGGCAAGATGTGTTGCAGGCGGTTCATGTCGCGGCTCCCGTTTTATTTGCCTGGCGGGAGGCGATCTCACCCCAGACGGCGTATCCGATGGAGGCCAGAACAACAGCGATAAGACCCATGTTGAGCGCGCCGCCAAAGAAATAGACCAACGGCCCATCGGTTGCCCCGGCAATCAGCGAGCCCTGGATGAAATTACTTTCCGCAATCGGACCGAGGATCAGGCCAAGCACCAACGGTGCGGCAGAAAACCCAAAACGCTCCAGAAAATACATGGCGATACCGAGCACCGCCATCACGTATACATCGCCCATGGATTGTTGCACTGCATACGCCCCGAACACGGCAAGTGCCAAGACGGCAGCCGCCATGATTTGTTGCGGTACCTGCGCAACGCGCGCCGCGAGGGAGGCAATCCAGATGCCAAAAACGCACATCAACACCTGACCGATCAACATGGAGTTGATGAAGGGCCAGATCACCTCTGGATGGCGGTCAAACACATCTCCACCGGGGAATATGCCGTGGATCAGCAATCCGCCCAAAAGCACCGCAGCTGTGGGGCTGCCGGGGATCGACAGGATCAGGAGCGGCACGAGTGATGGGCCAACCATGGCGTTGTTTGCGGCCTCTGCTGCAATCACGCCTTCGGGGTGGCCGGTGCCGAACTTGTCTTTTTCGGCTGAAAACTTCTTGGTTTGATCGTATGCAACCAGCCCCGCAATCTGCCCGCCCACACCGGGGATAAGCCCAATGACGGCGCCGATGCCCGATCCGATGATGAGCGCACGGGTGCGGCCCAACAATTCGCGAATGGCTTTGCCGATGGGGTGGGCAACGACCTTCACCACCTCGGCAGCATCCTTGTGCCGCCCCTTGGAGAACATCGCGATGACTTGCGGGATAGCAAACAGGCCGATCAATGCGGCAATGATGTTCACGCCGCCGCCAAGCGCAGGGTGAAAGATGAACCGCTGCACGCCCTGCATGTCATCATAGCCGATTGTGGCCAGCCACATGCCGATACAGCCGGACAGCAAGCCTTTCACCACCGATTTTGAATCGAGCGAGCCAATGACGGTCACGCCAATGATCGCGAGCCAGAAAATATGTGATGGTCCAAAGGCGAGCGCCCATTGCGCCAGCGCAGGCGTGAGGAAAATCAACAGCCCCACGCCAAAAACACCACCAACCAGCGATGCGAGGAAGGAAAGCTGCAAGGCCCGTGCGCCCTCGCCATTCTTTGCCATCTGATGACCATCGAGCGTGGTCGCGATGTTTGCCGGCGCGCCGGGGATTTTTAGCAAGATGGCGCTGACGGCCCCACCGGCAACCGTTGAGGTGTACGCAGCACCAAGCAGGATCAGCCCCTGAACCGGCGCGAGGTAAAAGGTAAACGGGATGAGCAACGCAACCGCCATAGTGGGCGAGAGGCCGGGTGTTGCACCCAGGATCAGCCCGCCAATCGTACCCCCAATCAGAAGCACCAGCGAAACAGGCTCCAACACAGCCCCAAAATGCGACAAAAATTCCATGTGCGATTCCAGCTCATTTCCGTGTTCTTGACAAAACGCTAGCTAATGAAAATTGTAATGCAAACGTTTTCATTTTGGGGATGCGAGCCAAAAG
>JBMYXS010000015.1:0-56759 GCA_049608645.1 Pikeienuella sp. | reverse complement strand
CTCAAAGGACGCAAAGCCACCGCCGCATAGCATTAAGGGTTTGTGAAAGTTCTCAAAATTTGTTTTTCTGAAATCAGCCACGGTCGGGTAGGATCGGGTTGATAAAGATTGGCATGAAGGAGACTTGTACATGAACGTTCGTCAGATGCTTGGAAACCGGGCGGCCGCAGATATTGCTACGATCTCCGAAACGGAATCCCTGTCCGATGCGGCAGCGATTCTCAGCGTGCGCAAGATCGGGGCATTGATCGTGACCTCCTCCAGCAGTGGCGTCGCCGGGATCTTGTCGGAGCGCGACATTGTTCGGCGTCTGGCCGCCGATGGCGCGGATTGTCTGAGCACGCCCGTATCCAGCGCCATGACTGCCAAAGTGATGAGCTGTTCGCCGTCAGACAGTGCGCAATCGTTGCTGGAAAGAATGACCGAAGGGCGGTTTCGCCATATGCCAGTTATGGATGGCGACGACCTTGTAGGTGTCATTTCCATCGGTGATGTCGTTAAGGCCCACATTTCAGAAATTGAAATGGAAAAGCAGGCAATGGAAGACATGATCAAGGGCGTTTAGGTCGTTTCACGCCTGACTCGCCACATTCAACAATATCAAACTTGACGCCGGTACGCGCCAATGCAGTCTGATTGCGAGCGTTCTGCCCAAGACATACCAAATGAGAATAAGGGAACAAACCTGTGCGCATCGGCTTTTATCCAGGAACCTTTGACCCGGTAACCTTGGGGCACGGCGATATTATTCGCAGAGCTTCGAAACTCGTCGATAAGCTGGTAATCGGCGTTGCGATCAACCGCGACAAAGGCCCGTTGTTCTCGCTCGAAGAGCGGGTTGATTTGCTTCAGTCTGACATCAACCTTCTTTCGGAAGGCGCTGATATTGTTGTGGAACCTTTCGAAGACCTTCTGGTGAAACGGGCTGAAATCATCGGTGCGCAGGTCATCGTTCGCGGTTTGCGTGCGGTCGCTGATTTTGAGTATGAGTTTCAAATGGTCGGTATGAACCGGGCGTTGAATTCGGAAATTGAAACGGTGTTCCTGATGGCCGAGGCGGAGCATCAGGCGATCGCCTCCAAGCTGGTGAAAGAAATTGCGCGCCTTGGGGGGGACGTTTCGAAATTCGTGACGCCCAATGTCCATGAGGCGCTCCGCAAGAAATTTGGCACCTGACGCGTTTCTGATCACTCAGTTGCGGCAGATTGCACTGAAATGTCCTCAAATCTTCGTGGCACAGTTGACCCGCGCACACGCCGCGAA
Organism: Pikeienuella sp.; assembly: GCA_049608645.1. Lineage (GTDB taxonomy): Bacteria > Pseudomonadota > Alphaproteobacteria > Rhodobacterales > Rhodobacteraceae > Pikeienuella. Next base: position 55,496 of record JBMYXS010000015.1, on the reverse strand, counting down.
TACCCCTGATCCGCGCGCATGACGCGCAAGATAATTTCAAGGAGACCTCAGGATGCTGACACGAGTTGCAAGCGCGCTGTTCGGCGCGGTCCTGGCTCTTAGCGCAATGGAGGCGCACGCCGTGGAGATCAAAGACCCCGAAAACACCATCATCATCACGACCGCGACTGGTGATATCACAATCGAACTGCTGCCGGACGTTGCGCCAAAGCATGTTGAGCGTGTGAAAGAACTGGCGCGTGGTGGCGAATACGACAACGTCGTTTTCCACCGCGTGATCGATGGTTTCATGGCGCAGACTGGCGATGTTCAGCACGGCGACACGGAAGATGGCTACAACCTGGCTCGCGCAGGCACCGGACAGTCGTCCAAGCCTGACCTCCCCGCCGAGTTTTCGTCCCTGCCATTCGACCGTGGCGTAATGGGCATGGCGCGCTCGCAGAACCCGAACTCTGCCAATAGTCAGTTCTTTATCATGCTGGAGGAAGGTCACTTCCTGAACAACCAGTATACGGTGCTTGGCCGCGTCATCGACGGTATGGGCCACGTGGACAACATCAAAAAGGGGTCCAGCTCCAACAACGGTGCTGTTCAGGACCCGGACAAGATGCTGAAAGTGCGCGTCGCGGCTGACTAAGCTGCGCTGTGACTTGAATTTTTACGCCGCTGGGGCCTTCCCGGCGGCGTATTTTGTTTTCGGGTGTTATCATTGGCCCAGAAACCTCAGGAACTGCCGATATGCGTGTAGATGATTTTGATTTTACCCTGCCCGAAGACCTGATTGCTTTGCGGCCTGCGCGCCCGCGCCGGTCAGCGCGCATGCTGGTTGCTGATGGGGCAGGGCAAGCGATTACCGTATTTGACAGATTGGCTGACCATCTGCGTCCTAGTGATTTGATTGTTTTTAACGACACAAAGGTTTTGCCTGCGCGATTGAATGGCATTCGCCATCGTGGTGATGCAGAAGCCGCGATAGAGGCAACCCTGCTCAAGCGAACGGCCCCCGATGAATGGCGTGCATTGGCCAAGCCCGGCAAACGGCTCAAGCAAGGCGATGTGATTGCGTTCGGCCCGCTTTCTGCCGTGGTCGAGGCGAAAGAGGATGCAGGCGCGGTTCGTTTGCGGTTTGATCAATCTGGCCCCGCGCTTGATCAGGCGGTTGCAGAAATCGGCGCGCCGCCTTTGCCACCCTATATTGCGACCCGTCGTCAAACTGATGAGGCTGATGATCAGGACTATCAAACGCTGTTTGCCGCAAAGCCCGGTGCCGTTGCTGCGCCGACGGCCTCGCTGCATTTTGAACCGGAGGTTATGGAAACGCTGAGTGCAAAGGGCGTTTTGGATACGCGTGTCACGCTCCATGTTGGTGGCGGAACCTTTTTGCCGATCAAGGTGGATGATACCAAAGATCACGTGATGCATGCGGAATGGGGTGAGGTTACCGAGGCGACGGCAGAGGCGGTAAATCGCGCGCGTCGCGACGGCGGACGCATCATCGCGGCGGGTACGACCGCGCTCAGACTGTTGGAAACCGCCAGTGATGAACAGGGCGTTCTGCGCCCCTGGATTGGCGATACCGATATTTTCATCACGCCCGGTTACAAGTGGCGGCAGGTGGATGGTCTGATCACGAACTTTCATTTGCCGCGTTCCACATTGTTCATGTTGGTGAGCGGGTTCATGGGGCTGGAGCGGATGCAGGATATTTATGCACATGCGATGAAAAATCGTATGCGCTTCTATTCCTATGGCGATGCTTCGCTGTTATGGCGCGCGTGAAGTCATAAGCGACGCGGCGTGCCGCTCCCGTTTGGTTTCGTTTTCACGAATCGCGCACACTCTTTCCCTGGCCATACCGACAGGAGCCGGCAATGATCGCTACCATACGAACGTCTTGGCCATTGTTGCTGGGCATGTTGCTCCTGATGCTTGGCAACGGGCTTCAGGGCACGCTTTTGGGCGTGCGCGGCGACATCGAAGGGTTTGACCCTGGTCTGCTGTCCTATGTGATATCCGCGTATTTTCTGGGCTTCCTCGGCGGGTCACGGATGGCCCCTGTGATGATCCGCCGTGTTGGGCATGTGCGCGTTTTTGCAGCCATGGCATCACTGATCTCCGCGGCATTCATTCTTTATGCGGCCTGGCCCAATCTGGTGTTCTGGGGGGCAATGCGCCTGTTGGTCGGCTTTTGCTTTTCCTGCGTGTATGTCGTTGCCGAAAGCTGGCTGAATGATGCGTCTGACAACGAAAACCGGGGTAAGGCGCTGTCGGTCTATGTGATCGTGCAAATGATCGGGATTGTTGTCGCGCAGGGGGCGCTTGGCCTGGCTGACCCGGCCGGGTACGAGCTTTTTGTGCTGATTTCAGTTTTGGTTTCGATCTCGTTCGCGCCTATTCTGCTGTCTGTCAGCCCTGCGCCACATTACGAAGCGACAAAGCCCATGACGCTTGGTGAGTTGTTCAACGTCTCGCCACTGGGTTTTGTTGGGTCATTTGCCCTTGGAGCGATATTTTCGGCCCTGTTTGGCATGTCGTCTGTTTACGGCACGCAAAGCGGCCTTAGCCTCAACCAGATCGCAACATTCGTTGCCGCGATCTATGTGGGCGGCATGTTGCTTCAGTTTCCGATTGGGTGGGCGTCTGACCGGGTTGATCGCCGTATCCTGATTGTTGGCGTGACGGCGGCATCTACGTTGGCTTGTGTTGTCGCCATGATTTTCGGAGATGAACCTACGGTTGTGATCGTGATGGCGTTTCTGATTGGGGGAACGGCCAACCCGCTCTATTCCTTGCTGATTGCCCATACGAATGACTACCTGAACCATGAGGATATGGCCGCGGCATCTTCGGGCCTTGTCTTCATTGGCGGTGTTGGCGCTGTTGGCGGGCCGGTGATTGTGGGGCAGATGATGGACCACCTCGGTCCGTCGGGCTTTTACCTTTATATGGGCATTATCATGGGCGCGGTCAGCCTGTACGGGCTTTACCGCATGACGCGCCGCGCGGCTGTTCCTGTCGACGAGACTGGCCCATATGCAATCATTTCGCCCTCTGCCTCACCTTACGCCGCTGAGATGACACAGGAGTACGTGGTCGAGCAGATCATTGCCGAAGAAGAGGCGGAGCTGGAAGCGGAGAGCCAGTCAGAAGAAGAATTGGGCCAAACTGTCACAGATTCGACAAAGAGTTGACACGACGCACTTCGAGCGTTGAAGTCGTTTTGTACATCCAGAGTGAAATCGACATCAGATCGAAAGCGGGCAGAGTGATGGATAGTTTAGCAAGCGAAATCAACGCGTTTTGGTTGAACGAGGTTGGGCCAGCGAAGTGGTATGCCACTGATGACCAACTTGATGCAGAGATACGGGAACGCTTTATGCAGCCTTGGCAACGCGCCAAGGCGGGGGAGCTTGATTGTTGGATTACCCGTCCTCAATCGGCTCTCGCCCTGACGATCCTGTTGGACCAGTTCCCCAGAAACATGTTCCGGGGTGATAAAACGGCTTTCAGCACCGACTGCAAAGCCCTGGCATTTGCCAAGAAGGCCATTGCACTTGGACATGACCTTGTCGTCGATGAGCCGGAGCGCCAGTTCTTTTACCTTCCGCTCATGCATTCGGAGTGCATTGTGGATCAGGATCGCTGCGTGCGTTTGTTTGTAACGCGGATGCCAAAAACCGGTGAAAACAACCTGTCCTACGCCAAGGAGCATCGCGACGTAATTCGCAAGTTTGGTCGCTTCCCTTACCGCAACACGACCCTAGGGCGTGAATCCAGCGGGCAGGAGCAAGAGTTTCTAAGGGCGAACGGCTACGCGGCCTGAAGGCTGCGTTTGTTGTCTTGGAAAGCTGACTAAGCGGCGAGCATGCGGGGGCTTGTGGCCCCCGGTTCACGAATTTGCCATTTTGGTACATCGTCGCTGTTTGGCGTCAAACAGCAATTTTGCCGCCGCCTTGCTTGGTGATGACCATGACCGACGGGCGTGGTGGGATGTCGTCGCGAAAGTCTGGCCAGCGCGTCGCGGGGTCTTCGAATGTGGAATACCGCTCAAACCCCGCAAAATCCTTTACGCCGTCAGAGGCCGGGTGTTGGACCGACAGGAACAGCGTTTCCACATCGTTGGTGAAATATGGCCCGCACATTTCGGCACCTACGGGGCACCTGAAAAACAGTTTTGACGTCCCACGTGCTGATCCGTTCGTTTCCAGCCCATAAAAACCGTCAGATTTTCCGGTCTTTGGCCACTTTGACCCTTGGTCTGTGCACACCCAAAGCCGCCCCAAAGCATCCATCGCTGCATTATCGGGGGAGGCGAACCAGCCGTTGGCAGAGGTTTCAGGGTTCCATGATGCCCCTACCTCAGCAATCGAAGGGTCGCCGCATTTTACAACGATATCCCAGCGGCCAGAGGTTGCGGCAGGGTCTTCGCCTGTTTCGTGGATTTCGATGATATGGCCAAATCGGTTTTTTGCGCGCGGGTTGGCCGGGTTTTCCTGACCTGCTTTACGACGGTTGTTGTTCGTTAACATGCAATAGACGCGCCCATTTGGTGCGGGCTGCACATCTTCAGGTCTGTCCATTGGTGTCGCGCCCAGCAGGTCGGCAGCGATGCGCGTATCTATCGAAACCTCCGCCTGCGTGGGAAAGCCGTTCTCCGCCGTCAGGGGGCCGGTGCCTGCCACCAGCGGCAACCAGTCAACCGTGCCGTCTTCGTTGAACCGGGCAACATAGAGCGTGCCTTCGGACAGGAGAGTCATATTTGCAGCGCGATCGCCGCTCACCGTGCCGGCGGAGACGAATTTGTAGATATAGTCGAACCGGTTATCGTCGCCGGAATACACCACCACGTGCCCGTTGGCGCCGAGGGTGGTTTCGCACCCTTCGTGCCGGAAACGGCCAAGTGCCGTGTGCTTTACGGGCGTGGATGTCGGGTCAAGGGGATCAACCTCAACGATATAACCAAAGCGGTTCGCTTCATTAGGCTCTTTGTCCATGTTGAAGCGGTCGATATATTGGCCCCACGCGTACCAACGCCCCGGCAAGCCGTATCGCTTTTGGGAGGCGATATGATCACCCGTGCGTTTAAGTTTGCCATTCTCGTCTCGGTTGTCGCTCCAGAAATAGCCGTGAAAATTCTCCTCCGCCATCAAATAGGTGCCCCAGGGCGTGATGCCGCCGGCACAGTTGTTCATCGTGCCGATGACCTTGCGGCCCGTTGGGTCTTCGCTCGTTTGCAAGCGGGGGTGGCCAGCGGCGGGGCCGTCAATCGTCATCTCCGTTGTCAAGGGGGTGATGCGCCGATTGTACGAGGATGCGCGATCAACTGACCATTTGCCGGTCTCTCCACGTCGAATTTCAACGACTGACCCGCCGTGCGCCGCCATTTCGGTTTCAACCAAAGCGCGGTTCATGCCCCGGAAACCCTGCCTGTCCTGGCGGCCAAGGCCGGGGAACATCAGTTCTTCGTTGGTGTATTCGTGATTGACGCAGAGCAGCCCTCGGCCAGGGCCAAGCGGCACAAACCCGCAATAGTCATTGTTGTACCCAAATTGGCCAAGCTGGCTGTCAGGCGTTTGGTTAAAGGGGTCGAATTCCGGCGCATCAGACAGGATCGGGTCGCCCCACCGCAGAAGGACATCAGCATCATACCCGTTAGCGACATGGTGCCGTTCATCGACGCCCGCTTGTAGTTCATCAAAGGCATATCGGCTTGGGGCAGGGGTGGCCGCTGCCCTATTGGGGGCGATCAGGGCGGCGGTTCCGAACAGTGATGCGCTTGCAGACACGCCCAATGCTCCCCGCAGCACATCGCGCCGATGATAGCGTGCGTTGATTACATCACCGATGGTGCGGCTCAGGTTGGGATTTGTGGGAATGTCGTCAAAAGCCTCAAAGGCCTCTGACTTGCTGCCAAAACCGTCGTCATGGTCGGTCATTCATGTGCTCCACAAAGCAGGCCCCTCACCATGCATAAGCTAGCTTTCGTCGGCGGATAACCCAATGCCGACATCGGGCAATTCTTCGAACGCGGTGCGGATCGCGGCGGCCCAGCCATTTGCGATGGCAGCGTAGTCTTCATCTTCCGCATCAATTCGTCTCTGTACATCAAATTGATACGCGCCCTTCTTGATCACGCTCAGGTCCAGCGGCATTCCCACGGAAAGATTGGAACGAAGCGTGGAATCCATCGACAGGAAAGCGGTTTTCAGCGCGACGGGCATCGGAGTTGCAGGGGTAATGATCCGATCCAGTATCGGCTTGCCGTATTTATGCTCACCAATCTGGAAATAGGGCGTGTCTTCGGTGGCTTCGATGAAGTTTCCTGCGGAATAGACCAGGAAAAGCCGATGCGCGCCGCCTTTGCGTTGCCCGGCAACCAGGATAGACGCCCCCGCACCAGCGCCCTGTTCCTGAAGGGATTTCCGGTGCAAATCCTGCATTTCCCGCATTTCTTCGCCAAATATCTGTGCGATGCGGTACATGGTTGGGGCGTTGAGAATGGTCTCTGCGTTTGGGTCTTCGGCGTTGGCTGCCTGGCTGATTGCGGCATTGATGCGGGTCAGCACACCCTGTGTGATTGACAGGTTGCCCGCTGTGCAGGCCATGATCGCGCGCTCGCCCGGCACTGACCAGGTGAACATCTTGCGAAAGCGTGAGATATTGTCGACACCCGCATTTGTGCGTGTGTCTGACATCATTATCAAACCTTCGTTCAGTTTAACGGCGAGGCAGTAGGTCACGCGGAAAACCCTATTGTTGTTGCGCAGCGGAGACGGCTACGTCGGTTTCAAGGCTTTCGGAGGTATCCCCCAAAACCGACCCCCGCAAGGGCGAAGCGTCGCGCGCATCAAGTCCCGCTGCCAAGCGAACATATTTTTCCGTTGGGCAGATGCGATTTGAGGGGTCAAACCCAATCCAGCCAAAGTCTTCGATATAGGCCTCCGCCCACGCGTGGCTTTCCGATTGGTGGGGCACCCCTTCGGTGGCTTCTTTTGTTCCGGTGTAAAGATAACCGGCGACATAACGCGCAGGTACGCCAGCGGCGCGCATGGCGGCGCAAAAAACATGGGCGTGATCCTGACAGACCCCTTCACCCGTCAAAAGGGCTTCGGCGGCTGTGGTTCGGGAATGGGTTGAACCAGAAACATAAGCGACGGCGTCGCGCACGGCGTTGGACATATCGTGCCCGCGTGCAAGGCCAGTGCTGGTCACGCTGGCCGCCAGTTCGCGGATACGCTCATCAGCTTCTGTCAGCGGCGTATCGCGTAGGAAGACCGCAGGCGGTGCCGCCATCTGCCATTTGGTCAGTACGCCATTCGTGTTTTCGGTCGTGATGTCACCTTCCGCGATAACCTCAACCTCTGACAATGAATTATGATCTATCCAGATGGCTTCGCTGTCGCCGTAGCCATTGATAAAGGCGGGCGCAACAACCTCGTTGTTGACGGTAACCGTCCAGGCACCGGGCTTTTGCGAAACGGTGGGTCGCGGAAACAGCTTTAATCGCAGCGCCACGCGGCTGACTGCTGGTTCATATTGATAGAGCGTGCGGTGACGGATGGTCAGGTGCATGGGCCCTCAAAAATTATAGGCGCGGGAGATTTCGCGCGAGAGAAGATTGTTGTGGCCGATGGCTTCGGTCGTGAAGGTGTGCAGCCCGTTCTGGAACAGTTTGTTCATATCGGTGTTGTCCAGCTGCTGCACCATATCGGCCGCAAGCCGGTGGCAATCATGGGTTTGCCCATAGGCCTTGGCGAGCTGATCCAAATGCCAAACGATTTCACCATAACTATAGGCAACCGAACGCGGAAACTGCTGATTCAGGATGAGAAAATCAGCAATGAACCACGGGCTATAATCGCCCCGATATTGGTGGTGGTAGGATTTCGCGGCAGAGATCGCGTGAAGAATTGACGTCCACTGATGGTGGTCGCGCCCCCCACCAACCACGTCTGATTCCGGCAGCAAAACGTAATATTTCACATCCAGCAATCGCAGGGTCAGGTCGACCCGTTCAATCAGGGAGCCAAGCCGAAGAAAGAAATACCGATCATTGCGCAGCATCGTGGTTTGCGTCGCGCCGCGAAACATGGAGGCGCGGGTTTTCACCCATTCCAGCAGGGTCGGTAATTCACGCACGGCGGAGCGTTCGTCCACCATTTCCAACCGTCGCCACCCGTCGTTCAAGGCCTCCCACATTTCCTGTGTAAACGAGGTGCGCACCGCACGCGCGTTTTCCCGCGCCCGGTTCAAACAATAGCGGATCGACATGGGGTGACTGTCCGTCAGCAATAATTGCTGGACAATCGCAGCTTCATTCACCCGCTCTTCCTTGGCGAAAAGATGCCCTGCGCCGGCGGCGGCGGCCACCGAACGCCACTCCTGCCGCCCGGCACCGGGGATCATCGTCATCCGCTGGCCCATTTCGATCAACCGCGCGAGGCCTTCTGCGCGTTCCAGATACCGCGCAGCCCAAAACAGGTTATCAGCCGTGCGGCTCAGCATATCTGTTCCACGTCTCATTCTGACAACACCCACGTATCTTTGACGCCGCCACCCTGGGAGGAGTTCACAACCAGTGACCCTTCGCGCAATGCCACCCGGGTAAGGCCGCCGGGTGTAAGGCGAATATCTTTGCCCACAAGGCAGTATGGGCGCAGATCAACATGCCGCGGGCCAATGCCTCCCCCGGCCAGTGATGGTGCTGTGCTAAGCTCCAGCGTGGGTTGAGCGATGAAATCATCAGGGTCGGCCAATATCCGCTTGGCGTAGTCATCAATCTCTTGCCGGGTTGCTTTCGGCCCGATCAACATGCCGTACCCGCCAGAGCCGTGAACCTCTTTGACGACAAGTTCATCCAGATTGGCCATGACATGCGCCAGTTCTTCCGGTTCAGAACAGCGCCACGTCGGAACGATATCGAGAATTGGCTCCTCACCAAGGTAAAAGCGGATCATCTCTTGCGTGTAGCAATAGACGGCTTTGTCATCAGCGACCCCGGCACCGGGCGCTGAACAGATGGTGACACCTCCGGTGCGATAGGCATGCATCAGGCCGGGTACGCCAAGCATACTGTCCGGGCGGAATGTGATCGGGTCGATGTAATCATCATCAATGCGCCGATAGATAACATCCACCTGCTTTGGCCCGCGTGTTGTACGCATCCACACAAGGTTATTATCGACAAACAGATCGTTCGGTTCCACGATTTCAATGCCCATCTGATCGGCCAGAAATGTATGCTCGTAATACGCCGAGTTCAGAGAGCCGGGTGTGAGCAGAACGACTGTTGGATCAGATGATTTGCACGCGGGGGGGGCGACCTCCTCCAATGTGCGGCGCAGTTGATCTGCGTAATCGTCAACCGGCTCAATCGAAAGATTGCGGAACAGGTCGGGGAACATGCGCATCATAATTTCCCGTGTCTCCAGCATGTAAGACACACCGGACGGCGTTCGGCAGTTATCCTCCAGAACCTGAAAATCACGCTCCCCGGTGCGCACAATGTCGATGCCAACTATGTGGGAATACACCCGGCCCGGCGGGTCCACCCCGATCATCTCGGGCAAGAATGCGTCATTCTGATAAATCAGATGGCCGGGAATGACTCCGGCGCGAATGATCTCGCCGCGATGGTAAACGTCCCACAAGAACGCATTCAGCGCGCGCGCCCGCTGCTTGATGCCCTTGGACAAGCGGCGCCATTCCGCCGCGTCAAAAACACGGGGGATAAGGTCGAACGGGATCAAACGCTCCGGGTCGCCGCCCTCACCATAGACAGCAAACGTAATGCCGATGCGCCTGAAGATCGCTTCGGCCTCTTCTGTTCGTGCGTTGAGGGCATCCACACCGCTTTCGTCGATCCAGCGTTTTACGTCTTCATACGCGAGGCGCACTTTTGCGCCATCACCTTCCATTTCATCGAACATCAAGACCCTCCGTTAACCACACTAGAGAGGTTTGCGTGATGCAGCGCAACAGTCGTTCGTGAAGCAGTTTCTTTTATGAGGCATGATTGTCGCGCGCCTGCCCCTCGACCGCGCGAGGGTGTTGAGATCATATAAGCCAAGGTTCTTAGAATTTTCCGGCATTGGAGGTGACTATGACGTTTGACCCAAAAGACCACAAATTCCTCCCCACCCGTTCGTTTGCCGATTTCAAAGTGGGGGAAGTGTTCCGCGCGCCGTCGCGGACCATGACCGAAGGGGTGTTCGCCAGTTTTCAAGCCGCCAGCGGCGACAATCACCCGATACATTATGACCGGGAATATCTGGCGAGGCTCGGCCACAAGGATTTGTTGGCTCATGGCTATCAGACATTAATACAGGCCGCGATCGGCGCAAGCCCGTTAGCGCATGAAATGGGGGAGGCTCTCATCGGGTTTCTGGCCCAATCGAGCCGCTTTCTGGCCCCGGTTTATTGCGGCGATACCCTGTATCCTGCATTTGAGATTACGGCGCTGACCCCTTCAAAAACCACCGGTGTGATGGATCTGTCAGTGTCGATCCACAATCAGGACGGGGTAAAGGTTGTTGAAGGGGAGCACTCTTACCTGATGCGCCTGTAAGTTGGATGGGCAAAAGCCGGGGTCGCCCAGGGCACATGAATCTGCCTGGAACGCGCGGGGCCTTTGCGCAGATATTGTTCAGTCGCTGGGTAAAGTGGGTGTCGCAAGCTCTTTGAAATCAAACAAGTTTGGGTCAAGCAGGTGGCTGGGGTTTGCGTTCTGCAAGGCTCTGAACATGGTCTGGCGTCGGCCGGGGCTGTTGGCTTCCCACTGATCCAAAAGTTGTTTGACCTGCGCCCGCTGAAGCCCTTCCTGCGTGCCGCAAAGGTCGCAGGGAATGATTGGGAAATTCATCGCCGCCGCGTAACGCGCGCAATCAGCTTCGGCAACATAGGCAAGCGGGCGGAACAGCAGCAGATCACCTTCGTCATTCAAAAGTTTGGGTGGCATCGTCGCAAGCTTGCCCCCATGAAACAGGTTCATAAAGAATGTCTCAAGAATATCATCGCGATGGTGCCCCAACACTACTGCATCGCACCCTTCCTCACGCGCAACGCGGTACAAATGCCCGCGCCGCAACCGAGAGCAAAGCGCGCAATAGGTTTGCGTTGGCGGGATTTTCTCTGTCACGATCGAATAGGTATCGCGATATTCGATGCGATGATCGACACCCCAACGCTCCAGAAATGCGGGAAGAATGGTTTTGTCGAAACCCGGTTGGCCCTGGTCAAGATTACAGGCAAGCAGTTCCACAGGCAGCAGGCCACGCCACTTCAGGTCCAGCAACGCGGCAAGCAGGGTATAGCTGTCTTTCCCGCCGGAAAGGCAGACAAGCCACTTCGCGCCACGTTTGACCATGCCATAGGCGTCCAGGGCCTCCCGCGTTTGCCGGACAATGCGTTTGCGGAGTTTCCCGAATTCAGCACTGTCGGGCATATCTGTGAAAAGGGGGTGTGCCTCATCCAGCATCACTATCGTCCTCTTTACGGGCTGTTTTATCGGGAACCGGGTCATAACCTGAACCGCCGAAAGGGTGGCACCGCAGAATACGTCGTGCCGCCAGATACCCGCCCTTGAATGCTCCGTGTTTTTCCAATGCCTCTAACGCATAGGCAGAGCACGTGGGCTGATAGCGGCAGTTCATGCCAACCATTGGCGAAAACGTCGCGCGGTACAGGTGCACGGGCAGCGCCGCGATGCGGGCCAGGAAGGTCATTTTGGTTTGCGCGGTTTCGGCGGAGCGTGAAGCCGCGACAGCGCAATCTCCAGATCCCGAACAAGCTCAGGAAACGGGCGCGCGGCCGTTACATCATGCCGCCCGATAAGCACGTAATCCCACCCCGGTAACCCAAGTTGGGGAAGGGTGGCGGCAACCGCAGCGCGCAGGCGCCGCTTTGCCCGGTTTCGTGCAACAGCGTTGCCAACCTTCTTGGAGCAGGTGTAGCCAACGCGCGTTGCCTCTGCGTCATGTGGCTCATCTGTGCGGCGGCGGCGGCCCTGAACGATCATCGACGGGGTCGCCCATTTGCGCGCCCGCGATGCGGCGAGAAAATCGCGCCGCTTGGTAATGGTTTCAATCACGCGTGGGGAAACCACCCCGGAAGGGGGCAGATGCCCTTCCGAAAACACTGAAGGCGCAGCGCCCATGGAGCCTTCGCCCTCCGGTCGCTGCGCCTCCGGCGTCATATCTTTTTGCCGTTCGCTTATGCGGAAAGGCTTTTGCGACCCTGACGGCGGCGTGAGTTCAGGATCTTGCGACCGTTTTTTGTCGCCATGCGGGCGCGGAAGCCGTGACGGCGGGCGCGAACGAGGCGGCTAGGCTGGTATGGGCGTTTCATGGCAGTATCCTCAGGCGTCGACCAGCGCACAGCCAGTCCTTGAATTTGGAAACCGGGACATACAAACCCATGCACACACTGTCAACGTCAGGGACAAGCAAAATGACACCTGAATTTTCACTACAGCGGGCCGATTTGGCTGACCTTTCGGCAATCTTGAAGCTTGTGGAGGAATTACACAAGGCCGAACACATTGGTCTTGAGCCAGACGTGCGGCGGGAGGCCGTGGGAAACCTGATCGATTCCCCGGCTTTGGGTGGTGTGTGGGTCATGCGGGCGGAGACGGCGGCAGGGCACCGTGTGATCGGTTATGTCGCAATCGCTTACGGTTTTTCGATCGCCTTTGGGGGGCGTGACGGATTTCTCGATGAGATTTGCATTGCCGCAGATTATCGCGGGCGAGGGATTGGCAGCGCGGCGATCGCGCGCCTGAAAGCTGTGCTGAAGGCTGACGGCATCAAGGCGCTGCATCTGGAGGTTAATCGTGACAATGAGCGCGCGCAGGCCCTCTATGGCTCACTTGGATTTGAGATGCGGCGACAATACCACCTGATGACCGTGGAATTTGAGGACTAAACCTCTGGAGGCGCATCACGCCCTCTTCACGTCAGCGTTAACCCGCTGGCGCTTTGCCGTTTTTCAGACGATGTAGCAGAGCATTCGACGACCCTGACGGGCGAACGTGTTATGGCGAATGGGTGTGGTGGATATGGTGACGATGGCTGACAGCAATGAAAATGGTCCGAACAGGCCTCAGGCATCGGGTAAACGCCTGATCCCCTTGATTGTCGCGGGTGTTGGCGCTGTGGCGCTTTATGTCTTCGGACGTGATTACCTCAGTTTCGAAGCCCTGCGGGAGAACCGCGAAGCATTGAGCGCATGGCGTGATGCTAATTATTTTCTCGCGGCGATCGTCTATATGCTGATCTATGCCATCGCTGTTGCGCTGAGTTTTCCGGGGGGGTTGGCCCTGACGCTCGCAGGCGGTTTTCTGTTTGGCACCTTGTTCGGCGGGTTGTTTGCGGTAACAGGGGCCACTGTTGGCGCGATTACGATATTCTTCATTGCCAAAACCAGCCTTGGTGACGCGTTGCGCGCCCGTGCCGGAAAATGGGTGACATGGGCCGAAAGCGGATTTCGTGAGAACGAAGTCAGCTTTCTCTTGATCATGCGCCTTGTGCCCGCCATTCCCTTTTTTGCCGCCAATCTGGTGCCGGCCTTTTTGGGGGCATCGCCCACGAAATACGCATGGACCACGTTTTTTGGAATCATGCCGGGCGGCTTTGTGTACGCATCGGTTGGTGCTGGCCTGGGCGAGGTGTTCGCGCGCGGTGAAACCCCTGATCTGGGCGTGATCTTCGAGCCAAAGGTACTTGGCCCCTTGCTCGGGCTGGCTGCGCTGTCGGCGATGCCCATTCTGATCAAGAAAATGCGCGGTAAGAAGGACGTAAGCTGATGGAAATATTGACCCCTGATTTATGTGTAATCGGCGGCGGTTCAGGCGGTCTTTCTGTGGCTGCGGGTGCCGTTCAGATGGGGGCGTCGGTCGTGTTGATCGAAGGTCACAAGATGGGTGGTGATTGCCTCAACTACGGCTGCGTGCCTTCCAAAGCGTTGCTAGCAGCCGGGAAGGCGGCGCATGCCATGACCATCGGCGCACCACTTGGCGTAACGCCGGTCGTGCCAGAGGTCGATTTCGCGGCGGCCAAAGATCACGTGCGATCTGTGATTGAAACCATCGCCCCACACGATTCGGTGGAACGGTTTGAGGGGCTTGGCTGTACGGTTATCCAGGCCATGGCATCATTTGTGGATGTTAAAACGGTGGAAGCAGGCGGCAAGCGCATCAAGGCGCGCCGGTTTGTCATCGCAACCGGATCAAGCCCGTGGACACCGCCCATTCCCGGCCTTGAGGATGTTGGCTTTCATACCAACGAGACGATTTTTGATGTCAGAGAACGCCCGAACCGCTTGCTGATTATCGGCGGCGGCCCGATTGGGCTGGAAATGGCGCAGGCTCATCAACGTCTTGGCTGTCAGGTAACGGTGCTGGAGGCCGCCAAGGCGCTTGGCAATGACGATCCAGAATTGAGCGCGGTCGTGCTGGCCGCGTTACGCGCAGAGGGCGTGGATATCAGGGAGGGCGCGGAGGTATCTTCCGCCCATAAGACCGATGGCGGTATCGCGTTGACGCTGAAATCAGGCGGCGCGGTGGAGGGCGACCTGATTCTGGCGGCGGTCGGGCGCCGGGCCAATATCGACAAATTGAACCTTGATGCGGCAGGCATCGAAACCACCAAGCGGGGTATCAAGGTCGACAAGGGCCTGCGGACCAGCAACCGCAAGGTTTACGCAATCGGTGATGTGGCAGGCGGCCTGCAATTTACCCATGTGGCTGGTGCACAAGCGGGGCTGGTGATCCGGTCGGCCCTGTTCCGCCTTCCGGTGAGTTTTAAACCAAACAACGTGCCCTGGGCCACCTATACAGACCCGGAGCTTGCGCATGTGGGGCTGACCGAAGCGCAGGCGCGGGCCGAACATGGCGAGCGGGTAGAGGTGTTGCGCTTCGAGTTTGCAGGCAATGACAGGGCCATCGCGGAGGCCAAGACGAAAGGGCTGATCAAGGTTAGCACCGTCAAAGGTAAACCTGTCGGGGCTTCAATCGTGGGGCCGGGGGCGGGCGAGCAAATATCGCTTTGGGCGCTGGCGTTGTCCAAGGGCATGAAAGTATCAGACCTTGCCGGGTTTATCGCGCCTTACCCGACACTGACCGAAGTTTCCAAACGCGCGGCGGGCAGCTATTTCACGCCACGCCTGTTCGAAAGTGACCGCGTGAAAACGATCGTCCGGTGGCTCGCAAAACTGGGGTAAACTCCCGCCATGGGTGTTCGGTGGCCAGCTGTTCACCCGCAAAGACCACCCCGGCGCGAAACTTGATTTAACAAATGCCTGAAAGGGCTGTAGAGACGTTTTTATGTTTTTCTCGCGCTCTCTCTCTGGCCGATTGCTCTCCCTAACGATTGTGATTGTTATGGTGACGGAGGTTTTTGTTTTCCTGCCGTCGGTGGCCCGATTTCGTCAGGATTTCCTGTTGGAACGCCTGCAAATGGCGCAAATTGCTTCGCTTGCGTTACTTGCGGCAGATGACGCGATGGTAGAGGAGGCGTTGGAGGTTGAACTGCTGGCGAATGCCGAGGTGTCTTCCATCGTGTTGCGGCGAGACAGGGCGCGGCAACTGGTTCTGTCGGCGCCTGCCGGGGTACGCGTGGCTGAAACCTATGACCTGCGGGGCGCATCTGCCATCACGCTAATTCTTGATGCCCTCGTGGCATTGGCACAAACAGATGACCGGATGATCCGCGTCATCGGGCAACCGCTTTTGAATGCGGGCGAAACCATCGAAATTACACTGGCTGAAACGGCGCTGATCAGGGCGATGTGGGTCTATTCACGTAATATCCTTTTGTTATCGCTCATTATTTCCACTATCACCGGGTTGTTGGTATTCTTCATTTGTCGGCGCCTGATTGTGACACCGATCGAGGCTGTGGTTGCCGACATGGTCGCCTTTCAGCGTGACCCCGAAGGGGCACCGCTTGCGCATGCCGGGCGATCTGGTCTGGTAGAGATCGCACGCGCCGAAAGCGCGCTGAACGAAATGCAAGGTCAGGTGCGAAGCGCGCTAAAGCAAAAGAACCGCTTGGCAGACCTTGGCGCGGCGGTCGCAAAAATCAGCCATGACCTGCGCAATATGCTCTCGGTTGCCCAGATGACGGCGGATCGTCTTGAAAGCAGCGCAGACCCGATTGTGGCCCGTGTCGGCCCCAAACTCATCAAATCACTCGACCGCGCGGTTGCGCTCTGTATCTCCACCTTGCAGCACGGCAAGGCGCAGGAGGCCCCGCCAGAGCCACGGCGGGTGATGCTGCATGGCCTGATCGAAGAAGTGCAAGAAGCTGTCTTTGACGAAAACCCCAACATCCAACTCAGGAACGAAGTCGCAGAGGGGGCAGAGGCAACGGCTGACCCTGACCACCTTTTCCGTATTCTGACCAACCTGACCCGCAATGCGCGGCAAGCCATGGAAACATCGGGGCGGGGCGACAATGTCACCATTTGTGTAAAGGCCGCTGAAAACGGCACGGATATGCGTATCCGAGACAATGGGCCGGGTATGCCTGCAAAGGCGTTGGAACATCTGTTTCAACCGTTCAGGGGCGGCGTGGCAAAAGGGGGCACAGGCCTTGGTCTTGCCATTGCGCATGAGCTGGCAGAGGCAAACGGCGGTAGCCTCTCATTGGTTTCGAGCACGACAGAGGGAACGGAGTTCAAGCTTTTCATCCCATCCTCTGCATGAAAAAGGGCGCGTGCGAAAATTATTGCCATGCAACGAATTTTCCTCTGATTTTCGCCTTGCCAAACTTTGATGCGCAGTCTAAACCCCGCCTCACGCCACAAGATGGCGCTGGCACCGATAGCTCAGCTGGATAGAGCACCAGACTACGAATCTGGGGGTCGGGAGTTCGAATCTTCCTCGGTGCGCCACACTTCTTCATTTGCGAAAAATGGTTGCCTCCCTCACGGCAACAACACTGAGCGGCATACCGCATGGGGTTTGCCGTGAAGTGTCCCGCAAGGAATTTGTGACCAATGCATCGGGGTGTTTCAGGGCAGCGACCGCGACAGCGCGGGCGCGTCAGGCTCATTCGTGCATTATCCGATCAGGGCGGTGCCGGTTCTGCTAACGGCGCTCTACCAGGGCTTTCACGCGCTTTTTGGGCCTGACGGTTAATCGGCTGACCGGTTCGATCTTTTCAGGTTGCTGAACCGTCAGGCGAAAGCGTCGCGTGACTTCGGAAAGAATCAACTCCGCTTCCATCGTTGCAAAAGCTGCGCCCGTGCAAACGCGGGGGCCAAAGCCGAAGGGCATCCAGGTACCCGGTTTTATTGCCACCCCGTGACCCGGCAAATGCCGCTTGGGTACAAAATGATCGGGAAGTTCCCAGAAATCCCTGTGCCTTTGCACGACCCATGGGCTGATGATCAGCTCGTTACCCGCTTTCACATCAAATCCGCGCAGCACTTCGCCTTCTATCGGGCTGCGGGTGAAGAAAGAGACGGATGGATAAAGGCGCAGCGCCTCCTTGAACACAGCGTTGGTCAGATGCAGCCGTTTGCGGTTTTGAAAGGTGACAGGCCCGTTGTTTGTCACGGTTTCCACCTCTGCCGCGACCTCATCAGCGATGCCCTGGTCACCGGCCAGACTGATCAACGCCCATGTCAGTGCACTGGCGGATGTTTCGTGACCAGCAAGAAAAAAGAACGCAATCTGGTCGAGCGCCTCTACGTCAGTGAACATCACCCCGCTCTCAGGGTCGCGACAATCAGCGATGATTTGGCAAATATCATCTTGTCGAACCTTACCCGAACGCCGTTCATGCAAAAGCGCGGCGATCACCTCTCGAATTTTTTGGGCGGACTCCAGCGCCGCTCGTGGCATCGGTGGGGCCTGACGGTTCTTGCCTGCCAGAAAGATGGCCCGCCCTGAGGTATGGGGGAGGCTGTCCTGATAGCGGGTGAACTCATCAAAAATCAGCCGGGCCTCAACATCCTTGATCGGCCGGGAAAACATTGTGCGGAAAATGACATCGGCGGTCACATAGGCCATGTCAGCGTCGATATCGATTGTGCCACCGACCTGCGCATCAAGGCGAGCCAGATAATCATCAATGGATTCGCGCATCACATCGAAGACATCAACAAGGCGGAGCTTGGCGAAGACCTCTGCGATCATCCTGCGCTGGCGGTTCCAGGTGTCCCCGCTAACGGTAAAAATACTATCCCCAACCAAGGCGTCCAGCGGATTGGTCATCATTTGGCTTTTGGGGTAATTATCGAGGCGTTCCGACATGATACGCTTGATTGTGATGGGGCAATTCACAACGTACGTGGGGTTCCGAAGGAAGGGGATGCGCACCATCTGCTTGTGATACAGCACATCGGGTAACAGCCGCAGAATATCGTTGCCGCCTGTGGCGACACTTCGCACGATTGAGCTTAACGTACCACGAGGGTGTGGGGCCGGGGGGCGATAATATTCGGTCATTTCGATGCGTCTGAAAGGCGATCAGGGCCAGTTGCATATCTTATCCAATCATACCCCCCCTGCACATCAGCGGCCATGATGAAGTGGAAATGCATACGCAGCAGGTTCCATCGGAATTTGCGAATTTTTCGCGGGGCAACGATTTCGCCAAACACAGCGGATTTGACTTTGAAATCTGCCTTTGGCGCGCCCTTGATCGCAAGATCAAAGTCCCTGACAGGGTGAATGCCGGGAAAGCTGAGCGTGTCTTGTGGGGCGTAATAATCGCGCCAGCACGCGTTCTTCTGGTTCAGCAGCGCGGCCACCGCGGGCCGCAGATCCCCTTCTGAGCGGTCCAGTGATACGAAGGGAGAAATCGAACCAATGGTCAGAACAGACACAGGCGTGCCCGCACGAGCGATAGCCTGCGCCGCCTTTATCGCTGGTGCCCCGCCATAGGAGTGACCGACCAGCATAATCTCATCGGGTGGATCATCACTGCTCGCGATTCCATCAATGAGCTTTTGTACTGCAAGGCCAAGCCGACCATCCGGTTGTTTCGGACGGTAGGAAAGGCGGTTTTCCATGTAAACAAAGCCGTTTACAAAGAAATCCTCATGCGCCGCTTCGCCAGCCCTGTTCAGGCCGTACAGCGCAGCACCCGCCAGCGCGCACATGATCACGCCCCAAAGCGGGCCGATCAGAAAAGACAATAACGCCAAGGTGCACACGACGATGCGCCAGAATATCAACTGGATCGGAATACTGGCCGCAAACATGAATCGTGGGGCCTTGCGGCACAGGCGCAAAGTGTGGCCGCGCCACGTCATTCGTGCCCACGCGCCCAACAGCCTTGCATAGCGTTGTCGCCGTGAGAACGAATAGTCCTGCACGATATCACGGCGCCAGTTGCAAAAGTGAAAGCGCGTCTGCACGTCGCCTTCGGGCCACTGTGCCGTTACATCAGCAACGAGCCAGGCTTCCTTGTCGGACTGACGAAGTGGTCCGACCGCAAGTTTCGCATCAAAACGCCGTGCGTACCAACCGCACTGGCGAACCAGATACCGATAATAGCGGCGCACGCCCTGAACATCATAGCCAGGAAAGTAATAGACATCGCGCCGCTTTATCTCTGCCATGTTGCCCCCTAGCGGGTGGTTGGCGTTCTTACGCCTCAGGATGCTTTCTTGCGCTTTGCCATACGCTCTGCGCGGGTGGTGGCGCGTGGGTCAGCGTCGAAAAGCGCGGCAAGCTGTTCGGTCATGGCACCGGCCAGCTGCTCTACATCAGTGATTGTAACCGCGCGCCCGTAATAACGCGTCACATCGTGGCCGATGCCGATTGCAAGCAATTCGACGCTGGAGCGTTTTTCGATCATTTCGATCACATCGCGCAGGTGGCGTTCCAGATAGTTTGATGGGTTTACGGAAAGTGTGCTGTCATCAACCGGCGCACCGTCTGAAATTACCATCATGATCTTACGCTGCTCTGCGCGGCCTTGCAGGCGC
Source organism: Pikeienuella sp. (assembly GCA_049608645.1). Lineage (GTDB taxonomy): Bacteria > Pseudomonadota > Alphaproteobacteria > Rhodobacterales > Rhodobacteraceae > Pikeienuella. The sequence continues at coordinate 35,558 of JBMYXS010000015.1, read as the reverse complement.
TTGTGCGCCCATTCAAGGGCTTCACCGTCGATATTCTCTTTCAGCAAGCCTTCACGCATCATCAGGCCCAGGTTGCGCCGCGCACGCCGCCATGGGCTGTCTGCGTTTTTGTAGATGATGTGCCGCAGGTCGTTCAGGCGGCCGGGGTTTGCGGGGCGCCCGTTCTTGAGCCAGTCTTCACGATTCTGGCCGCCTTTCCAGGCTTTGGTGGTAAAGCCGAGAATCTCCACCTTGACGTTGCACCGCTCCAGCGTACGCGCGAGCACATCCGCTGAAATCGCCGCGATCGAGATGGGCCGACCCCGCATGGAGCCTGAGTTGTCAATCAAGAGCGAGACAACCGTATCCTTGAACTCCGTATCATTTTCGATCTTGAAGCTAAGCGGTGTCGTTGGGTTGGCCACAACACGGGCGAGGCGGCCCGCATCGAGAATCCCTTCTTCAAGGTCAAATTCCCAAGACCGGTTCTGCTGGGCCTGCAAACGCCGCTGCAATTTGTTCGCAAGACGTGAAACAGCGCCCTTGAGTGGTTCCAGTTGCTTGTCGAGATATGACCGCAACCGCTCCAATTCCGCCGTATCGCAGAGGTCTTCAGCGGTGATCACCTCATCGAACGCACGCGAATAGATGCGGTAATCCTTGCTGGCCTCACTGTCGGGAAACTGCGGAGGGGCCTGTGGCGGCTCGCCTTCGTCTTCGGCGGGCATTTCGGTATCGTCGTCGTCGCCTTCGCTCTCGTCCAGTGCGGCTTCGACCTCTGCACGCTGGGTATCAACGCTGTCGCTTTCTTCGGGGGCCATATCGTCGGGCGGCATATCATCCGCGCCTTCGTCGCCACCCTCATCGGAGCTATCGTCGTCCTGGTCTTCCTGATTTTCGCTCTCGTCCGGGTCTTCTTCCGGTGCGTCGGGGTCTTCGCCCAACTGGTCGCCATAGCCGAGATCTTCGATGACCTGACGAACCTGTTTTGCAAACGCTGTCTGATCATCAAGAACGGAGACGAGTTCGTCCATCGACGCGCCCGCCATCCCTTCCATGCTCTCTTTCCAGAGATCATAGATCTGTGCCGCCCCTTCAGGCGCCTCGCGGCCCGTGGCCACACAGCGGAGCATCATGGCTGCTGCGTCAGCCACCGGAGCATCAGCCAGGTTCGTGACCTGCTCATAGCCGCGTTTGCCCGCTTCTTCGACCAGTTTGGCGTCAAGGTTATCGGCAACACCGGGCATCGCACGGGCACCGAGGCTTTCGCAGCGCGCCGTTTCCAAGGCATCGTAGATATCGCGCGCCTGCTGACCGCGCGGGGAATACCGATTGTGCGCACCGGGGGAGTGGAACCGCATCTTCAGCGCCGCAGCATCGGCCGTGCCGCGTGCGAGCATCACTTCGTGTTTGGTCATCCGGCGGCTCACCTGTGGCAAGCGCACCGTGTCGTTGGTGACGCCGGGAGGGTCAACCGAATAGGTGATATTCAACTCAGCTTCATTGGCGAGTGCGCGTGTCGCTTCACCAAGGGCCTTTTTGAACGGCTCTACGGGGTTTTGCGGTTTGTCGCTCATGTGGCGCTCTCCGGCTGAGAAAGTTGTGCGGCATGTCCTGACAGGTCGGTCTTACCCATCGCCAAACGCGCCAAAAGGTCGACGTGAACATCAAGGGCATCAATGACCCGATAGCCCACGTCGCGGCCATCGAATGCCAGATTCAGGTCAGTGCCTGCAAGAGCAACAGCATCGGCCGCGTGTTCTTCGACGAGCCTGCGCCCGGCTTTGATGAATGTACTGCGGGTGGCCTCATCGCACTGCCCGGCAATCGCCATTTCCTGATAGGTTTTGCCCAGCGTGTCGTTCTCATCATCTAACGTCACACCGGTGGTACGCGTGAGTTGGCCATATAGACGCGTCCGCATGACAACAGCCGTTCCCAAAAGCCCCACACGGCCAAAACCTTGCTCAGCGAAATAATCATCCAGCGGTGACACCGCCGAAATCAACGGCAACGATGACATCGGGACAGTTTCATCGAAACAAAAATGCCCGCCAAGCGATGTGATAGCGGCACAATCGGCACCAGCCATCCGCAGGCGATCAATCAACCCGGCATAAACCGCTGCCTGTGCCTGACGGTCGTCCGCGAGGTTGTTGCGCAGCAAGGTCTGCACGTCGGCATGAACGATGGTAAGCTCAAGCGGTACTCCAGCCGCTGCCATTACCGCCGTAAGGCGCTGGTAATAGACAACGGTTGCAGCAACACCGATCCCACCGATCAAGCCGATATGCATCTTTAGCCTAAGCTGACGGAGGCTGCGCTTTCGGGCAGTTCTTCACCAAAGCATTTCTGATAAATCTCAGCGACCAGTTGGCGCTCCAATTCATCGCATTTGTTGAGGAACGTGACGCGGAAGGCAAAACCAACATCGTTGAAAATGCGGGTGTTGTCGGCCCATGCAATCACGGTCCGTGGTGACATGACGGTCGACAGGTCGCCGTTCATGAACGCGTTCCGCGTCAGGCCCGCAACGGTGACCATCTGACCAATCTGCTTGGCATCAATGTCAGGGCATTTGGCGCAAACAATCGCCGCTTCCTGATCATGGGGCAGATAGTTGAGCGTCGTGACCATGCTCCAGCGGTCCATCTGACCCTGGTTGATCTGCTGCGTGCCGTGGTAAAGGCCGGTCGTGTCGCCAAGGCCAATGGTGTTGGCCGTCGCGAACAGACGGAACGACGGGTGCGGGTGGATCACCTTGTTCTGGTCCAGCAACGTCAGTTTGCCGTCAACTTCCAGAACACGCTGGATCACAAACATCACGTCCGGGCGCCCGGCGTCATATTCATCGAACACGATGGCCGTATTGGTGGACAGTGCCCACGGCAGGATACCTTCTTTGAAGGTCGTAACCTGCTGACCGTCTTTCAGCTCAATCGCGTCCTTACCGATCAGGTCGATACGGGAGATGTGGCTGTCGAGGTTCACGCGAACACACGGCCAGTTCAGCCGCGCAGCGACCTGTTCGATGTGTGTGGATTTACCCGTGCCGTGATACCCTTGGATCATCACGCGACGATTGTGCGCAAAACCCGCCAGAATGGCCAGCGTCGTATCACGGTCGAACTGATATGTCGGGTCAAGCTCCGGCACGCGGTCAGAGCGCTCGGCAAACCCTTTGACAGTCATATTCGCTTCGATGCCAAACACCTCAGCGACATTGATATCTTCGGTAGGAATTTCAGCCATGTTGGCTCCGCCATCCGCCATATCGGACATCCTTTTCGCAAGCAAAAACGGGGCGCACAGGCCACCCCGCATCATTCCGGCTTTCATAGGACGGACGATGTAGTCCGCGCAAGGGGCAGGGGTAGGGTGGTGTGGGGGCAGTTAGCGGGAAAGTGACCAAAGCCTGGTAGCGGCAGAAGTCATTAGGTCCAGTGATACCCCAGACTCAAACTAGGGAGTATGATCGGTGTCAGACCGACGGCCTCTTCTTTGAAATGACGGCGTAGTGATCACCCCCGATTACATGAAGGCACGAAGCACTACCGGGACAGAAATTGAGGAGGGAGACTTTGGCTTGGTTTATGATGGTGTTGCCATCACCGGAACAGTCCGGCTTCGGAGATCGATTAAGTGATATTGAAACCCAAAAAAGCACTGACCAGTGGTTGCGTAATCATTCTTGGGTCGGGCCCGGAATTTTTTGGCATACGCAACTCGTGTGAAATCGGTGACGAGATCGAGTTTCATTATTAGAGCTGCGGGCCAAAGTTTTTTGTGCGGCCTTGAGTTGACGGGTATCAAGGGTCCGGGGGGGGCGGTGTTGCCACCGGGTTAATGCCCCAGCGACGCGGGGGCTTCTCCACCGTAGTGTATGAAAAAGAGAAATTGCAGATGTGCCGACTATGTCATTGCGCAAGCCTAGCCTCGCTTATGTTGAATCAACCCTCTCCACAAACCCCACCAACGCCTCCCCAATCTCATCAGGGCTATCCTCCTGAATGAAATGTGTGCCCTTTACGGTCACTTCGGTCTGGTTCTTGAACGTCCGCGCGAATTCGCGCGCCTTGCCTGTCAGGATCGAGCCGGGGTCAGCGTTGATGAAAAGTTTGGGGATGTCGTTTGTGGCCATCCATACCGCGTATTTGCGGGCGACTTCAGCAACGTCCGCAGGCTCTCCGCCGATCGGGATTTGGCGGGGCCAGGTCAGGGTGGGGCGGCGGGATTCGCCTGCTTCCAGAAATGGGCGGCGGTATTCGGTCATTTCTTCGTCCGTCAGGTCGCGAATGATGGAAGCAGGGAGGATGCGTTCAATGAAGATGTTCTTTTCCAAAATCAGGCTTTCACCCGCTTCTGAGCGCAATGCCTGAAAGATATTGCGCGCGTTTTCGGGCCAGCTGTCCCATGTTGGGACGGGGCCGACCACAGCTTCCATATAGGCGATGGCCTTTACGGCGTCAGGGTTGCGGCGTGCCCAGTCAAAGCCAAGCGCGCTGCCCCAGTCGTGTATGACCAAAGTGACGTTTTCAGTAACGCCAAGCGCCGCCCACGCCGCATGTAGATAGGTGCGGTGCTCAGCAAATGTGTACCGGTTCGGCCCGCTGTCTGGTAGTTTGTCGCTATCGCCCATGCCGATGAGGTCTACTGCGATGCAGCGGCCGAGGTGGGCGCAGTGAGGCATGATATTCCGCCACAGATAGCTGGATGTCGGATTGCCGTGCTGGAAGACAATCGGGTCGCCCGTGCCCATTTCGACATAGGCCATCTGGCGACCCAATACTTCGATTAACTTCTTTTCAGGGCGTGCGGTATTAATCGTCATTGAGCGACCCTCCGGGCATCGTCTTGCTTGCGCGCAAGTGGTCGCAGTCTGTCGCGGTAAGGTGGTTCAGGGAAGCAAAAATTGCACAGGCGAGTGCCGCATAAGGGCGGTTGGGCGCGCTCGGAGACGGGTCAGCTTTTGAAACTGGGGGAGTTCTTGATCTGATCCCATGCCCAGAGAACATCGCGCAGGCGATCTTCGTCACGGCGTTCGCCACCGTTCATGTCCGGGTGCAGATCTTTGACCAGAGCACGGTATTGTGTGCGCATTTCCTTGCGCGTGGCCTCCGCCGGCATCCCAAGAATATCGATTGCCGATTGCTCGTTCTTAGGCAACATCCGACGCTTGGCACGTTTGCTTTCGCCCGCGCCGCCGGGATTGATTGTGGCATTGTCGCCTAGCACTTCCATTGGATCGTCAAAGCCAAATCTTGCCCATGCGCGGCCATCGGTATGACCCGCCGGGCCGTCGGGGCGTATTGGTTTTTCGCCCAGCTTCCAGGTGGGACGATCCCACGCGAGGTCGGCTTTGCGCTGCGCTTCCATGTCCTCTTCGGTGTAATTGGCGTAGTAGTTCCATGATTTGTTGAAATCACGGATGTGATCGATGCAGAACCATTTGAAATCATTCAGCTCTTGCCGGGACTTGGGCGCGCGGTACAGGCCGGGGTTGGAACAACCGCTCCAATCACATTTGCGCGCCTCCGCAGCGGTTTCGCCGACGAAGCCGCGTTGCTTGTGCCGACGACGTTTGTCAGCGGTGACTGAGATATCGTAATCAAGTGGCGAGCGGGGCGGCATATACGTAACTTTCGCTTTCGACCTAGCTTCGAGTCGGGTCGATAGTCTACCGTCTCTGTCGAAAATCGAAACGCTAAAGGCTAAAAAAATGTCCGTTAAGGCGAAAATTGAAGAGAAGTTGAACCTGACCTTCGCACCCGATGCGCTTGAAGTCATTGATGAAAGTGAGCAGCATCGCGGCCATGGTGGCTGGCGTGAGGGCGGGGAAACGCATTTTCGTGTTGTTATGAAAGCCAAGGCGATGGCCGACATGAATCGCGTCGCGCGAAGCCGGGCGGTGCATAAAGCGTTGGCTGATGAGCTTGCAGGGCCGGTACATGCGCTGGCGTTGGAGTTGTCGGCACCATAAGCGGGGCATTGCAGCCGGAGAGCGCATTTCCGGATATTTTAAGAACAAAGAAAGCGGCAGGGGGGCTTGCCCCTTGCGGCGGGCATCATTCCGTGCGGGCCGCGCCAACCGGGCGCGCGACAAAGTCATCTTCGTGATCGGCTGCCATGGTTGGTGCCGGCGCTGGTGCATGCATTGTTGGCGCAGGTGGCGGTGAATAGGGTGCAGGTTGCGGCGCGGCTTGTGGGGGCGGCGCATAGGCCGGGGCCTGCCCACCGCGTTTGAACACCATCACACCTTTCAGAACTGTTTCGCGTGCGGAAAACAGGCCTGATTTTTCTTCCACGGGGAACGTGTCTGTCCGCACGTAGTCCCACCCAGCCGACGCTTGTTCGGAGATGATCTCTTCAACCATCTTGGCGAGCGTTGCCTCGGCACCCTTGACGCCTTTGATCTTTTTGACCCGACGCGGCGCAGGGACGGTTTTATATTCGGCTGACGACATGATTTCTCCCTCAGCGAAGCACCAAGACGCCCCCACGCCCTGACCCTTGCATGATTCTCATTTCGGTTACTTTGGCGTAAACGCGTGTGAAGGCAAAGGGGCGCCTATTCGACGCCCAGTTTTGCTTTCACGAGATCATTCACCGCTTGGGGGTTGGCCTTGCCCTGTGTGGCTTTCATTACCTGCCCAACAAACCATCCCGCCATTGAAGGCTTGGCTTTTGCGGCTGCGACTTTGTCCGGGTTGGCTGACATGACCTCGTCGACAGCTTTTTCAATCGCGCCGGTGTCAGTGACCTGTTTCATGCCGCGTGATTCGACAATCTCCGCCGGGTCGCCGCCCTCGGTCCAGACGATTTCAAACAAGTCTTTGGCGATCTTGCCGGAAATGGCCTTTGAGCCGATCAGGTCAATGATGCCGCCAAGTTGTTCTGCGGACATTGGGCTTTCGGTAACGCTCAACCCTTCTTTGTTCAGGCGTCCGAACAATTCGTTGATGACCCAGTTGGCGGATTGTTTGCCATCACGGCCTGCGGCAACTGTTTCAAAGAAATCAGCATCCGTTACATCAGCCGTAAGTACAGAGGCATCGTATTCTGTCACCCCGTAGTCAGTGACAAAGCGGGCCTTTTTGGCGTCTGGCAATTCGGGAAGCGTCGCAGCGATTTCGTCGACCCATGCTTGTTCAAATTCCAACGGCAACAGGTCGGGGCAGGGGAAGTAGCGGTAATCATGCGCTTCTTCCTTGGACCGCATGGAACGTGTTTCGCCCTTTGAGGGGTCGTAGAGGCGGGTTTCCTGATCGACGGAGCCCCCATCCTCCAGAATCGCGATCTGACGGCGGGATTCGTATTCGATGGCCTGCTGAATGAACCGCATGGAGTTCATGTTCTTGATCTCGCAGCGCGTACCGAGATGGTCAAAATCACCTGTTTCGCGGAATTTTTCGTAATCTCCGGGCTTGCAGACCGAGACGTTCACATCGGCGCGGAGCGACCCTTCCTGCATGTTGCCATCGCAAGCCCCCAGGTAACGCAAGATCTGGCGTAACTTGCGCACGTATTCGGCGGCCTCTTCCGGCCCACGGATGTGAGGGCGGGAGACGATTTCCATGAGGGCAACGCCGGTGCGGTTCAGGTCCACGAAAGACATGGTCGGGTCCATGTCGTGAACCGATTTACCTGCGTCCTGCTCTAGGTGAATACGTTCAATGCCGACCTTGCGGGCGACGCCCGGTGACATATCCACCAGAACCTCACCTTCACCCACGATGGGGTGCTTGAACTGGCTGATTTGATAACCCTGCGGCAGATCAGGGTAGAAATAATTCTTGCGATCGAAAACGGAGCGCAGGTTGATCTGCGCCTTGATACCCAGACCGGCACGAACGGCTTGTTCGACACAAAACTCGTTGATGACGGGCAGCATGCCGGGCATTGCCGCATCAATCAGTGAAACATGAGTGTTCGGGGCGGCCCCAAATTCGGTTGATGCGCCTGAAAACAGCTTGGATTTGGAATGGACCTGTGCATGGACCTCCATGCCGATCACCATTTCCCAATCGCCGGTGGCGCCGGGGATGCGTTTCACGTCGGGTTCAGTATAGGCTAATTCAGTCATGGCGGTCTCCGCTTGGTCGCACCGTTGTCTACGCCGCGACGAATTGCGCGGCAAGCACCAGAGACGTGAATTGCTGTAGTGTGGCCGCATGAGTAAGGTGCCCAGCGGCGTGGGGGCGTCTAGAGGGGCAGAGCCAATGCGAACGATATTCGTTTCGATCATGTGCTTTCTGTGTGTGCTGAGCGTTTCTTCAGCCGATGTATTAGATAAAGTGCGTGAAAGCGGTACTTTCACCGTTGGCTATCGCACTGATGCGCCACCGTTTTCCTACGAATCAAATAGTGGCCAGCCCAAGGGTCTGGCTGTTTCCTTGTGTCAGGATGTGAGTACGGCATTGAAAGCTGAACTCGGGCTTGATGAGATAAAAATTGATTATGTGCCAGTGACGGCGCGTACGCGGTTTGAGCGTCTGCAATCTGGGGCGATCGACATTCTGTGCGGCCCTACGACGCAAACGATCTCACGTCGTCAGGATATGGATTTTTCAATCCCGTACTTCATTGATGGGTCGAGTGTTGTGTTCAGGGCCGGCGAGGGGGAAAGCGTCGAAGACCTGAAGGGCCGCGCGGTTGGCCTTCTGGAGGGAACGACCACCGCAAAAATCGTCCGGGATTTGTTGGCCGATCGAAAGGTCGATGCAGAGGTCATTACCTATGACACACATATCAATGGCCTAATGGCACTGGCGGATGGCAATATCGCAGCCTATTTCGGTGATCAGGCCATTCTGCGGTATCAGCTTGGTCGCATGCGCCCGCGTACGCCGCTCAAGTTTCTGGCAGAGCAGTATTCGTTCGAGCCATACGCACTGGCCGTAAAGCGCGAAGAAACCCGTTTGCGGTTGGTTGTTGATAGCGCGCTCAGTCAGACGTTCACCAATGGTGACATCTATGAGCATATTGCGATGGCGTTGGGGGAAGTGACGTTATCGGACCTGGCGTTGGCGGTTTATCAGATCGTCGCACTGCCCGACTGACCCGTCAAAGCGCGTAAACGGCGGTGCCCCGACCTGGGGTGCCGTCATTCGTCAAACCGAACTTGGTTCGTGGCGTGCCCCGAAGTTGTTGAGCCGCTGGCTGAACCATGACAGCCAGACCGAGCAACGCCCGTCAGCACAAGAATGACGACGGGAAATAGACATTCGTTTTCGGCATCTACAGCCATTCAGGATCCAAAATGTGGCTCAGTAGCGATTCGCAACGCGTCGCGTGGGCGGTGGCCAGCCGGGTTTCAGCCAAAAGATAAGCGCCGACGAACAAAAGAACCATTCGGGCCAGAGCCGCGTGCATTCATTTGTTTTCAAGAAACGCTCCCCCCCATCGACCAGCGCGAGCCTGATGATTTCGGGCGTGAAATTTGCCTATGCAAAGACCGGAAAGGTATCTGTGATGACCGGGGAGGGCAGCGTCGAAGTGTAATCGAAAATCAGGTTTTTATGCATAAGTTTGCTGAAAACGTGCGCCGTTGATTTTCTTCGTTTGTGGTCGAAATCATCGTCTGGAACGCGACCAAATCAAGGGGTGCCAGTGTGGGTGTGGCTTCTCCCGTTGCGGAAACTCTGATGAAAATACCGCTAAAACGAGTGCAACAGTTGGGGAATTGATCCCGCCATTGCGTTTTCACGGTATCTCATAGCCGTAGAACAGAAGGGTCATTGCAGCGGCCGGTCAGAGCATTGTGAACAGCGGAAAGTTTGACAATATGACCGCAACCAAAACGCCTAGCGCCCTTCGGCGGCATGTCGTGTGGCAGGTTCATGCCCTGCTTTGACGAAAAGTTGGGGCCGGTCGCGGAGGCCGAGCATCGCTCGCACAAACACCAAGCGGCAAGATTGCCAAGGTTCTGTATGGGTAACAGATGAGCCGTTTTCCAGGCTCATTAAGGTCGACTGTCGATTGTGAGGATAAACACACAGGTTTTGATCTTCCACTATCGCCGCTTACCTCCAGCCTTGTGAGTGCGAAAAAAAACACTAACTATTTTTGAGTGCGGGTTGAAAAGTGCACCAGAGCTTCGTGATCTGACAGAACTGGGTTTTGACTACGCAGAGACGCGCTGCAATTCCGCAGCGATCAGACTTGAAGGAGAAGACAATGCCCAGCGGTACTGTCAAATGGTTCAATGTCACCAAGGGTTATGGCTTTATCGAGCCTAGCGACGGCGGCAAAGACATCTTTGTCCATATCACAGCCGTACAGCAATCTGGCATGGAAGGCCTTGCAGATGGCCAAAAGGTCAGCTTTGAACTGGAAGAAGGCCGCAATGGCCGGATGGCTGCGACCGACCTGAAAGCGGAGTAAATCTTCCGCGACGACTTACGATTTCGCCGTCCGGGTGATGTTCGGGCGGCGCAGTAGCTGTTCTCGAACGCGATTGCTTGGGGGGGTAGCCCTGCACTCAGGCAAAGGTAACGCCTAAAGCGCCCGCCGTTTCAGCACAGCGAGCGCAAAAGATGCTTTTTCACCACCATTTGGCGGGCTTGGCGTCAAACTTGGCGGCCTGCTCGAGCGCGTAAGCCGTGTTGAGCAGATCAGCCTCACCCCATGGTTTCCCGATCAGCTGAAGGCCAAGTGGCAGCCCCTCTTGGTTGATACCTGTGGGCACTGAAATGCCGGGCAGTCCCGCGAGGTTCACAGTGACCGTAAACACATCCAACAGATACATCTGCAACGGATCATCGGCACCAACCTCACCCAAGCCAAACGCTGCGGATGGGGTCGCAGGTGTCAGGATGGCGTCAACACCGCTGGCAAAGACGTTTTCAAAGTCTTGCTTGATAAGCGTGCGGACCTTTTGGGCCTTTACGTAATACGCATCATAATAACCTGCGGACAGCACATAGGCCCCGATCATTACGCGGCGTTTGACCTCTGCACCAAATCCTTCGGCACGGGTGCGCTCATACATCTCGGTGATGCCGTCACCAGCGTCGAGCCCAGCGCGCTTGCCGTATTTGACACCATCATACCGCGCCAGGTTCGAAGACGCCTCAGCGGGCGCAATGATGTAATAAGCGGGCAGGGCGTATTTTGTGTGGGGGAGGGAGATATCAACCACCTTTGCCCCTGCGTCCGCCAGCATCTCCCGGCCCTCAGCCCAGAGTTTTTCGATCTCTGCGGGCATACCGTCCAGGCGGTATTCCTTTGGGATGCCGATGGTTTTACCACGAATATCCCCGGTCAAGGCGGCCTCAAAGTCAGGCACGGGAATGTTCGCAGATGTGCTGTCCTTGGGGTCGTGCCCGGCCATAGCCTTGAGCATGATCGCACTGTCGCGCACGGTTTTGGTCATTGGACCAGCCTGATCAAGCGATGAGGCAAAGGCGATGATGCCCCAGCGGCTTACCCGGCCATAGGTTGGTTTAAGGCCGACGATGCCGGTAAAGGCCGCTGGCTGACGGATAGAACCGCCTGTATCTGTTCCGGTGGCAGCCAGGCACAAATCAGCGGAAACCGCCGCTGCGGAGCCACCTGACGACCCACCGGGGGTGATCTGCACGTTGGAATTTGGGCGCCGCCAGGGAGACGTGGCCACGCCATATGCAGATGTTTCGTTTGAGGATCCCATGGCAAATTCGTCCATGTTCAACTTGCCAAGCATCACTGCCCCATCGCGCCACATCTGGGCCGTGGTCGTGCTTTCATAGGGTGGCAGGAACCCTTCGAGAATGTTCGACGCGGCTTGCGATTGAACGCCCTCAGTGCAGAAAAGATCCTTGATGCCGAGTGGTGCACCACAAAGGTCAGGCGCATCACCCTGCGCCAAGCGCGCATCGGCAGCGGCGGCCATATCCATGGCTTTTTCAGGGGTCTTGGCTGTCACAGCATTCAGCGCATCGGCGCCGTCGATCGCGGCCAGACAATCTGCGGTGATCTCTTTGGAGGTGAAATCCCCCTTACGAAGGCCATCACGTGCGGCGGCGAGGGTCAGGTTGTTCAGATCGGCCATGACTTACTCCACCACTTTAGGCACTGCGAAAAAGCCCTCACGCGCATCGGGCGCGTTGGCGAGGACTTTGTCCTGAATTTCACCGTCGGTAACTTTGTCCTCACGACGTTTGAGCGCCATGGGTGTGACAGAGGTCATCGGCTCAACGCCATCAACGTCAACCTCTGCCAGTTGTTCCGCAAAATTCAGGATCGCCGAAAGCTCTGTCGCCAAAGGCGCAAGTTCTTCTTCTGAAACGCTGATACGCGCGAGATGCGCGACGCGGCGAACGGTGTCTGTATCGACGGACATGGTGCCTCCTGAAACGGGTATTCAGGCGGTTTAGCCTTGCGCCGCGCGCGGTTCAAGCACGTGTGGCGCTGGCGGGGGCCCCATGGCGAATAAAGGTGGCCAATGCGACCCCCAACAGGATGCCATTCAGCGTGTGCCACATAAAGTGCGTTCCGACCGGCACAACATCACAGACCACAGGGTCAATGCTACGGAAAGTAAGCGAGAGAGACAAAAGCGCGGCGGTCGCAAATAGCCCCGTCGCCGCCGGATGTCCGCGCCGCGCCAGAACCGCGCCATATCCTATGATGATCAACAACGTGGAAACATATGCCTCCGAGCCATTGATCGAAGGCAGCACACTGTTCCAAAGCCCTGGAAATGCGCTGGAAAACAACAAGGCACCGATAACCGCAAGGGCCGCTGTTAGATGCCCCGCGTTCAGATAGCGCCGTGTCGCTGCATAGACATAAAGCAGGATGAACAACAGAATCGGCACCACATCGGCAACGCCCGCCCATTTTGTCGCGAATGTATGAAACAGGAATGAGCCAACCCCGATGCAAAACAAGATGGCGCAAAGGGCAAACGTGTACCCTTCCTCGCGGTCCCGTCGCACCGTCATGTTAAGGCAGAGCAAAGCCGCGATGATAAACGACAGGTTTGTGACAGCGTTCAGCGGCTCAGACCAAAACGACGGATCAATCCGCTCGCAATAGTTGTCGACCTGCGTGGTCCAGTCCATGCGCTTCACTCCGAAATTGTCCAGCGGCCCTGCTTAAAGTGGGTCAGCGAAACTGTTTGGCAAGTTTCAGGCCCTGACCCTGATAGTTCGAATTCATCGCCGCGCCATATAGCTTGTCAGGGGTTTCTGCCATCGGCTCATAAACGAGGCGCCCGACAACCTGACCATGTTCAAGTGCAAAGGGCGCTTCGTGGCAGCGCACTTCGAGCACCCCGCGCGAGCCTGCCCCCCCCGCGGCGGCGTGGCCGAAGCCGGGGTCAAAGAACCCCGCGTAATGCACGCGAAATTCGCCCGCCATGGCAAGATAAGGCGTCATTTCAGCGGCGCATTCAGGTGGAACATGCACAGATTCGCGGCTCACCAGAATGTAAAACTCACCGGGGTCGAGAATCACACCCGACCCACCGAGGTGACGAACTGGCGCCCAGAATTCGTCCGGGTTGTAGTGGCCGATCCTATCCAGATCGATAAGGCCCGTGTGCCGCCGGGCTTTCCAGCCGACCACACCATCTGCGCGGGGGGTAAGGTCCACCGAAAAACCGATTCCCTGATCAATAACAGCTTCGCCATCAACCAGCTTGAGCGTGTCGTGCAGCGTTTTCAGCTCCGCATCGGAGTATGTCGATTCGCCACGCCGAAACCGTATCTGATTGAGGCGCGCACCGGGGCGAACAAGGACAGAGAAGGTCCGCGGGCTGATCTCGGCATATAATGGGCCTTCGTAACCAGCGTCGATACGATCGAACTCGGTACCCTGATCAGTGATCAACCGGGTAAAAAGGTCGAGCCGCCCCGTAGAGGATTTGGCATTCGCCACCGCGCTGATGTCAGCAGGCAGGCGCAAATATTCCTGCAAGGGCACGACATAAACGCAACCAACCTCCAGCACGGCACCGCTGGAAAGATCTATCTCATGCATCGCAAACTCGCTCAGGCGATCTGCGACCGTACGCCCGGCACCGGTCAGAAAGCTCGCGCGTACGCGATAGGCGGTGAAACCAAGGCGAAGATCGAGCGACGCGGGTTGAATCTGCTCTTCAGGGGCACCGTCAGCCGTGATCTGCCCGTCGGCGATCATACGGCGAATGGTCTGGCTTGGCAGAACGCCTTGATTCGGCAAGATGCCTGAAGCGGGCAGGGGGTTAACCATGATTTGTTTCCTTTGCCCTTACTAAGCAAAAACGCCGACGCTCACGCGCCGGCGTTTCAAAGTGGTCGGGCCAGCAGGACTTGAACCTGCGACCTTCCGTCCCCCAGACGGACGCGCTACCAGACTGCGCTATGGCCCGTTCATCGCGGCGCGTGCGCCAGCGTTCCGAACGGGGGTTTACGCAGGTCGCACGGGTCATGCAAGCCTATTCTATCAGCTTTGGCGCAAGCGGTTGCGCAGGGCTTCCAGGCGGGCCACGGTGGCGTTCACATCTGGCGTGGATTTTTCCACCTTCGGCGCGGGCATTTCGATCTCACAGGCGCTGTCAGCAAGGGTCGCGACATGCTTCTGGCCCTGTTCGCGCAGTACTTTTTGTACGCCTTTGATGGTCAAACCTTCGACATACAGCAGTTCGCGAATACCACGCAAAAGCGATACATCTTCGGGGCGATAATACCGCCGTCCGCCGCCGCGCTTCATTGGTTTTACTTGTGAGAATTTGCTTTCCCAGAACCGTAGAACATGAGCGGGCGTATCCAGAAGCTCCGCGACTTCGCTGATCGTGCGAAACGCTTGTTCCGATTTGCGCGCCCTGTCGTTGCTTTTCGATTCGGAGGTTTGTGGCTGCCCGACCTGCAAATTAAGCATTTCCTGCCTCATGCTTAGCCCTCATTGATTTTGTCTTTGAGGATATGTGAAGGGCGGAATACGAGAACCCTGCGGGGTTCGATCGGTACCTCTTCACCGGTCTTTGGATTGCGGCCCATTCGTGCGCCTTTTTCACGGACACTGAATGTCCCAAAAGACGATATCTTTACCGTGTCACCCTCAACCAACGCATTCGAAAGATGTGCGAGGACACTTTCCACCAGGTCAGACGATTCGTTGCGGGAGAGGCCAACTTCCCGATAGACGGCTTCGCTCAGATCTGAGCGTGTGAGCGTTTTGCCCATTATTATTCTCCCTCACTCCGCTGGAGCGGCCCTCTAAGGCGTGGCTAGGGCCGCAATGTTTCTATGAAGAACACCGCAGCAGATTTATGCGCTTCCGCCGTTGGTGAAAGTGCGCCTTTCACCTCGACTGAGTCAATGATTGCCTGTGATTTAGGCGGTTTTCGGGTCAGTTTGCGCAATTCAGAAGGTGGTAGAGAAACCCTGACGACTGTCAGTCACCTTGTGGTGATTCTCTTTCCCGGTGATTCCCTTGTGATAGGGGTTACCAGCGCACAAGCGCCGACCCCCATGCCAAACCGCCCCCGATGCCTTCCATCAACAGCAAATCGCCCTGTTTGATCCGTCCCTCGCCAACTGCGACGGACAGCGCAAGTGGGATGGATGCGGCCGATGTGTTGCCATGATCCTGAACAGTCACGATCACCTTCTCCATCGGCACGTTCATTTTTTGGGCTGTGCTTTTGATAATGCGGAGGTTGGCCTGATGGGGGACGATGAAATCAATGTCCTCAGCGCCGACGCCGACATCTTCGATCACCGCATTCGCGATATCTTTGAGTTTCGCAACGGCGTGCTTGAAGACTTCCTTGCCAAGCATCCGAAGTTTTCCGGCGTCGCCGGTGGTGGATGGGCCACCATCAACATAGAGCAGGTCGCGATAAGCCCCGTTGGAGCGTAATTGGACCCCAAGAACGCCCCGGTCTTCGTTAACGCCGGCGGTTTCTTCGGCACGCAGAATCAGCGCCCCGGCACCGTCGCCAAACAGCACACAAGTGCCGCGGTCTTCCCAATCAAGAATACGGCTGAAGGTTTCAGCACCAATCACCATGACAGTGCGCGCCTGGCCGCTCAGGATCATCGAATTGGCTGTGGCGAGCGCATACATGAAGCCCGCGCAAACGGCCTGCACATCGAAAGCAAAGCCCGGGCAGCCAATCGCGTGCTGAACTTGTGTCGCTGTGGAGGGGAAGGTGTTGTCAGGTGTCGCGGTTGCCAGAACAATCGCGTCAATCTCTGAACCATCCATTCCCGCATTCGCCAGCGCGGCTTTGGCGGCGTTGATTGCCAAATCTGATGTTCGTTCATCATCGGCTGCAAAATGGCGACGCTCAATGCCTGTACGCGCACGAATCCATTCGTCGGAAGTGTCCAGCGTTTTGGTGAATTCGATATTTTCGACCACACGTTTGGGCAAATAATGACCGCACCCTACTGGTGTCGCGCGTGTGACAGACATATTTTCCCCGTTTCTCGCTCGATCAGGCTTATTTCTTGCTGTCCCCAGCGATAAGCCTCCGATCATCGGGAAGCAAGGCTACACGGTCCGCAACCCGTTGGGCGAAGTTGGTTTTCCCCATACGAAACGCCAGTTTGATCGCCGCACTTACCGCTGTGGCGTCTGCGCTGCCGTGGCTTTTGATCACTGCGCCGCCAAGCCCCAGAAAAACCCCGCCGTTCACGCGACGGGGGTCAATTTTCTTTTGCATGCGCCGCAGCGATGACAGGGCAAGCAGGGCAGCAATGCGTGACAAAGGCGTTTTCTTGAAGGCATCGCGCATGGATTCGGCAATAAAGCTCGCCGTACCTTCCGCGGTTTTCAGCGCAATGTTGCCGGTAAATCCATCGGTTACGATAACATCGACCAGATCCCCGGTGATATCGCCGCCTTCAACAAATCCGTAATAGTCAAAGCCCCCGGCCTCAGGCCCGATGCGTTCAACAAGCTGCGCAGCCTCACGAATGCCAGGGCGGCCCTTGTTGTCTTCCGAACCTACGTTCAGGATGCCGACGCGCGGGCGCTCCAGATTAAAGGAAAGCCGCGCGTACTCAGCCCCCATCACGGCAAATTCCGCCATTGATCCGGCATCGGCGCGCACGTCGGCACCGACATCAAGAACGATGTTGTATCCCTGACGGCTTTCGGCAGGCCACATGACGGCAATCGCGGGGCGGTCAACGCCCGCCGCCTTGCGCAATTTCAGCATGGAAAGCGCCATCAGCGCGCCCGTGTTACCGCAGCTGACCGCCGCATGGGCCTCGCCGTTGGCGACCGCTTCGATCGCGCTGAGCATTGACGTGCCTTTGGAGTGGCGAACCACGTAGGATGGCTTTGCATCCATTCCAATCACGCCTTCAGCGTGGCGGATCTCGCAGACCTCTCGTAGACGGCCACGTCGCCGCAAACCGTTCCGCAACTCATCCTCGTTGCCGTGGATGATAAAACGAAGGTCGGGATTCTTTTTGACGGACTTGCTCAGTCCGCTCAAGACAGCGGCTGCACCTTGGTCGCCGCCTGCTGTATCGACGGAAATGACTGTTGTTTCACCCATGGGGTCGCCCGCTCCGCCGATCAGGACGCGCCGACTCAGTTCGACGCGTCATAGATTCGAACTTTACGCCGCGTCGTCTTCGATATCGACCTCTTCGGCCATTACGACGACTTCACGATCGCCATAGTGACCGCAGGAACCACATACGTGGTGCGGGCGCTTCAGTTCACCGCAGTTGGAACATTCGAGAGATGCCACCGCGGTCAAGCTGTCATGCGACCGGCGCATGCCACGTTTGGATCGCGTGATCTTACTCTTAGGTACCGCCATTTTTCTGACCTTTGCTCATACCGGAACTATCCGGCGGCTGGGTCCAACCCGTAAAGCGCACCCTTGCGCCCCACGTTTCGAACCGTTGGAAACGAGACGCGGAACATACGCAAATTGCGCACCGCCGCAAGCCCCTAGCGGATGTTTTCCGGTTTCCGCCTTCACCGTTTTAAAGAACTGATGCTGCCACAGGGCCGCTTGGTGCCGTTTAGACGCTTACTCTTCAGAAGTCATGGCCTTTTTTAGGGCAGCAAGCCCGGCGAATGGCTTCAGGTCAGCCGGGCGAATCGGCTCTGCCCCCGGTGGGATGGCCGCTGCACCGTCAAAGGTCGCGCCGCGCGCACGCGGGTAAGGGTCCAGCCCAAGCGCCAGAGCTTCCGACGCGACCACGCCAACATCGATGCTTTCGTCAATCAGTTCCGGCGGATCTTCGCTGACCGGGTCGAAATCGAGGTCGGAGCCAACAGCGTTCTGATCTTCGGTAAACCGACGGTCAAAAGCTTCCTCTACGATTGCTGACACCGGGTTCAGCGTTATCACACATGTTTGCACGACCTTCGCGCGCACGGTGCCTGAAACCCGCCACTGGTCCCGCCCAACGGCGGTTACTGAGGCTTCGACCCTGAGGGATGGAATCTCAATCAGCTGAAGTTCGGCAGCCAATGCAGCGCGCGTATCGGCATCCGCGTCGTGACGAATCTCTATGGTTTTGCGTTTCCGCAGGGCCAAGACGGTGTAGGGGAGGGAAAATGCGGGGGCAGTGTCTGTCATAATGCGGAAATCCTGCGTCTGGTTCCACGAGCCTGCCATTTTCAGAATGGGGCCGGATGCTTGATCTTAGACCATGCAGCGGGTAGGTCAGACAAGAGCAGTTCATGATGGGGTTCGGTCGATGAAATTCGTGACAAGGGCGGCATTCGCCGTCGCCGCAGTAACGCTGGTGGCAGCTTGTGAGCCAACCTTTACCAATCATGGGTTCGCGCCGCAGGTTGTAGATCTGGATGAGTTGCAGGCCGGGTCCGATACCAGAGGGTCGGTTCTCCGCAAATTGGGGCAACCGTCGGCCTATAGCTCGTTCGATTCGAAAAATTGGTACTACACCGCTTCACGTGTTGAGCATTATGCGTTTTACGCGCCAGAGGTGATTGAGCGCCGCGTCGTTGCCGTACGCTTTGATGACCGTGGCCTCGTGAAGGAGGTCAACCGGTTTGGCATTGATGATGGGCAGGTCATTGATCTGGTCACGCGCCGCACGCCCACCTATGGCCGTGAAGTTACCGTGTTGCAGCAGATCTTTGGTAACCTTGGCCGGGTCGCGCCCGAAACGCTCACAGGCAGTGACCCCAGCCGCTTGCCGGGGTCATAATCTACAATCTGAAACCCAGGGTTCAGAAAACAGGCGGCGGCGCGTTATGCCCGCCGCCTTTCTTTTATGATGAGCCACACGAGTGCGGCGGCTGCGAGGGCAAGGAACGGCGCCTCTGCGATGTTGACCGCATTCCATCCGCTCACCACATCATCGAACCCGTTCAAAAGAACGCCAGAGCTTAGCGACGCGATGGTGACCATGCCAAAGACCAGAAAGTCATTCAGCCCCTGAACCTTTGCGCGTTCCGCAGGTTCATGGGTGGAGGTCAGCATGTCCGTTGCGCCGATAAAGCCAAAGTTCCAGCCAAGCCCAAGCAGAATGAGCGCCCCAAAGAAATGCGTTTCCGAAACGCCATTCATGGCAACAACGGCGCATAACCCCAGCAGGCCAAGGCCCAAGGCAACAATCCGCACGTTTCCAAAGCGGGCAATCAGGTGCCCGGTAAAGAAACTGGGAACGAACATCGCCAGCACATGCGCGGTTACAACCGTCGCCGCCGTATCAACGCCAAACCCGCAGCCGACAACAGCCAATGGCGTTGCAGTCATCACCAAATTCATCAGCGAATAGGACACCATCGCGCATATGATCGCGGTCAACGTGCGCGGTTGCGCGAGAATTTCACGCAAGGGGCGCCCCGATGCGCCGGGGCCTTTTGCGCGAACAGGTTTGGGAATTTGCAACAACAACAGGACAGGGCCAGCCACGACATTCAGCACGAGAATCGCAACATAGGCTCCGGCAAACGGAATGCCCTCCAGCGCATCGCCAAAGTTCTTCACCAGTTCTGGTCCGATAACAGCGGCGGCCAGGCCACCTGCCATTACCAGGGAAATGGCTTTGGGCCTGAAAGCGGGGGAGGCCGTGTCAGCGGCGGCGAACCGATATTGACCCTGCGCAGCCATATAGACACCGATCAGCGCAGACCCGACCAACAAGAGCGCAAAGCTACCTTGCATCAGGGCGAGAGCGTTCAGGCCCGCGCCGATACCGCCACCGACGACGCCAATCACAAAACCTATCCGGCGTCCGTATCTGCCCATAAGCAATGCCACGGCGGGTGCCGCAAACATCGAACAGAACACCGTTGCCGAAATCGGCAGGGTGGCGAGTGTCTTGTCCGTCGCAAGCAACTGGCCGGACAATCCGCCCAACACAAAATGAACCGGCATCTGCGCCCCGAGAAGCGCGCTGGCCAATGCCAGAATCAATACGTTGCGGCGGGCAAGCCCGTCATCCTGCGTGGAAAGTGTGGCGTCAGTCATGCAAAGCTCCATGCCCGGTGCGCGCGCGTTTGTGCGGCGGCGCGATGCCGTTGGGATACATCCTTATGTGCGCCGCGTACATAGGCACGGGCGAAGGGCGCGCTGACCCAGTGCTGCAACCCAAACTGTGTTGGCCGCTCTTTCGGAGCTGGTGCACGCGGTGCGGCAGAGCAAAAAAATGGGACTCCGTGTAATCGTGCACGTTACCTGGCTCAAATTGTCTGTTTCTGTGTGTCGGTCGACGCGCAGTTGCTGATTTGGTGGGGCTCACGAGATCAGACACTGCTCGGCACCCAACCGACCTCGTGTTTCGGAGGTCGAGCGCGAATTGGTTTTCTCCGAGCCAACGCGCAGAGCATGCGGTCTCTCCCAGACCGCGCACCCAAGACGGGCGCCTGAGCATTTGCTCGGCGTCCGTCGACTGTTCAGACGTATAGCTAGGGATGGTCGTGAGTATGAATGCGGCGGCGCAAACCGTTCGTCCACACCGCAGGCATCAGAGCTTAACGAAAGAACGCCACCTGATTGGTGACAGCCAGAACCCGCCCACTGCGGGCGCGAATCCTGCCACGTTGGTCGTAAGCCCCATTCGCAATCACGGCTGATTCCGCCTCTAACAACAGGAAATCATTGCCAATTTCGGCCAATTCAGCGGCACTCGCAAAAAGGCTGAGCGAATAGGAGACGGTTGAGCACATTGGCATCGTGTTGGACGCGAAAAAAATGCGCGGCATGAACGTGTCCGAGATTGATGCAATACCCGTTGCATCGAGCGGGCGACCGTCGGTGTCGCGTAACCAGGTGATGCTGTCAGGGCGCTTCGCAATAGAAAAGGGCCGCCCCTTAACAAGCCGCTGGTCATAATCGGCGAGCCACTGCGGGCCGGGGGGCAGGGGCATCGGCGGGATATCTTCAGGTGCCTTTATATCCGGCATTGGGGGCTGGTAGCCCTGTTCGCTGCTGCGCGGTGCAGCCATTACAATGTCAGCGCAAAACAGGGGGTCCGCCGGCGCCGCATGGTCAAAAAATTCGACGCGCCAGAAATCTGTGCGCGCGCGCTCGCGTATTTTTCTGGTGCTGACGGTAAGCGGCGCGCGCCCCAGCGCATCGGGAAAGGTGGCGTTAACGCTGAGAAGATCACCGCGCACATTGGGCACCCGCGAAACGGCCTCGACAGCCACTGCAACGGCCCAGCCACCGAAAGCGTTTGAAAAATTCCAATAGGCCTCAGATGGGTCGCATAAAAAGGCCTCATCCCCGAGGGGGGAGAGTTTTATGCTTTGGTCGAGCTTATAGGTCATAGGTCAACATCCGATACAAAGGGCCTTACGTTTACGTAAGATGTGCGGTTCGTTGCCCAATCGCAAGGCCTGACGGCACGGCAGATGGCCTTTGCAAAAATTCGGCAGAAATTCTGCCACTTCGGGCCTTGCCTGTCTTGCGCAGGGGCAGGTGAGTTGCTAATCCCTGCAGCGTCACCGAACGACATGGCCCTGTGGCGGAATTGGTAGACGCGCTGGATTCAAAATCCAGTTCCTTTGCGGGAGTGCCGGTTCGATTCCGGCCGGGGCTACCACATCGCTTTCAGAAGAAAGCGCGGCGACCTTATCACCGAAATTCTGAGACATGCCGCAATCGTCTGACAGCGAAGATTTTCGCGTTCGATGGTTTATTGAGGCAGCGTGTTTATCAGCACCGAACCGGGTGATGTAACGGTCCTTCCCTGCCACTTTGACGAAAACCTGCGGTAGCTAGGTTTTGGGGGGCTGTTCTTGCGCTCTGGCGGCTTGGTTGAGTTTCGCCAGTTGGGCGTATTGGCTTGTGATCGTGACATCCCACGGTGCTCTGGGGGGCGTGCCTGTGATCGTCGGGATCAACCCTGTTACTTCATTTACCGCCCGCGCAATGTGTTCGCGAATGGGCCGCCACAGGTCAGTGTCCGCAAAAGCCTGAAAAGGCGTGAGATCTGGCGCGCCGAATGTCTCTGCCCAAGTTGTCCCCCAGAAGGTCTTGGCGAATCTGTCGCGCAGGGGGGCGTTTGCGGCTGTTACCTCCGCCAGCAGCGCGGCATCAAAACCTTGAAAAGACACCGGCCTTTGCATTGCCGCTGGTTCGCGCGATACGGCTGCCGAGACAGCGGTTTGGAGCGCGAAACGCTGTGAGTGAACCATTTGCGAAAGCGGCGTGGTAGAGAATGTCATCAGGTGACTGGATACGGCCATCCGCTCCAACGCTCGCGGCTCGGCTTTGCGCGGGGCACTGGGCGGTGTGGTGAGGCCAACAGCATCTGCGACGAGGCCAATGACATCAAAACCCGTAAGATGAGGTTGATAGGGCAGGGCGACGAAACTTAACCCGTCACCGCCGCCTGCTATCCCAAACCGACTTAATGTGCGGCTCAACAGGCGACGTTCGCTTTGCAAGTAGCGCAGGGCGTAGCTTGCGAAATCATCATTATGGGTGAAGTTGCACAGGGTTTGTTGATAGCGCGAATTGATGAGCGAAGCCGTCTCGCGGATGACTTGGACAATCTCGATTTTATCAAAAATGGTGTGGAGGCTTTGGATCAGCGCGCGGAACACGCTGGGCTGAAAGATCATCAAATGATGAATAAATTCCGATGAGATAAGGCATGTGCGCCGTTCCATCGCGGCCAACCCGCGCAATTCGTTTAGCGCGTCGCGGTCGTCTATGCACGATGCCGCGCCGATCAGGCGATAAATCAGGTGATGATGGGCGCCATCTTGGCCCTGTCCCAGGTCAGGCGTCCACATGTCAGATTGCTCAAGATAGGGCGCGTCTGGCGTCAGCAACTCCTGAAACGATGTTGTGCCGGTCCTGTGGCCTCCAACATGCAACACCAGACGACGCTGAGCACCAATGCCCGATCGGGGCCGTCGTGCTGCGGTTTCGTTCATGCCTAACAGCCGCGCTTCCTGTGCCGCTTTGGTCAGGCCGTGATCCTTGCGCTTTGTTGGTGTGGCCAGGAGCTGGGGGAGTTCTAGTTTCAGTTCATCGACGATGTCTCGTGCAATCGCCGCACTTTCGGGCGGCAAATGTTCTGGCGACAAATTGCATGGCTTCATGTTCGTTGTACGGGCCGTTGCGTCATCCCATGACTGCCCCCAGAACTGCGCGGCAAATTCATCACGTAACTTGTGATTTTGGGCGCGGCTACGGGCAATTAGCTCGGCAGTCGCACCTTGGAACCGGTTTGCATCTCCGCCACGCGCAGCGACGCCGTCGCGAATGAAGTTATGCAACAAACGACAATGAAGTATCGGTATGCCCCGCGGGTTCATCCCGGTTTCATCAATCAGCCACTTGGTTGCAGCAACCTGCGCAAGCGTCCGGCTGGTGTTTAGAATCGGTGCAGGTGCCTCCGACGGGCGCATCACCTTCAAAGTGATGCCGATGGCGTTACCGACGGCGACAATGCTGTCGAAGGTATCATCCTGATCGCGATACGCGACGTTGATGTGTTGTGATGCTGGTGCATAGCCCGCCATCATGGCGCGTAACTGATGCCGTTCCATTCGAAGACATTCTTCGAAATATGCACCGAAGGTGTGGTTGTGGTCGAAGTTACAAAGCGACTGTTGATAGCGCGAAGAACTGAGCGTCGTCATATCTCGCCATACGCGGACAATGGTTATGTCATCGAACACAAGCGACAGCCGCTCCAGCAAACGCGTGAAAACCGCGGGATGACGCGAAGCGAGGCGGTCGCAATATTCAGAAGAAATAATTGCAGGCCCGGTTTGCGATGCCGCCAGCTCTTTCAGGGCTGCAAGCGGATCAGCCCAACGGCGCGGCTGGTCGTGAATGCCGATCAGGTTGCGCACCAGAATGTGATGACCACCTTTTGCGACCTGCCCAATGTGGGGCGTCCAGAACTTTGTTCCGTCAAGCGCACCGGTACTGGCCAGCGCGGCCTGAAATGACGTTGTTCCTGTCTTGGGGCCACCGATATGGAGGTAAAGTTTCATATTGATGTAACCCGTAACGCCGCGCTTTGCTGAGTTATACGGTGCGTTATCTGGTTTGGCGATGTGCGGTGCGACGCCGTTGTGCTGAATGGCGCCTTTTCGGTGGTCTGCAATGTCGGGATTGCGTCGGAATGTGGCGTGTCCCACGCGCCGCTATTCTGCAAGAGGTGTAAACTGCGCGAAACCGGAGGGATGAGCATGTTTCTGAGCGTTTTCGACATTTTCAAAATTGGCGTTGGCCCTTCGTCATCGCACACCATGGGGCCGATGACAGCGGCGGGGCGCTTTCTCGACAGTTTGCGGGATGGTGCCGATCAGATTCCGGGCTCAGGGGCACCGGCCCGCCTGTCCTGTCGTTTGCATGGCTCACTTGCCTTTACGGGCAAGGGACATGCCACCGACCGTGCTGTTGCGCTGGGTTTGGCTGGTCAAAACCCCCGTGATGTTGACCCCGATGAGGCAGAAACCATTCTGGCTGACCTGGCGATCAGCAAAGTTGTGACGCCCGAAGGCTTGCCGCCGCTTGTTTTTGATCCGAACGCCGATGTCATCTTTGATTATGGGCCTGCGTTGCCGCTCCATGCCAATGCCATGAAGCTGAGCGCCTATGACGAGGCAGGTAATCTTCAGATGGAGGAAACCTATTATTCGGTTGGCGGCGGATTTGTTCTGACAGAGCGCGAAATGGCCCGCCGCGACGAAGTTGCCAGCGCCGATTATGCCTCTGAAACATCTTGGCCTTACCCGTTCTCCAGTGCCGCTGAAATGCTGGCCATGGCGAAAGCATCGGGGAAAACCATCGCGCAGATGAAACGCGCAAACGAAGAGGTGGCCTTGGGGGCCACGCTCAACCAACGGCTTGATCAGATTGATGCGGCAATGATGGCCTGTATTGACCGAGGGCTGGCGCAAGAAGGGGAATTGCCGGGTGGTCTAAAGGTTCGTCGCCGGGCCAAGAAGATCAAGGAACAACTCGACAATGAGCGGGGCTTGAACTTGGCCCAACCTCATATCGCCAATGACTGGTTGTCGGTCTATGCGATGGCCGTGAACGAAGAAAACGCGGCGGGCGGCAAGGTCGTGACATCCCCCACAAATGGGGCGGCGGGGGTTACGCCAGCGGTGCTGCGGTACTACCGCGATCATTGTCATGGTGCCACAGCAGAAGGCGCGCGTGATTTCATGCTGACCGCATCGGCCATTGGGGGGCTGATCAAGCATAATGCCTCTATTTCCGGTGCTGAGGTTGGCTGTCAGGGAGAGGTCGGCAGCGCCGCCGCTATGGCCGCCGCCGGCCTGTGTGCTGCACTCGGGGGCACACCGGAACAGGTTGAAAACGCGGCCGAAATTGCCCTTGAACATCACCTTGGCATGACATGTGATCCGGTCGGCGGTTTGGTGCAGGTACCATGTATCGAGCGTAACGGCCTTGGCGCGATCAAGGCGGTGAGCGCCGCCTCTCTTGCACTGCGCGGTGATGGCCAGCACTTTATGCCGCTTGATAATTGCATCGAAGCGATGCGCCAAACCGGCCTGGATATGTCTGAGAAATACAAAGAAACCTCTCAAGGGGGGTTGGCGGTTAATCTGCCGGAATGTTGACCTGACAAGGCTGGCCCACACTATCGGTGAGGTTTGCCATCACTGGCAGCCTCACATGAGGTGTCGCTTTCAACGCCTGCCTGACTGATTGCGCAAATCGCATGGAGACTTGAAATGAAGACACTTGCCGCGCTTGTCTTTCCCGGCTTTGAAACACTGGATTTTTTCGGCCCGCTCGAAATGCTTGGCGGGCATGATGTGGGTGAAATTGACATAAAGATTGTGGCGGAAACGCTTGATCCGGTTGCAAGTTTTCATGGCCCCAGAACCGTTGTCGACAAGACATTCGCGGATGGATGCGATTACGATCTAATTCTTATACCGGGCGGTGATTCCGCGCCGCTCGACCCGGTGAACCAGGCTATGAACGATTGGATTGTGGCCGCCGCCGCCAACGCCGAATATGTGATGGCCGTTTGTACGGGTACCGTTTTGCTTGCCACCACCGGGTTGCTCGACGGGCGCCGCGCGACCACCAATAAAAAAGACTATACCGCGACTATCCCGTACGGCCCCAATGTCGAATGGGTGCCCAAGGCCCGCTGGGTGGAAGATGGAAAATTCTTCACGTCCTCCGGCGTATCAGCGGGGATGGACATGAGCCTTGCAGTGATGGCGAAAATGTTTGGCGAAGAGGTTGCCGAAACCATCGCGATTGGCACTGAATATGAGTGGCACAAAGACCCGAACTGGGACCCGTTTTCAAAACTCGCTGGTCTTGGCTGAACAGCTTCGCAGCGGGTAGGCCTGCCAAAATGTCGTGATATGCTGCACCTGACGTGATCAATATTGGCGCAGGTGCTGACAGAAAGGTGCTGAAATGGCCGGAGGCTGGGCAAAAGACGGGGCGGTGAGTGAACAGATTGAGGCATCAATCAACGATGAACTCGCGCGTATGCAATCGCAACGCGGCCCCGTGGGCGAAAGCCTGTCGTATTGTGCGGAATGTGATGAGCCCATTCCTGAACCGCGGCGTCGTGCAATACCGGGGGTGAAGCTCTGTATTGAATGCCAGCAGGAGCGCGATGCGGCCTTCAAGCCCCGCGCCGGCATCAACCGGCGCGGCAGCAAGGATAGTCAGCTCAAATAACGATCAAAACGCCGCTGTCAGAGCAAAGAACATCAAGGCTGACATCAAGGCCGATGCTGGCACGGTAATGACCCACGCAGCGGCAATCGTCAGGAAGTGAGAGCGGCGTACCAGCTTGCGGTACTTGATCTCCTCAGGGGGCAGGCGTTTGACCTTTTTGGCATCGCCCGGTTTGGCAAACGCAAGGCGCCGCTTGGAATTCTTGGTGTACCATTCACGGAAAAAACCAACACCAAAGACGCCACCAACCGCAATATGTGTCGAAGACACGGGCAGGCCAAGCCAGCTGGCAATGATCACGGTAATCGCCGCTGCCAAGGCCACGCAATAAGCGCGCATGGGGTTCAACTTGGTGATCTGAGACCCGACCATGCGGATCAGTTTCGGACCAAACAACAGCAAGCCAAAGGAAATGCCGAACGCCCCAATGATCATCACCCATGTGGGGATCTCAACCTTTGAAGCAATCTCACCGGCTTCAACCGTATGTACGATGGCAGCCAGCGGGCCGATGGCATTCGCAACGTCGTTGGCACCATGAGCAAAGGACAATAGCGCCGCAGAGAAGATCAGCGGGATGGTGAACAATTTGCGCAGCGACTGGTTCCGGTTTTCCAACCCTTTGGCTTGCCGCGCAATCAAGGGCCGCGTCAGCGCATAGAAAAACACCATCGCACCCAAACCGATCATCAAAGCGGTTTGCATATCGATCTTGACGATTTTCTTGACGCCTTTGATCGAAAGGTAGGTCGCAAAGGCACCTGCCATAATCGCGATGAGAACGGGAACCCAGCGTTTTGCCGCCGCGATCTTGTCCTCACGGTAAATGATGAAATACTTGATGAACGCGAGGAACCCCGCCGCAATGAGACCGCCCAGCACAGGCGAGATCACCCATGATGCGGCGATGGAGCTCATCTTCGGCCAGTTCACAGCAGCAAAACCGGCTGCCGCGATACCTGCCCCCATCACGCCACCAACAACCGAGTGGGTCGTCGAAACGGGCGCGCCCACCCAGGTGGCAAGGTTAACCCATAACGCCGACGAGATCAGGGCCGCCATCATGGCCCAGATGAACACTTCGGAACTTTCAACGCTGGAGGGGTCGATGATCCCCTTGGAGATCGTTGAAACCACATCGCCCCCGGCAAGAAACGCGCCTGCGCTTTCAAAAATGGCAGCGATAATCAACGCGCCAGTCAGGGAAAGCGCATTCGCACCCACGGCGGGGCCGACGTTGTTGGCCACATCATTTGCGCCGATGTTCAGCGCCATGTAGCCGCCAAGCACCGCAGCAGCAACAATGATGATGGAGCCGGTATCGCCATCGGTCAGCAGCGCGGCGGCACTTGCCACCAAGACGAGGAAAATCAGAGAGATCCCTTGCCCCGCAAACCCCTTGGAAACGAAGCTGGCAGCTTCTTCAACCTTGCCCATCTTGGCGAGGTCTTTGTCCAACGTCGGCTTCAACATTGATTTAGGATCTTGATCGCTCATTTCTGTCCCCCCTTTACGCAGTCCGTAAATGCAGCGCCGCGATAAACGCTAACATCGCAAAAGGGAAGGATTAGCTGGCAAAGCCACGAATAATTGTGCGTAAATCTGTCTCGCGTACCATGTTTGCCGCATCTTCGGGCGTATACCATGCGCGTTCGCGTTGACCAGCTTCGGGAAAATCATCCGCAAGCTGTGTAAGGCGCAGTGCAAAAACAGTCGCCGTCATTCGCATTGCCGGTCCACCGCGCGAGAGGGTCTTTTCATAAGTGAACTCACCGAGCGGCGTATCATCGACAACACCACGTGCGCCCGCTTCCTCCCACGCTTCCTGCGCGGCGGCTTCGGCAGCTGTGTGATCAGCCATCAGCCACCCTTTGGGAATGTTCCAGCGACCGGACCGACGCGTGGTGATCAAGAGAATTTCGATATTCCCACCGTCACCACGTCGCCAGACGAGGGCCGCGACTTGCCTTCTGTTGGGGCGCTTAAAGAGCAGAAAGAGGTCTGCAAGTTTGCGTAAGATGGTGGCGGGAAAACGGGATGTCATGGTGTTTTCATGGCGCTCCCGCGGGGCCAGATCAAGTTGATTGGGTAAGAATGCACAACATTAACGCAGTATCACCGCTTGATTTTGCGTTTTTCATCGTGTTGACCTCTGCCGAACGCAAAGTTGCAAAGGGAGCTGCCCGTTATGGTTACGGAACTGACGCATTTTATCGATGGTGAGCATGTAAAGGGCACTTCGGGCCGCTTTGCTGACGTTTATAACCCGGCCACTGGTGAAGTGCAGGCTAAATGCCCACTGGCCAATGCCGCTGAATTGCAGGCTGCAATCGACAGCGCAAAGGCCGCTCAGCCTGCCTGGGCCGCGACCAACCCACAGCGCCGCGCCCGTGTAATGATGAAATTTGTGTCCTTGCTTCACCGCGATATGGACAAATTGGCCGAGGCGCTGAGCCGTGAACACGGCAAAACCATTCCCGATGCAAAGGGTGATGTGATCCGTGGTCTTGAAGTTGCGGAATTCTGCATTGGCGCGCCCCACTTGCTGAAAGGTGAATACACAGACGGCGCTGGCCCTGAAATTGATATGTATTCGCTGCGCCAGCCAATCGGCATTGCGGCGGGTATCACGCCTTTCAACTTTCCGGCGATGATCCCGATGTGGAAATTCTGCCCGGCATTGGTGTGCGGTAACGCGTTCATCCTCAAACCATCTGAGCGCGACCCGTCGGTGCCGCTGATGCTGGCAGAATTGATGATGGAAGCGGGCCTGCCAAAAGGTCTTCTGAACGTCGTCAACGGCGACAAGGAAGCCGTGGATGGCATTCTTGATAACGAAGATATCTCTGGCGTTGGTTTTGTTGGCTCCACCCCGATTGCGCAATACGTCTATTCCCGCGCGACAGCGAATGGCAAACGCGCGCAGTGCTTTGGTGGCGCGAAAAACCACATGATCATCATGCCTGACGCGGACCTCGATCAGGCCGTTGATGCATTGATCGGTGCTGGTTACGGCGCGGCGGGCGAGCGGTGCATGGCGATTTCGGTTGCTGTGCCTGTTGGCAAGGAAACGGCAGACCGTCTGGTCGAAAAGCTGATCCCGCGCGTTGAGAACCTGAAAATCGCGCCATATACCGACGGTGATGATGCCGATTACGGCCCGGTTGTAACCAAAGAAGCGCAAGAGCGTATCCTCGGCCTTATCGACCGCGGCGTCGAAGAGGGCGCAACGCTTGCGGTTGATGGTCGTGGCTTCAAGATGCAGGGCTATGAGAATGGCTTCTTTGTGGGCGGCTGTCTGTTCGACAACGTCACCAAGGATATGGACATCTACAAGACCGAGATTTTTGGCCCCGTGCTTTCAACGGTCCGCGCTGATACCTACGAAGAGGCGCTTTCGCTCGCCATGGACCATGAATATGGCAACGGCACCGCGATCTTTACCCGTGACGGTGATACGGCACGCAACTTTGTGAATCGCATCAACATCGGCATGGTCGGCGTCAACGTGCCGATCCCTGTGCCGTTGGCCTATCACACCTTTGGCGGGTGGAAGAAATCGGTCTTTGGTGACCTGAACCAGCATGGCCCGGATGCGTTCCGCTTCTACACACGGACCAAAACGGTTACGTCGCGCTGGCCAACAGGTATCAAGGAAGGCGCTGAGTTCTCCATCCCAACGATGGAATAACAGGCCGATGAAACCAGACGACGGCGCGTCCATTCGCATCGAATTTCCCTTGCGGGAAGATGTATCGCGCGCCGTTGTCGCCCAGAAAGCGGCATTATCCCGTAACTCCGTAAAGGCGTTATTTGGTGATGAGGGAAAGTATTTCGCTGCTTTTTCCGTTTTGCGCGCGGATCGTGCCATCGCCGCCTATGCAGGGCACCGGGTCGTTGGGGTGCTGCTTTTCAAGGAAAATGGCGACGAACCTTTCGTCGTTTCATGCGCCCGTTTTCGAGAGTTGTGGAGGCCTGTGCACGGTACGTTTTTGTGGGCGGTGTTTGTTGCCTTGCAATATGTTCAGGATCCGAAAGGTACGTATTGCTGCGCAGTTTGGGTGCACCCGGACTGGCGGGCGGCGGGAATAGGCGGGCAGCTCTATGCCCGATTGGCTGAGGAATGTGACGACGAAATAGCGGCATTTGCCCGGAAGGATGCCGTGGCGTTTCATCGACGTGCAGGGTTCGCCCTTCATGGGTCACTATATCGGCGGGTTGTCGGCTGGCTTTCGGGAACAAGACCAATGACCGTTCCACCGCGTGCGCTGCGCGTATCGGATGCTCAAAACTCAATGAAAAGGGCATGACATGGCAGAACCAGACTTCACGATAGGCATTGAGGAGGAATACCTGCTCGTTGATCGTGACAGCCTGCGTTTGGCTGTTACGCCCGATGGTCTGATGAAGGCCTGCGCCGCAGAGCTTCAGGACCAGGTCAGCCCGGAGTTTCTGCAGTGCCAGATCGAAATTGGCACCCGCGTATGTTCTGGTGTCGGTGCGGCGCGTGACGAACTGCGGCGCCTCCGCTCGACGGTCGCGAAACATGCAGCGGCATACAACCTCGCGCCGATTGCCGCGTCTTGCCACCCTTCGGCTGAATGGAAAGATCAGGCCCATACCGACAAGGACCGCTACCGCGATCTGAATCAGGCCCTGGGCGGTGTTGCGCGGCGGTTGCTGATTTGTGGCATGCATGTGCACATCGGGATGGAGAGCGATGAGTTGCGTGTCGACCTGATGCCACAGCTGGCCTATTTCCTCCCACATATACTGGCGATGTCATGTTCTTCGCCATTTTGGCAAGGGCGGGATACGGGGCTAAGCAGCTATCGCCTCACGGTGTTTGATAACCTTCCCCGTACTGGCCTGCCGCCACAGTTTTCCTCATGGGCGGAATATGAGCGGACGACGGGTGCCTTGGTCGATCTTGGTATCATCGAAGATACCTCAAAAATCTGGTGGGATTTGCGCCCGTCGCATTCCTATCCCACGCTGGAAAGCCGCATTTCAGATGTATGCCCCCGCATGGAGCACGCCCTGTCGCTGGCGGCCATGACACAGGCCCTCATGCGGATGCTGTGGCGTCTGAAGGTCAAGAACCAGCGGTGGCGCACCTATGACCGTTTTTTGATCGCAGAGAACCGCTGGCGCGCGCAGCGTTATGGCATGGGTGAAGGGCTGATTGATTTTGGCCAGGGTGTCATCACGCCCTTTGCCGAACTGGTGTCGGAAATAAATGAACTGGTTGCCGAAGACGCAGAAGTGCTCGGCTGTGTCGCAGAGATTGAGGCGTTGCATGACATTGCCGCCACGGGAAACTCCGCTGATCGTCAGCGTGCGGTTTATCAGGCCGCAACAGCGGCGGGCGGCGACCATGACGAGGGCCTGCGTGCCGTCGTTTCATCACTGATCGAGGAATTTCACGCGGACCTGTAGGCACCCGGTGCCGTTCGCAGTTGTTTTGGAGGACTGTCCATGGATTTCGCCCTTAGCGAAGAACAAACCGCAATTTTCGAAATGGCCTATGCCTTTGGCCAGTCAGAGATAGCGCCCCACGCCCAACAGTGGGAGCGGGATGGAACGATCCCGAAAGACCTGTGGCCCAAGTTCGGTGAGCTTGGCCTTGGTGGTATTTACGTGAGCGACGAATACGGCGGCTCTGGCCTCACGCGGCTGGATGCAACGCTGGTGTTTGAAGCTTTGGCGATGGCGTGCCCGGCGGTGGGGTCGTTTCTGTCGATCCACAATATGTGCGCGGGCATGATCGACAAGTTCGGCTCTGACGAAATGAAAGCTGAATGGTTGCCGCGCCTTTGCACCATGGAAACCGTAATTAGCTATTGCCTGACCGAACCGGGTTCCGGCTCCGACGCGGCGGCGTTGCGCACCAAGGCAGCGCGCACCAACGAAGGGTATGCGTTGACGGGCACCAAGGCGTTTATCTCAGGCGGTGGGTATTCTGACGCTTATGTTGTGATGTGCCGCACCGGTGATGACAGCCCACGTGGTGTCTCTGCCATGATCATCGAAGACGGGGCAGAGGGGCTTTCGTTTGGCGGCCTTGAGGACAAAATGGGCTGGCGCGCGCAACCAACGGCGCAGGTGCAGTTTGACGATGCCAAAGTACCCGCCGCAAACCTGATCGGGGAAGAGGGGCGCGGCTTTGCCTATGCCATGGCGGGGCTTGATGGCGGGCGTTTGAATATTGCCGCCTCCGCCCTTGGTGGCGCACAAGCGGCGCTTGATGCAACGCTTACCTATATGGGCGAGCGAAAAGCATTCGGTAAAACCATTGACCAGTTTCAGGGCCTGCAATTCCGCCTGGCGGATATGGAAACCGAGCTTTCTGCGGCGCGCGTATTTCTTCGCCAGGCAGCATGGAAGCTTGATAACAAAGCGCCTGATGCCACGAAGTATTGCGCAATGGCCAAACGCTTTGTGACGGATGTGTCGTTCAAGGTGGCGAACGATGCGCTGCAACTGCACGGCGGTTATGGATATCTCGCCGATTATGGCGTTGAAAAAATCGTGCGTGACCTGCGTGTTCACCAGATCCTTGAAGGGACCAACGAAATCATGCGCGTGATCATCTCCCGCGCCATGTTGGCGGAACGTGCGGCATGAGTGATATCAGCATTCGCATTGAAGGCCGGGCAGGGCGCATCACGCTGACCCGCCCGCAGGCGCTCAATTCCCTTACGGCAGATATGCTTGGTCATATTGGCGAGGCCCTGACCGCGTGGGAGCATGACGACGCGGTTTCGCTTGTGCTGATAGATGCAGAAGGCGACCGCGCCTTTGCCGCCGGTGGTGATATTGTTGATCTCTACAATACCGGTAGGGCGGGCGATTATTCCTTCGGTCAGCGGTTCTGGGCTGACGAATATCGCCTGAATGCCCGGATCAAGGCCTATCCCAAACCTTATGTCGCCGTGATGCACGGGTTTACGATGGGCGGCGGCGTTGGTGTCTCTGCGCTTGGCTCCCACCGTATCGTGACCGATAGCAGCCAGATCGCAATGCCAGAGGTCGGCATTGGTCTGGTGCCGGATGTGGGCGGCTCCAAGCTGCTGGCCCATGCACCGGGGGCTTGTGGGGCCTATCTTGGCATGACCACGACGCGTATGGGCGCGGCGGATGCAATTTATGCGGGCTTTGCAGATGCTTACGTACCTTCTGAAAAGCTGGCTGGCATGAAGGCGCGTTTGTGCGAAACGGGTGATGTTGGTGTGATCACCGAATATTACCGCGAAGCCCCGGCAGGTGTTCTTGCCCCGGCCCAGGCAGAAATCGACGCCATGTTTGGCCGCGAAACCGCGCAGGATGTTGAGGCAGCATTGGCCGCATCAGGCACTGAATGGGCTGCCAAGGCGCTCAAAGCGATGCGCAAGGGTTGCCCGCTATCGGTCGCCTGCGCCCTGCCGATGATCCGCGCCGCGAAAAACATGACATGGGAACAGGCGCTGGCGCAGGAATACCGCTTCACCGCCCGCTGCATGGAACACGGCGAGTTTCTGGAAGGTATCCGCGCGGCGGTCATCGACAAGGACCGCGACCCCAAATGGGCGAAGCCGACGCTGGCGGATGTCAGCGAGGATGATGTGGCGTTCATGCTGTCGGAGTTGCCGGGTGGGGATTTGGCGTTTTGAGGTGGCTACACGCGCTTCTGCTTTTTTTAGCGATGTTTGCGTTTGCTCCTGCCAAAGCTGATATTTTCGAGAAGTGTGCGCAAGGGCCTGACAGCGTAGCGGCCTGCAGCCAGGCTTTGAGTGCAGTGCAGCGCGCTATGGAGCTTAACGGTGAAACACCCGATGGGATCTACTTACGGGGGCTCCTTTTTGTGAAGACGGGAGAATTTGAAAACGCAATCGAGGATCTCACGATTACAATCGCGACCCAGAAACATGATGACGGTATGTTTAGGTGGCGCGGTGAAGCGTACCATCGGCTTGGGAAATTAGACCTTGCTGTTGCAGATTACGAACGCGCTACATCGCTCGATCCAGATGACCCTTACGCCCACCTCTTCAAAGCAGCCGCTTTAATTGATTTGAACAATAGAGCGGCAGCGCGAGAGGTCCTAGATGCCTTTCCGTCGCCACGTCAGGGAGAACCGAATGTTGCGCTGTTTTCGGGACAGCTTCTTTTGGAGTTGAATGAGCCGCTTCTGGCGTTATCGCAGTTCAATGAAGGCCTGACTATCAGTCCTGAAATGTCTGACCTTCACGAAGGCAGGATGCTTGCGCTTTGCCAACTCGGAATTGAAACGGAGGCGTCTGACGATCTTTTCACCCTGCTGTCATCAAAGAACAATTTCGTGTTTCAGGAGTTGGCCAATCTTCGCTCCGAAATTGAGCAACTTGGCGCAGATAGGGATGGAGACGTTTTGTACGGAGTATTTACGGCGTGGGTTGCCGCAGGGTGCCCAACTGTGTCGACAGCCAAAATAGGAGACCAAAAATGAACATCGGATTTATCGGCCTTGGTAATATGGGGGGGCCGATGGCGGCTA
>JBMYXS010000014.1:0-57016 GCA_049608645.1 Pikeienuella sp. | reverse complement strand
CGACATGGGGCGGGTTATTGATGTGACGACGGCCATGTCCATCATAATCGCGGGCCGAAACGGGCGGGTGGTGAAGCCACCTTCATTATCAAATTCAACGGCAAAGCGATCCATGACGGCAACGCCCATGCCTTCCTTAACAAAGCTGAGCAGGTTCTTGAAAAGATGTGAATGCACGCGGATGTTCAATGGTACATTTGCACTGTGGAAGGCCTCTCGCAGGCGTCGATGGGTCATGTGGTCTGGCCCCATTACAATGAAGGGCGCGTTGGCCAGATGGCGTGGCGTCAGCACATCATGGGCGGCGAGCGGGCTGTCGGCTGGTAGGGCCAGCAGCGTTTCAACCTGCAATGTGTGGTAGTTCAAATTGTCATACAGTTTCGGGGTTTCGCAGATACCGATTTCAAACAACCCCGCTTGTACCCACTCCTGCACCTTGGCCGAATATTGGGATTGGAACGCGATCTTCAATTCGGGGCGGTCTTTCGCAAACCGGGCAATCAGTTTCGGAATGAACCCAAACGACATGGCGTGTTGCGAGGCGACCTGTAATTGCCCTGCTTGCTTGTTTTGCAGGTCCATCATGGCCTGCGTCACATGGTCAAGACCGCGCACGACTGTATCAACCTCCTGAAACAGAACCATGGCTTCGGGGGTGGGGGTTAACCTGCCGTGCATACGCTCAAACAACCGAAACCCTGATTGCCGCTCCAGTTGTGCCAACAGGTTCGAAATGCCGGGTTGTGAGATGCCAAGCTGTGCGGCGGCGGCAGTGACCGTTCCGGCTTCGACAATGGCATGAAAGGCCTGAAGTTGTCTGAATCTGAGTTTCATGTCGTTTCGTATATCACTTAGACTTATGGAAGGCAGAAATTTTAATATTGGTAATGATGTACCGCTATCGCCAGACTGTGATCAGGGAATGAGGGGAATTCGCACAATGGCAAGCGAGCACGTTGTCATCATTGGCGCAGGTATAGTCGGTGCCGCCACGGCCATATGGCTGCGGCGTGCGGGCAAAGACGTGACCTTGATCGACAAGGGCGCGCCGGGGATGGGGGCGTCCTACGGTAATGCGTGTATCCTTGCGGCTTGTTCTGTTGCGCCTGTTACCGCGCCGGGGTTGATTTCCAAGGGGCCGAAATATCTGGCTGACCCGAATTTTCCGCTGTTTTTGCGCTGGGGGTATTTGCCCAAACTTGCGCCGTGGCTGTTTCGTTATCTTTCCCATGCCAATGATGCAGACACCCGCCGCATTGCCCAGGGCCTTTCGGTGATTGTCGGCGATACGCTGCAACAACATCAGGCTCTGACCGCGGGCACATCCGCTGCGAAATGGGTGCAGGAAAGCGAATATAACTTTGTATACCGTGATCGTGCCGCGTTTGAAGCGGACGCCTATACGTGGGCCTTGCGCCGCGAAGCCGGGTTTGTGCCGGAGGTGATCGAAGGGCCGGAGGTGCATGAGCGCGAACCCATTCTTGGGCCGGACATGAATTTGCTGGCGGTAAACAAGGATCATGGGTTCATTCACAATCCGGGCAATTACGTCAAAGACCTGGTGAAAGAGCTGGAAAACCTTGGTGGCAGTTTTCTGCAGGCAGAGGTGAAAGACTTTGATCTGTCTGGTGGCCGCATATCGGCGGTTGATACGGATAAGGGGCGCTTTCATTGTACCAGCGCGGTGTTATCTGCCGGCGTGTGGTCCAAGCCCTTGATGGCAAAGCTTGGCATGAAAATACCGCTGGAGGCAGAGCGCGGCTATCACATCGTTTTCAAAAACCCGAGCCAGCGCCCGAATGCGCCGATGATGATGGCCGCGGGGAAATTCGTTGCGACGCCAATGGATCAGGGTTTGCGCTGTGCAGGCGTGGTGGAGTTTGGCGGTCTGACCGAGACGCCATCAAAGGCACCTCTGGCGTTGCTTCGCAAAAAGGTGGCGGAATTTTTTCCTTCAATGACGTGCGAAAGTGAGGAAGAGTGGCTCGGGTTCCGCCCTGCGCCCTCTGACAGTTTGCCATTGATCGGTGAGGTTGGCGCAACGGGCGTTTATGCGGCCTTCGGGCACCACCATATCGGCCTGACAGGGGGGCCAAAAACAGGGCGCATGATCGCTGGCTTGATCGCCGGAGAGCGCCCCAACCATGACATGACACCATATGAACCCAAACGGTTCGCATGATGTGATAGAGACGACAACGATAACGATGACTAACAGGGAGACTGACTAATGAAAGTTACCAAAATCACGATGACGGCTGCGGCCCTTTCGGTTGCGGCTTCTGCGGCGATGGCGGCGGAAAAGTGGGATATGCCAATGGCTTATTCTGCGACCAACTTCCATTCGGAAATGGGTGTGGTGTTCGCAGACAAGGTTCGTGAATACACAAATGGCGGCGTGGATATCACGGTTCACCCCGGCGGGTCGCTTTTCAAGGGCGGCGAAATCAAGCGCGCCGTGCAAACCGGTCAGGCCCCGATCGGTGAGCGGTTCATGTCCGCACACGCCAACGAAGCGCCTTTGCTGGGGTGGGACAACCTGCCATTCGTTGCGACAACCTATGCTGACAATGATCGCCTTTGGGCCGCCGCCAAAGACAAGGTGAATGCGCAGCTGTCTGACCTCAATCTGGTCGCGCTTTACACATGCCCATGGCCGGGGCAGGGGTTCTATTTCAAAAAGGCTGTTGCCTCATCGGCTGACACGCAGGGTATCAAGTTCCGTTCCTACAACACAGCAACCGCCACCTTTGCCGA
The DNA here is from genome assembly GCA_049608645.1 of Pikeienuella sp. Classification (GTDB taxonomy): domain Bacteria; phylum Pseudomonadota; class Alphaproteobacteria; order Rhodobacterales; family Rhodobacteraceae; genus Pikeienuella. Next base: position 54,259 of record JBMYXS010000014.1, on the reverse strand, counting down.
AGAACTTGGCATGATCCCGGTACAGGTAGAGGCTGCTGAACTGTCACAGGCGCTGGCAACCGGTGTTGCGGAATCGTTCATCTCCTCCGGTTCCACCGGCTATGACCGTAAAGTCTGGGAGCATCTGACCCATTATTACAAAGTGAACGCATGGTTGCCGCGCAACTATGTGATGGTCAACAAGGGTGTTTGGGCTGGTCTTGATGATGATACTAAGGCCGCCATTCAGAAAGCAGCTGATGAAACAGGTGCCGACTGCTCCGCCAAATCGGCCGAACTTGCGGATTGGTATTTTGAGCAACTCTCCGCCAACGGCATGAGCGTTGAAGACGCAGGCCCGGAGTTCCTTGCGGAACTGGAGGCGATCGGCGCGAAAATGACCGCTGACTGGCTCGCGACAGCCGGTGCCGATGGCCAGGCCATTCTCGACGCTTACAACGCAAACTAATTTGCAATCGCTCAACGGCCCCCTTGCGTTCGGTAAGGGGGCCGTTTCCTATCTGATCTACTTTCAAGCGGCGGATGATTGATGAGAGACTGGCAACCCTTTCTGGGCCTTCCCCTTTGGGTTTGGCTTTTTGTTATGCCGGTGGCGCTTGCGCTGTTTTGCCTGGTGCAGGGCAGGGTAGCAGAACGCTTTCTGAAACCTGTCTGGCGGGTGCTTGATCGGGTTTATCTGGCGGCAGGGGTCGTTGCGGCCTGTTTCATGGTTTTGATCCTGTTATTGATCGTCGCGCAGATGATCTCGCGCTGGACACTGACGACCTTTCCCGGCTCCACCGAATATGCGGGCTATGCCATGGCCGCCACGTCGTTTTTCGCGATGGCGCATGCGCTGACCCGTGGCGCGCACATTCGGGTGTCAATTTTTCTCAACATGAACCGCCACACAAAACTGTGGCTGGATATGTTCGCCATGACCATCGCCGCGATTACGGCGACGTATTTCGCGCGATATGCGATCAAGACGAATATACTTTCCGAGATGCTGAACGACCGCACACAGGGGCAGGATTTCACACCGGAATGGCTGATCACGTTTTTTTCGATGTTCTCCAACCCACCAAGCGCGTGGGGGCAAATGTGGGCCGAAACAGGGTCTGAGTGGGTTTATACGCCCGTATGGTTGCCGCAACTTCCCATGTCGATTGGCACCGTTCTGTTGGCGATTGCGCTTTGGGATAACCTCACCCGCCTCTGCGTAAACCGAGAGACCGGCATTGTATCGGAGGCGGTGGAATGACCGAGCTTTACGCAACCGCGATTTTCCTTTTTGTCCTCTTTGCGCTGCTGGGCAGTTCGGTATGGATCGGCCTTGCCTTGATGGGGGTTGCATGGGTGGGGATGGAGTTGTTCACCAGTCGCCCGGCGGGCGATGCGATGATCACGACGATCTGGACAGGGGCGTCCAGTTGGACACTCACCGCTTTGCCCTTGTTCATCTGGATGGGAGAGATCCTGTTTCGCACACGCCTGTCGCAGGATATGTTCCGTGGCCTTGCGCCATGGATGCGCTGGCTGCCCGGTGGTTTGCTTCACACCAATATCGCTGGCTGCACGATTTTTGCTGCTGTTTCAGGGTCTTCTGCGGCGACGCTGACAACGGTTGGCAAAATGTCCATTCCGGAGTTGCGCGCCCGCGGGTACCCCGAGCACATGATCATCGGCACATTGGCGGGCGCGGCCACGCTCGGCCTGATGATCCCGCCTTCGCTGACGTTGATTGTCTACGGCGTGACGATCAATGAATCGATAACCAAACTGTTCATGGCGGGCATCATCCCCGGCCTGTGTCTGGCCGGGCTGTTCATGGCCTACATCGTATTCTGGCACTATTTCGGAAAGGGCGATCGGCCCAAGCCTGAACCCTCCATGGGGCTTCGCGCGATGATGTCCGAAAGCCTGTTCCTGATCCCCGTGCTTACGCTGGTCGGCGTTGTGATCGGTTCCATGTATTTGGGGTACGCTACGGCGACTGAGGCGGCTGCGGTGGGTGTGCTTGGCTCTCTGACATTGGCGGCCTTGCAGCGGTCACTGACGTGGCAGACGTTTTCGGCGTCTCTCATGGGGGCGACGCGAACCTCTGCCATGATCGCGCTGATCCTGATGGGGGCGTCGTTCCTGTCATTGGCAATGGGTTTTACCGGCTTGCCACGGGCCCTAGCCGGGTGGATTGACGAGATGAACCTATCGCCGCTGGTGCTCATCGCCGCGTTGACGGTCTTTTACGTGATCCTTGGCATGTTTCTGGATGGCATCTCATCGGTCGTGCTGACGATGGCGATTGTTGAGCCGATGATCCGCCAGGCAGGCATTGACGTTATCTGGTTCGGTATCTTCATCGTTGTGGTTGTAGAGATGGCGCAGGTCACGCCTCCGATTGGGTTTAACCTGTTTGTGCTACAAGGCATGACGAAACACGAAATATCCTACATCGCAAAAACCGCTATTCCGATGGTGGGCCTGATGTTGTTGATGGTGGTTATTCTGGTGATCTGGCCGGAGTTGGCCACGTGGCTGCCCGACAATATTCGGAACGGCCCGGGCGGATAGTATCGTTGGGGAATTCCCACAGTGGCATGAAGAAACACGAAAAAAGGGGCCTCCATGCGGAGGCCCCTTTCTGTTCTCAACGAGGCGGAATGCGCGTTATGCGGCGCTGCGCCGACGGCGGCCACCTGCGCGCCCGCCGCGGCCTTCGCCTTCGGTGGTGGGGGCCTTGTTGGCGCGGATCCATGCGGCACCTGATGGGTCATTATCAAGCAAGAAGTTCGCCGCGCGAATGGCTTCCATTTCCTTGGATGACGTTGCGGTGCGTGATCCCAGACCGATCAGCGGCGCAAGCGCAGCAGGATCAACCCCTTCCGGCACGATGATACCCAGCTTGGCAAGCTCTGCCACGCGCTCGGCAATCTTCTTGTCAGACGCGCCGACCTGTACAGGGTTCATAATGGCTGAGGTCATGCCCGCGGCTGCGGCCATGGGCAGGAAGGCGTTGTTAATGCCGTGACGGTTTGGCAGCCCGAACGAGATGTTGGAGGCGCCACAGGTGGTGTTCACGCCCAGCTCTTCGCGAAGACGGCGAACCAGCGTAAAGACCTGATGGCCAGCCGTTGCCATTGCACCGATAGGCATGACCAACGGGTCAACGACGATGTCATGGGCCGGAATGCCAAAGTCAGCGGCGCGTTCCACAATTTTCTTGGCAACAGCAAACCGCACATCAGGGTCTTCGGAGATGCCGGTGTCATCGTTGGAGATCGCAACAACTGGTACGTTGTATTTCTTGACCAGCGGCAGAACCAGTTCCAGACGTTCTTCTTCCCCGGTGACGGAGTTCAAAAGCGGGCGGCCCTCTGCCATTTCCAGACCGTTTTCCAACGCACCGGGAACCGAACTGTCGATGCAAAGCGGCACATCCACCAGCGCCTGCACGCGGCGAACCATTTCTTTCATCAACGCAGGTTCAACAAAATTGTTGTCCGCATAGCGTGGGTCTTCGGCCATTTTGTTGGAGAACACAGCGCCGGAGTTGATGTCGAGCACGGTGGCACCGCAGGCGACCTGCTCCAGCGCGTCCTTTTCAACGGTGGAAAAATCATCCATTTCCAACTCTGCCGCAAGTTTCTTGCGCCCTGTCGGGTTGATGCGTTCGCCAATAACGCAGAACGGCTCATCAAAACCGATGATCACGGTCTTGGTTTTGGATTCGACAACTGTACGGGTCATATCGGCGCTTTCAAAGGTTATGCGGTTGCGGCGAGCGGGCGTGCCGCGCCGAATTCGTCAGTGAACTCAGCGGATTTCTTGATGCCGCCAAGGGGGAAGAAATGTACGTGGCTGACCGCAAAGTCAGGGTTGGCCGCTTTGTGCTCGGCCAATTCGGTCAACACCTGCTCGGGGGTAAAGGGCAGGACGAGTTTGGTTACATCAGCGGCACGACGTTGCAGCACGCGCAGACTGGGGCCGACGCCGCAGGCGAGGCTGAATTTGATCAATGTCTGCAATTTGGCCGGGCCAGCGACGCCGATGTGCACGGGAAGGGTCACGCCCGCTTCTTTCAGGCGGTTGGTCCATTCGATTACCGGGGCGGCTTCAAAGCAGAACTGTGTTGCGATGGCCATTTCCGCGTCGGTGCGGCTCTGGAAATCAGATTTCCATTTCACAGCTTTCATCACTTCGGCTTCACCGCCGTCGGGGTCAATGTCCTTGTTGCCTTCGGGGTGGCCGCCGACGTGGAGGCGTTTGAACCCGGCATCGTCGAATGCACCGCTTTCCAGCAGTTGCATTGAATCCTGATAGTCACCATGCGGTTTGGTTACCCCGCCCGCCAGCAACAGCGCCTGATCAACATTCGCTTCGCCTTGATAGCGATTGATCCAGTCAACCAGCGTGGCGCGGTCCTTGATGATGCGCGCGGGAAAATGCGGCATGACGGGGAACCCTTCGGCGTTGATCCGCTTTGCGGTCGCAACCATTTCCTCAATCGGTGTCCCCTCGATGTGGGCGATATAGACGCGTGTGCCCGCAGGCAGGATGGCGCGGAAATCTTCCACCTTTTCGGCGGTGCGCGGCATCACCTCGATGGAGAAACCGTCAAGAAAGCCCGAAAGTGCGCTGGAGCGCGGGGCAGGGGCAGCTTTCTTGCGATCAAAAAAGTTCAGGATCTTGGACATCAGGCTCATTCCCTTGGTCAATCGGGGATATTTAGCGAGGGTCTGACCACCCATCATGGGCGATCAGGTGTTTAATGCGATCTAGGTCGTATTCAGATTCGAGGCGTGCCACCTCAGCATCGGCAACGCTCGCGTCGTCTTCGCCGTCGACGGTGACGGGGTCAGCTTTGCGCCATTCCGCTAGATAGGCATCTGCATCCTTTGCACCGATCTTCATGGCACAACGGTCAATCGCCTGCTCAAACCGCTCGGCAAGCGGTTTTTTTGCAGCGCGGCGACCCTTGCCAACGATGACCTGTGCAGGGATATCCCGCCAATAAACGATAACAACCTGTGGCACGCGTGTTCACTCCTCGAAAGCGCCAGTGTGTGGCGGTTTCAGATCTATTGCCTTCATGCCGCCTTCAGGTGCGACGAGTGCGCATGTTCCCGACTTGGCGTCTGCACTTTGCGACACAGATGACTGACAAGCGATGACCAATCGCATCATCATACCCCCAAATGTCGCAAGTGGGAGTGTATCTGTCATTTTATCGGGGGAGTCGCAAGTAGTGCTTGAAAAGTCGGTTTTAGCACCCTAATAAAATGTTGCAGCGCAGCTAAAACGGTTTGCGCGCCGCGAATACACCGATGAACTCTCCGGCCTTAAAGGGGTCTTCATCGCCAGCTCGCGTATCGCCACAAGGACGATTTTTATGACCACTTCTGCTGCGCCGAGCATCTCTTTTGAGTTTTTTCCGCCGACAGGCGCGACAGGTGCCATGCGGCTGTGGCGTTCGGTGGAGCGGCTCGCGCCGCTGGCACCCAAGTTTGTGTCCGTGACCTATGGTGCAGGTGGTGCAACGCGGGAGCGCACCTTTGGGGCGATTCACGCGATACATGACCGTGCCCGTATTGATGTTGCTGGCCACCTGACCTGCGTCGATGCCAGCCGCGCAGAGACAATGGGCGTTGCGCGCCTTTATGCGCGCATGGGCGTGCGCCGCATTGTGGCGCTGCGGGGGGATATGCCCGATGGTGGTGTCTTTAAACCACATGAAGATGGATTTTCCGGTTCCGTTGAACTTGTCAAAGCCCTGAAAGACCAGGGTGATTTTCATGTCACCGTTGGCGCGTACCCTGAACCACACCCAGAGGCCGCCACCGATGATGCTGATATCGAGCATCTGAAGCGGAAATTTGATGCAGGCGCAGATGCGGCCATCACCCAGTTTTTCTTTGAGGCTGAAACCTTTTTACGGTTCCGTGACCGTTGTGTCGCCGCCGGGATTACACAACCGATCATCCCCGGCATTCTGCCCGTTGAAAGCTTCACCAAGGTGCAGCGCTTCGCGGCCCGTTGCGGTGCGGTTATCCCCGCGTGGATGACCAGTGCTTACGGCAATGTCGAAAACGAAGCGCAGGAGGAATTGTTGTCTACCTCCATCGCCACAGAGATTTGCGACACGCTTACCCGCGAAGGGGCAGAGCATCTGCATCTTTATACGCTCAACAACCCTGACTTGCCTTACCGTGTTTGTCAGGCCCTCGGCGTGGAAACCCAGCCAATGCGCATCGCTGCGGCCGGTGGGTGCGGGTAACAACTCTTGCCAGAATGCATACGGCTGGTTGCGGGCGGACGTGGTTAGGGATACCTCTGATCCTGTGAATTCAGGAGCAGGTTATGCCAAACGGCGCAAATCAAGGGCGGGATAAACCGCAGGCGCGCCCGGTGGGTGCGGCGCGGTCTGTTGCAGTTCAGGTTGCTGCCCCCTTAATCGCTCAGGATGAAGCGGTGAAACACCCGATATCGGTGGCGGGGCTTGACCTTGGCACGAACAACTGTCGCCTGCTGATCGCGCGCCCGAATGGCAAGTCTTTTCAAGTAATCGACAGTTTCTCCCGCGCTGTGCGTCTCGGTGACGGGATCGAGCAGACAGGCACGCTTGACGAAGCATCCATGAACCGCACGATTGAGGCTTTGAAGGTCTGCGCCGACAAGGTACGGCGGGCCGATGTGACCGCAATTCGATGCGTAGCGACGGCGGCGTGCCGTCAGGCGCTCAATGGTGAAGAATTTGCCGCAAAGGTTGTGGCCGAAACGGGCCTGCCTTTGGAGATTATTTCCTCTGAAGAAGAATCGCGCCTGGCCGTTTCGGGTTGTGGCCCGTTGGTCGATCCTAAATCGGAACAGGTTCTGGTGTTTGATATCGGGGGGGGATCGACAGAATTGGTGTTGCTTGACCTGACAGATGAACCCCCGCAAGACAGGGTGCAACTGGTGCAAGCCCTGGCCGGTAAGGGGCCGCGAAAGGCTCGGGTGCTCGATTGGATGTCAGCGCCGGTTGGTGTGGCCACACTACAGGACAAATTCGCAGAGATCGTTGATCCTGCACGGCGTTACGGCCTGATGACGTGGTATTTCGAAGAGCTTATCGCCGATTTCGCGCGTGCGCCGGCGATTGCGGGCCGTGACACGCGTTTGCAGCTTATTGGCGCGTCTGGCTCGGCAACCACAATAGGGTCCAGCTATCTTGGGCTGAAGAGGTATGACCGCTCCCGCGTTGACGGGTTATGGGTGCCTGTACGCGCCGCGCGGCGCATCGCGCGGGAGCTGGCAAGCCTTCCTGATGGTACGAGGGCGCAGCACCCTTCGATCGGCGCAGATCGTTCGCGTTTGATCGTGGCGTCATGTGCTATCCTGACGGCAATTCTGAATGCCTGGCCCGCGCAAGAGGTTCGCGTTGCGGATCGTGGTTTGCGCGAAGGGCTGATATATACGCAACTTGCGGAACTGAGGACGACACAATGAGCGGTGGCAAAACCCCGTCGGGTACCAACAATTCAGGGCGCGGCATGCGCGACCTGCGAACACGTGTGAAATCTGCGAAGGGTCGCAAATTGTCTTCAACGCTTTGGCTGGAACGCCAGTTGAACGACCCATATGTCGCCCGCGCCCAGCGCGAGGGTTATCGCGGCCGCGCGGCGTTCAAGATTATGGAAATAGACGATAAATATCGGTTCCTTGTTCCCGGTGCGCGCGTGCTCGATCTGGGCTGTGCGCCCGGTGGATGGTTGCAGGTTGCCGTGCCTCGCATCAATGCCCTTGGAGAGCGCAAGGGCAAAAAGGTCGGCACCTTGCTCGGGGTCGACTTGCAGGAGGTTGACCCGCTGCCCGGTGCGCGCCTGATGGTGCTTGATTTCATGGAAGATGACGCTGACCTGAAAGTCAAAGAGGCCCTCGGTGGCCCTGCAGATGTTGTCATGTCGGATATGGCGGCCTCTGCTTCGGGGCATAAGGCGACTGACCATCTGCGCATCATGGCGCTCTGCGAAGCTGCGGCATATCTTGCCTTTGATGTGCTGACACCCGGCGGCACATTCGTGGCCAAGGTTCTGGCTGGTGGGGCTGAAGGTGATTTACAGCATGAATTGAAACGCCACTTCACCAAGGTCGCGCATTTCAAACCACCGTCGTCCCGTCAGGACAGTTCAGAGAAATTCGTCGTGGCGACCGGGTTCAGGGCTGTTTGACGCAGGCCATGCCTGATTTACCTTGCCCGCACGGTGGTTAGGCCACCTTGGACCTTTTGACCGCGATGGTTCTGCGGGTTTCGGCCAATAGTTCGCGTCGCTCGATGGGTTTGGAAACATATCCATCCATGCCCATGGCAAGAAAACGGTCCCTGTCGCCGGGCAATGCCTCTGCCGTGGTTACGATCACCGGTGTTGTGGCGTGGCGGGCGGTGGCACGCATCTGGTTCAATACCTCTGGCCCGGTCATCTTGGGCATGTGGACATCCAAAAAGACCAGGTCAAAGCTGTTCTCAGCCAGACTTTGAAGCGCCGCGGCACCGTCAGCCACTTCGCTGATGGTGGCACCTGTATCCGCGAGCATCAGGCGCAGAACCATGCGGTTGGTTTCGGTGTCATCAACAATGAGGAAAGAACGGCCTTCGAACTCCCCCGGCGCAGCGGCGACAGGGCGGGCAGGTACGCTTTGCGGTGTGATTTCTTCAATGGTGCCCGCAGCTTCCTCGACAAGAAACGTAAGCTCAAATTCTGATCCCATATCGGGCGACGAATGAACCAGGCGCAGATCGCCACCCATCAAGCTCGCCAAATGTCGTGAAATGGTCAGCCCCAGGCCAGTGCCGTCATATCGTTGCGCCAGAGATGTGTTTCCCTGCGCAAAGGGTTGAAAGATAACCGACTTAGCCTGGTCATCCATCCCGATCCCGGTATCGACAACACAAATACGGGCGAGTGCTTTCTTACCGTCAACATTGTCCCGTGTCAGGTGAACTTTCACGGTGCCCGCGCTGGTGAATTTCAAAGCGTTGGAGACGAGGTTGGAAAGGCACTGACGAACCCGAACAGGGTCGAAAAGCAGGAATTGTGGCACGTCTGAATCCACTGAGACTGACAGGTTTATGCCTTTCTCTGCGGCAACGGGCGCAAACAGGTCACCTACACGGTTAACCTCCGCCCGCACGTCTGAGGCAACGGGGGATATCACCATTTGCCCAGCCTCAAATTTGGACAGATCCAATATGTCGTTGAGGATTTCGAGTAACACTTCGCCACTGGATTTCAGTTTCTGCGCCAGCATTGCCTCATTCGGGGGCAGGGGGCGGTTATTCAAGATTTCGGCAAGGCCCAGCACGCCGTTCAGGGGGGTGCGAATTTCATGGCTCATCATTGCCAGAAAATCCGCTTTGGCCTGCGCAGCGCGATCTGCCTTTTCACGGGCGGCATGCAGGGCGAGAGACTGTTGTGCCAGGCGCTCGTTCATCTCTTCAGTTGCAATGGTGGTGCGGGTTGTCCGCCAAGCGGCAAGGGGGGCGATCAGGCTCGTGCAGGTCAGGCCGACCATATACATGGTCTTCAGATCATTGATGTTGAAAAGCCTGTCCAAAAAGGGGGCGAGCACAACGTAAATCAGCGCGGAGATAAGCGTGATCTTGGCGCACGTGCGAATATACCGCTTTTGTACGTCACTCAATCTCCAGCGCATATCACCCATCCGATCGATATTACCTGAAAGTCGTGAACAAGATGTTTATGCGAGGCAAGGCCATATTGATTGACTCGTCAATGCTGGTTCAAACAAAAAAGGGGCGCGCCATACAGCGCACCCCACTTCACTAACCCCTGATTACGTCAGGAATTTGTTTCGCGAATCTTGTCAGCAGCCGCCTTGTTAAAGGCAATGCCTTTTTCCTCAAACGTCTGGTCCAGTTCACCGGAGATCACCATTTCGGTAATGATGTCACAACCGCCAACAAATTCACCTTTTACGTAAAGCTGTGGGATGGTTGGCCAATCGGAAAATTCCTTGATGCCGCCACGGATGGCTTCATCTTCGAGCACGTTAACGTCGCTGAAACCGACTTCCATGTAGTTCAGAATGGCGGCGACGCGGCTTGAAAAACCACATTGCGGCATGGTTGCCGTGCCCTTCATAAACAACACAACGTCGTTGGCGTCGATGCTTGCTTTGATTTGCTCGTGTGCTGGATTGGTCATGTGTGAATCCTTACTGGCCCAGGTTGGGCACGCATTTTCTATTCGGGTGCTTTGGTCGTCAGCGCGAGCGCATGAAGCTCTCCGCCCATCCGCCCTTTCAGGGCCGCGTAGACCATCTGGTGCTGTTGTACGCGGTTCTTACCCCGAAATTCTTCGGCAATAACGGTGGCGGCATAGTGGTCGCCGTCGCCTGCGAGATCCTGAATCTCTACCGTTGAGGATGGAAATGCATCCTTAATCAGTTGTTCGATATGCGCCGCTTCCATCGCCATGCGTTAGTGCCCCTTGTTTGCTTCTGACTTCATCTAGTCCGCCCCCCACGTTGGTGCAAGGCGGTCAGATGGTATGGAGTTCGTTTCTCCGCCAGAGGTCAAGACTATCTTATTGCGTTCCGCCTGCCATCATGCGTGCAAACCCACCTTCATGCGCGGCGCGGGCCGCCGCAAGTGAGGTGGACCGATCACCCAGCACAATGCGGTCACCTTCGACCTTGCCAATGTGCTCGGCTGGTACGCCTGCGGCGTCTGCTGCGGCGATCACTTTGCTTACCGCATCAACCGGGCAGGCCACCAAATAGCGACCCTGATCTTCACCAAAGAACCAGGCGTGAGAGGGGAGCGTCGGATCAGAGGCCAGCTTCACGCCATGCCCTGATGCCAGCGCCATTTCCGCCGCCGTTACCGCAAGACCACCATCTGACAGGTCATGTGCCGCTGTGATCAGGTTTTCCGCCTTGAGCGCGCGGACCAGTTCACCCGCTGCACGTTCGGCTGCAAGGTCAACGGGCGGCGCATCGCCAGCTTCAACATTGTACAACTCTGCGAGATAAGCAGATTGGCCCATCCACCCCGTCGTCTTCCCAATGATGATAAGCTTGTCATGGTCGTTTGGCGCAATGCGGATCATTTGATCCAGCGACGACAGCAAACCAACCGCACCAATCGTCGGCGTTGGCAAGATCGCGTTCCCATCGGTTTCATTGTAAAGCGAGACATTGCCGCTGACGATTGGCATGTCCAGCGCGGCACAGGCCTCACCAATGCCCTGTATACAGCCAACAAACTGGCCCATGATTTCGGGTTTTTCGGGGTTTCCAAAATTCAGGTTATCTGTTGTTGCCAATGGCTTAGCGCCCGTTGCTGACAAGTTGCGATATGCTTCGGCAACAGCCTGTTTACCCCCTTCGACAGGGTTTGTGCGGCAATAGCGTGGTGTCACATCCGATGTGAAGGCCAGTGCTTTTTCCGTGCCATGCACGCGCACGACGGCCGCATCGGAACCGGGGCGCACCACGGTATCTGCCATGACCATATGGTCATATTGTTCCCAGACCCAGCGGCGAGAGCACAAGTTTGGCTTGCCCAGAAGCTCCACCAGATCATCTGCGCAATCCTCGATCGGTGGCAGGTCGGTCAACGGGTCGGCGGCGGGTGTTGGCACCCACGGGCGGTCATATTCAGGAGCTGAGCCAGACAACGTCTTGAGTGGCAGGTCAGCTTTAACTTCGCCATTCAGGCGTACCAGAAAGCGATCTTCGGCAATGGTTTCGCCAACGATTGCAAAGTCCAGGTCCCATTTGTCAAAGACGGCCTTGGCCACGTCTTCAAGCTCTGGCTTGAGGACCATCAACATGCGTTCCTGCGATTCAGACAGCATCATTTCGTAGGCGGTCATGTTCAGTTCGCGTGTTGGCACCTTTTCGAGGTCAAGGATAACGCCAAGGCCGCCTTTGTCGCCCATCTCAACCGCTGAACAGGTAAGGCCCGCGGCCCCCATATCCTGAATGGAAATGACCGCGCCCGTGCGCATCAGTTCCTGGCATGCCTCCATCAGGCGTTTTTCGGTGAAAGGGTCACCAACCTGAACCGTGGGGCGCTTGTCTTCGATTGTGTCGTCAAATTCGGCAGAGGCCATGGTCGCCCCGCCTACGCCGTCGCGGCCTGTTTTTGCGCCGAGGTAAACGACCGGCATACCGACGCCAGACGCCGCCGAGTAGAAAATCTTGTCCGCATCCGCGAGGCCCGCTGCAAAGGCGTTCACAAGGCAGTTGCCGTTATACGCAGGGTGAAACCGGACTTCGCCGCCGACGGTTGGAACGCCGAAACAGTTGCCATAGCCACCAATGCCTTCAACCACACCAGACACAACAGAGCGGGTCTTGGGGTGGTCAGGCTCACCAAATGACAGCGCATTCATCGCGGCGATTGGTCGAGCGCCCATGGTGAAAACATCACGAAGAATGCCGCCAACACCCGTCGCCGCACCCTGATAGGGTTCGATGTAGGAGGGGTGATTGTGGCTTTCCATTTTGAAAACGACCGCCTGCCCATCGCCGATATCAACGACGCCTGCGTTCTCGCCAGGGCCGCAGATGACCTGTGGGCCTTCGGTTGGCAGGGTGCGCAACCATTTCTTGGAGGATTTGTAGGAGCAATGCTCATTCCACATTGCAGAAAAGATGCCAAGTTCCGTGTAGCTCGGCGTGCGCCCGCAAATTTCCAGAATGCGTGCATATTCGTCAGGCGCAAGGCCGTGCTCAGCAGCAAGTGCGGGGGTGACGGCGGGCTCAACAAAGGAGGGTGCGGACATGTGACGGGCGCTCCAGCGGTTCAGAGTTTGCGTGTCTCTACCGCGTTCGGCGCCTTTGTGAAAGCGGGCAGATGCACTCTGGCATGGTGAACACCGTCGCAGGGTGTTTTCGTGCTTGTTCATCTGCGTGCCCCGGTTCATTCTCTGCCAACACAAAAAGGACAGCTGATATGACCAATCCAATGCCGGAATCGGAAAACCTGACGCTTGGCTATGTTGGGATTATCACGGCTGTCGTGATCTGGGCGGGGTGGATCGTGGCGACGCGGGCGGCGATGAACGCGTCTTATGCCCCGCTTGACGTTGCGTTGATTCGCTATGGAATCCCCGCTGTAATGCTGGCGCCGATCTGGTTGCGAAAGGGCATCTTTCCCAAGGGGGAAAACCCGCTGTTACTTGCGATTATGACAATCGGGTGGGGTGGGCCATTTGTGGTGCTGATCTCCAAAGGCCTGCAAACCGTTCCGGCGTCGCTGTTTGGGCCATTGGTGCCGGGCCTGTTGCCTATGGTGGTTGCGTTTTGGGGCTTTTTCATTCTGCGCGAGCGTATCTCAAAGGTTCGCGGTGTCGGGCTGTTGTTCATTGCGGCGGCTGTGGCGTTGGTGGTGGTGCCCGCGGCACTGGCCGTCGATGGGGCGGATTTCCTTGATGGGGTGCCCTGGCTTTTGACTGCTTGTCTTGGGTGGTCATCCTTCACCATTGCATTCCGCTATACAGGGCTGAGTGGGTTGGAAAGCGCGGCCTATGTGTGCCTTTACTCCAGCCCGTTCCTGTTGCTTGCCGTATTTCTGTTCGGCAGCGAACTGGATCAGTTTTCAAGCGTGGATGTTCTAACGCAGGGGCTTGTCCAGGGGGTACTGTCAGGAACAATTTCCGTGGCGGCCTATGGTTTTGCGGTCAAGACACTCGGGCTGGCGCGGGCGTCTGCCTTTACCTCCCTCGTGCCTGTATTGGCTACCATCGGGGGGTGGAGCCTTTTGGGAGAAACGGTCAGTGCCGCCGGATGGGCCGCAGCGGCCTGCGCGTGCATCGGTGTGTTGTTGGTTAACAGGGCCACCAGCAGGCCCGCAGCGGTTACGCCGACATAAGCGCGGCTGTACCCAAGATCAGTCTGGCGTTTCGGTTCAACTGCGGCCAAGGTTCCCGATAAGACCAACCAAGCCGGAGATATCCAATGACGCCAGACACCCACTCAAATTGGAGCTATCCGACAGCGATCAGATTCGGGGCCGGGCGCGTTTCTGAACTTGCTGATTCATGTGCCGCCGCTGGTATTTCGCGCCCGCTGTTCGTTACCGACAAGGGCCTTGCAAACGCGCCCATCACACAGGAAGCCCTTTCGCATGTGCCAGATGCCGTTGTGTTTTCCGAAGTTGATCCAAACCCGAATGAACTGAACCTGAATGCCGGCGTCGCCGCGTTCAAAGCGGGTGGGCATGATGGTGTGATTGCTTTTGGTGGCGGGTCGGCGTTGGACCTTGGCAAACTGATCGCGCTGATGGCCCAACAAAGTGTTGGGGTTTGGGATCTCGAAGATGTTGACGATTGGTGGACGCGGGCCGAACCTTCGCGCATTTTCCCATCGGTTGCCGTGCCGACCACCGCTGGCACCGGGTCAGAAGTGGGTCGGGCAGGGGTTCTCACAAATTCCGTGACCCACGAAAAAAAGATCATCTTTCATCCAAAGGTTTTGCCAAGCGTGGTGATTTGTGACCCGGCGCTTACCACTACAATGCCCGCGCATATCACGGCTGGTACGGGCATGGACGCCTTTGCCCATTGTCTGGAGGCCTATTGCTCCCCCCATTATCATCCGATGAGCCAGGGGATCGCGCTCGAAGGGATGCGGATTGTAAAAGATAATCTGTTGCGCGCCTTTCAAACCCCTGATGACCTGTCGGCGCGTGGCGAGATGATGAGTGCGGCCATGATGGGCGCGGTTGGATTTCAGAAAGGGCTTGGCGCGATCCACGCCCTTTCGCATCCGCTTGGGGCAGTTCACAATACCCATCACGGCATGACGAATGCGGTGGTGATGCAGGCTGTGCTGGCCTTTAACCGCCCGGCAATCGAAACAAGGATTGAGGCCGCAGCGGCCTATTTGGGCATAACAGGTGGGTTCGATGGTTTTGTGGCCATGGTTGCTGAGATGTGTTCGGCACTCAATGTGCCCGAGAACCTGACGGCGCTTGGTGTTGTTGATCCTGATGTGGCGAGCCTCACTGAAAAGGCGTTGATTGACCCAAGCTGTGGCGGCAACCCAATCCCCTTGCGCCGTGAAACGGTTGTCTCACTGTTTGAAACTTGCATTTAGCGGATGCTGTAACTGCGCCCGCCCTGTTTTCTGTTGAAAACCAGCGCGGGAATGTCGCAGACAGTCGAAGCATGGCACGCTGGTGCGATAGGTATGGTGCAATCAGACTAGGCGAGAAACGATGGCGAAAAACAAAGGCCCTACAGCTGAACTGGATCCCCGCGCGCTGATCCTGGAAGCATACCGTATCGAGGGGATTACCGGGGGCGATTGCCGCACGATCTATCTTGATTGGGCATTGGGCGTGGACCCGGGTCGCGACATGGTCACCGATACCAGCAAATTGCTGGCCCATTATGAACCTGACGAACCCGACCACCCGATGACGGCCGTATTGCGTGAAGGCATTGCGCGCGCGGCCAAACCGAGAAAGCGCCGCGGCGGCCCAATGGGAAGGAGAGCCTGATGAAAATTTCAGACCAGATGATCGAGGATTTTGATCGCGATGGTGTTGTCCTGCTGAAAGGTGCCTTCACCGATTATGTGGAGGGTGTGCGCGAAGCGATTGAAGAGAACAAAGCCAATCCAAGCTGGCGGGAGCGGACCTACAAGCCCGATGACGGCGGGCAGCCGTTCTTTCAGGATTACTGCGTCTGGGACCAGTTCGATGGCTATCGCGCATTGGTTCGCGACAGCGGGATGGCAGAAATGGCCGCAACGCTGATGCAATCCAGCAATGCACGTATTTTCCATGATCATGTTCTGGTGAAGGAACCGGGCAACTCAACGGTTACGCCCTGGCATCAGGATGCGCCGTATTATCTGGTAGAAGCACGCAAGACTGTCAGTTTTTGGGTGCCTGTTGATGCGGTACCTCGGGAGCGGACGATTGAATATGTTGCAACATCCCACCGCTGGGGTGATGGCCATTTCCGGCCCAAACGGTTTGATGGCACAGATTTGTATGAGAACGATACACGCGAAGTTGCACCCGATATCGACGCAACCCGCGATCAACTGGATATCAAAGGCTGGGCCGTAGAGCCGGGCGATGCCGTCGCGTTTCAGTTTGGCGTTCTGCATGGCGCGCCCGCAAATTCCTCACCATCGCGCCGCCGGGTGACTTCTGTTCGCTGGGTTGGTGATGATGCGCGTTTTGCCAAACGCCTTGGCGCGACGTCGCCAGCATTTCCGGATCTGGAATATGAAGATGGCGCGGTGTTTGAGGGGGATGCGTTTCCCGTACTTTATCAGGCATAGCCGCGCCCACGCAGAAGTCTCCCACACCGAAGCGTCGGGCGGCAAACGCTAACCCTGCATGACCGCCGGGCGATCAGCCGCAAAGGCGCTCAGGTCTATATTTGGTGGTTGACCAAGCGCCATTTGCGCCAGCCAGCGGCCAGTTTTTGGCCCGGCTGTCAGGCCGATGTGCTGATGACCGTATCCGAACCAGACGTTGGCCGCATTGGGGCTGGCCCCGATAACGGGCAGGCTGTCTGTGGTGGCGGGGCGGTGTCCCATCCATTCATTTACGCTGTCGAAGGTCAGGTCGGGAAAGTGTTTCAGGGTTTGGCGCCTGAGCAATTCGAATGGTGCCCGGCTCGGCGCTGCGTCCAGCCCTCCAAACTCCACCACCCCGGCGCAGCGCATGCGGCCCGCCATTGGTGTCACGACAAATTTGCCTGCGGTAATCATGGTCGGCACCTTGAGGGTCACAGACGGGTTCACAAATTCAAGGTGGTAGCCGCGCTCCGTTTCCAAAGGCATGGTCACCCCAAGCCGTTTGGCAAGCGGGCCAGACCATGCGCCAGTGGTAACGATCACCTCATCAGCCTCTATGCGACCGGCTGAAGTGATTGCGGCCACCGCTTTGCCGTTTTCCAACGCGATGTCTTCCAGGGTAGCGGTCAAGAAACGCCCGCCTTCATCTGTCAGATGCTGGGCGAGGGCGTTCACGTATTTGCCCGGATCACTGATCCAGCCATGATCTGGGCAGCGGGCGGCAAGGCCGATGCTATGGGGCAGGGCGGGGTCGTAGGCCCGAAGCGCACGTCCCTCCAGAACCTCATATTCAAACCCTCGACGTTCTCGCACGCCCCAAGCAAAGGCATCGGCATCAAAATCAGACCGGTTGCCATAGCCGAACAGATAATCACCGACCGAAATATACGATTCTGCCGCAGTGCCGCGTGCCAGAGACAGATGTTGTTCCGCGGTGTCAGCCAGCAACACGGTCAGGGCCACTGAAATATGCTCGACCGCGTCGGCATTTGCATGGGCAAGATAACGGCGCAGAAAGGGGAGCAAGCGCGGCAGATATGACCAGCGAAGAAACAAGGGTTTGTCAGGGTTGAACAGCATGCCCGGCGCCTTGCCCATAAGCCCCGGCGTTGTTACCGGCACGACAGAGGCCGCCGCCAATAACCCGGCATTGCCGAAAGATGTGCCTGCGGCGGGTCCAACACGGTCAATCAGGGTGACATTTGCGCCGGCCCGCTGCGCCCAGATTGCGGTTGAAACCCCGACAATGCCTGCGCCGACGACCAGTATGTGTTTGGAACTTTCAGGCATTGATCGGTGATCCGTTAAGAGCGTTTCTTGAACGCGGCAATAAGTTCGCCGCCGTCTGTGGTTCGGCAACGACACTGGCGGCGCGGGCGTTGTATTTCAAACCGATATTTCGTGCGAATAGCCCCTCATGCACTAATCGGCCCTTTATTTGGGTGTTTTCCAGAAGACCTGATCCATCGGATGCATCGCGCCCCATATGCCCTTGGGCACGCCGCCCAGGCGATTGTCGTATGCTGTGTGATAGGGCAGCGCGTTAATCCAATAAACGGGCAGATCTTCTGCTACGAGGTGCTGAAACTCTGCGTATAGCGCCGCGCGCTTGGTCGGGTCCTGTTCGATCGCAGCGGCGTTCAGCACCGCATCGACCCTTTCGTTCCTGTATTGTTGGGTGTTGGACCAGATTACACCCTTCTTGATGTTGCTCGACAGATAGGTGCGGTGAACGCCAATCACCGGGTCTGCCCAGTTGAAGACGATATCCATGGTCAGTTCAAAATCATGCTGGCTGATCCGCTTTGCCCAAGACGGAAAATCAGGGGAGGCGCGCACCGTGAGCGTTATGCCTATCTTTGCCAGCTGTGACCTGAGGTATTCAGCAACCCTTCGCTGTTGGTCGATGGAACCGGGAATGAAATCAATGGTCAACGCCATGCCGTCGCCAAAGCCGGCCTCGTCCATCAGGGCGCGTGCCCGACCAAGATCAACGTCATAGGACGGGATCGTTGAAGCAAAATAGGGAGAGGTTTCAATGATTGGCCCGCGCTGCGGCGTGGACAGCCCGAGGTGCAGTTGCTTGGTAATAAATGAACGATCAGTCGCATAGGCGATAGCTTGCCTGACCCGCACGTCTGACAATTTTGGCGAGGCGGTATTGAACGCCAGCCAGTTTATCGCGCCAACAGCCGCATAACCGTCATCAATGATTGTCAGTCTTTCTGACTTTGCGAGGCGCTTCACCTCAAACGCGCTGACCATGAAAGGGTAAAGGTCTGTTTCGCCGGTTTCCAAGGCAATCAAAAGCGCAGAGGGGTCTTTGATAGTGCGGATAATGATCCTGTCGAGCTTGGGCCGCCCGTCGATAAAGAAATCTTTGTTTCTTTCCAACACGACGGCTTCGTCGGCCACAAAGGATGTGAGTTTGAACGGGCCTGAGCCGATCGGTGTTGTATTGGCGGGATGGGTTTGAATGTCCTGCCCATCGCCGTAAATGTGCTGTGGCAAGACCGGGGCCAGCGCAGGGCTAAGCGCGAGCAAAAGGGCAGGGTGCGGCGCACTTAATCTGATTATCGCCGTGTGCGGATCAGGGGTTTCAACAGATTCAACGGGCGCAAACATTGACGTAAACGGGTGATGGGTCTTGGAGGCCATGATCGAAAAGGCAACATCGGCGGAGGTGATCGGCACCCCATCGTGAAACACCGCCCCCTGAACCAGATTGAGCGTAACCGCCAGGCCATCCGGGGATGTTTCCCAACTTTCCGCGAGATACGGCTGTGGCTCCCAACTTTCATCGTAGCGTAGGGGAGAGGCGAAAATCTGCGCCGATGGTACAGCAGTGGCAATTCCTGACTGTACCGCGCCATTCAAATGTCGTGGCACCTGTGTTGAGCCGATGACCAATGTGCCGCCGCTTTGGCCGCTCTCAGCGTGGGCACCGAACGCCGCAAGGCCCAGCACCGCCGCACCGACCAGTTTGGCGAGGTGTCTCATGGCTGAACTCCCTATGTTTGCTCCGAACACATTGGTTGCCGATAACCTTACCCGGTTTCCGGCAAGATGCGGAAATCTATGCGTAATGCAGTATGATGACTTTCAACGGAATCGACCAGAACAAGTTCAATGGCCGCAAGTTACAGCGGATGCCCCCACATTGTCGGCTTTACCTATTGCACGCGCTTCTATGCTTCGCTTTTCCAGCCATAGCGTGCGATCAGCTCGCGACGTTTCAACTTGCCGTTGGGATTACGGGGGAGGGTTTCCACAACCTGAAAAATCTTCGGGATTTTGTAAGCGGCGAGGTGGAATTGACAATGATCCTTCAGCGCGGCTTCGCGCAGCATCGTGGGGTCTGCATTATCTTCCGGCACCACAAACGCTGCGATCACTGACAAGTCGGCCCGTACCGGTAATTCAACGGCGGCAGCGGCCGCAATGGCGGGGTGTTCGCAAAGCGCCGCCTCGACCTCTTCGGGGGCGACGCGATAGCCCAGCGCATTCATTTGATCATCATTACGCCCGAGGAAGGCGACATATCCATCCTGATCCATGCGCCCCATGTCGCCGGTCAAGAACCACTCGCCATCAAACACCGATGCCGTGGCTTCCGGGTCATTCCAATATTCTTTCATCAACCCAGGGTCATCGTGAGCGAGCGCGATCTGCCCGACCTCGCCAATGGCAACGGGTTCCCCGTCTTGCAAAAGCGCAAGACGCCGCCCCGGTTGGGGCCGCCCGGCGCGTCCCTCTTTCGGGGGGTGATCTGGGGCACTGGAAAGATAGGTGGACAGTTCAGTCATACCCAATGCCTCATAGACGGGTGTGCCGGTTGCGCTTACCCAAGCGGCCCTTGTGGGGGCGGCAAGCGTTTCACCGGCTGATATGCCATGCCGCAAACTAACTAAACCGTCGCTGGCGCTGTTTGACTTTAAGAGTTGGCGATAAACGCCTGGAGCTGCTGCAAAAATACTCGCATTATGTTCGTGAATGAGCGCATACCAGACCCCCGGATCACGCGGGCCAGCATAGATTAGGGTGGAGGCCCCGCACGCCCAGGGGTCCATCAGCCCTGCGCCCAGGGTGTAAGTCCAGTTAAAGGCGCCCGCGTGCAAAACGACATCTTCGGGCGTCAGCCCATACCACCCGTCCCACATCATGCGACGCGCCCAGACGGCCCGATGAGCATGGGCAACGCCCTTTGGCTTTCCCGATGAGCCAGATGTATAGATGATATAGGCTAGATCATCCGCGCCGGTATCCGCAAAGTCGGCAAGATCTTCGCCCCCCATCACGGCCTCGGGCGTGAGTGCGGCAGGCACGCGTATTTCAGGCGACGCAATGATGAGCGTTGCGGCCGTTTCCTGTGCGATATGCGCGACCTCTGCGGGGCTAAGCAGCGGGGAGGTGGGAATTGGTGTCAGCCCGACGGCGGTTGCCCCAAGAAAAAGTATCGGAAAATCAACTGAATGACCGACACGCAGCACAACCCGGTCCCCGCGCATCGCCCCGGCAGCCAACAGCCCGGCCCCTGCGCGCAGAACCTGATCACGGAGGTCGTCAAAAGTCAGCCGCAATGGTGCAGGATCACCTGCGCCCTGAACGACGGTCAGCGCAACCTTTGTGCCGACGCCCTCTGCAAGCACATATTGCGCGAGGTTGAACCGCGTGGGGCAAGGCGGTGGTGGGCCTTCGTCAAACAGGCTGACTGTGCGCATGGGGCGATTTCCGGCTTGGGAGCACCACCCAAATGACGGCGCTTTGTTGTTGGGCTGGTTTGAACGGCCTGATTAGCGCACAAATGGGGTAAGCCAAAAGCGCAAATCCTCGCAATCGCGCAGATACTCGTTTATGAAATGCCCAACTGCATAGGATTGAAGATGACCGACGAATTGCCCAGCAAAAATGCCAACAGCCTCCTGAAAGTTGCGGTGAATGAGGCCGACGGCCCCCCTGTTGCCCCCATGAAGTTGGGAGAGCGTGTTCGCGAAATTCGCCATGCACGTGCCTGGACATTGGAAGAGGCCGCAAAACGCGCCGGTTTGGCACGCTCAACGCTGTCCAAGATTGAGAACGAGCAGATGTCACCGACGTTCGACGCTGTTCAGAAACTCGCGCGCGGCCTCGACATTGATGTGCCGCAGCTGTTTCAACCTTCGTCAGTTGACAAGATATCCGGCCGCCGAACCATCGTTCGCAAGGCGGAAGGTAAGGCACACCCTACTTCGACGTATGAGCATGAAATGCTGGGGGTGGAGATCAGCCGGAAACGGATGCTTCCCTATAAGACCGTCGTTTACGCCCGTGAGTTCAGCGATTTTGAAGGCTGGGTAAGGCACGCTGGTGAGGAATTTATGCTGGTGCTGTCAGGGTCTGTCCGGTTTTACACCGAGTTTTATGAGCCGGTGGTGATGGATGAAGGCGACAGCGCCTATTACGATGGCTCCATGGGGCACTGCGTTGTGTCTTTGTCAGAAGATGACGCGGTCATCCTGTGGGTCACATCAATGTAACAGGCATTTTGCGGGGGGTGGTTTCATCAGCGCCCATTCAGACCAAGTGGCCAAAACGCTCTGGCAGTTCAAAAAAGCCCCATTTTTTCTGGCCCGCACGCCCGGTTCGGTTCGAGAACGCTTCCAACCGTTTCATTAGTCTTGCAGTGTGCGCAGGTTCAAAGGGTCTGGCGTTTTCTGGTTTGAACACGCTGCGGGCTGCGCGAAATGTGTCTTCCGCATCGGTTGTCCATCCATAGATCGTCGCCGTGCCCGATTGTTTGTAGGATTCGGCAACCTCTGCCCGCCGTGCCCCGACCTGTCTGAAGGTTTGCAGGTCAGCATAACGCAGGTGCATCAACGAAATATTGGGGTCAATTCTGCGCGGCTCGTTGGAAATGCGATGTGCGTTACCCTTTTGAATTTCGTTAAAAAACAAACATGGTTTGCAATAGGCTGAGTTGATAACACCCATGCGACGCTGGGCAAGTACGGGGTGGTCGAAATCAACGGGGTTTTCGCCTTCGCCCATATCCATCAGTTCAATTCCGGTTGCAGACAGTACCTTGTCCTTGAAATTCAAACCATCAAGATAGGCACCGAGATCATCGCCGATGGCGGGGTCCAGGCAGATCATTTCATCGACATCAGCCATGGCGACAACGCGATGATATCCCAGCAACCCCGCAATCATGCGGTGCATCAAGCGCAGGCGGCGTCGGGTAAAATGGGCGCCGGTTGCATCGAAAGGCACCGTGATAAGCGAAACATCGCGGCACATATCTTCGATTTGTTCGTCACGGCCATGGGCAATGACATAGAGAGATTTGGCGTCCTGCACATATCTGCGGTGATGGCGCAGCCACAGGCGCAACCACGTATAATCACCGCGTACCATGGTAAGAAATGCAATCGGTTGGCGCATCAGTTGGCCTTCAACTCTGCTGGAAAGGCTGCGGAGAGCGCCTCCTTCGAACGCATAATACCATCCTGAACGTCTGGTGACCCTGCATCTGCCGCGCGCAAAAGATCATCAACCGTTAGCGAGGTTATTGGCGCATCAAAGGCCCGACCAACCGACAGCCCATAGTCATAAAACTTGAAATTTGCGCTGATGCGTTGCGCGTCGGGGCGCGCCAGCCAAGTGTTAGGCACGCCATAGGCATCCGCCAGGATCAGGCCATGCAAGCTCGATGACACCACGTGCCGACAGGCCCCCAAGGCACGCACGACGCTCAGGTGATCGTCGGCGGCCGGGTCAATAAAGCGAAAACGACCGTCACGCCGAATGGCGCGCCGCTCCGGCCCGCGAAACCGGTGGCTGATGTGCAACATGATGCCGATTTGCTCTGTCTTCTCGACAGGGCCGGCAAGATCCGCCGCAAAGATACCGGGGTCGCCCAAGGCCGCATCACGTGTCTGCATGAAGTTGGCCGTCAACGGCCCGCGCAGTGCAGCGATGTTTACATTGTCGAGGAACCCGAGGCGATGGGGCGCGGCCATGCCAGTGCCCCAGATCCACGGCGCTGGCCCGGCTTCACGCGGTGTCAAACAATTCGCGCGTACAATGGTCGAAAGACTGCCAACCGCGAACAGATCACAGTCTTTCGGTGCCGCCCACTCAACTTTGCGGCCTGCGATATGGGCCACCACATCAGCGGAAATTTGATCACCGAAATTCGGTTTCTCATTCCACCAGTAAAGTTTGAGCGGGCCTTGATCACTCACAGAGCGGTCCACCCGCCATCCACAGAAATCGTCGTTCCGGTGATTTGTGCGGCGTCGTCAGAACACAGGAACGCGGTGGTGCCACCAAGCTGTTCAACCGTGGCGAACTCTTTGGAGGGCTGCCGCGTGAGCATGACGTTCTTGATCACGTCTTCGCGGCTCATGTCGTATTCTTTCATGGTGTCGGGGATCTGTGCTTCAACCAACGGTGTCAGAACATAGCCGGGGCAAATGGCGTTTGCGGTAATTGGTTCCTGCGCGGTTTCGAGGGCTGTAACCTTGGTTAACCCCACAACGCCGTGCTTTGCGGCCACATAGGCCGATTTGAAGGGCGATGCGGTCAACCCGTGCGCAGAGGCAATATTGACCACGCGCCCCCAACCAGCCTTGCGCATCAGGGGCAGGGCGGCAGCAGTTGTATGGAATGCGGAGCTGAGGTTGATTGCGATGATCGCATCCCATTTTGCGGTCGGGAAATCACCGATCGGTGCCACATGCTGGATGCCTGCATTGTTCACGAGGATATCGCAGGCCCCAAATGCTTCTGCCACCGCCTCAACACCCGCGCGGCAGGCTTCGCCGTCGGACATGTCTGCCTGAAAATAACGAACATCAGCACCGGTATCCTTGGCAATCTTGGCGGCCAGCGCATGATCATCGTCTGAGTTGGAAAATGAATTTATCGCCACATTCGCGCCGCGCTTGGCAAGTTCAATCGCAACGCCAAGGCCAATGCCTGAGTTGGACCCTGTGACGAACGCTGTTTTACCTGTGAGAGACATGGAGACCGCTCCTTCAATGTGGTTTTCACCGTTGGTGGTTTGTTGCAGCGCAGATTAGCAGGTGCGGCAGGAATGGCGAGAGGGGGCGTTGACCCTAATGCCCACTCGCGCAAAAAGTTGACCGTTCGAAGGCGCATTGGGTTTCGGAGCCGAATGCATGATCTTCGGGCAAAAAAAACGCCCCTGGACAAGCCAGGGGCGAAGTGCATTGAGGCAGGTTTCATACAGGCAAGAAACCTATCGAGCAGTGAGAACAGGATAACGACAAATGAAGCACAGTTGCAAGCCTGAATCGATCCTCCACACCAGAAAGGCGTTGAGCGCCCATTTCGGAAAACTGTTACATATCGGGGTGCTGGCGGTATTTCTTGCTGCAACAGATTCAGAAGTAATGGCCGAATCCCACGGCATTGCGATGCATGGAAAACCTGAATTAGCCTCTGATTTCACCCACTTACCCTACGCCAACCCAGAGGCCCCGAAGGGTGGGGTCATAACATTTGGTGAGGTGGGCACTTTTGACAGTTTGAACCCCTTTATCATCAAAGGATCCTACCCGTGGGAGTTGCGCGGCCAGACTTTCGAATCGCTTTTGGCCCGGAATTATGACGAACCGTTCACCCTTTATGGCCTGATTGCCGAGAAAATTGTCACCGCAGAGGACCGCTCCTGGGTCGAATTTCACCTGCGGGAGGCTGCCCGATTCTCTGACGGAACGCCTATAACGATCGCTGATGTCATGTGGTCGATGGAGACGTTAGGCACAAAAGGGCGCCCCAATTACCGCAATATCTGGCGCAAGGTTGCATCGCATGAACTGGTCGGGTCGCGCGGTGTGCGCATACATTTTGCAGATGCCGACCGCGAGGCGGCGCTGATTCTGGGCCTGATGCCGATTCTCAAGGCGGCGGAATGGGACGGGCGAGACTTTGCAGACACCACGCTGAAGCCCATCACAGGAAGCGGCCCCTATGTCGTCGGTGCGATGGAGCCTGGGCGGTCTTTGTCGCTGGTGCGTAACCCTGATTACTGGGGCGCTGATCTGCCGATTAACCGGGGGCGGAATAATCTCGATGAAATTCGGATCGAATATTTTCGCGATGGCGCGGCAATGTTTGAAGCCTTCAAGGCTGGAGAAACCGATGTTTTCCGCGATGGCGATGCGGAGCGTTGGCAGAATGGGTATAATTTTGCCGCTGCCGCGCAGTTGACCAAATCAGAAATCCCTCACCAACGGCCCACGGGCATGACGGGCCTTGTGTTCAACACGCGTAACCCCTTGTTCGCTGACCGTCGTGTGCGCGAAGCCCTGACCCAGGCGTTTGATTTTGAATGGGTTCAGGCCACGATGCTGGCCGGTGCGCATGAACGTATTCCAAGCTATTTTGGTGCGTCCAGTCTGGCACACAACGGCCCGGCCACCGGTGCGGAAGCAGCCCTGTTGGCCCCGTTTGCGGCTGATTTGCCGCCGGGTGCCTTGGACGGCGCAGTGACCCAGCCTCAGACCAAAGGCGATGGTCGCAATCGACGGGGATTGCGCAAGGCTGCCAAACTGTTGGCGGCGGCAGGCTATGTGGTTCGGGATGGCGTGTTGCAAACGTCTGACGGCGCGCCCTTTGCTTTTGAAATTACGCTTTCCCCTGCGAAGGCAAATTACGAGCGGGTGGTGAATGTGTTTGTTGATGCGCTGAAACGCCTTGGCATAAATGCCGAAATTCGCCTTGTTGATAACGCGCAGTATGAAACACGGCGCATCAGCTATGATTTTGACATGATCATCGAAGGCTGGGGCCTCAGCCTTTCTCCGGGCGCTGAACAGCGTCGCTATTGGGGATCGCAAGGCATCAAGGGAGAGGGGAGCCGGAATTATATGGGGGCGGCAAACCCGGCGATTGACCCGCTGATCGACAAATTGGTGAACGCAAAGGATCGCACCGACCTGGAGGTCGCCGCGCGCGCACTGGATCGTGTTTTGACGGCCGAACGCTATGTCATTCCGTTTTGGTATAAGCCAACAACGTGGGTCGCCCATGACAGCGCGCTGAAATACCCTGACCATATTTCGCTATATGGCGATTGGCCGGGCTTTTTGCCCGATGTGTGGTGG
The DNA here is from genome assembly GCA_049608645.1 of Pikeienuella sp. Taxonomy (GTDB): domain Bacteria; phylum Pseudomonadota; class Alphaproteobacteria; order Rhodobacterales; family Rhodobacteraceae; genus Pikeienuella. The sequence continues at coordinate 27,839 of JBMYXS010000014.1, read as the reverse complement.
CGCTCACTGCCAGAGTAAGCTGGCCGCAATCGCCCACATCACGATGCCGATGACCACATCGAGAGTGCGCCACGCCGAAGGTTTCGCAAAAAGGGGCGTCAAAAGGCGTGCGCCATATCCAAGCATGAAGAAAAAGACGAAAGACGCCGTAACAGCCCCCACGCCGAATGCCCATTTGTCATCACCCTGATAAGGGGCTGAAATGGCGCCAAGCAGCGCGAGCGTGTCGAGATATACGTGCGGGTTCAACCATGTAAAAGCAAGGCAGGTGGCAATCGCCGCACGGAGCGATGGCGCACCGCCTGAAGCTGCTTCCAGTGATTTTGGTGTCATGGCAGACCGAAAACTGCGCCACCCGTACCAGATCAGAAAGGCAGCACCGCCATACGTCATCAACGGTGTCAGCCACGGAACCTGTTCAGCAATGGCACCGAAACCGCCAACGCCCAGTGTAATGAGCAGGGCGTCGGAAACCGCGCAGATCAGCACAACGGGCAAGACATAGGCGCGCAAAAGGCCCTGCTTCAAGACAAATGCGTTTTGTGCGCCGATCGCCAGAATAAGGGAAAACCCGCTGGCAAAGCCGGTCAGGCCAGCGGTCAGCATCTAGGCCGCCTCTGACGGGCGTCGTCTTGCGACCCCAGCCGCGATTTCCTCTTTGGTGGGCGGGCTGACAAGACCTGCCGATATGACCAGCTTTGCGGCCTGTTCCACATCCATATCAAGGATCACAACATCCTTGCGCGGCACAAACAGCAAAAAGCCCGACGTCGGGTTAGGGGTTGTCGGCAAGAACACGCTAACCATTTCCCCGCCGGTCTTGACCGGAATTTCGCCCTTGGTCTCGGTCGAGACAAAGGCAATGGCCCAAAGGTCTTTGCGCGGGTATTCGATCAAACAGGCCTGTTTGAAGGAGGTCTGTGACTGGCTAAGGATCGTTTCTGCGATTTGTTTCAAAGCATTATAGATCGTGCGGATGACCGGCATGCGATCAACCCAGCCCTCGACAATGCGCACCAGCTGTTTGCCAAACAGGTTTTTGGTGAAATAGCCAACAACCGTCGTGAACAGCAGGAAAACAATCAGGCCAAAGCCCGGGATATCCACATCCAGATAGGTTTTTGGGTTATAGGTGGCCGGTACCCAGGGAACGATCCGCGTGTCTACAAAGGTGATGAACGCCCAGGCTAGATAGATCGTCAATGCTACCGGGCCGACCAGAACGATACCGGCCAGAAAATTCACGCGCAGGCGTTGAAGCAGTGTCCGCCGGGGCGGTTTGATCTTTTTGGGGCGTTTGGCCATCATTTTTCCTGAATGCTGTTTGCGCAGACTTAGTAGCCCAGTTCGCGATCTACAATGCGTGATAACGGCTCGCCGCGCTGTAGGCGGCCAATTTGTTCGATTGTTGTGCGCGCAGCACCATCCGTTCGTGTCTCGGCCGCGATATGGGGCGTAACGGTGACATTCGGTATGTGCCAATACGGATGATCAGCGGGCAGCGGTTCAACCGCAAAGACATCCAGCGTCGCGTGACCGATATGCCCGGATTTCAGCGCCGCCAACAGTGCCTCATCATCAATCAAAGGACCGCGACCGGGATTAATGATCACCGCGCCTTTCGGGGCCAGTGACAAAGTCTCTGCGTTCATTACATGGCGTGTATCATCGGTGAGGGGCAATATGGTCACGATGATCTCTGAACGGGCGATAACATCCCGCAGGCCGTCGGCACCGGAGTGACAGGAAACGCCGGTTATCTGTTTCGGCGTACGGCTCCAGCCGGCCACGTCAAACCGAAGCTGCGCAAGCATGCGCGCCGCATCCGCACCCAGCGCGCCAAGGCCGAGCACCCCGACGCGCCGATCCCGGCTGATGGGGGGAACGGCAGGATCCCAAACGCCATTGGCTGTATCGTGAATGGATTTGTCGATATCGAGGTGATGGCGCAAGACATGACCACAGATGTAATCGGTCATCCCCTCGGTTATGCCGTCCTCAACCATGCGGCACAAAGGGGCATCGGCGGGGATGGTGCCATTGGCCAGAATTTCCTCAACGCCCACCCACATATTCTGAAAAAGGCGGGCGTTTGAGAATATCGAAAAATCTTTAACCTCTGCGCGCGGGTTTGCGATCACCACGTCAACGGTCTTGGGATCAACCGTTGTGGGGTCAAGGTGCACCGTAGCGGGAATGCCCAGCTCCCGTGACCATTTTCCAAGGGCTTCACCCCATTGTTCGCGTTGTCCTTCACGGCCACAAAATGCAACGATTGTCATGGGTTAGCTCCGTCGGTGAATGTGGGCACTTTGGACCAGACCAAAGGCGAAAAGAAGAACCAGCATGGCACTGCCGCCATAACTGACGAGGGGCAGGGGGACGCCCACCACGGGCGCAAGCCCAAGCACCATCGAGATGTTCACAGCAAAGAAAAGGAAAAAGGTAAGCGCAACGCCGCCCGTAACCAACGCTCCAAACCGATCCTTGTTTCCGGTCATCGACAGAAAGCAAAACAACAGAATCAATCCATATATGGTCAAGAGCGATGCGCCGCCCAGAAATCCGAATTCCTCTGCCAGGGTTGTGAAGATAAAATCGGTGTGCTTTTCAGGCAGAAAGTTCAGACGGCTTTGCGTGCCTTCCATGAACCCACGCCCGATCAGGCCCCCGGAGCCAAGCGCAATTTTCGATTGGGTGATGTGATATCCTGCGCCAAGCGGATCTTGCGACGGGTCGAGGAACACTTCGATGCGGCGAAACTGATAATCTTTCAGGATTTGCCAATCGGTCCCACGAGACATCAAAACCGCAGCAACCGAACCGACGGCACCGAAAAAGCCAGCGACGAAAAACCACCAGGTAACACCGGCAAGGAACATTACGCCAAGCCCCCCGGTAATCAGCAGAATGGCGGTGCCAAGGTCGGGCTGTTTCAAAACGAGCAAAACCGGCGCTGCAATCATCAACAGGGGCGGTGCCATCCATATCAACCGCGACGTATCCTCAGGGTCAAGCCAGGCGTAATAGGCCGCGAGCGCCACAATCAGCGAAATCTTCATCAATTCCGAAGGTTGCAGACGGAAAAAGCCAAAATCGATCCACCGCTGTGCACCCATCCCGGTAACGCCCAAAATCTCCACGCCTACCAACAGGGCCAACGCCCCAAGGTATAAGGCGGGTGCCGTCAGGCGCCAGAATTTCAGGTCAATCATCGCGACAATGGCCATGACCCCAACACCGACACCAAAGCGAACCATCTGGCGCCGCGCCCAGGGGTCAAGGTCACCGCCGGAAACAGACACCAGCATCAGAAACCCGATTGCCGCCGCCGCAGCGATCAGCAGGGCGAGGCCCCAGTTAAACCGGAAAACCTTGCGCCAAATTGTCAGGCGCTCAACGGTGCCCCCGCCTTCACGAAATGTCAGGCTCATGCGCGTTGCCTCTCGGTTGGCAAGGCTTCGTCCCGCTTTTTGCGTTGCTCTTCAATGGCATCGCGTTGGTTGGGGGGATAGGCCCGCAGCGGAGGCTCCTTGCCATAGAGGGCGCGCATCATCACATCACGCGCAATCGGTGCCGCCGCCTTGGAACCTCCGCCACCGTGTTCAACCACAACCGAAATAGCGTATTTGGGGCTCTCATAGGGCGCAAAGCCGACAAACAGCGCATGGTCCCGACGCTCCCACGGCAGGTCTTCGTTCTTGATAACGCCGCGCGCACGTTCGGCCGCGGTGATGCGGCGGACCTGACTGGTGCCTGTCTTGCCCGCCATGCGGAACGCATCATCGTAAATGCGAGAACGATAAGCGGTACCGCGCCGTTCGTTTGAAACCGCGTACATGGCATCCCGCACTAACCGAAGTGTGCCGGGCGACACCCCGAGTGAGGGGGCCTCCGCAATCGGCACGTCCGCCCCGTTTATGCGTTTCACGAGGCGCGGCGCGGTTGCCTTGCCATCACCTGCCAGACGAGCCGTCATAATTGCCAGTTCCAATGGGCTGGCAAGAACGAAGCCCTGGCCGATTCCGGCGTTCAGCGTATCACCGATCAACCACCCCTGATCATGCGTGCCGCGTTTCCAATCCTTCGTTGGGATCAGGCCAGAGCGCACGGCATACATCGACAGGTCATGCTCCACACCAAGGCCAAAGCGGCGTGCCATTTCCGCGATTTTCTCAATGCCGACACGCCTTGCGATATCGTAGAAATAGACATCGCATGATTGCTTGATGGCATCGCGCGCATCCATCTGCCCATGGCCACCACGACGCCAGCAGTGAAAAAACCGATCACCCAGCTTGTGCCGACCGTTGCAAAAAACCTTTTCATTCGGGCCAATTACACCCGCTTCGAGCGCGGCTATTTCCACAATCATCTTGAACGTGGAGCCGGGGGGATACAGCCCCGCCGTGGCCTTGTTATGAAGCGGGCGGTATTTGTCGTTCAGCAGGCCATTCCAGTCATTTTGCCCGATTCCGATAACAAATTTGTTCGGATCAAAAGAGGGGTTGGAGGCCATTGCCATGATGTCGCCGGTGCCGACCTCCACCACAACGACGGCTGCGCTTTCCCCGCTCAGGCGTTCCATCGCGTATCGTTGCAGATCAAGGTCAATCGTCAGGTCGAGATCACCACCCGCGCCACCTTCGGTACGGTCAACCTCCCGAATGACGCGACCCACGGCGTTAACCTCGATCCGCCGGGCACCGGCGATGCCGCGCAATCGCACTTCATCCGCCCGCTCCACGCCGATCTTTCCAATATGAAAATCGGGAATTTCAAAGAGCGGATCTTTGGCATCATCACGCGCAGCGTCACGTTCTGAAAATCGGGAGACGTAACCTATCACATGACCCATTACGTCAGCTTCGGGATAAAAACGCGTTAACCCAACCTCAGGTGCAACACCGGGAAGCGCCGGGGCATTGGCGTTGATCTGCGCGAAATCTTCCCAATCAAGGTGCTCAGCGACGGTGACGGGCACAAAGGCAGCTTTGGAGCGCATCTCACGCAGGGCGCGATTGCGCTGCCGGGGGGTAATTTCGATCAAACGCCCCAGTTCATCCAGCACCGCTTCTACGTCGCCAGCCTCTTCGCGGACCATGACAACCCGATAGTTTTGGTGGTTCACGGCAAGTTTCTTGCCGTTGCGGTCAAATATCTCGCCTCGGGCTGGTGCGATCAGGCGGACGTTGATCCGGTTTTCCTCAGCCAGTGTGCGGTAGGTTTCGCTCTCTTCGATCTGCAGATCCCGCATACGCCAGATCAGCGCGCCCATCAGCAGCCCTTGTGCGCCCAACATCAAGGCACCCCGCCGTGAGATGCCCGCGGTCTTGGATTTCTTATGTGAGGTAAAGGAGAACTTTTTCATCGTGAACCCCGCCCCAATCGCAGATCATTTGTGCGCTCCGCGCGAATCCTCAGTATCTGTCTGAACAAGAAAAAGACGATGAAATAAGTTCCAACAGTCATCAAGAGGCGCATGCCAAGCAAATCAAGCGGGGGCAGGGCGGCCAGCGTTGCGGTCAGAATGATGATCTTGGCAACGGTTGCCCCCAAGGCCAGCACCGCCACCGCTGCAAACTCATACCCCCGTGCACGGCGGCGCAGTGGTTCGGCCATGACGCGAAGGGCCTCGGCTGTGGCAAGCAACGCCAATGCGCCAAGGCCAACCGGGCCGCCGCTCAACAGGTCGCGTGCAAGACCCAGACCAAGGATCAATATTCCCGGCGCGCCACCGGGGCGGCGCATGACCAAAAAGGCAACCACACAGAACAGAATATCAGGTGAGGGCAACGCGCCAGCCGCCTTGTTCAGCGGCGCAAGCTCCAGCAAGATAGCGACCCACCCAAATGAGATGAGAACCAGCGCACTGGTCCATCGCGAATAAAGCGAGGTGCGACCGGCTGCCGGGGTCATTCGACGATCCCGTCAGGAACAGCCTGTGGGGTGTCCAATGGGGCTGTTGGCTGTGATGTGCCGCTTACCTCACCGGGCAAGATCAATCCACCCGGAGTATCAATGCGGGTGGAAGGGCGATAGCGCAGCACGCGCAGAAATTCGAGCCGCTCATAATCGGCACTTACCTGAATTTTTGCACTGCGTTCGCCCACGACAGCGACGATCCCTACCAACAGATCTGGCGGGAAAACACCGCCGTCGCCCGATGTCATCACGCGGTCGCCCGCTGCGACACCCAGCATCGTATCAAGAAACGCCAACCGGGGGGCGTCCGTGTTTTCGCCTGTCAGAATCGCCCGCCGCCCGGAGGGTTGCACCTTTACCGGAACCCGGCTGTTAAAATCGGTGAGCAACAACAAGCGTGAGGCCCGGTCGCCAACGCCAACTACGCGCCCTACCAGCCCGTGACCATCAACAGCCGCTGCGCCGTCGCTGACGCCGTCTCGTGCGCCGATGTTCAGCAATACGCTTTGGGCAAATGGCCCGCCGCTGTCCGCAATCACCTCACCGGCGATATAGCCGACCCGGTCGGACAGTTTCAGATTGTTGAGCGCGCGGAGCTGGGCGTTTTCCCGCTCCAGCTGCTGCGCCGCTTCGCGCCATGATCGCAGGCGCTGGATTTCCCGGCGAAGCGCCTTGTTTTGCTGATAGACGCGGGTGAAGTTTTCAAAGTCCTGCACCATATCCGCGCCGGCGTTCAGCGGGTTGGATGTGATTTCAATGGATGGCGTTGCCCAATCCGCAAGCGCCATCCGCAGCCGTTCGATACGTGGGTTTTCTGCCCGCCAGAGGATGAAGAGAACGATGCAAACCGCGACCAAAACAAGCAGAATTGCGCGGCGTACGAGACGCCCGAACTCTGCTCCGATGTCGCCGTTTCTGGCCATGCGCGTCCGCTCCCACGGGCGGTTACGCCCGGCTTCTGGTACGTTTCGCCGTCAGTGTTGTTGATTGTTGCCCGTCACACGCTGTCGCGCAAGACATGACGAAGCGCCGCGCGATGCTCCAGCGCCTTGCCGGTACCCAAGGCAACGCAGTTCAGGCTTTCTTCTGCCACGGTAACGGCCAGCCCGGTTTGCTCACGCAGGGCAACATCAAGATCACCGAGCAACGCACCGCCACCTGTCAACATAACACCACGGTCAACGATATCTGCGGCAAGGTCGGGCGGTGTTGCTTCAAGCGCGACCATCACGGCCTCTACGATCTGCTGAACCGGGTCCTGAAGCGCATCGGCGATTTGTGCCTGGGTAATTTCAATTTCCTTGGGCACACCATTCAGCAGGTCACGACCGCGAATTTCCATGCTTTCGCCGCGCCCGTCATCGGGCATGCGGGCAATACCGATGGATTTCTTGACGCGTTCGGCCGTTGCTTCGCCGACCAACAGGTTCTGTTGCCGGCGAAGATAGGAAATAATGCTGTCATCCATCTTGTCGCCACCAACGCGCACGGAGCGCGCATATACGATGTCACCGAGTGACAGCACTGCCACCTCTGTCGTGCCACCGCCGATGTCGACGACCATGGAACCGGTTGGCTCTCCGAATGGCATACCGGCACCGATTGCAGCGGCCACAGGTTCGGGGATCAGAGCGGCGGAGCGTGCGCCCGCGCTCAGCACGCTTTCCATGATAGCGCGCTCTTCAACGGCTGTGGCACCATAGGGTACGCAAACGATGATGCGCGGCGCGGTAAAGATGCCCCGCTTCTGAACCTTGCGAATGAAATATTTGATCATTGCTTCAGCAACGTCAAAATCAGCAATTACACCATCACGCATGGGGCGAATGGCCTGGATGGAACCGGGCGTGCGGCCCAGCATCATCTTGGCGTCTTCACCAACTGCCAGAACCTCTTTCTTGCCGTCCTTGACGTGATAGGCGACGACCGAAGGTTCGTTCAAAACGATGCCCTTGCCCTTGACGTAAACAAGGGTGTTGGCTGTACCGAGGTCGATGGCCATGTCCGAAGAGAACACGCCGAAAATGCCGTTGAACATACGTCGCTCGCCTTTCGCGCCCGTCTATGCATACCAGTCTGCGGGGGCTTGTCACTCGCGCTTATAATGAGGTGTGCAGTGCGGGAAAAGGGGGCAAACACGGTCAAGTCAGCAGGTTTCGCGCAATTTCTTGCGATTACGCCCGTTTCCAGCGCGGCAAAGCGGCCCGTGGCCTCATGCGGTCAGGGTAATGCGGGCGTGGGGTCAGGGCGGCGCAGTTCATCAATCGGCAGCGTCGCGGGGTCTTCACACCGGTTCCATTCGCCGCCACGAAAATATTCAAAGGGCGTAAAGCGGGCCTTGTAATCCATCTTGCGCGACCCCGGCACCCAATAGCCGAGGTACAGGTTCGGCAGGTTCGCCTCACGCGCAATGGCAATGTGATCAAGGATCATGAACAACCCAAGTGATCGGCGGTCAAGTTCTGGCCGGAAAAAGCTGTAAACCATGCTCAGGCCATCGTTCATCACGTCGGTCAGACAAGCGGCGATCAGGCTGTTTTCTGCGCCCGCACTTGGGTCGTGATACTCAACAATCCGGCTTTTGACGGTGGTTTCCTCGATCATCGAGGCGAATTCATACATATCCATGTCCGCCATGCCGCCATCAGAATGGCGCGCAGCAAGGTATTCGCGGAACAGGTCGTATTGTTCTTCGGTCGCCCAGGGCGCACAGGCACGCCGTTCAATGCCGATGTTCCGCCGCATGATTTTGCGCTGTGACGCTGTTGGCACGTAATCAAGCGTAGGAACACGCACGGAAAGACAGGCACCGCAATCGGCGCAGGCGGGGCGATAGGCAACGGTTTGCGACCGACGAAACCCGCGCAAAGACAATTGATCATTCACGCCACGGGCCTCAGCCCCGCGAATCGTCGTGAACAGCTTCCGCTCCTGCCGATCAGGCAGATAGGGGCAGGGCTGCGAGGCGGTCAGAAAAAACTGCGCCGTGATCTTTTGATTTTGATGCGTCATTGAGCACTAACATTTGCGCCTCTGACTGACTTGGCAAGCCCTTTTCAGTCGTCAGAGCGGTCGATTTATCATTGTCGTGCTAAACGGCATGTCGTGCACGCCGCGACCATACCGACTTCCCGCCATCAGAAGAACCGAAATCAGCTGAATGATCACAAAGGCCATAGCCACATAGAACAGCGCCGTATGCAACGCAGCCTGGCCAATGGTGAGGCGATCACCACGCGCATCGCGCAGCTCAATCCCCATGACACGCATGCCCGGTGTCGCGGATTTATTGCCGATGGTAATGACGCGGTAAACGACGTCGATAACAAACACCAACGGCGCGAACAGAAAAAATCCGATGCCAAGTGTCAATACAGAGATCACAATCGCAACGCCCCATACCGCGACCACATCTATCGCAAAGGCAAGCAATCGTTTCGCGGGCACGCCGTCGTAGAATTGCGGGTCGGTATCAGGGTTAGGCGGGCCGGAAAGCGGATCAGCATAGGTCATGGCCAGCAAATATGGTCGCCAATGCACAATCGCAAGGTTTGCGTTCAGAAGGTTATGCGTGGCTCTGGCCTTACGGGCATAAGCGAAACCCCACGGCGCCGTGAAAGCTGACGAATTCGGCGGGTGACGCTCTCCGGTGTCGGCTCTGCCCAGCCTTCGCGGTCAATCAGGCCAAGGCGGCGCAGCGCGCGGGAAAGCACGGCAAAATCCAGCTCAGCATAGGATAACCTGTCAGGCGGTGCGCCGTTTGGTGTCCAATCCTGCCTGATCGCATTGATCGCGTGCAGTTTGGCTCCGCGCAAGGCTTCGAATTGGCCTATCAGGTGCATGGGCGTGATTGCGTTTCGCCGCATGACCATGGCCGCCCGCACATCGCGGCGGGCGACCAACCCTGCCAAATGAAAGGCTGACCCGTCTGCGCCGATGATGCGCTTTGCGGCCTTGAGCATGGCGATTTGCTTTTGCAGGGTGTGATTTTGGGGGTGGAAAATCTCATATCCCTCAGCGGCGAGGTGAGATTCAATACCAACCTCGCCCAAAAGCCCGCCTTTACGCGGACCAAATTTTGACCGCGACAGGTAGAGCCGCTCAGGCCCGTTTGCCGGAATATCCTTTGCGAACCGCGTTTGCACAAAGTGACGGAACGCCCCCGTGCCCCCGATCATCTTACCCGTGCCAAAACCCTGAGCGGGTATGATCAGTCTTTCGACCGCTGTGGCCCTGGTTAAGACCCGGGTGGGCAGGCCAATGCCCGCCATTTCGAGGAATTCAGCTTGCCAGGGCAAGATCTCCGCGCCGGCCCCATATCTTTTTGGCGTGAAGATTACGCCATCCAGATTCTGGCGCACTGCATCGTACGCCCAAAGGCGGGTGATGCTTTCGGTCAGGAAATGCCCGAAATGCCAATACAACGGCCCGGCCCAAAGCCACGATCCGGGCAGGTGCTCTTGCGCGGCAATATCGGGCGGATTGTCATGCGCTGTGTGGCCGCCGCGGTAGGTGATCGCGGCGGGGTCCGGGGCGCCATTTACCAAAACACCTGTTTGATTGACCGTTTCACGCGATAACGGCGGAACGACCACCGCGCCATCCCTGACGATGACGCCTGACTGCATCATTGGGCGAGTGGTGCCTCAAGCGGTGTGCCGCAAATGGCGTCATCGGGGGCGCAGGCCACATCATTGTTGCGATGCTCATAGGGAATCGCGCTCAACACCGTGCGAATGGCGGCAATGCGCGCGCGGCGTTTGTCATCAGACCTGATAACGGTCCAGGGGCCGTGGCTGGTGTTGGTGCGTTCAAACATCTCGGCAATCGCGGCGGTATAGTCATCCCACTTGCCAAGGGATTTGAAATCAATCGGTGACAGTTTCCAGTGTTTCAGGGGGTCGTTTTCCCGATCCATGAAACGGCGCATTTGTTCGGCACGCCCAACGGTGAGCCAGAATTTGAAAAGGATGACCCCATCTTCGACCATCATACGTTCAAACTTGGGAACCTGACGAAAAAACACCTCACGTTGTTCATCGCTGGAAAAGCCGAATACACGCTCTACCACTGCGCGATTATACCAGCTGCGGTCAAAGAAAGTGATTTCGCCCGATGTTGGTAGGTGCTTGATATATCGTTGAAAATACCATTGCCCAAGCTCGACATCCGATGGTTTTGGCAAGGCCACGACATGCGCGCCACGTGGGTTCAGGTTTTCGCGAAACCGTTTGATCGTGCCGCCTTTGCCCGCTGCATCGCGCCCCTCAAACACCAGCACAATGCGTGCGCCGCTGGCCTTTGCCCACGCCTGGAGCTTCACAAGCTCAATCTGCAGGCTGGCCATCGTGTCTTCGTATTCGTCCCGTGGCATCCGCTTCTTGTAGGGATAGTCCGGGTCGAGGATCCGCCCCTTTTTTGCCTTCTTGATGGCCTCACGCACGCGTTTGGGGGCGTCGTTTTCAAAGTATTCGCGAATTTCACCCATGGATGTCTCCTGCAAGGCCGTGCGCACAGTGGTGCGATCTGTGATCGCTTGCAGTGTGGCGGCCTGCCTAAATCTTGTCGAGGGGGCGTGGTGCGGTGGGCTTGCCCTTAGCCTGCTTCGATCTTTTCGATCAGCCGGAGAAGCACATCAGGGCGGGCATGATGTGCCATGTGCCCAACACCGGGCAGGGGCGTTATGTCTGATCGGTTTGTTGCACGCTCCAGCGGATAGCCATGTTGTTCAATCTTCAACAGGCGATCTTCTTCCCCGTGCATGATTTGCAATGGTACGGATAGTTCGCCGTAACGGGATGCCATGTCCTGCAGGGCGGCCTGCGTGTTCTTAAGATCATCACCATTGGCAATCAGCGTATGTTCGCGCAGGGCCAGGGGCGCGCCAACATAATCTGCGTACCCTTTGGGCACGGGCTGAGGTGAAAACCCCCGCGCGAGGAAATCGTCAATTGCACCGGAATCAGCCCGCCGCGACAGGCTCGAAACATAATAATCCACTGCGAAATCACCAACCCCGACAGAGGAGAGCGCGCCTGCAAGGCCACCCCACGCCATCGTCGCGCCCGACACGGACACAACGCCTGACACCTCATCAGGGGCATCAAGCGCCCAGGCCAACGCTACGGCCGCGCCCCAGCTGTGACCGACAAGAATGGGTTTGCGTGCATCCATTCGCCGGGCGGCGCGGCGGAGTTGTTTAGCTTGTTCAGAAGGATGCCAGGCGTCTGGGTCTGCTGCACGGTCTGAATAACCAAACCCGGGGCGATCCATCGCGATGACGCGCCGCCCGGTGGTCAATTTGTCAATGATACCAAAGTGCCAGTCGCGAACATTACCACTTGCACCATGTATCAGGATGACCGGCGGACCATCGCCCGCACCCTGATCTGTTGCGTGAATGTTCAGGCCGTTAACGCCGATCAGCTTGCCGATCGGGGGAAATGCGCTTTCGGCCTTTGCCCTGTCATAGGGCGTTGCCGTGGTATCGCAGGCAGACAACCCCATGGCCCCAAGACCAGTCGCCCCAAGGCCAATCAGAAATCCACGCCGACGCATGCCGCTCTCCTTATGCATTGTCACAGACATATGGTGCGCGCCCGATGGTGCAAGGCCTGCGTATGGATTGGCGTGGCGTTAGCTCGTCCAATCGAAGGGTGTGCTTTGATAAATCTGGTTCACCCAGTTGCTGTAGAGCAGGTGCCCATGGCTCCGCCATCGGTTCTGTGGTGGCAGGCTGGGGTCATCGCCAGGGTAATAATTCATCGGCACATTGATGCTGACGCCTTCGGCAATGTCGCGATCATATTCTTGTTTCAACGTGTCGCTGTCATATTCAAGGTGATTGAACATATAGAGAGCGTTCAAATTATCATCACGCACGAGGCAAACGCCAGAACCATCTGATTCTGCGAGAATTTTTAGGCCATCATTTTTGGTGATGTCAGGCGCGTGAACCTCTGTCCAACGGCTGACCGGGGCCAGAAAACCATCGGAAAACCCTGCAAGATAGGGGGAGGCAGGCTCAACGACAGTATGCTCATAACACCCGAATTTCTTGGCCGGCATATCATATTTGGGGATGTCATAGAAGTGATGCATCATTGCCTGCCCACCCCAGCACACAGCAAACGTGGAATGCACGTTGGTGCGGGTCCATTCAAAGATGGTGGTCAGTTCTTCCCAATAATCCACGTCTTCATACGCGAGGTGTTCAATCGGCGCGCCGGTGATGATCAGGCCGTCGAATTTACGGTCCTTTATCTCATTAAAGGTTTTGTAAAACGCCTCCATATGTGCCGCAGAGGTGTTTTTGCTTTCCCGGCCAGACATACGCAGCAGCGTCAGTTCTATTTGCAGCGGTGTGCCACCGATGACGCGCGCGAATTGTGTCTCTGTCTGGATTTTCTTGGGCATCAGGTTCAGCAGCACAATTTGCAGCGGCCGGATATCCTGCCGCTCTGCTGCATCCTCCGCCATGACCATAACGCCCTCTGAGGTGAGGACATCATAGGCTGGCAGGTCTGATGGAATTTTGATTGGCATAGGTTCAACTTAGGTTTCAGGGAAAACGTAGTTACTGCGTCGACCGTAGGGGCTGCAAGTCACGGTTTCGCGCGTGACTGTAATGTGTCTGCGATCAATTCATCAAATGCCTCTGGCGTCTCGACGGCGGCGATATCATCAACCTCTACCGTGACACCCCATTGATCGGCAATGGCCTGATAGCGGGGGCGGCGTTGGTCGATCAGTTGCGCAAAGCCATGACGAATGAAGGTATCTGGGTCCGCGTCAGCTTCTGTAACACCTGCTTGCGCAAGGTAATCAGCCCATGTTTCACGCAAAAAGTCTTCTTTGTAATATATCGGCTTGGGTGCCCGATCGAAGCGTGCCTTGAGCGCGGCTTCATGGGCATCGGTACCCCGGATATAGATGGGCAGCATGGCCGCTGAAAGGGTCGTCAGAACCGGGTCGTTTGGGTCGTCGGCATCGACCACTTCACAGGCAGAACCAGAGGTGTCGCAAATGAAGTGATCATAGCGATACAAATCACGCGCCCGCGTGACAAAGGCGCTTGCGTCCATCATCGCGGCAATCTCGGCCTCGCGGTGCATACGCTGACGGCGCACATATTCGTCAAAGGGGATGCCGAATTTCTCGGTGGAGCCCGGCTTGCCAAGCCATGTCGAAAGCGGCGTCAGGTTATGAAACGACAGGTTGGAGCCGATATAGATACTGTCCGAACGCAGCAGATCGCGCAGATAGGGGTTTTTCATCGCCTCCCGCTTGAAGTCGTCCGTGATTTGCTCGTTCAGATAGCGGGTGCCAATGCGATAATCGACGGAATAATGAAACCATTCTCCCTGATCGCGCAGCATGGCCGATATGCGCGTTTTGCCAACGCCTGACATACCAATCAGGGCGACGGATTTCTGCGTCGCTCTGCGCCAGTCATCTGCTGAATTATACATCATAAGTATGGCTCCCCTCTGCGGAGATCGATACCGCGTGTGCCGCGGCGGATCAAATCGGTTTCTTGCGCGCTTCGGCGCGAAGGTTCAGATAATTGGCGCAAAAAATGATCAATGCGCCGATGAACACCATCCAAAGCAACGGTTCGTCATAGAACAACATGCCAATGACCGAGATCACCGGCAGACGCGCGAAATCAAGCGGCATAACCACCGTCGCGGGGGCCAATGTCATTGCGGTGGTAATGCAATAGTGCGCAGTCAGGCCGCACATACCGACCGCAAAAACCCAAGGCACCGTTTCAGCATTCGGCAATGTCATGTCAAAATCATAACCCGCGGCAATGATGCCAAAACCAAGCTGGATGGTCGTCAGCCAGAACATGATCGACATGGTCGTTTCAGTGCGGGTCAGCAGTTTGGTGCCGATGGAGGCACCGGCAAAGCCAATCGCACAAAGGAATGCCGCAATCAGGCCAGGGCTGATCGTCGCCGTATCGGGGCGGGCCACCAGCAATATCCCAACAAACCCGATGAGGGCGGAGGCAACGCGCACAGTCGTCAGCTTTTCCCCGAGAAAGAACGGGGCCATCACCAATATCCAAAGCGGCACCGAAAACTCGAAGGCAAACAACTGGCTGAACGGGATCAGCGCGACGGCATAAAACCACAGGTTTTGCCCTGCAAAATGGCTGAGGTTGCGCACAAAATGCAGACCCATCCGGTTCGCGCGAATGTCTCCCAGCATACCGCGTGCATAGGCGATGGCGACCACGACGATCACGCCCATCAGGGACCGATATGTCATAATCTCGAATGTATCGAGCTTTCCGGCAAGCTCCCGCCCGGCAACGGCCATCAACGTGAACGAAGCCGTGGCACCGAGCATATAGGCGAGCGCGAGAAAAGGGCGAGATTGGTTCATTTTGCGCGGCAACACCCGGTTAGCAAGATCGCCTCAGAGCGTCTTTGCGTGAGAACATCAACAGTCCACTCATAACGGCGGTCTGACATGGTGTCGGAACAGGTTTGTGGGCGGATCAGGGCGATGGCCGTGTCTTGCGGGGCAAGCAGGGTCAGCGCCCGCGGCCATGGCCGACCGTCTGCTGGCGTGATCAGCGGGATGGTATAATGAATGTCGGCACTGTCCGGCGCAGTGAAAAGCGCGCTTTCCCTCGCAATCTCCAACGACCAGGACGGCTCAACCCCACCGCAAAGCAGGTCAGGGCGTTCGCTGGCAGTGGCGAGCGTTGTAAGGGCGGTCAGCGCAAAGGCGGCAATCCTGATCATCGTTTGATGTCAGACTGCGCGGCCCGCGCGCGAAGGATCACCTTTGCGGCCTCACGGCAACCGTTACGTACGATGTCCGTGGCTTCGCGCCACGGAATAGTGGGGCGATCACGTTCGTAATGTTCCTTCGCCACCACCTCGACCAGATAATCGGGCAGGGGGGAAAGTTCCTCTGGCGTCCTCATTCCCACTCAATCGTTCCGGGTGGTTTGGACGTGATATCATAGGTTACGCGGTTGATGCCCTGAACCTCATTGATGATACGGGTCGCCGTTTCACCAAGGAATTCGTGACTGAACGGATAATAGTCAGCGGTCATGCCATCCACTGATGTTACCGCGCGTAGCGCGCAGGCAAAATCATAGGTTCGTCCATCCCCCATCACGCCCACCGTGCGCACAGGCAGAATGGCAACGAAGGCTTGCCAGATATCATCGTAAAGGCCGTGGCGGCGGATCTGGTCGATATAGACCGCATCAGCCTTGCGCAGAATGTCCAGTTTTTCGCGGGTGATTTCGCCGGGGCAGCGTATGGCAAGGCCGGGGCCAGGGAACGGGTGGCGGCCCACAAAGCTCTCGGGCAAGCCAAGTTCGCGGCCAAGGGCGCGCACTTCGTCCTTGAACAATTCCCGCAATGGTTCGACCAGTTCCATATCCATCCGCTCGGGCAAACCACCCACATTGTGATGCGATTTGATCGTAACAGACGGGCCACCGGAAAAACTGACGCTTTCGATCACATCGGGGTAAAGCGTGCCTTGCGCGAGGAATTTTGCACCGCCGACCGATTTCGCGTGTTTCTCAAACACATCAATGAACAGTTTGCCGATGATCTTGCGTTTGGTTTCCGGGTCACTCTGGCCATCAAGCTCGCCCAAAAACAACTCGCTCTCGTCGGCGTGGATCAGGGGGATGTTGTAGTTGTCGCGGAACATGCCGACGACCTCATCCGATTCGCCCTGTCGCATCAGGCCGGTATCGACGAACACACACGTAAGCTGGTCGCCAATCGCCTCGTGGATCAGCACCGCCGCAACCGAAGAATCTACACCACCTGACAAGCCGCAGATAACCTTTTGCTCACCGACCTGCGCGCGGATCGCCTCAATCGCTTGTTCTTTATAGGCACCCATCGTCCAGTCGCCGCTGAACCCGGCCAGATCGGTAAAGTTTTTCAGCAGACGCGCGCCGTTTGGTGTGTGGTGCACTTCCGGGTGGAACTGCACAGCAAAGAAATTGCGCGACAAATCTGCGGTAATCGCGAAGGGCGCATTCGGGGAGGCCCCAAAGGTTTCAAAGCCGGGGGCAAGTTTGGTGACCGTGTCACCATGGCTCATCCATACTTGTTCGTTGCCTGTTGCGAACCACCCGGTCAGCAGCGGTGGCGTTTCGCCCAATGGTTCCACATACGCACGGCCAAATTCGGCGTGGCCGTGGCCTTCGACCAAACCGCCAAGCTGATGCATCATCACTTGCTGGCCATAACAAATGCCCAGAATTGGCAGGCCCATTTCGAACAATTCATCTGGTGCGCGCGGGCTGTCTTGATCCATGACGGAGCAAGGCCCACCGGACAGGATTACAGCCTTGGGCGCGAAGGCACGGATTGTGTCTGCCGTGACCTTCTGAAAGGGCTGTATTTCGCAATAAATGCGAGATTCCCGCAGGCGACGCGCGATCAGCTGCGTTACCTGGCTGCCAAAGTCGATGATGAGGAGGCGGTCGTGATCGTGAATATCCATGCTGCTGAATATGCCCGTGCCCGGATTCGTGCAAGCGTAGCGGCGTGATACCCTTCATCAATGCCGCTTATGTCGCTGACGAACGTCCGGGGGGCGAAAACCCACCTTTCGCAATTCGGGCGCGCGTTATAGTGGATCCGAAAATCAATCGCGTTATGGAGATCGACATGGGCGAGACTGCGGCGGCGGAAACTGGTGGCAAACGGCGTTCACGTGGTGGTGGCGGTGCAGCACGGCGTGCTGAACGTACCGCCGTGCGCGTTGAGGCCGCAAAATATATCGAGCGTAACATCCCCACGATGGATATTCTGACGCCAGAGGCGCTGGAAATCATTGAATATAACGCCGAAACGATCCTGGAAGAAGTCGGCGTTGCCTTTGTCGACAACCCAGCTGCGCTCGAAATCTGGCGTAAGGCAGGGGCCGATGTTCAGGATGAGCGCGTGCGCATTCCCCGTGGCCTTGCCCGGAAACTTTGCGCCACGGCACCTTCGTCATTTACCCAGCATGCGCGCAACCCAGAGCGTAACGTCGTAATCGGCGGCAACACATCAGTATTTGCACCTGTCTATGGCCCGCCTTTCGTGCGCGATGCCGATGGCGGCCGTCGTTATGCGACCATCGCTGATTTTCAGAACTTCGTGCGCCTTGGGTATATGTCGAAATACCTGCACCATTCGGGTGGCACGGTTTGTGAACCAACAGACGTGGCGGTGAACAAACGCCATCTCGACATGCTTTATGCGCATATGACGCTGAGCGACAAACCCTTCATGGGCTCGGTCACGGAAAGATCCCGCGCCGAAGACAGCGTCGCGATGTGCGAAATTCTGTTCGGTAAGGATTTCGTTCAGGAAAACACGGTGATGACCTCGCTCATCAACATCAACTCGCCGTTGACCTTTGACAGCATTATGATGGACGCATTGGAAGTGTATGCGTCGAATAATCAGGCTTGCATCATCTCGCCGTTCATCGTGGGCGGTGCGATGGCTCCGGTATCGGTTGCCGGTACGTTGACGCAGGTTTTGGCCGAAGGTTTGGCGGGCATTGCATATAGCCAGCTAATTCGCCCCGGTGCCCCGGTGATCATGGGGGCGTTTGTGACATCCATCGACATGAACTCTGGCGCGCCGACCTTTGGGACGCCAGAAGCGTCGAAAATCCTGTGGGGTGCGGGCCAGTTGGCGCGTCGTTTGAACTTGCCATTCCGTTCAGGTGGCTCGCTTTGCGGGTCAAAATTGCCCGACGCACAGGCCGCTTATGAGACATCAAACACGCTGAACGCGGCGCTGCTCGGGGGGGTAAACTTCATGCTCCATTCTTGTGGCTGGCTTGAAGGTGGGTTGGTTTCGTCCTTTGAAAAATTCGTGATGGACGCGGACCAGTTGGGTGCCTTGCACGGCATTGCCGAGGGGGTGGATATCTCTGAAAACGGTCAGGCGATGGATGCCATTCGCGAAGTCGGGCCGGGTGGTCACTTCCTCGGGTGTGCGCATACGCAAGCCAATTTCAAAAATGCGTTCTGGCGGTCTAACTTGCTGGATTACAAGCCATTTGAGACTTGGTCAGAAGAAGGTGCACGCGATACGCAAACCCTTGCGAGCATCAAGGTAAAACGGATGTTGTCTGAATATGTTCAGCCACCGATCGATCCTGCGATTGATGAGGCGCTGAAAGCATTCATCGAACAACGCAAAGCCGCTGAGCCAGACGCGTTTATCTGATGCGCTAACAATCAGCGATTAGGCCGCGCCTAACCATGTGAAAACGGGCACCACAAATCTGGTGCCCGTTTTTTCGTGCCGCGGCTTCGTGCCAATGCCGAAAGTCAGACGGCCTTGACGCGTAGTTCTGCCACCAAGGCGGCCAACAAGCCGACATGACGGCTAAGCGAATAGGTAACGGCGCAGGCCTTGCGGTCTTCTTCGCAGGCCGCTTCAGCTGTTCTCAGGCCCTGAATGATTTGCGTTTTGTCGGGCCGCATCATCAGGCGCGGCATCAGTTTGGCAAGGTCGCGGTCGCGTCTGTAGACATCAGCGCCTGCCTTGGCTGCACGGGCGAGTATTCTGGGCCGTTTCAGTGACATTGTGAACCTCTGTCTGTTGCATGTTGATGGCAAAGACAGAGCACAGTGCGCGGGGGTGTTGCGCGGGCATCTGTGGGTGCGCGCTGCACCCGTTAAAGCAATGATAATATTTAATAACAAAGGGTTATGGGTGCGAACTGATGAACATTGTTAAGGTCGTGTTCATCATAGGGCACTAAGCAAGATTCTCGTAAAAATTGAATCAAAACGGCAAGTACCCGCAATGACAAAACAAACCATCAATGATCAGCCAGGGGCCTCCGATGAGGTGGCTTCGGATATCGCGATCTATCTTTCGCACACGTCAGCGGGGCTTTCGATGCGTTCCATCGCTGCTGCGATGGGGCGCCAACCTTCGACTGTAATGCGGGCGGTGCGGCGGGTTGAAGCCCGGCGCGACGATCCGCTTTTTGATCGCCTTCTTTGTGAATTGGAGGCGGACAGTGACGCCGCCTCTGCGTTTCTGCCCTTACCAGCCCAGATGGAGTCTGCCATGACACGCACCAAACCCAATGCTCCCACCATGTCACCGTCCAAACAGGAGATCCAAGCCCTCCGCCGCCTGTCAGAACCCGACGCGTTTTTGATGGTCGCAAAAGGCGCCGATAAGGCAGGGATCTTTTGCCGAACGAACCAATTTCGCCGCCCGCTTGCGCTGATCACTCTTGATGAAGCAACGCAGTTGTTGTCGCGAGACTGGGTGAAATGCGTTCGGAAATCTGACCTGAGTTCCAAATATGAAATTTCCTCGGCAGGGCGGGCGTCCCTGCGCCGCGCGGTCGCGAGTGAGGCCCCCAAGACAGACACCGCATTTGCGGAATCGCCAAGCCCGTTCACGACCCAGCATCAACAATGCGGCACGCGGCGCATCGCAAATATCAATACCGGAGAGATCGAAACGGTGAGCGTCAACCTTGGCGAATCCCCGCTTGGCTGGCTTGCGCGGCGCAAGAACACGCGGGGGGAGGCGTTGTTGAGTGCTGATGAGGTCGAAGCGGGAGAGCGCCTGCGGGAGGACTTTGAAATGGCGCAGATCGGCCCCAAAGTTGGGCAGGACTGGCGTAGGTTCCTCACCGCCGGTGATCGCCCCAGTGGCGCAGGGCGCACCCCGTCCGAAGGGCCGATGTTTGCCCGTGAGCGTGTCGCAAAAGCTGTTGAGGCCCTTGGACCGGGGCTTTCAGACGTTGCGCTGCGTGTATGTTGTTTTCTCGAAGGTCTGGAGGCGACCGAAAAGCGTATGGGGTGGGCCGCCCGGTCAGGCAAAGTGGTCCTGAAACTCGCGCTGCAGCGCCTTGTGGCGCATTACGGTTTGACGCGGCCAGGAGACAAGGCCGCCTGAGCAATCGCCAAAAAATCGGCGGCGTTGAGTGATGCGCCGCCGATCAGCCCCCCGTCAACATTCGGCAAAGCGCAAATGTCTGTCGCGTTGCCGGGTTTGAGCGAGCCACCGTAAAGAATATGGACGCCAGAAGGCGCAATCTGGCGGATATGGGCGTGCATGTCCTGAATGTCCGAGAGAGAGGGCACAAGCCCGGTGCCGATGGCCCACACTGGTTCATACGCAATCACGGTATTTTCTGATGTCGCGCCCGTGGGCACAGAGCCAGCAATTTGCGTGCTGACAACGGCCAGTGCATCGCCGTTTGCGCGTTCTTCTTCGGTCTCTCCAACGCAAATGATCGCCCGCAGGCCTGCGCGCCAGGCGGCCTGTGCCTGCGCAGCAACCGCTCCATTATTTTCGCCGTGATCGGCGCGGCGTTCAGAATGCCCGGCAATCACCGCTGACGCCCCGGCACCGGCCAGAATTTCGGCAGAAACATCACCTGTATGCGCGCCGGATGCCGCCCCGTGACAGGCCTGCGCGCCAATATCAACGCCGCGGCCAGAATAAGGCGCGATCAGGGGGGCAGGTGGGCAAATCATAAGGTCTGCACCTTCCGGTGCGCCCTTTGCGATTGTATCAATAACGCCTGTCCCGGCGTCATTCATTTTCCAGTTGCCGACGATAAACGGGCGCATCGCACCTGACTGCATAGTCATTCAGTAAAACTCACGCGTCTTCGCCAACTTTAAAACTGATGGATTCACCGCATCCGCAGGCATCCGCAACATTGGGATTGTTGAAGACAAAGCCAGACTCCAGCAGTGACGTCTTGTAATCAATCTCTGTGCCAAACAGGAACATTTGCGCCATTGGCGCGATCATCACACGCGCGCCGTCCTGTTCCACCACCTCATCGTGGGGCGAGACGTCTTCTGCGTATTCCATGGTGTATTCCATGCCCGCGCAGCCGCCTTTTTTGATGCCGAGTTTCAACCCCTTAACGCGGCCATCGGACTCAGACATCAGCGCCTTGATCTGATCAACGGCGCCGGGGGTAAGCGTTACCGCTTGTTTTCCGGGAATAGCAAACATGAACATGTTCCTTTCGTGGCCTGCAATCTAAGATGTCCGGCCCGTGTTCTCAAGTGCTGGCGCGAAGTTGTTCGCTCCGAAAGGCTTGACCGTGTGCATCACCAATCGTCAAGATGTGGGATGGAAATACGAGATGCAGTTGAGGCAGACTTGGGCGCGCTCCGGGCCATTTTGAACCCGGAAATTCGCGAGAGCACCGCTACATGGACGACTGTTGAACGCTCGGCCGGTGCCATGCGCAAATGGTGGATGGACCTGCGTCGCGACGGATACCCCACATTGGTTGCCTGCGATGGGGCGGAAATTCTGGGCTACGCTTGTTATGGGCGGTTCCGCACTTGGCCCGGATATTGGCGAACGGCAGAAAACAGCGTTTATGTTGCGCGGTCAGCACAGCGTCGCGGTGTCGGGCGCGCATTGTTATCGGCACTCGTTAAGCGGGCGGAATATCAGAGTCTTTCTCATCTCGTCGGTGTTATTGGCGCTGATAGAGAGGCATCTTTGGCGCTGCACAGGGCATGTGGTTTCACAGAAGTGGGGCGGTTGCCCGGCGTTGGCGCAAAGTTTGGCGAAGTCTTGGATATGGTAATGATGCAGCGCGCCCTGACACCGCGCTAAGGCGTATGGCCTGCGCATATGCTCCTCTGCACTGCCAAACGCTGATCATTCATATCACGAAGCATCATTTGGCCCCGGCATCGCAGGTCGCCATCTTGGATGGATAGAGCATTTCGAAAAGCGAGTGAGACACCATGACGGATTTTGAAGTTGAGCGTATCGCAGCGTTTTCCACAAATATGGGCGGCAACCCAGCGGGTGTTGTGATCGCGAGCGAGCTACCGCCCGAAAACGATATGCAACGCATCGCGGCCAAGGTTGGTTACGCCGAAACAGCATTTGCCGCACCGTATGGTGACGGGTGGCGTGTTCGCTATTTTGCGCCGGTGCGCGAGGTTCCCTTTTGCGGGCACGCAACGATTGCCCTTGGCGCGGCCCTTGGCGCGAAGCATGGGGCAGGGCGATATGATCTGCACCTGAATGATGGGGAAATTTCGGTTGAGGCTGAACATGGTGCCGCGGGGTGGTCAGCCGCGCTTATGTCGCCGCCAACCTCCCACAGCATTCCCGATCCTGCGCTGGTAAGCGACGCCCTGAAACTATTCGGGCTGACGCAGGATGATCTGGACCCGTCCTTGCCGATCACCCGCATCGCGGCCAATGCAGATATGTTGTCATTGCCATTGAAAGACCGCGGCCGGCTGTCGCGCCTTGACTATGATCAGTCAGCAGGGGCCGCCTTGAGTGCCGAACATCAGAATCTGGTGGGTTTTTATCTTGTTTGGCGAGAATCAGAGCGATCTTTTCATGTGCGGATGCCGTTCCCATCCGGCGGTGTTTTCGAGGATATCGCGACCGGCGCGGCGGCGGCCGCGTGGTCGGGGTGGTTGCGAGATACCGGGCGGCTGACTGGTCAAATCGTGATACGGCAAGGCGAAGACATGGGCGAACCATCCCAAATCACGGCGTTTTCCACGCCAGAGAATGGCGCACCCGTCCGGGTTTCGGGCGCGACTCGCCTCATTCGGTAATTGTTCGATTTATGCAACTTGTCGCAAAGGGGGGTGCATTCACCTCTGCCCTTTGCCGATAACATCGGTTAGTGTCCTTGACATGTCTATTTGGGAAAGAATTGGTGAGGCGCTTTCTGCCCTTGCGTCCGGCGAAAGCCTTTCGGACGTTCTGGCGAAATTACGCACGCCGCCGGAGCGGAGCATCGGCTTCACAATCGCAATCATCGCGCTTGGTGCCAAGATGGCCAAGGCCGATGGGCAGGTGACACGGGATGAGGTCGCGGCTTTCCGTCAGATTTTCAGCATCCCCGATGGTGAGGAACAGAACGCCGCCCGTGTGTTCAACCTCGCGCGGAATGACGTCGCGGGCTACGATGGATACGCACGCCAGATTACGAGCCTTTTTGGCGAAGGGCATGAAACGCTGATTGATATTCTGGACGGCCTTTTCCAAATCGCGGTGGCTGATGGGCATTATCACCCCGGTGAAGATGCCTTTCTGAAGGAAGTCGCCGAAATTTTCGGCGTGCATGATGCATGTTTCAATAGTCTGCGGGCACGGCACGCACCTGACCACGGTGATCCTTATGTCATTTTGGGTGTTGAGCATGACGCCAACCGCGAGACCATTCGCGCGCGCTGGCGTCAGTTGGTGCGGGAAACCCACCCCGATCAGATGATCGCGCGCGGTGTGCCAGAAGAAGCGGTGAAACTGGCCACGCGCAAACTGTCTGAAATCAACAATGCCTATGAGGCAATCATGGGTAAGGTGGCCGCCTGAATGCCTTTGCTGCGGCATGGTTGTGCGCCATGATGTTGTCAGCTCGTCGGTGGTTGCATCGTCGGCGAATGTCGGTCGTGGGCATAACGCGTTTTTCAGCGATATTTCGTGACACACACCCCTATTCCAATGCTGATCTGCCTTTTGATCTCCGTGTCGACCACCTGTTTGAGGCGGAGCGATTACAAAAACGCATCGCGATATGGGAGGCCGTTACGCTGCCCTCACTGGCGGCGCAAACTGATCCCGATTTCAAATTATTGCTCGTAACATCATCGCTTTCGCCGCCCTGGGCGTTGGACAGGATCGAAGGATTGCTTGCAAGACAACCTTACCCTTCGCTGGTGCTCACGCTTGGCCCGGATGAGAGTTTCACAAAATCCGTTCGTCGCGGCGTGCGTTCGCTGGTGGAGCCAACCCACGGGCGGGTCGGCACATTTCGTCTGGATGATGATGATGCGCTTGCCGCAGATTGGGTGTCGCGGTTTCGCACTGCTGTTGAAGCTGGCCAAAAAACGGTTCCCGCGCCGGAGATCTATGGTTTTGAAAACGGTTGGTTTCTTAGTGCAGGGCAGGGGCAGGGGCAGGGTGTGCGCCTTCATGCGGCGACGCGCCGATTGATTGCTTGTGGTCTTGCGCGGGTCAGCCCACGAGCGCCCCTGCGCACCGTTCACAGCACAACTCTAAGTCACAACAAACTTGATGATTTACTGGCAACCAAACACTGCGGTGGCGCGCCGGCGTGGATCGTGACGGCGCATGAGCTGAACGATAGCGACCGGATGCATAATGCAGAATTGCTGGCTGCGCCTGTGCTGACACCATCACAGGCCGCCACCAGATTGGGGCCGTCTTTTTCAGGCATCGACATTGAACAGATGGCCAATGCTTTGGGGAGGTAAATGGGGTTATCTCTTGCGGTGGCCGCCCTTGGTTCGGCTGTGAAAGCCAGGTGGCTTTCGCGAAATCCAGGCGGCGAATTTGGCCAATGCGGGGTGGGCGCGCAGCGCCTCAGGCGTATTAAACTCCCGCGCCAGTTCAGCCTCGGTCAGCGTGCTGTGAATTTCATTGTGGCAAATCTGATGCAGCACAACGCGCGGCCCCTTTGCGCCCCCTTTTAGCTTTGGGATCAGATGGTGCACCGATTGGCGAACATCTGGTGGAATCGGGCGCAGGCAAAGCGGGCAAATCAATTCCTCGCTCATGGTATCGCGCGCCTTTTCAACGTGAGCTTATTCATCGCATTTCCTTGCCGGGCGATTATCATGGTTCATGGAAGGGGAGTGGGACATGAAAATCAATACAGCTTCGGTTGCACAATATGATGAACTGATCGACCGCTATATCGAGTCCGGAAAAACAGAAAAACCGATAATCGCCGCTGAAATCGAGGCCGCTTTCTCAGTGGATGCCACGGTTTTCGTGCTCGACCTGTCTGGGTTTTCCCGGCTGACAGCAAAACGCGGGATCATCTTTTATCTGGCAATGGTGCGTCGAATGCAGCGGCTTTCACAACAGTTGATTGGTGATCACGACGGTACGATCGTGAAGTTCGAAGCCGATAATCTGTTCGCGATATTCGATACCGTCGATCACGCGCTGCAATTTGCCTGGGAGCTAAAGGCCGGTTTTGCCGGCATGAACATCGTGACCGAGGCGGATGCAGATATCTTTATTTCAGTGGGAATTGCATCGGGAAAAATACTGCTGATTGATAATCGCGATATGTGGGGAGAGGCGATGAATGTAGCCTCCAAACTTGGCGAAGACCTTGCAAAGAAAAGTGAAATTCTGGTCCATGCCGACAGCTTTGAAACCGTTGAAGATCAGAGCCAATACCGCGTTGAACCGCGCCGATACGACATTTCCGGCATATCTATTTCAGCGGTAAGTGTGCTTGATATCTTTGGCTGACACCTGCGTTGTTGCGTATGCAGACCAAAATTTGCTCCGAAAGGCTCTTGTATTCCGCGCTGTCAGATAGAAAACAGGCGCAAGAGATTCCTTTGGGAGAGATGCGAATGGCCTGGTCACCGGACAAAACCGAAGTCAAAAGCTGGAACGAATGGGATACGCTGCGTCACGTCATCGTGGGCCGCGCTGATGATTGCCATATTCCACCCGCTGAACCGGCACTCGATGCCAAGGTGCCCGAAGACAGTGACATGCGCGGCCAATGGGGGCGCCGCCCACAGGAATCGATTGATCGTGGGAATGAACTTCTCGACAATTTTGCGGACATGCTGCGCAAGCGTGGCGTTCGTGTTGACCGCCCAACGCCAACCGATTTTTCGTTGCCAGCTACCACGCCGGATTTTCACACCGACAGCCAATTCGGGTGCATGCCGCCGCGCGATGTGTTGCTGACAGTCGGCCATGAAATCCTCGAGGCGACGATGTCATATCGTTGCCGCTGGTTTGAATACCTCTGCTATCGCCCGTTGATGCAGCAGTATTGGGAAGAAGACCCGCGCTTTCGCCACGAAGCGGCCCCCAAACCGCGCCTGACAGATGCGGACTATCACCCTGATTACCTGTCTGAGAAAATCGGCGACGCAAAACGCCTTGAGTGGGCGGCAGAAAAATTCTTTGTGACCACGGAAGAAGAACCATTGTTCGACGCTGCCGATGTGCTGCGCTTTGGTAAAGACCTTGTGGTGCAGCACGGGTTCACCACGAACCTGAAGGGCATCGAATGGCTGCGCCGCCATTTCCCTGATCATCGCGTGCATGCCGTGAACTTTCCCGGTGACCCGTATCCGATCCACATTGACGCGACCTTTACGCCGCTGCGCCCCGGTTTGATCCTGAATAACCCACAGCGCCGTTTGCCTGAAGAACAGCGTGAAATGTTCCATCGCAACGGGTGGGAAATCGTGGATGCTGCGCAGCCTGCTCATAACTCCCCGCCGGCGCTTTGCTATTCTTCGACATGGTTGTCGATGAATGTGCTGGTGCTTGACCCGAAAACCGTTTGTGTCGAGAAATCAGAGGTTTATCAGGCCGAGCAGATGGACAAGCTGGGCATGGAAGTGGTCGAGGTTGAGCTTCGCGACGCATACGCCTTCGGCGGTGGCCTGCATTGCTGCACGGCTGATGTGTACCGTGACGGCGACTGCGAGGATTATTTCCCCAAGGGATAAATCATGCCAACAACCTTCGATGGATTTGGGGTGGAGGTGGTGGCCAGCGATGGCCGCTTCCTCCTCCGTTATGATTCCACAGAAGGTATCGGCAGCCCCATGATAGAGCGGGAAATTTCCGAAGCGGAATCTGTGCGCGTGACCCGCAGTCAAAAAGATGCCGACGCGGTCGTGCAACTGGCGGAGCGACGAGCGCGAAGCAAGAGACGTTAAGCCGCCAGTTCGTTGTATGATCTTTGAGGCGCGAGAACGACCACCGCGCGTTCAAGCCTGACCCAAAACAGAGCAGAAAATGTCGTATGCCGACTTTGGCGGCTAAATATGTGGCGGATGAAATCTATGCGCCTAGCGGCATCTGGAAACCAGGCATTGCCCCGTTTCCAATGAAGTGACTGACGAGTGACCGGGCCGA